>NZ_JAFBID010000001.1 GCF_016811235.1 Microvirga arabica
CTCTGCAGCGTACGCCAGACATGGCCGGGAACCGTCAGGGTGCCGAAGGCCCTGAGGACTTCACCGTCAAGCGTCAGGTCGCCGCGAAGCCGCGGCGGAGCAGTCGCAGCTGCAGCGAACACCGGCATGTCCGAATTGGGAAAGCGGGTAAAGGTCGCCGGCATGTCGACAATTGTGCGCCTCGCCTCGACGAGTGCCCGAGCAATGGCAGTCGCACGATCACCAGTGAAGCGGGTCCCGATCCTGAGATCCTGGGCGGCGACATTTCCGGCGAGGAGGTCTCGAAAACCGGCTTTCGCGAACCCGAGCCCGTCCGGCCCTGTGTTGCCTGGCATCTGGGGCAGGCCTGCCGCGACAAGCGGAAGATACATGCGAATCCAATTCAGCGCGACGAGGCCGAGGGGCACATCAACGGCATCCTCGTCAGGCCGCGGCACGGCAAGCGCCGGAGCCGCGTCGGCGATACGGGCGACGGCCCGCAGGAGCCCGAGTTTGTAGGTGGATGATTTTTCATCGTTGAGAATGACGCCCCGCAGCAACGGCAAGGCACCCGCACCGTCGTCGGGAAGGCGCAGGCACATGGCAGTCCAGCGGACATCGGGTCGGCCGAGCCGATCATCGCTTGTCACTGACCGGAGAACCGCAAGACCGTGACTGCGTGCGAATGCCTCGACCTCCCCGGCCGGAGCGGGCCACATTGCGCGTCCCGGCTCTGGCGGTCCCTCGCGCAAGCTCATCAGCATCACCCCACCGGGCTTGAGCAGGGTAGCGAGCTTCCGGAACGCACGGGCCCGTGCCGGCGGCGGTATATGCATCCATACCGCGCTCAGCAGGATCAGGTCATAAGCAATGCCGAGCCCATGGACGACATTCAAGTCCGGAAGACGGTCGTCGAGCCAGCGGATGCGAGGATCAGGATGACGCCGCTGCGCCTCGGCCCGCATGCCAGCCGCCGGTTCGACCGCCACAACCTCATGTCCGAGGGATGCAAGCCATGCGGCATCCCGGCCTGATCCGGCTCCGACATCCAGCGAGAGGAGACCTGAACCACGCGGGATATAATCCGCGATCGACGCGTGCACGGTTTCGGCCAGCACGCTTTCGTACCTGGCCGCCAGATCTGCGCTTTGCAGGTCGTAGACTGAAATCGTGTCCGTCATTCGAGAACCGTAATCCGCGTGTCTGTCGAAACGTGCCTTTGATCACTTGGGCCGACCGGCAAACTTTCCCGCGCAGACCGTTGCACCTGTAACAAGGATGCGTCCGGAATGCCACCTGAACAGGTTATCGCCTCCTGAGGGATCTGCTGATCCTGCATCCCGGGACTTGGTCACCGATGGGGCTTGGCGGAGCGTCCCTTCCTCAACTCGCCAAGCGCTTGGGCGTGCGCGACACGCCCCACCTTGATCTCGCGGGTGGCGCTCACAGCCTTGAGGGCCCGCCGGCCCGTGGAATGCTCACGCCGGCCATAACGGGACTGGGTGCCATCGCTTGCATGGCCGGCCATAATCGCCACCATCTCGCCCGCGCCCCACTGGGCCTTGGCATCGGCGAGGGACTGGGAACGATAGACGTTAGGCGTGATCGCCTCCTCGAGTTCCGGAAAGACAACTCGCCCGAGCCTCTCGATAGCCTTGCGCACGGCATCGGGCGACCGGATTGAGATGGTCATCTGACCGTCATTGGCCCTGCACCGTGCCACGAGTTCGTGGGCCACGGCTCCGCAGCCTTCGACATCGACAACGTACCGCGTCTGAACCCATTCGGTGGTCTTCGCAGGGCAGATATAGATCACGAGTTCTTCGTCCTCAAAGCAGACAGTAGCGCCCGCGTACTCGTGCCCGCACCGGTTGCCGGGCACGAGATCCGCCAGTCGGCACCCGGTGATGTCGCTCACGGCGAGCGCCCACCGATGAGGGCTGTCGGCAGGCAACCGAGCCCAGATCCGCTCGCGCCAGTTGTCCGGCAGATCGGCCAACAGGTACCGCTTGCTCTCGGCGCCGCGCCTGGCCCGGTCCTCCGAGACGGCCCGCCATCGATCCGCGCCCGACGGTACTCCATCCCCGCTGTCCCCGAGCCTTCCATCCCGGATCAGGGCGGCCGTGACGCGGGCGACCAGACGATCGAGGGACCGGGCAATCAGACCGGTCTCCGGGTCGGCTGTGGTGAGAGCCTGCTCGAGCTTCTCGGACAGCCGGTCGATGGCGAACCGGCCTCCGGAGAGGAGAGCGCACCGGCGTTTGGCATAGGTGTCATAGGCATCGGCCGGGCGCAGGGGATCGAGCACCGGCTCGTGCCACATCTCCCGGAAGAGCTTGAGGTACGTGCGGTGTGTCGTGGGGTTTGCCGTGCTCTCAGGCAGGGCGGCCACGAGGCCCTTTGCCGTGTCGAGAGAGCGGATGTAATCGGGGGTCATTTGAGCCATGTTGGCCTCCTTCGCCCCAAGAAGAGCACAGGCTTCAGCAAGGAACGAACAATCTTGTCCGCTTCCATTCCGGGCTCCAGTCGACCGATTTTCTGGGGCGCCCCCTAAATTCTCGGACAAGTATTGGACCTTCGGAACTGGATCCAAAGGCTGATGATCTCGACCTGCTTTCTGTGACCAGGACCATCCACCCCAGCGCATGGGCGTGGGTACCGTGCCCGGGCCGGAGCCAGGACTCAAAGAGCCCCTCGGCCCAGATTAAGCCCTGCTTTTCCGCAATGCTGGTGGCATGTCACAGCCAGATCTCACCCGCCGCGAAATGTACGATCTCGTGTAGTCGATGCCGACGGAGCGAGTTGCCGAGAATTTCGGGCTGTCCGAAGCTTCGCTCAGGAAAATCTACGACCGCTATCGCGTTCCAGCTCCACCACGTAGTTACTGGGCGCAGAAAGCCAATGGCAAGGACGTCAAGCGGACCCGCCTTTATCGGACTGACACTCCGCAAGACGAGTGGATTTACCTCTCACTCTCGCAGGTCCTGCACCCCGCGATGCCGCCTCGGGCGGCCGCCCCGGAGCCGGGCCGGCGTCCGACCCGTCCCAAGTCATTAAAGGAAACAGTGGTACGACCAGTCGAGCCGCTTAATGATGTTCACCCCACAATCATCGCGACGGCCCGAACACTCCGCGGGGCCACGCCCGACGCACATGGTGCCGTGCGCCATTGGTAGCGGCGAATGTGGAGTTGTGACCGGCATCGCGAACATCGAGCGGAGCATCCGTATCCTTGATAGTCTTGCCCATGCTCTTGAGAGTCGACGTCTCGCTATGCATGCTGGAGGCAGATCGTTGCAGGTTACTTTGGGCAAGGACCAGGTATCCTTTTCCCTCATTGGAATAACGGAGATCGACCCGCATGTCCCGACATTGCGGGGGCTGGACGGCGCGGAGTTCGGGCGAACGGAGGGGACCCTTAATCCCGTCGCGGATATTTGGTGAACCGGATATGGACGCGCCGAGCCGACTCCCGTCACACGGCTTACCGGATGCCTGATGATAAGGCTTGCCGATCAGCATGTCCGAGCAGCGCGCCGATCTGGCGGAACGGCAAAACCCGGAGGCTTGAAAACATCACCGGGAACATCGCCAATGGCGTTGTTGCCTATCTGGCCGGAATCCGGGTGCGCCGGGAGGCACTTGAACGCTTCGAGCGGGAATGGCGCTTGAGCGAAAAGCTCCGCGCTCTTGCGCAGGCTCGTGAAGAACGGGAGAAGCGGCGACATGATTTCGTCAGCCGCTACACCGCGATCCTGGCCGAGATCACCGAACTCGAGACCTTTCTCGAATTGGTGCAACGCCGCAATTCCGCGAACGGCCGGGACGAGCTTGCCCGGATCGTCATCTGGGTCAACGCTCGCCTGACCCCGCAGAGGATCTCTTTCCGGAGATCGACGATCTGGCGAGTTCGTATCCAGACATTCTCGTTACGCCTGACGACGGGGCGAGCGGCTCTTAAGGTCAAGTACGCGACCTGCTCAAGCACCGCACACGCAAGAATGGTTCGAAGTCGAGCGCGATACCCCGCAAGATTGATCGTGTCTCAGCTGAGAGCCATTTTCGTCCAATATCCAAGACGCCCGACCACAAAGAGCGACGACCAAACCTGTTCGCTATCCATTGCGCCCGCAGCTTTCCCGGGCTCCGGAGTTCCTGTGTGTGAGGCGGTCCTGCCGTGCGTCGGTCACAGGGTGCGCAGCAGCCGTCGCCAATGACAAATTGACAAAATGCCAAAACCTGCCGCACGGCTCATGCGAAGATTGCAGCGTGTTGGCCTGAACACTCATCCCAACCGGTGGATCACCCCCGACTGCCCCCGCGCGCGAGGCAGGCGCAGGGATTCACACAGCGCCGGAATCGCCTCATGCTGGAGGCCGGTGATTTGCCCCTGGACCGCTCCTGATGGTCACGTCTCACAGGCCCCCCTTGCGAGCCCACCAAGCCGCTCTGGCCAACCTTGTGGCCGCCATGGCCCATGGCGAAGCGTCAGGGGTCACCGACATCCTCGCGGCGGTGACCCCTGGCGGCGGCAAGTCCCTCCTCCCGGTCATCGCCGCAGCGCGCCTGATCGGGGTCGGCCGGGTCGAGCGGATCTGCTGGGTTGTGCCTCGCGATAGCCTTCGCCTCCAGGCCGAAGAGGCCTTTGCTGATCCGGTCTGGCGCACCACGCTCGGCCACGCCCTCTCGGTTCGTGCAGCCGACAACGAACCCGACCCCAGCCGCGGCCTAGCCGGCTACGTCACCACCTACCACGCCATCGCGGCAGCCCCGGACCTGCACCTAGCCGAGGTCCGCCGCCACCGCACCCTGCTGGTGGTGGATGAGGTGCATCATCTGCCCACCCTCGGCGAGGATGAGCCGGCCGCCCCGCTATCATCCGGTCAAGCCCCCGCCTCGAGCGAGGATGCCTCGGCTTGGAGCCGGGCGCTGCAGCCGCTGCTTGAATCTGCCACCGTGCGCCTGCTCCTCTCCGGGACTCTGGAACGGGCGGATGGCCGCCGGATCCTCCGGCTGCCCTACCGCACTGGACCGGAAGCTGGCACGCAGGAGGTCGATCTGGAAGCTCCCGGTTGGGCGATCATCGGCTATTCCCGGGCTCAGGCGGTGGCGGAGCGCGCGGTGCTTCCCGTTACCTTCGGCGCGCTGGATGGTGAAGCGAGTTGGCTGCAGGCGGGACGAACGGCGACCGAAGGTGTCCGGCTCGGCCCGCACCGCCTATCGGGGCGGTACCCGACCGTGACCACCCGCCCGGCCCTGTTCACCGCCCTGCGCACTGGCTTTGCCCGCGAGTTGCTGCAGGAGGCTTTCCGAGCCACGCGCAATCTTCGGGCCCACCGCCGGGCCGAACGCGGGCTCGCTGTCGGAGAGACCGCCCCGGGCTTGGGCAAGCTGCTCGTGGTGGCTCCTGATCAGCGCAGCGCCCGCCGCTACTGCGAGATGCTGCGGTGCTGGATGCCGCCTCAGCAGGCCGAGCGCGAAGTGCGGCTGGCGACCTCCGATGAGCGGAGCGCCCCCGAGGCCCTGGCCGCCTTCCGGCTCATGGCGGAACCCGCGATCCTGGTCACGGTGGCCATGGCCTACGAGGGGCTCGATGCGCCGGAGGTGGCGGTTGTAGCCGCCTTGACCCACATCCGCAGCCGCCCCTGGCTCGAGCAGATGATTGCTCGGGCCACACGGGTGGATCCCCACGCCGGTCCCTACGAGAGTCAGAGCGCCCTTGTGTTCCACCCGGACGATCCGCTGTTTGCCCGTTTCCGCCGCGGCATCGAAACCGAACAGGGCATGCTGGCACACCAGCGTCGGCGCAAGGCCGAGACTGGCACACCCTCCTGGCTGGCCGAGTACCTCGCCATGCACCGGGACGAGGGCGAGGGACGCGGGATCACGCCTCTGGAGAGCAATGCGTTGGGACTGCGCTATGCGACCCTGAGACCGGGCCCTGCCTTCGACGAGTTCCGCCCGGAGCGGCAGGTTGCCCCGGCGTCCCTGAGCGAGTCCCCGTCTGCGGCAGAGCGGCGCCTGCGGGCCCGCATCGGCGAGACCGTGGCGGCCCAGGCGGTGGAGGACGAGGCCAATCGGCGGGTGCCGCATAGCGGAGAGGGGCTGTACCATCGCTACAATGCGGTGCTGAAGCGGGTGTTCGGCAACAAGGGACGAGCCCGGATGACCCTGCCGGAGCTGGAGGCTGCGTTAGCCTGGCTGGAGCGTAACCGCCTTGTCGATCATCTCCACCTGCTGGAGGGCGATCCCCGCTATGCCTGGACCGCGGCCCGGCGGCGCCGGGCTGCTTGGAGCCGCTTGTTCGCACATTCTGATACCGGTCCTAACGGCTAACCTCGGGCGCCAGCCCTAAATCCGAATACGATGAACCCTTTCCGTCGTGATTCTGGATCTCGACGGCTCCCGACCTGGGCGGCCGAACCCTCGTTCAGTTGACCACATTGGACTCAGGCGGGCCGTTGCTGCCATCAACCTGCCGTGGCACCTCCCTCTGCAGGGCGGTATGCAGGATCACCCAGCGGCCGGACAGAAGACCGCGTATCCGTCTGGTCGCGATAGGCTCCGTCGTTGACCCCGTCTAATCCGTGGGTTATTGTTCTCGATCCGTTCTCTTGGCCTAGGCTGCATCAGTTGCGGCTACGCCACCATCGGAGTGGATACGCTCGGGCCATGGCCACTCACCCGGCATCGCGCACACTGTTCTTCTTCGAGAAGCCCTCGGCCATGCGTCAGCTGCAGCGCTTCTTCAAATCGCCGAGCACGGTCTGCGTCTCGGCCGAGGGCCACCTCTTGGCGGCCGAGGAGCCCGGCAACGTACGGGACGAGTGGAAGCCCTGGCGCTTCGACACCCTCCCGATCGTGCTCGAGCGCATTCCTGTCACCTACGGCACTAACCGCTCCGGCCAGTCGCACAAGCCGAAGGTCGAGGCGATCAAGCAGGCTCTCCAAGGCGTGGAGCGGGTCATCATCGCCACCGATCCTGGCCGAGAAGGCTCAATGATCGCCTGGGAGGTGCTCGAGCACCTCGGCTATCGGGGACGGGTGGACCGTCTCAAGCTCGGCGCCCTCGACGAGGTCTCGATCCGACGCGCCTTTGCTGCCATGGCCAAGGAGCCGGACTCGGGTGAGCGGGATTATGCCGCCTATCTTGAAGCCCTGTGCCGCCAGTACGAGGATTACCATCTGGGCCTCAACGGGACCCGCGCCATCTCCTTGCGATTGCGGCCACCGGCCTTCCGTGAGCCGTGGCGCTTTGGCGGTGTGCAGACGCCAACGCTTGCGATCCTGGCCGACCTGGAAAAGCGCATCCGCAATTTCGTCCCGCAGGACTATTTTAAGATTGCTCTGGTCGTCACAACGGAGACTGGCGCCGAAATAACCCTCTGGTATGCACCGAAGGACAAGATCCTCGACAAGCAGGTTGCCGAGACGATCCAGCAGGCCGCCGCAAGCTGGTCAGGACCGCTTGGTGTCGAGCAGAGGGATGTGCGTCGATCGCCCCCTCGCCTGTTCTCTAAAGATACCCTCGCCCGACGCTGCGCCAAGCGGTTCGGCTGGGATCCGCAACATACGGCCAAACTCGCGCAGGACCTCTACGATCAGGGATATCTCACTTACCCCCGCACTGAGTCCGAGCACCTGCCCGAGAGCCAGATAGGCGACGCTACCGCAGTGATCGGCAGCATAGTCGGAGCCCTGACCGATCTTGCGAGCCTCGTGCCAGCCACGGGCGATCTGGTGTTTCGCAAAAGCAGCAAGGGCCACTACGTCAAGGACCCAGGCGAGCACCACGCGATCGTGCCGCTGCGCAAGGTGCCCCAGGCGGTGAGCATCAGCGCAGACCATCTCCGCCTCTGGGAACTGGTCGCCAAGAGCTTTCTGGCGGCCCACCTGCCGGATGGCATCGATGCGCGCACCACAATCACTGCGCAGGTCCCGACGCCACTTGGCCCAAAGCGATTTTCAATCAGTGGCAGCGTGATCAAGTCGCCAGGCTGGCGCGCCGTCTATGGAGCTGAGGCCGACGAGGACAACGAGACTGTCCCCGGCAAGGTAAAGCCGGACGAGGAGCCCACCACAGGGCGCCTCCCACCCATACGGGATCATGAGCCTGGAAAAGCAGCCGATGCCCGGATCGAGACAGCCAAAACCGAACCACCACGTCGGATCACCCGAGGCGAGTTGCCGGTCGTCATGGGGCGCCTCGTCGATCAGGTGGAAGACCCGACACTTAAAGCGGCTCTCGAGAACCCGGCGAATCCGAACGAGCCCAAGGGTCTCGGGACCGCCGCGACCCGCGACACGATCCTGCCCAAGCTCCAGAAGAGCCAGTATGTTGAGTTGCTGAAGGGTAAGGACCCGCCGATCCAGGTGACGGACGTTGGTCTCACATTTATTTCAGCCGTTCGGCGTGTTTTTCCCGCCTATGGTGACCCAGTTGGCAGGGCGATGTTCGAGGCGGATCTGGCCGAGATTGGGCGTGCATCCTCGCGAACTGAGGCGATCGGTAAAGCCGCAGCCTATCAGGAGCGAACCCGAAGCCGTGTGAGTGAGCTGATCACGACGATTGGCCGATCGGACACTGTCGCTCTTGATCCAACTTGCGTTCCGACACCCTCCACGGCAGACGCGAAACCACCAACAAAGGCGATGATTGCCTTTGCGACATCGATTGCTGCGCAGCGAGGCTTGAAACTGCCCCGAGGGCTCAAGACCAATAGTGCTATCTGCCGGACGTTCCTGGATCAGCATGCCCCCCAACGATCGTCTGGACCTGCAAGGGCAGCGCAGCAGAACGGCCCGCGTCCTCCAACTGATGCGATGGCGCGCTATGCACGGTCACTTGCTGAACAGAAAGGGATAGAGTGTCCGCCAGACGTGCTAGCTGACTTCGCCACTTGTCGAACTTTTCTCGATGAGTACTCGTCAAAGGCGCAGCATCCTCCAGAAAAGAACCGGGCTGGCACTCCAAAAGGCCGCCGCCCTGCCGCCCGCGCGGGCAACAACAATGATAAACCGAAGCGAGCGTCTGCGTCCGTGAGGAGGCCGACAGAGTCAAGGGCCAAGGACCCACGTCGAGGCTCAAGATCGCGAACTGCGGCTTTCGGCAAAGACGAATAGAGACGGCGCCGGCCCCGATCGGGAAGCCGGCGCCGAGGCTTGTTCGAACCGAGCTACGGCGTTGGCCAGGGCATAGCCGCGTTCACCGTTGAGACCGGGCCGACACCCTTGTTAACGAATTTCTGCAGGCGCTTACCCGTATAGGTTTCCGTGGTGTAAATGTTCCCCTTGGAGTCTACAGCGATGGAATGCACGCCGAGGAACATGCCGGGCTGACGGCCGCCATACCCGAAATTGTAGAGTTCCTCCATGGTCTGGCGATTGAACACGCGCACATGCTCGTTCACGCCATCAGCGACGTAGAGGAAACGCTGCTCGGGATCATGGGAGAAATCAATGTCCCACACTGAGCCATCGGCCAGGGTTTGCGTCGCGACGAACACCTCTTTGACAAAGGTCCCATCGGTGCGGAAGATCTGGATACGATCATTCGCGCGGTCGCAGACGTAAACGAGACCATCGTTCGAGACATTGGAGCAGTGCACGGGATTGGCGAACTGCTGGGCTACCGGAGCTGCTGGATTGTAGGGCGGCAGCACCTCGTCAGTCGGCGGCTTGCCGTAGGCACCCCAATAGCGCTTGATCTTGCCCGTATCCATGTCGACCACGGCCACACGGTGGTTGAGATAGCCATCCGAGAGGTAGGCCTCGTTGGCGCTCTCAACGAGGTCGATCTTCGCGACCCGGCCGAAACTCTCCTGGTCATGACTGTTGGCCTGGTAGGTCGGCGCGGCTGCCGCGGCAGGAATTGCCCCAGCAGAAGAACCAGCAGTGCCCGCCGTAGGAGTCGCCGCGCCCGCGGCGGGAACACCGCCCCCTGGCGCCACGCCGGCATACCCGGCCAGTGGATCCGAGGCCGCAGCCGCGGGCTTCGCCTGTCGAGCACCCGCCCGGCCCCACTGGGCGACGAACTTGCCGTCGCGGGTGAACTTCAGGACATGCGCATCGCCGGCGCCATTGCCGCCGATATAGACGAAGCCTTCCGCATCGACTGCGATGCCGTGATTAGACGATGGCCACTCATACTCTCTCGTCGGAGAGGGGCCGCCCCAGGCGCTCACGAGATTGCCTGCCTGGTCGAACTCCATGACCGGTGGCGAGGGATTGCAGCATTCGCCGACACGCTGACCGGCGCGGTTGCCAGTGATCGGAACGGCCAGCTCCGTATTGTCCAGAGCGGCCGGGTCCGAGCCGCGGTGGACGATCCAAATATGGTCGCGTGAGTCGACCGCCACGCCGATCGTCTGGCCGAGCACCCAGTTGTTGGGCATCGGCTTTGGCCAGAACGGATCGACCTCGAAGCGCGGGGCCTCCTTGCCCTGCGCAATCGCCTTCTGCAGCAGGAGCTGGCCCGTGCCGAGCGCCGCCATCACCGCCAGGAAACTTACACCGACTAACGCCCTGCGACTCCAGAAGAGCTGTCTCATTCTGTTTCCTCCCGGCCCCCTTGCCGGGCAGCTTGGCGCCGCTCTTGTCAATATGTTGAAATGTAGCCAAGCTGGGCTCTGCTGTCGAGAACCCTTGAGAATCATGGCGCCCCTTCGGATCGTCTTTGCATTCATCATCGCAGCCGCCCTGCTGATTGGCTGGCCCATGCGCACGTCAGCCCATGAAGTGCCCAACGAGGTCACGGTCCTGGCCTTCCTGAAGCCGGAGGGCAAGACCCTGACCTTCCTGGTGCGGGCGCCGATGGAGTCGCTGCGCGACGTCGATGTACCGCTAAAGCCCAACGGGTTCCTCGACCTCTCGCGGATCGACGCGCCGCTGCAGCACGCCGCCCAGATCTGGATCCGTGATTTCGTCGAGGTCTACGAGAACGGCGCATTGCTGGGGAAGCCCCAGCTTGTCGGCGCGCGGGTGTCGCTGGCCTCCGACCGCTCCTTTGCGAGCTACGACCAGGCGCTGGCCCACATCCGGAGCGGTCCGTTGCCGCCTGACACGGAGATCTATTGGAAGCAGGGTCTGCTGGACGTCGCCTATGAATACGCGATCGAGTCGGACCGATCGGATTTCGCCATCCGGCCGGGACTGACC
Source organism: Microvirga arabica (assembly GCF_016811235.1). Taxonomy (GTDB): domain Bacteria; phylum Pseudomonadota; class Alphaproteobacteria; order Rhizobiales; family Beijerinckiaceae; genus Microvirga; species Microvirga arabica. The sequence continues at coordinate 11,137 of NZ_JAFBID010000001.1, forward strand.
CGTCTCGGGCTCCAGGTCAACATCATGATGCGCTTCCTGGCGCCTGACAGCCCGGAGCGTGTGTTCGACGTTCACGCTGATGTCGGCCTTGTGCACCTCGATCCGAGCTGGCTGCAGGCGTTCCTGCTTTTTGCCGAGGACGGCTTCCGCCACATCCTGGAAGGCATCGACCATCTTCTCTTCCTGCTCGCCTTGGTCATCCCATTCCGGCGCTTCCGCCCGCTCGCCGTTGTGGTGACCGCCTTTACGATCGCTCATTCGATCACGCTGATCGCTTCCGCCTATGGCTTGGCGCCGAACGCCTTGTGGTTCACGCCGCTGATCGAGACGCTGGTTGCGATCTCGATCCTCTATATGGCGCTGGAGAACATCGTCGGCCCCAGCACCGAGCGGCGCTGGTTCGTCGCCTTCGCATTTGGCCTCGTGCATGGTTTCGCCTTCTCATTCCTCCTAAGCGAGCGCCTGCAGTTTGCCGGCTCGCACCTGATCACCTCACTCTTGGCGTTCAATGTCGGTGTGGAGGTCGGCCAGCTGGTCGTGCTGGCAGTCGCGGTGCCGGCGCTTGGTCTCTTGTTCAAGTATGTGGTGCCCGAAAGGATCGGCACGATTATCCTGTCGGCACTGGTGGCGCACACGGCCTGGCACTGGATGACGGAACGCGGTGCCGAACTCGCGCAACATCCCTGGCCGGTGATCGACGCCGGGGCACTCTCGACCGTGCTCTGGTGGGCGATGGCCGCGGTCGCAGTGGCGGCGATGCTCTGGCTGTTCTCTGGCCTAGTGCGTCGCTGGCAGGCACACCCTGGCGAGGAAGGTGATCGGGCCGCCCGGCCCCGTGCTTCCTAGTGCTGCGTGGTGCCAGCATAGCTCCCAGCCGGTCTGCTCGCCCAGAGGCTCGACCTTGCCTATTGCGCCCACGACATCTCTTGCCCCTTCGATTCATCTGGGGCTCTTTCGAGCGCCTGCTCCTCCGATTATGCAACACAGTCTCGCTGCACAAGCGCGCTTGAAGACTGGATCGGGGCGCTTGACACGCAGAAGCACCGGCCAGACATTCGCTCTATGGCCCCAGTCCGGCTCTAAGCTATGGCACCTCTATGACGATCGACATTGACCAGTTGTCCAAGGCCGAGCTGATTGATCTCAACCACCGCATCGTCGAGCGCCTGCGCTTTCTCGACCAGATGCGCGCTCATGTGGAGATGCTGGATTTCAAGATTGGCGACCGGGTCACCTTCCAGCCTCCCGGCCAGGGCCCACTCGAGGGCATGCTGACGCGCTACAACAAGAAGACCGTGACGGTGATCACCGATACTGGGCAGAGATGGAACGTCTCCCCTACCCTCCTCAGAAAAATTAAGCCGGTCAAGGGCACCAATACGGCTGGATCCAATGTAGTCATGCTGAATAAGTACTGATGCGGTTATTGCCTTGGGCATGGCTGGACGAAGAAATGTTCGGCCGGCTCTCCTACCGAGCGCCTTCTCCCTGCCAGAATTGACGCGGCTGTTGCAAAGGATAGAGAACGGCCGACGACCAGGTCTCACAGCTGGCGTAGTGCGGCGCAGCTGGCCGCCCAAACCTCACCTGTGTGATCGCCTACTGGGACTTCAAAGCACGAACGAAAAAGCCCCGGATCACTCCGGGGCTCTTCTCATATTGTGCTGGAGGCAGGCCTTAGAAGCCGCCCATGCCACCCATGCCGCCGCCCATTCCGCCACCTGGCATCGCTGGAGCAGCGTCATTCTTTGGCGTCTCGGCCACCATGGCTTCGGTCGTGACCAGCAGACCAGCAACAGAGGCTGCATTCTGCAGAGCCGTGCGGACCACCTTCGCCGGATCAACGATACCGGCCTGGAGCAGATCCACGAACTCTTCCGTCTGAGCGTTGAAGCCGAAGGTGTCCGACGAGGTGTTGTCGTTGATCTTACCGACCACCGTCGATCCTTCGACGCCAGCATTCTCGGCGATCTGGCGGATCGGAGCCTCAAGAGCGCGCAGCACGATGTTGATGCCGGACTTCACATCAGGGTTGTCGCTGGTGAGCTTGGCAACCGCAGCTTTAGCGCGCAGCAGAGCCGTGCCGCCGCCGGAGACGATACCCTCTTCCACCGCAGCGCGGGTGGCATGCATCGCGTCGTCGACGCGGTCCTTCTTCTCCTTCACCTCGATCTCAGTCGAGCCGCCGACACGGATCACCGCGACGCCGCCTGCGAGCTTGGCGAGACGCTCCTGGAGCTTCTCACGGTCGTAGTCCGAGGTGGTCTCCTCGATCTGTGCCTTGATCTGCTGCACACGTGCCTCGATGTCCTGCGTAGAACCAGCACCATCGATGATCGTGGTGTTCTCCTTCTCGATGCGAACGCGCTTGGCGCGGCCGAGCATGTCGAGGGTGACATTCTCGAGCTTGATGCCGAGGTCCTCAGAAATCGTCTGACCGGCGGTCAGGATCGCGATGTCCTCGAGCATAGCCTTGCGGCGGTCGCCGAAGCCCGGGGCCTTCACGGCGGCGATCTTCAGGCCACCGCGCAGCTTGTTGACCACCAGGGTGGCGAGCGCCTCGCCCTCAATGTCTTCCGCCACAATCAGCAGAGGCTTGCTGGTCTGCACCACAGCCTCAAGGATCGGGAGGAGCGACTGCAAGGAGGAGAGCTTCTTCTCGTGGATGAGGATGTAGGGATCCTCAAGCTCCGCAATCATCTTCTCGGCGTTGGTGATGAAGTACGGCGAGAGATAGCCGCGGTCGAACTGCATGCCCTCGACCACATCGAGCTCGGTCTCGGCGGTCTTGGCTTCCTCGACCGTGATCACGCCCTCGTTGCCGACCTTCTGCATGGCCTGAGCAATCATCTCACCAATGGAAGCATCGCCATTAGCCGAGATCGTGCCGACCTGGGCGATCTCCTCCGACGAAGCCACCTTCTTAGCACGGGACTGAATGTCCTTCACGGCCTCTGCCACGGCGAGGTCAATGCCGCGCTTGAGGTCCATGGGGTTCATGCCGGCAGCAACCGCCTTAGCGCCCTCGCGGACGATGGCCTGCGCCAGAACCGTCGCGGTGGTGGTGCCGTCACCCGCCACATCGCTGGCCTTCGAGGCCACTTCGCGCACCATCTGGGCGCCCATGTTCTCGAACTTGTCGGCGAGCTCGATTTCCTTGGCGACGGTGACACCGTCCTTGGTGATGCGCGGCGCCCCGAAGGACTTCTCAAGCACCACGTTGCGGCCCTTAGGGCCAAGCGTGACCTTCACGGCATTGGCCAGAATGTCGACACCACGCAGCATGCGATCACGAGCGTCAGAGGAGAATTTTACGTCTTTGGCAGCCATGAGCTAACCTCCTGTGATTTCTTATCGAGTTGGGCTGAGCTGCTTTAAGCCGCCTTCTGAGCCGCGGCGAACTGCTCGACCACGCCCATGATGTCGGATTCCTTCATGATCAGGAGGTCCTGACCATCGATGCGCACCTCGGTGCCGGACCACTTGCCGAACAGCACGCGGTGGCCGGCCTTCACGTCGAGGGCGACGACCTTGCCGCTCTCGTCACGGGCGCCGGGGCCGACGGCGACGATCTCGCCCTCTTGCGGCTTTTCCTTGGCAGTGTCCGGAATGATGATGCCGCCAGCCGTCTTCTCTTCGGCTTCGATGCGGCGGACGACGACGCGGTCGTGCAGCGGACGGAACTTCATAGGCAAGCCTCCTAGTTCTTCGAATTAGAGGCACTCGTCTGCGCCGAGCAGCACGTTTAGCACTCGACGCGTGGGAGTGCTAACGGCAGTTAATACCCGAGTGCTCCTGGTCAGGCAAGCTCATCCCTTAGTGGAAAAGCTGAGCTTTGAACGAACAACGTCCTACTGCACGGCGTTGGCTCCAGGCAGCGGTCGACCGCTGCCTTTGCAGCGAGGTTCAGCCGTGTTGAGTTTCGAAACCGTTGAAGAGGTCTGTGAGAGCAGGCAGACGACCCTCGTGATCCACCCGGCCATTCGTCGGGCCATCAAAGGGTATGAGGAAAGCTTCTACGTTGGGCTGCGCTGCTTTCTGGCAGGCGAGTCCGACGGCCTCTATTTCCTCCCGCTCCAGGGAACAGGCTATGTGCGCCTCATCTTCTCGAAACGGGTTTCGTCCGGAGGGCACAATCTTCTCAGAATTGACCCGCTGACGAAGGAGGGATTGGCGCGGATCAAAGCATCCTTGGACTGATCCGCATAATGCCACATCGTTGCCCGCTCCCCGACGAACGTCCACGGCGGGAGTTCCAGCATCAGCGCGATGGCCAACAACCAGAGGTGCAGCTACGGGTTTTCGATCGGGTTCCGTGCGGTGCCTGCGCCGGGCAATGGGAGGAGCCAGCCGGACTAGATGGTTTCATCGTGCCTTTATCGGTAACCGGACGCCTGCAATTCAAACAGTTCAGCGTAGTGCCCGCCTGATGCAACAAGCTGTTCGTGCGAGCCCGCCTCGACAGCCTTATTCCTCCTGCACTTCGCCAGCTGAGTCCTTCATGTGACGTGAAACGACGGCCTCCTCGCCGAGGAGGCCACGTGGTCTCACCATAAGAATGAGCATCAGAAGCAGCCCAATGAGAACAACTTGCAGGGTCGCTGCCCTGGCCTGATGCTCGGCCGGGACGAGTTCCCGAAGCACATTCCCGGAGAGGGTCCATAAGGCCCACACGACGACGGCCCCAAGGACGGCCCCCCGATTGTTGCCCGATCCGCCCACGATGAGCATCGTCCAAAGCTGAAACGTGAGGATCGGCAGAAAATCCTCCGGAGCGATATAGCCAACAAAGTGCGCGTAGAGCGCTCCGCCAAGCCCCATGAGCATGCACCCGATCACGAAGGCCTGGAGCCGAAACCGGAAGGCCCGCTTTCCTAGGGACTCGGCCGCCGTCTCGTCCTCGCGGATCGCCCGCAAAACGCGACCCCAGGGGCTACGCACGAGACGCTCCAGGGCAACATAGCTGAGACCAAGCAGCGTTGCGGCCATCGCCAGGTAAGCCAGATTCCAGGCAAGGTTATCGGCGATGACATCAGCGAATGGCTTTGGGATGAACTGCAGCCCGAACGGACCACCCGTTAAGCTCTGAGCATTCAACGCAACCAACTGCAGGGTCACAGCGATACCGAATGTGGTGATGGCCAAATAGTCGTGCCGCAGCCGCAGTGCCGCCACCCCGACGATAAAGGCTGCAAGCCCAGACGTCACCATCGCCCCGAGCCAGCCGAGGGGGATGGGCAGAGCCAAGCCGCCGATCTGATCTGGGTAGTCCGGCGCCGTGAGGAGAGCCGACGTGTAGGCCCCAATCGCAACGAATCCCGCAACGCCTACGTTGAACAGGCCTGTAAAGCCCCACTGCAGATTAAGGCCGAGCACCACCAGGCCGTAAATCGTGACAAAGACGAGAAAGAAGGTGCCGTACGAGAGTAGGCCGAGCAGATCGGGCATCACGGCCTCTCACCAAAGAGGCCAGTGGGGCGAATGAGCAGAATGGCGATGAGGACTATGAAGGCGGTCGCCGCCCGATATTCAGCCCCTACGATGGGTACCGACAGGCTCTCCGCAAGTCCGACGATGAGACCTCCTGCGACCGCCCCGTAAACGCTGCCAATTCCACCAAGGATTGCCGCGGCGAAGAGCGGAAGCAGAAGGTCGAGGCCGAGTTGTGGCCGCAGTTGAACTGTGAGGCCTGAGAACACCCCCGCCACAGCTGCAAGAACGGCTCCGATGATCCAGGTGGCGCGGATCACTCGATCGACGTCGATGCCTGTCACCCGAGCGAGTTGCGGGTTGATGGAGGTTGCCCGCATCGCCTTACCGAGGGTTGTGCGCGTGAGAAAGAGATGGAGCCCGACGACCGAAACGGCCGTCAGACCAAGGACAAAAAGTTGATCCGGGGTGATCCGTAATCCGCCCAACACGTCCCGTGGGACGAGCCGGATAGCAACCTGAATCTCACGACTGTAGTACTCTGGAACTGCCCCAAAAATGAACTGAAGCAGGTTTCGCAGCACAAGGGCGGCTCCGAAGCTCGCCATGATTAGCGTGATCGCGCTCCCGTGTCGCCGCAGCTGACGAAACAGGAGCAGATCGACCAAAAGCGCCAACGCCGCAGTAGCGATCGCTGCAACGCCAAGCGATGCAAGGAGTGTCCAGCCAAACGAGAACGGGCCCAGCGGCTCCATAGGTCCCCAGACGGCAGCAAAGCCGAGGAGCGCTGTCCATGCGAGATAGGCGCCCCAGGTCAGGAGCTCGCCATGCGCGAAGTTCGCAAAGCGCAGGATCGAATAGACCAGCGTCACGCCGATGGCTCCAAGCGCAATGACCGAGCCGATGACGAAGCCGTCGGCGATGAGCTGCAACACTAGGTGTCTCCTCGATGGTGTCCGAGATAAAGCGCAGCGACCTGCGGATCGTTCGCGAGCTCGCGCGCGGTGCCAACAACCCGGGTGCTTCCTTCGACCAAGACTGCGGCACGATCGGCTATGGCAAGGGCCGCCTTGACGTTCTGCTCAACCAGCACGATTGTGACACCGGTAGCGCGAACCTCGACGAGCTTTTCGAAGACGATGCCGACGAGCTTTGGCGAAAGGCCGGCCGAGGGCTCATCCAGCATCAAGACCTTCGGCTCCCCGACCAGCGCTCGAGCAACAGCGAGCATCTGGCGCTGGCCGCCTGAGAGACGACCGGCCAGGAGACGTCGCTGACGCGCAAGGTCGGGGAACAGGGCATAGAGTTCGCCGAGCCGCCGCTTCTTCGGCACCTTCAGGATTGAGGCAGCGAGATCGAGATTGTCGTCGATTGACAGGTTCACGAACACATTTTCGGTCTGTGGCACGAATCCAAGGCCCTCGTGCGGCAATCGATGAGCCGCGCGTCCGGTGATCTCGCGATCGTGCAGGAGAACCCTTCCTGCAGAGATCGGTACGAGCCCGGCGATTGCCTTGATCAGCGTCGACTTTCCGGCTCCGTTCGGTCCGAGGACAGCAACAATCTCGTTGGATTCGACCGACAGTGACGCGCCCCGCACGATCGGAAGCCCCGGCTCGTAGCCGGCCTCCAGCGCCTCGACCCGGAGAGCCGTCACGCCGGGGCTCCGCCGAGATAGGCCTCGACCACCCTCGGATCGTCACGGACCTCTTGGGCTGTTCCGGCCATCAAAAGGCGCCCCTGCGCCATCACCATGATGGGACTGCACAGGTTCATCACCAGATCCATGTTGTGCTCGATGACCAGGAATGTGACGCCCTGTCGGTTGAGACTCACGATCCGATCGACGATCGCGTCCAACAGCACAGGGTTGACCCCAGCTCCCGGTTCATCGAGCAGGATCAAGCGCGGCTTGGCCACAAGAACCCGGGCGAGCTCCAAGAGTTTGCGCTGCCCACCGGACAGGACGCGGGCCGGTTGATCAGCGAGATGGGACAGGCCCACAAAGTCGATCCAGTGCCGGGCTGCGGCCGCTAGCGTCCGTTCCTCGGCGGCCACCCGGCCCGGCGTGAGCCAATTGGCCCAGAACCGCTCGCCCCGCTGGTGCAATGGCGCCACCATAACGTTCTCCAGAACCGTCATCTCTGGAAATGGCCTGGGGATCTGAAACGTCCGGGCGAGTCCTCTAGCGAAGATCCGATCCGGGGAAAGCCCGTCGATCCGCTCTCCCTCGAGACTGAGAGATCCGGAAGTTGGCGGGAACAGGCCTGCTAGACAATTGAAGAGGGTTGTCTTGCCTGCCCCATTTGGCCCTATGAGACCCGTGATCGTACCCTCCTTGATCGTGAAGGACACCTCATCGACGGCACGATTGCCGCCGAAGGTCTTGGTGATCGACTGGGCTGTCAGCATGAGTGGAACGGAGTCCCCGATTGGACCATGTTGCGACGGCGGCGATTTTGCGTCATGAGAATGGACACGTGCAACAGGCAATGGACGTTGTCCCGTGGCAGATGATTCCTTCGAGCTCTACGATCTGAGGGTAGAGGTCGTCGCCCCAGAGGGCGCCACGCTGTATTGTGGCGCCAAGCCCGGTGACTACTTTGAGCTCAAAGGGGAGATGCTTCACCTCCCTCCGGGCCAGGGATTCTCGATCTATTCGCTCGCTGCGCTCTTGCCGCTCCTCCCTGCGAAGCAACGCGTCACTCATCCGAACGACTGGATGTCCACCGACGCCGAGGTCGCCTGCCCGGACCCCAATTGTCCGAGCAGGCTTCGGATCAGCCGGATGGCGAAACGCGTGTTCCGCCACGCGGAGGTGACGGCGGTCCCTTTGCCCAATGAAGGCCTGACATGACCGTCGAAACCATTGAGCTCGCCCCGGGCTACCGGATCTCTCGCATGCTGCGCGGCGGCTGGCAGCTCGCCGGCGGGCATGGGGCCATTGAGGCCGAGCGGGCGATCGCCGACATGGCTGCGTTCGTGGATGCGGGGGTCACGACCTTCGACTGTGCCGACATCTACACCGGCGTCGAAGAGATGATCGGGCGTTTTCGCGATCGCATGCTCGCCGAGCGCGGCTCCGAAGCACTGAAGAACTTTAAGGTGCACACGAAGTTCGTGCCGGACTGGGACGCCCTCTCCCGCGTCGACCGTCCCTATGTGCGGGAGATCATCGACCGCTCGCTCCGGCGGCTCAGGATTGAGCGCCTGGATCTGGTGCAGTTCCACTGGTGGAACTACGCCGTTCCAGGGGTCGTCGAGACCGCGCTCATCCTCAAGGAACTCCAGGATGAGGGGAAGATCCACCAGATTGGCGGCACCAACTTCGATACACCCCATACGCGAGCCTTGCTCGATTCCGGGGTGCCGCTTGTGTCAATGCAGGTCCAGTACTCGCTTCTCGATCAGAGGCCCGAGAACGGCCTTGTTGCGCTGTGCCAGGAGCGCGACATGAAGCTTCTGTGCTATGGGACGGTAGCAGGCGGCTTTCTTTCGGAGCGGTGGCTCGGCGCCCCGGAGCCGCAGGAGCCCTTCGCCAACCGCTCGCTGGTCAAGTACAAGCTCATCATCGACGATTTCGGCGGCTGGTCCTTATTCCAGAACCTGCTCGGCACCTTGCGGGAGATCGGGCGCAAGCACGGGGTCAGCCTCACGGCGGTGGCCACCCGGTGGGTCTTGGACCAGCCGGCAGTGGCAGGCGCCATCATCGGCGCCCGCTATGCCGAGCACCTGCCCGACAATCTCGATGTGTTTCGGCTTGCCCTCGATGAGGAAGACCGGGCCGCCATCGACAGCGTTCTGGCACGCAGGACTGGCCCGGAAGGAGACACCTACACGCTAGAGCGCGATCGGGAGGGTCGGCACGGTCGCATCATGCATTACAACCTCAACGAAGCGTGACCCTCATGGGCCTCGACCACCCCCTTGCCCAGGCCGTATTGCAAGAGGTGGCCGATCTGCATGCCTTCTTCGAAGCATGGCTCAGCGGAGAGGCCGAGAACACAAACGCGGTATTTTCCCGCGTGGAGAGCTCTCTCGGCGAGGAGTTCACCATGGTGTCTCCGAGTGGACAAAGGCTTCAGCGATCAGATGTGATCGGGTGGCTGCGGGGAACCCACGGGGCTAGGGCAAGCCAGGGCTCGTTCCACATTGCCATTGCCGAGCCCGAGATCTTGCTCTTGCGACCGCCGCTCGTCCTGCTCGGCTATGTCGAGGAGCAAACAGTGGGCGACGTTGCCACCCGACGCCAATCGACCGCCCTGTTTGAAGTCTCGATTGAGGGCGGGCGGCGTGTGCGTTGGCTTGCCCTGCACGAGACTTGGATCGATCTGGGCTCTTGAGGACCATTCCAGCTCGACACACTTGCCAAAAGGCCGCCGAGACGAAACACTGCCTTGTGGCCAGGAGGGGCAAGTGACGTCAGCGCTCACCCCGGCGGATTTGACCAAGGGAGAGTGTTCACCGTGCGCTTTACATCCATTGTTTCAGCCGCCGCCCTAGCGATTGCTCTCGCGCCACTGCCGGTATCTGCACAGCAGCCCTGCACGCACACGGTTGGCGTTGTCGTGGAGCTGACCGGTCCGGCTGGGCGCTTCGGCCAAGCTGCGGCCAAATCCATCGAGCTTGCCTTTAAGGAAATCAACGAGGCGGGCGGTGCCGCCGGCTGCCAGCTCGCCGCAGACCTTAGGGACTCGCAGAGTCAAGGCTCCGTTGCAGTCGACCAAGCCCGGCAACTCGTTGACCTCAAGCGCGTGCCGGCGATCATCGGCGGCATCATCTCCTCCGTATCGCTTCCCATTCTGACCTCGGTGACAGCGCCAGCGAACGTGGTTCAGATCTCGCCCGCCTCCTCGTCGCCGACGCTCACCCGTACTGCACAAGAGGGAAAGACCAACGGTATTTTCTTCCGCACCATCACCTCGGACGCGCTCCAAGGCACGGCAGCGGCGAAATACGCGATGGATCAAGGCCTGAAGAAACTTGCGGTCATTCACGTCAATAACGACTTCGGCGTGAACATGGTGGCGGAGTTCAAGCGTGCCTACGAAGCGCTCGGGGGCCAAATTACCTCCATAACGCCGTATAACCAGGGTCAGGCCTCCTATGCACCGGAGGTCACTCGCGGTCTTGAGGGAGATCCACCTGCCCTATACCTCGTCTCCTATCCGGGCGACGGCACAGCGATCGCACGCACCTGGATCTCGCAGGGCGGCGCCGCAAAGTTTCTCCTGAACGACGGCATGAACAGCGCGGACTTCATCCGCGACGTCGGGCCGCGTTACCTGAACGATGCGTTTGGAACCTCGTCCGGCACGACCAAGACGCCCTCGACCGAGCATTTCGTGAAAGCCTATCCGGCAATGTCCGGCGGCTTTGATGCCAATGCCCCAGCCGCTGACAGGGCATATGACGCGGCAGCAATCCTTGGCCTTGCGGTGGCTCAGGCCGGCAAGTTTGAGGCGGCAGCGATTCGGGACGCCATTCGTAAAGTCACCGGGAGTGACGGCGAAGTGATCTATGCCGGTCCTGAGGGCTTCAAGAAGGCGCTCCAACTTATCAAGGACGGCAAACCGGTGCGCTACGAGGGTGTTATTGGCCCTGTGAGCTTCGACCAATATGGCGATATCACCGGCCCGTTCCGCCTATGGCGAATTCGGAACGGTGAGATTACCACGGTGGGCCAGATGGGCGTCGATGAGGTCAATGCCATCAAGGCTAAGATCCCATCGCGCTAGAACCTGCTCTGTCGGTGACACAGGCTCCGTGCCCAGCGCGGAGCCTTCGCCTTTTGCCGGAGATTACCATGTCCATTCCCCCCGATCGGATACTGCTCGCACCCGGTCTCGAGATCAGCCGTGTGGTCACAGGCCTATGGCAGGTGGCCGACATGGAGCGGGACGGCTGCCTCTTGGATCGCGACGCGGCAGCCGCCGCCATGGCCGATTATGCCCGCGACGGCTTTGACAGCTTCGATATGGCCGACCATTACGGCAGTGCGGAGCTGATCACCGGTCGCTTTTTGAGCATGCAAACTGGAGCCGAGAAGCAGCGTCCGGCGGCTTTCACCAAGTGGTGCCCCACGCCTGGGCCGATGACCGCGGACGTCGTGCGAGCTGGTATCGCCCAGCGCCTCGAGCGCCTTGGTGTCGAGTCCATTGACCTTTTGCAATTCCATTGGTGGATGTTCGAACACCCAGGCTACATTGATGCCATGAAGGAGCTTGTCGCGCTGCAGCAGGACGGGCGCATTCGCCATCTCGGCGTGACGAATTTCAATACCGACCACCTGCGCCTGCTGGTGAAGCACGGCTTCCCGATCATATCGAACCAGGTTTCCTTCTCCCTTCTCGACCGCCGCGCTGCGGAGGACATGAGCACTTTCTGTCTCGCCGCCGGCGTGCGCCTGCTAGCCTATGGCACACTCGGGGGCGGCTTCCTGACGGACCGGTGGGTGGGTGCGCCCGAGCCAACATCGATTGAGGATTGGAGCAAGTCAAAATACAAGCGCTTCATCGACACGATCGGAGGGTGGTCAGCTCTTCAGACGATTCTGGCGGCCGTGCACGAGATTGCTCGCAAGCACGATGTGTCCGTTGCCAATGTGGCCACGCGCTGGGTGCTTGAACAGCCGGCCGTCGCGGCTGTCATCGTTGGGGCCCGGCTAGGAGAGCGCGAGCATCGGGCAGACAATGCAGCCCTGTTTTCGTTCTCGTTGGACGATGATGACAAACAGCGCATCGACGAGGCTTTGGTGTCTACTCGGCGCATCCCGGGTGATTGCGGCGACGAGTACCGTCGCCCGCCTTTCCTTACGGCGTCCGGGGATCTCAGCGATCACCTCGAGAGCTTTCCGCCCGTGTTCGAGGCAGTCCCGATCGATGGGCGCCCGGACCGCCTACGCATTGACTCCGGCAGCGTCTGGGAGCCCATCTGTGGGTACAGCCGTGCCGTACGGATTGGCAATCGCATCCTTGTTAGCGGAACCACGGCCACCCACGGCACAGGTGAAGTCATCTGTCCAGGCGATCCCGAAGGGCAGGCGGTCTACATCCTGGATAAGATCGCAGCGAGCATCGCCTCTCTGGGGGGAACGCTCGCGGACACAGTCCGAACCCGTGTCTATCTCAGCAATGCAGACGACTGGGAGCCTGTTTCCCGGGTGCATGGTCGATACTTCGGAGCCGTGAGACCTGCAAATACATTGCTCGAGATCTCACGCTTGGTCGGGGAGTACGTGGTTGAGATCGAGGCTGAAGCTGTCGTTGGTTAGACACCTTCGCCTGAAGCGGGTTCCACTCGCAGATTTTTGCATGCAGCTATAGCCAGTCGTATGTACCAACATGCTTGCTGACGACGCGACACCACTCAATTCAGAGGCCCCTTATGCTACACGTCCTCGCCTTTATTACCGCCAAACCCGGCATGCGCGATGCCGTGCTTCAAGAGTTCAGAGCCAACATGCCGGCTGTGCACGCGGAGGAGGGCTGCATTGAGTACGTTCCCGTGATCGACGTTCCGACCTTTGGCCCCTTTCAGGCCGAGCTCGGATCAGACACTTTCGTCGTTGTCGAGAAATGGGCGAGCACGGAAGCGCTCAACGCCCATGCTGCGTCTGCGCATATGAAAGCCTATGCCGCCAGGACAGCCGATATGATCGAGACGCGTGTCATACACGTCCTTTCACCTGTCTAGATCCTAATCTAGCGTGGGTGGTTAGCCCCTCGGCAGCCGAGCGACAAAAGCTACGGACCTAGCTCTGCCTCGGGGTCTTGCCAGCGAGGATATCCGCGGCCCAGCTCCTGTCGATGTTGCCACCGCTGAGGATAACACCAGCTTTGCGTCCCTTAATCTGGGCCTGCTCCTTGGCAAGAGCGGCAAGCGCTAGTGCACCGGCTCCTTCTGCAAGGTTGTGAGTGTCCTCGTGATAGATCCGGACGGCCTGAGCGATATCATCCTCAGCGACTTCAACGATGCGGGCAGCACCGGCTTTGATCAGGGCAAAGGCCGTCTCATCAGGAACTCTCACTGCCGCGCCATCCGCGAAAGTGGCAACCTGGTTGACTGGCACGACCCGGCCAGCATCGAACGACAACCGATAAGCATTTGCCTCCTGCGGAACGACGCCAACTATTTCTGTCTTGAGGCCGAGGAGGTCACGGGTGCGGATAAGCCCGCAGATGCCGGATCCTAGGCCAATCGGGGCATACACCACGTCAAGATCGGAAAAGGCACCAAATAGTTCGTGGGCATAGGTCGCCACACCTGTTACGAGATCGGCGTGAAACGATGGGATGAACTCATAACCTCGCTCTTTGGCGAGTTCCGATGCATGCTGCTTGGCATCATCAAAGTCTCGCCCATGCTCGATGAGCTCAGCCCCGAAGGCGCGCATCGCGGCATTCTTCTCAACCGAGTTACCTTGCGGAACGACAATGGTGACAGGCAAGTCGAAATGGCTTGCTGCGAGCGCTAGGCTCTGGCCGTGATTGCCTCGTGTAGCGCTGATGATGCCGCGGACGGGCTGGCGCTCTCGCCTGAGACGATCAAGATAAACAAGGCCGCCCCGCACCTTGAAAGCGCCAATAGGTGTGTGGTTCTCGTGCTTCACAACGACCGTACATCCGAAGCGCTGAGCGAGAAGAGGCCAAGCATATTGTGGAGTCGGCGGCATGACCGAGCGCACGATGGTCAGCGCACTGTTGAGATCATCGAGTGTGAACATCGAACCCCCTTTGGAGCAGCCCAATCCCGACGAACTCTTCTGGAAATTGTAAGGCAATTTCCCCACAGCTGCAGCTTTCAGCAGTAGCAGAGGCGTGTTTCAAACCATAGCCCCGAAATTTCGTGGTCCCTCATCTCCTCCGTCACTGCCCTGTGTCTGCTTTGACCGAGCCCCACGATTTTACAAAGCACCAGGTGAGAAAGAACGACGTAGAGAGGGTCCGATTTGCCAACACGTCCACAGTGGTGGTTGTCCTCCCGCCTTCCCAGGGAGGTTTGCTGATGGTTCGCGCTTCTTGGCGAGAGTTGCGGCAAGCTCGACCTCCCTGGTGCCTACCAGATGCCCAGCCAGACTTGGCAGGAAGCTGAGCGCGGGAGGTGCTGGATGACACAGGCATTGTGGTCGGCCCTGCCACACCTTGGATTGTAGCGGTGGAAACTACCCCGGATCGACAGCAGAAACTCCTCTGTTGCCAGAGCCTGCCATGGAGCATGAGGGATCATTCGTCCATGACGCGGAGGTGCTCGTCATCCACGAGCCAGTTGAAACAGCGTTCTCTCTGCACACCCGCATCGTCAGTCAGTACTTTGCGCCCTCCAATCCGATCTAACGATTGGCTGTAACAGTTGGGGCGGCTTGATCACCGAGAGCGACCCAGGCTTTGCCGTGGGTGCCCTCCCGCTTGATGAAGGTATAGCCAGTCTGTCGCCAAGGCAGGATGGCATTTCTCTTGTTGTCGAGAATGAAATCGCCCTGGTCGGTGAGGACCATGAGTACCGCATGCCCCTGCCCCTGGTCGTCGATGACGGCTGTCATCCGCAAGGCTCGATGCGGCAGACCGGCCTGAACCAGCAGCTTGCGCTTTAGAAGCTGAATGTCCTCGCAGTCACCGAGCCCGTCATCCGGATAGTCCCACCGGTCGAGAACACCCCAATGATCCTGGTCTGTGACGGCAAGGATCAATGAGTTGACGCGCTCGTTCACTTGCGTGAGAGCCGCCCAGATGCCAGGGGTTAGGGCGATGCGCGTGGGCTGCGAGAGATCGATATGGCATTCACGAGGTTGGCGCTGACAGAAGCTGACCCAAGCCTGCGTTGGTCCTGCACGTCCTACCACTTGGATACGATCAGTTCCACGCATGGATATCAAGCTCTGGGCAGACGCAGCCTCCGAGAACCCCGAGAGGCCCACGAGGGTAAGACCCATCAGGGCCAGCGCTAGCAGCATACGCTTCGTTTTGGCACCACGCCCGAGGCGGCTGCGGAGAATCTGCTCAACATTGACCATGATAGGCTCCGATGGCGGAGCCAACAAGATGTGCTCTCATGGTAAATGAGGTCTTAACCCGCTTCAGCCTGAAGTGCGGCATAGCCGACGCACTTCCGGGATAGCGGTACAGAAGTTGGCGGAGCGGCATAAAAAAACCCGGTGCTGGAAGCACCGGGTTTGATTGAAAGAGCATCTAAACGGCTATGGCCGCCGTACAGTGCAGCGAGGTGAGCTAAGCAGCCTTCTTTGTACGTTTGCCCTTGGTAGACGCAGCCACTTCGTCCGATGTCGCAGCAGCCTTCGCAGCAGCCCTCTTGGGTTTGGCAGGAGCAGCATCATTGGCAGCGGCATCCACCAGAGCAGCAGTCTTTCTGCGCTGCTGGCCGAGCCCCATGGTCTTAGCAAGCTCGGAGCGTGCCTTGGCATAGTTCGGCGCTACCATCGGGTAGTCAGCGGGCAGACCCCACTTCGCCCGGTACTGCTCGGGGGTCATGTCGTAGGTGGTCCGCAGATGGCGCTTGAGCGACTTGAACTTCTTGCCATCCTCCAGACAGACAATCGCATCCGCAGTCACAGATTTCTTGACCGGAACAGCGGGCGTCAACTCAACCTGCGGCTCGTGGCTTTGGGCCTGCCCTGTCTTCGTCAGAGCCGAGTAAACAGAACTAAGGAGGGCCGGAAGCTCAGAGGCCGGAACGGAGTTGTTGCTGACATAAGCCGAAACAATGTCAGCAGAGAGTTCGATAAAGTTCGGAGAGGTTGTGCTCTCGCTCATAGTGCTCATGTCCTCGGCTGCACAGGAACAGGTTTCAGAAGGTGAATAGAACTAGATCTAGTCCTAGCGGGATCAGCAGGAACGGCCCGTGCAGCACAGTAAATACCCGTAACCTTGGCTCCACCTATGCTCCTTGCTCACCTTTGGCAAGGCACCCCTACCGAATTCAATAGAAGACTTTATCCCATCATTCAGCAAATGCTGAGGATCACGCTGATGTTTCAAAACCACTGGGCTGCAAACCGCCAAGCTGAAACGCCTTCGTGAGGACGCCGTTAACGTGGCAGCAGATCGCAGTTCGCGATTGGTTCGTTGGAGAAACAGTCATGCGCGCACATATCGAATACGCTGCTCTTGCAGCAGCCCTCCTGATTCCGACCCTGGCCTCAGCCGATCCAGGAGGGGCCGCAGCCGGTGCTGCCGCAGGCGGTGCAGTTGGTGCCGTTGTTGGAGGTCCAGTTGGCGCAGCAGTCGGGGCTGGTGTCGGCGGCGCAACCGGTGATGCCGCTTCAGGACCGGACCAGAAGAACGTCGTGATTGAGAACCGGGATGTCGGCACAACCGGCAGCACCGGCTGCTCGACAACGACGAAACAGACGACTGACGCGACCGGCACCACCACAAAGCAGAAAACAGAGTGCTAGGGCTACTCTCCGTCGGGCGGTGCCGGTTGGTGCACCGCCTGCTCACTGCACCACTTCCTCTAACGGTCCTGGGTCTTGAGGGGAGCTTTGGCGAAAGACGACAACTCCCCTTAGTCAGTGATGCTCCTCATCAGAGGATTGGTCGGCGAGCCTTTTGATCTCGAACACCGCAGCCGTGACAAAGGCGGAGACGACGAGGAAGGTCGCAACAGTCGTGAAGGTCCCTTCCTGAACTCCCGGGTTCATCCCCACCAGCGGGATCAGCAGCAAAGCTGGAATGCCAAGGGTGATTGCGCCAAGAATGTAGACCGGGTTTGCTGATCTTCTAGCCTTGTCGGTCTCATGCCCCCTGCGCTCCGACTTCTCCTGTGCCCAGACCTTCACACGTCCCGAGGCACCTCTCACCTGTGCTGACGCAGCCTGGAGGCGTGGGCTCCACACTCTGATCGCTTGTTGAACCTGGCCTTCGAGGCCAATGTGGACAGATCTTTTCCTATCCTGTCGACTTTCCGACTTGAGGTCACGAGCCATAAGAAGATGCTGGGTTGGTTCCTGCTTTTGGGCGACTTGCATCTCAAGCCCCTCGCTGGGCCGGGGCTGACCACTTGCAAGGCCGTGATGAGGCTCTGTTGGGCCGAGACCAACCGTCTGCACCGGCTGCTCGACCTCATCTCTGATCCTGCTGTGTAGATCTTGCTGATCTGGCGTGTTCCGATTGTCTTCCGTTGCCAAGTTGCCGCTTGAGGCGAGGGTGTCGCTCTGCGCAGGCGGAAGTCTGGAGCCAGTGTTCCCTTCGGGTCCCTCCAGTCCCCCATTGGGCATCTCAGCGCTCAGGGAATCCAGAGCCGTGTTCGCCTTCTTCGGCGCAGCGCGCGGCTTACGGGTGGTGGACTTGAGCCGCTGCACACCAGCCTCGACATCCGGTGGTTTGGGGTTATCACGTTGGCTTGGGCGCTTGGGAGCTTTGCTCATAAAGGGATCAAGGGCAGATACCTTGGCTTTTTAATGACACTGATGCTGAGGCTTTAGGCCAGAAGAGCATCTGGCGTGATTCTTGCTGTAGGGCTTGGGCTGCGACACACGGGAACCTCGATCCCGCATCTCTGTTGGCCTGACATGCCCCGTCAGCCAGGAGATCGAGCCAATGATCTGCCCGTTCTGCAAGCAAGAGGTCGATGAGCCCTGCCGCAACACCGTGGAGATGCAGCGGCGGGCCAGCGACCACATCGAACGATGCGATAAAGCTCTGAAGAACCTAAAGGGGATTGTGTTCGGCTAACCGTGGCGGTTGGCATAGCGACGCTTTTTAGTGAGTTTCTTCTGCCCTTCGAGCGTCTTGGCTGGGGCAATCACCTCCCTGTAGCGGCGGGTGTTCTTTTTGAACGAGGGTCGCATGCGAGACTTACCGGCCATGGGCTTGTCCTTCTCAGTTTGGAAAGCAGCGAACCACATCAGGCTGGGCTGAGCATCTTATCCTGAGTGGGTATCTGAGGCTGCCCGAGGTCCAAACCATGAGGCGATAAACTCTTGCGGCTCATCCGAACGCAGTGAGCAGGGACGAATACATGCCAACCCTCATCGGTTATGGACGATTCACCCGAGAGGCTATGCGCGGCATATTGCATACGTTTGAAGATCGGACAGAACCTGCCTCCAAGCTGGTCGAGCCTCTGGGGGCGGCCGATCTCCTGACCCATGACCCAGGCTGTGAGTTCGACGGGATACTCCTTGCGGTGGCTCCCAGGGAGGGGGTCGTGGCCACAGCCGGTCTTGTTGCAACAGGTGGCAGGGCTCAGGACACCAAGGTAGCTCGTGCTTGTATTCCTAGGAGAAATTATGAAGATCTTCGCACTGACCGGAGCCGGCGCGTCAGCCGAAAGCGGCTTGGGCACCTTCCGGGATAAGGATGGGCTGTGGTCCCGCTTTGACCCAATGAAGCTCGCCACACCAGAGGCATTCGCTCACAATCCGGACGAGGTGCATGCCTTCTACAACATGCGCCGCCAGAACCTCCTGTCGGCAGAGCCCAACGCCGCTCACCGGGCGCTTGCCCGCTTAGAGGCCGGTCTGGCCGAGCGCGGCGGCAGCCTGTTTCTTTGCACGCAGAACATCGACGACCTTCACGAGCGGGCGGGCTCGCAAGGGGTCGTCCATATGCACGGCGAACTGCTCAAAGCCCGTTGCACAGCCTGTGGCGGGACAATGCCATGGCACGAAGACTTGAGCATCGCGGTCCCCTGCCCGTCCTGCCGCCGTTCCGGAGGGTTGAGACCTCACGTAGTCTGGTTTGGCGAGATGCCGCTGGAGATGGATGCGATCTATGACGCTCTGCTCGGGGCAGACCTGTTTGTTGCAATCGGCACTTCGGGTTCCGTCTACCCGGCAGCAGGCTTCGTATCGGAGGCGCGGGGACATGGCATCCGCACCTGCGAGATCAATCTGGAGCCCTCAGATAACGCCCGCCAGTTCGATGAGGGACGGTATGGGCCAGCCAGCGAGGTCGTCCCAGCGTGGGTTGAGCAGCTACTCTCGTCAAGATCTTCGAGCGACCAAGGCGGGTTTACGGCTCCCGGCTCATCTCATCCCAAATAGTAGAACCGTCACGTTGGCGTACGGCCTGACGAGGAGCATAGTCCTGCTCTCCCGTTCTAGGCTCGGCGGAGGTGTTCATGTCCAGCCTTCTTGTCCATGTCACCTGCGGGCCTGAAAACCCCACTAAGGCTGCACTGGCCTTCTTCGTCGCGGCAGCAGCCGTCGAGGCAGGGCATCAGGTTCACGTGTTCCTGGCAGGCGATGCGGTTCAACTCATCCGCGAACCCACGCGCACCGGCCTCGTGGGGCTTGGTACGGGTGCCCTTCGGGAGCATTTCGACAAGGTGATCGCCGGAGGTGGCCGGCTGTATCTCTCGGCTGGATCCTGTGCCGCGCGGGGCGTCAGCGATGCGGACCTTCAAGGTGTCCCTCACGAGAAGGCTGGCCCGCCTATGCTGGTGCGGCTGGTGATGGAGTGCGACCGCAGCATCGTCTACTGACCCGGTGCATCTCACGAGCCAGGAGGGGAGACCTGATGGCAGACGCTGTTTCCATTTCCGTCCTTGAGGAATTTGCGGCAGCCTGGAACCGGCATGACCTGGATGCGATCCTGTCGATGATGCCGGAGGACTGCGTGTTCGAGGCCAGCCGTGGTCCTGACGTGAAGGGGACGATCTTTACAGGTCAGGCTGCAGTCCGCCGTGGAATTGAGGAGGTCTTTGCAACCTTTCCGGATGCCCGGTGGAATAATCCTAAGCACTTCATTGCTGGAGATCGGGGCGTCTCCGAGTGGGTGTTCACGGCCACCGGGCCTGACGGTGCTCATGTGGAGGTTCAAGGCTGCGATGTCGTCACCTTCCGCAATGGCAAGATCGCCGTCAAGAACTCGTACCGGAAGCAGCGCACCGGCTGATCTCCGGAATTCCTCTTGTTCATCATCAAAGTACCGGTACGCTCGGCTCTCCAATATGTTGCGGGAGAGCACAGGCATGAACGGCGCTGCCACAGATCATCGAAGCCTCTGGTTCCTCAATACCTACGTCACGATCCGCATCTCGTCACGGGATGGTTCGGACGGCATCTCGGTGCTTGAGCACCGAGCCTCACAGGGGGACTCTCCGCCGCTGCATATCCATCATGACGAGGATGAAATCTTCCACGTGCTTGAAGGTGAGGTGCGCTACCGGGTCGGAGATCAGGAGCACCGCGCCAGCACTGGAGAAACGCTGCTCACTCCCAAAGGCATTCCTCACACTTACAGGGTGGAGTCGGCTGAGGCCCGCATGCTCACCATCACCCGAGGCGAATTCGAAACCTTCATCCGCGCCTTTGGCCGTCCTGCTGAACGGCAGGGGCTGCCTGATCCATCCGGTCCACCGACGCCTGAGCAAGCTGAGGCCCTTGCGCGTGCCTGCCGTCAATTCGGGATAGAACTCGTCGGGCCGCCGCTTTCGTAAACCGGGTTACACGTTTGCGGGGTGCTCCTCGACGAGGGTGCCGATCAGACGCAGCAGTTCCTGCTGTTCCGGCCCTGCGCCCCGCCCCAGGAAAGCCGCGATATCTTCATGTTCCACCTGCCCTCCGGAAGCGACATTGGCTTCGTGGCGGACGAACAAAGCCCCTGAAGGATCTCGGATCAGATACCAGCGGTCACCGCTTGGACTTTCATAGAGCTTGCGCGCCTTCTTCATGCGGGCTCCTGTCGGGTCGAGATGGCACAGCCACTGTAACCCATCGCAGCAAAAGGCGGAAAGCACAGATTGATCGAGCAGGGCTTCAGGAGAATTCCAAGTCGCATGTTCAACGGGGCCCCTCACCGGAATGAAGCTGAATCTATCAACTGGACAGGCTCTGCTGGGTGGATAGCCCAGATCGCAGGCTTGTAGACAATCTGCCTTCCATGACCCCGAACAAGCCAGATCTCATAATTTCAGGGTGCCCTCATCGATAGCCCGACGCCTGCAATTCGAACAGTTCGGCGTAGCGACCGCCTGATGCAACGAGCTGTTCGTGTGAGCCAGCCTCCACGACCTGCCCATTCTCGAGGACAAGGATGCGGTCGGCCATCCGCACGGTCGAGAACCGGTGCGAGATCAGAATGGCGGTCTTGCCCAAACTCAGATCCCGGAATCGCTGGAAAACCTCGTACTCCGAGCGGGCGTCGAGAGCGGCGGTCGGCTCATCCAGGATGAGCACCTCCGCATCCCGCATGTAGGCGCGCGCGATGGCGATCTTCTGCCATTCACCTCCGGAGAGATCCGCCCCCCGGTGGAACCGCTTGCCAAGCGGCTGGTCATATCCTTGGGGTAGGCGTTGGATGATTTGATCGGCGAGACTGCGCTCTGCCGCCTGCTGAATCCGGCTGCGATCATCGGTAGCCTCGATGCAACCTGCTCCGATGTTCTCGCCGGCCGTGAAGTGAAACCGCACGAAATCCTGAAAGATCACGCCAATGTGGCGCCTCAGGTCGGCCAGATCATATTCACGCAGGTCATAGCCATCGAGAAGGATCCGTCCCTCTGTCGGATCGTAGAGCCGGGCAAGGAGCTTCACGATCGTGGTTTTGCCGGCTCCGTTCTCCCCAACCAAAGCTACGACCTCACCGGCTGTCAGCGTCAAGCTCAGGTGACGGACGGCCCAGCGATCTGAATCTGGATACCGGAAGCCTACGTTCTCAAACACGATCCCCGACCGCAGCGGCTGTGGAAAGGGTCGTGGATTTGCCGGTGACCCGATGCTTGGACGGACATCGAAGAATGAGAACAGATCCTCCAGGTACAGCGCCTGCCCGGCGATCTGTGAAAACCCCAGAAGCAATCCCTCGAGCAGCCCCCGCAGCCGCAGGAAGGAGCCGGACAGAAACGTCAAGTCACCGATGCTGAACTCGCCCCGGACGGTTCGCCACACGATCAGAGCATAGGCCAGGTAATAGGCGCATGACGCAAGCGCGGCGAAGAGCGTGCCCCATGCGGCCCGGCGGATCGCTAGCCGCCGGTTGTCCGCATACATCCGATCAGCAAAGCCTCTGAAGCGCTCGACCAGAAAGGAGTTGAGGCCAAAAAGCTTAATCTCCTTCGCGGTCTCGACGCTCGAGCCGAGATAACGGATGTAATCGAGCTGACGCCGCTCCGGGGTCCGGAAGTAGTTGAGGCGATAGCCCTGCGCGTTGAAATGCACCTCGCCGACAAAGGCTGGCAGGAGAGCAAGGATGATCAGGACGATGAGCCACGGCGCATAGGCGAGCAGGCCGGCAGCGAGTGAAAGGACGGTGAGCCCATCCTGTGCCTGCCCGAAGATCTGGGTCAAGAGAGTGGTTCGCCCGGTGACCTGACGGCGAGCCCGTTCCAGTCGATCCTGCTGATCACTGCTCTCGAACTGCTCAAGATCCAGAGTCGTCGCATGCTCCATCAGACGCACACTGGCGAAGTTGCTGTAGCGCTCGGATAAGAGGCTGTCGACGAGGGAGCTAGCCCGCCCTAAGAGATCAGCGACGATAGCGAGGGCCAGCTCCAAAACGAGCAGCTCACCAAGAAAATGAAGTCGGCCGCTCCTGATCCAGTCGCTAAGGCTCCACCCTGGTGAGGCGAGCTGTGTCTGGGCCACCACCTCATCAATAATGAGCTTGCCGATATAAAGCAGCATAATGGGCAGGACTGAGCGGATCAGCCGCAGCCCGAGACTTGCCGCTGTAAGAGCAGGGCTGGCCTGCCAAACCAGACGGAACAGAGACGGAAGGTGACGCAAGGCACCAACCCGCTCACGCAGCGAGCGGCTGGAGGGGAACACTCGAGCGGCCATCCCATTAAGATGGGGTCCAGGGTTCACTCGTCGAGCCATCTAACTGCTGCAACTGTGGGGCTGTCCCAGAACCTGGATGGAAGCCAATCGTCTCGGAGGGCACCATGACAGACGATGACCAAGACAACGCCGATGATCAGCACGAGCATTGGAAGCACCACGGCGTTCAAGTGATCAAGGGTGACCGCCTCGATCCAAATACCGCTCAGACTCCGGGCATGTTTCGGCAGGCTGCGATCAACCATGCGCGGGTTGGAGCACAGAAGATCTGGGCGGGCACCGTTTCGATCCAGCCGAACGCCAAGACTGGAGTGCACCACCACGGTGAGTTGGAGAGCGTCATCTATGTTGTACGGGGCAAGGCTCGTATGCGATGGGGTGAGCGGTTGGAGTTCGTTGCGGAGGCTGGACCTGGCGACTTCATCTATGTGCCGCCCTTCGTGCCTCATCAGGAGATCAACGCCAGTCCGGATGAGCCCCTCGAATGCGTTCTCGTGCGCAGCGATAACGAGGCCGTCGTCGTGAACATCACCGACGTCGATCCTGTCGAAAAGCCGGAGGAGGTTTACTGGGTCGACCCGATCCACAAGCAGCCGGACTAAGGGCATTCCAGAACCACAAGTCCTACAAGTCTGTAACAGCCCTTGTGCTATCCCTGGCTGACTGCAGGACCACTTAGCTTCTGCAAAGCTGGCGGGGTCAGCGCCAAGGACGGAGTTTACACCAAAATGCAGATCTACCACTTGCTGGAAGAACGTTTCGCACGCATCAGCTCGATCGAAGACGCGATCGGTATTCTGCAATGGGACACGGAGACCATGATGCCGGAGGGAGCTGCCGACGGTCGTTCGGACCAGCTCGCGACGCTCAAGGGTCTTGCCCATGAACTGCTCACCGCACCTGACACGGGCGAGCTGCTGGCCCAGGCGGATCAAGACAGCGGGCAGCTCGATGATTGGCAACGCGCTAACCTGCGTGAGATGCGCCGGATCTATCTCCATGGTTCCGCCGTTCCAGCGGATCTCGTCGAGGCCAGCTCGAAAGCCGTGTCGAAGGCGGAATTGGTCTGGCGAGAGGCGAGACAAAACGGGGATTTCGCCCTCCTTCTCCCGCACTTGGCGCAGGTGCTCTCCTTCCAGCGGCAGATCGGCCAGGCCAAGGGCGAGGCGTTGGGACTATCCCCCTATGATGCACTGCTCGACAGCTACGATCCCGGTCTGCGCCAGGAAACAATAGATCCACTCTTTACAGAACTTGGCGCCGAGCTGCCGGGCCTGATCCAGGAGGCGCAGGAGCGCCAAAAGGAACTTCCTGCCATCCAGCCGCTCAACGGCCCCTTCCCTGTCGATGATCAACGACGCATCGGCGAGCAGTTGATGAAGGCCGTGGGGTTTGATTTCAACCAGGGCCGGCTCGACGTGAGCCTGCACCCCTTTTGCGGAGGATCCACGGGCGACGTCCGGATCACCACCCGCTACAGCGAGGCAAACTTCATGAGCGCGCTCATGGGGGTGCTTCATGAAACCGGTCACGCTCTCTATGAGCAGGGCCGCCCGGAAACGTGGCGCCGTCAGCCGGTCGGGCTTGCGCGTGGCATGAGCCTGCACGAGAGCCAGTCGCTGCTTATCGAGATGCAGGCCTGCCGGAGCCGGGAGTTCGTCACGTATCTTGCTCCCCTCGTGCGGGAGACGTTCCAGGGAGAGGGCCCAGCCTGGAGCCCGGAGAACCTCCATCGGATCCTGACCAGGGTGGAGCCGGGCTTTATCCGCGTGGATGCCGACGAGATCACCTATCCGGCCCACATCCTGGTCCGCTACAAACTCGAGAAGGCGCTGATCGCCGGCAACCTCCCGATCGAGGACCTGCCGTCCGCTTTCAACGAGGAGATCAAAAAGCTTCTCGGCCTCACGGTGCCCGATGACAGCCTGGGCTGCCTGCAGGATATCCACTGGCCTGGTGGCGCGTGGGGATACTTCCCGACCTACACGCTCGGGGCCATGACGGCGGCTCAACTCTTCAGGGCTGCCTGCCAGACGGATGCGGACATCCTCCCAGGCCTGGCGAAGGGTGATTTCGCGCCGCTTCGGAACTGGCTGCGCGCCAAGGTCCATGCGAAAGGCAGCCTGATGGCCACCGACCAGCTTGTGGCTGCCGCAACCGGGCAGCCGCTGACGGCGGAGGTCTTCCGCGCTCACCTGCGGGAACGGTACCTCACGCACTGAGTCTTGCGCCTGAAGTGCATTGATCCATGTTGTCCCGGAACCAGGATTGATTGGCCCGCAAGCGGCAGGAAAAGAGTCTCAGAAACGAATGAAAGCGATCAGCTTCAGCCTGAGCCGGGTGTCGTGCCGGGCCCTTATCCTGCTGTCCGGGATTCTCGTGTCCCTTGGGCTGTTTGCCGAACGGTCAGCAGCGCAACCCGATCCTGATCCGTGCCGGCCGGTGCGGTTTGCGGACAGCGCCTTCGTGGTCTGTACAGTGGATCTGCGCCGGTACGACGTGAGGCTGTTCTGGCGCGGGCCGGACGGGGATGTGCTCGGCTCGTTCAGCCGCTTGAAAGACACGCCGGAGGGTTCACGCCTCGCCCTCGCGATGAATGCGGGCATGTACCACGAGGATCGTTCGCCGGTGGGACTTTACGTCGAGAACGGCAAGGAGCTGAAGGCGGCCAACACCAGGAGCGGCCCCGGGAACTTCCACCTCAAGCCCAACGGAGTCTTCTATGTCAAAGGCAATCGAGCCGGCGTGTTGGAGACGGATACTTGTCTCAAGCGGAAGATCAGGCCGGATCACGCGACACAATCGGGCCCGATGCTCGTCATCAATGGGCGCATTCATCCCAGGTTTTCGGAGCAGAGCACGTCCTTGAAGATCCGCAACGGCATCGGAGTGAAAGACCAGCACACGGTCGTGTTCGCGATATCAGACGATCCTGTCACGTTCAGCGCGTTCGCCCGATTGTTCCGCGATCACCTGGGCTGCGCCAATGCCTTGTTCCTGGACGGCAGCGTTTCCAGCCTCTACGCGCCTGCACTGGAACGCATGGACTCGCTCCTGCCCATGGGGCCGATTGTCGGGGCTTTGCGGCGACCTCCATGATGCGGGACAAGGCTCGGGAACAGGCGGCAAGGAGATCAGTTGGTGGGAATTACCTGTAAGGAGATCCCCATGCCGGCGAAGCAGAAAACCCTCGATGATCTTTTCCTGGATACCCTGAAAGATGTGTATCACGCCGAGAAGCAGATTCTGAGAGCCCTGCCGAAAATGGCGAAAGCCGCGGAATCGGATCAGCTCCGCCAGGCTCTCGAAAAGCATCGTGACGAGACGGAGGTTCAGATCGAACGCCTGGAGCAGGTGTTCGAAATGCTGGAGAAGCCCGCGCGGGGCAAAACGTGTGAGGCCATTCAGGGGCTCGTTGAGGAAAGCAAGGAGCTCATGCAGGACTTCAAAGACTCTGAGGCTCTCGACGCTGCTCTCATCGCCGCTCAACAGTCGGTCGAGCATTACGAGATCTCGCGCTACGGCACACTCAGGACCTGGGCCGGACAGCTCGGCATGAAGAAGGCGGTCAAACTGCTCGAGCAGACGCTTCAAGAGGAAAAGAAGACCGACGAGCTTCTGACCCAACTTGCCGAAGCGGCGATCAACGTGAAGGCGGCTTGAGCTGGTTCAGCGCGCGCCCGCGCGTCCGGATCCTGAAGCGGTCAGATCCAACATGCGCCTGCTCGGACAGCCCTCTGCCTGATGAGTGCCCCCGAACCACAAGCTCGGTTGCTGCCGCAGGCTTGACCTCATGGTTTGGTCCGCTGCCATGAAGGTCCAGGCGGATTTCAGTACGGCAGTGCGCGACGCGGCTGTTCCGTCAGCCTCTGCTCGCGATCAATCAGAGCCAGAGTTGCCTGAATGCGCGGAGGGAGCGGCTGCCTGATGACCTCGGCGTAGATCGAGCGGAGATCTTGTCCGATCCGGCGCAGGAGTTCGGCATCGCTCGTTGCTAACGCTCGCCCGCCGTCCGTTCCGTTCTCCATTTTGGCCTCCTGATCCGCATCCAGACCTTGGGTACAGCGGCGTTAGGCCCCCGTTAACCATCTTATTTTTTGTCTGTGGATACCGGGCAGAACCCTCCCTGCGCCCGGCTTCCGCCCTTGTCCGTCCAACATTGCAGGCAGTTTCGGGATTTCCCAGCGATGACGCTGGCATGAAGCCGAATCGCCGCAAAAAAGCCCCGAAACAAACAGAGAACATTCTCCATTCGGAAAGGAGAGCATCCTCGTCAGTGGTGCCATCCAGCGATACAGTCGGAGAGGCCGGGTACGATTCCCGGCAGGCACCATGAACCAGATGATTCGACCCTCACAAGTGGATCAGAGGCCGGCACTCGAGACCCTCGCAGGCTCAATCGAGCGCATCACCTTTCACAATCCCGAAAACGGCTTTGCGGTCCTGAAAGTCCATGCCCGGGGTAAGCGTGATCTCATCACCGTCGTGGGCCATACCCCGGCGGTGTCGGCCGGCGAGTGGATCACGGCCAGTGGCCTGTGGATCAGCGACCGCACTCATGGTCTTCAGTTCAAGGCTGAGGTTCTCAAGACCACGCCGCCGACCGGCGCTGAGGGCATCGAGAAGTACCTGGCCTCAGGCCAGATGCGCGGCATCGGACCCGCCATGGCCAAGCGCATCGTGGCGGCTTTCGGCGAAAACACCTTCGAGGTCATCGAGGCCGCCCCCGAGCGCCTGACCGAGGTACCCGGCATCGGCCCCATGCGTGCCTCACGCATCGTGGCGGGCTGGGCCGAGCAGAAGGCCGTGCGGGAGATCATGATCTTCCTGCACGCGCACGGGGTAGGTACTGCTCGGGCAGTGCGCATCTTCAAGACCTACGGCTATGAGTCCGTTCAGGTCATGACCGAGGACCCATATCGACTGGCGAAGGACGTCCGCGGCATCGGCTTTCGGACGGCGGATGCCATTGCGGCCAAGCTCGGCATGGAGAAGACGGCGCCGCAGCGCATCCGGGCGGGCATTTCGTTCGCGCTGCAGACAGCCACCGACGAGGGTCATTGCGCCCTGCCCGTGGAGGCGCTCACCCGACTCGCCGAACAGTTGCTTGAAGTGGACGGAGAACTGATCCGCACGGCCATCGTCGAGGAACTGGCCAAAGGGGAGATCGTCTCGGACACGATCAGGGACGAGACCTGCCTGTTTCTCAAGGGCCTCTATCTGTCCGAGCAGGCCATCGCTGCCCGGCTGCTGGAACGGGCCTCCGGCCCGGCGCCTTGGCCGGAGATCGACCTCGACAAGGCCATTCCCTGGGTGGAGGGCCGCACGGGCAAGACCCTGGCGGCCTCGCAGCGCGAGGCGCTCAAGCTGGTGCTCGGCTCCAAGGTGGCGGTGGTGACCGGCGGCCCTGGTGTCGGCAAGACGACCCTGCTCGACACCATCCTGCGCCTGCTGGTGGCCAAGGGCGTCAGAGTAGCGCTGGCCGCGCCCACGGGGCGCGCGGCCAAGCGCATGACCGAGCAGACCGGGTTGGAGGCCAAGACCATCCACCGCCTGCTGGAGATCGACCCGAAGCACGGCGGTTTCTCGAAGAACGAGGAAAACCCGCTCGACTGCGATCTCCTGGTGGTGGACGAGACCTCGATGGTGGATGTACCGCTGATGAATGCGCTGACCAAGGCCATTCCTGCCCCAGCGGGCCTGCTGCTGGTGGGTGACGTGGACCAGCTGCCCTCGGTTGGATCCGGGCAGGTGCTGGCCGACATCATCGCCTCGGAGCGCATTCCGGTCGCTCGGTTGACCGAGGTGTTCCGGCAGGCGGCGGAAAGCCGGATCGTGGTGAACGCGCACCGGATCAACAAGGGCCGGATGCCTGAGCCGCCCAAGGCCGGCGAAGAGAGCGACTTTTACTTCGTCGAGATCGCCGATCCCGAGGAGGGCGTGCCGAAGATCATCCAGATGATCAAGGAGCGCATGCCGCGCCGGTTCGGGCTCGATCCGATGAAGGACATTCAGGTGCTCTGCCCGATGAACCGGGGTGTGCTCGGCGCCCGCAACCTCAACATCCAGCTTCAGGAGGTGCTCAACCCCGATCCTCCCGCCAAGGTGGAACGGTTCGGGTGGCGCTTCTCGCCGGGTGACCGGGTGATGGAGACCCAGAACGACTATGATCGAGAGGTCTTCAACGGGGATCTCGGCACAGTGGTGCGGATCGACGATGAGGATGGAGCGCTGATCGCCTCCTTTGATGGGCGGGAGGTCTCGTACCCTTTCGGTGAACTTGACACGCTCGTCCCTGCCTATGCGACGACCATTCATAAATCACAGGGCTCGGAGTATCCCGCCGTGATCATCCCGGTGGTGACGCAGCACTTCACGATGCTGGCCCGCAACCTGCTCTACACGGGTGTGACGCGAGGCAAGCGGCTGGTCGTGCTGGTGGGGCAAAAGAAGGCGGTGGCAATGGCAGTCAGAGGTGGTCAGATGAAGAAGCGCTGGACGAAGCTGCAGGAGTGGCTGGCCACCACTTGAACGGATCCAGCCTTCAAGACTTGTCCGGCAGAAGGTCGAGCGGACGCCCGAGGCCGGTACCAGCCTGCTGCCGACGCCCTGCGATTTCCCTGAGGTGATACAAGCCGCGTCATGCCACTGCTCGCCTATACCCACTCGGGGGAGCCGCTCGTTGCACCTCTGCTGTCCGACCACGAATGGGAGAACCTGAGATCCACGCGTAACCGCGACGTGTGGATGCCTCATGGGAAAGGACGGGCTATTCCCAAGGTCTCACGCCTCGGAACACGATTCTTCGCTCATCCTCCCGGGCAAACGTCTGCAGGGGCCAAGGAGAGCGACCTCCATCTCTCCATCAAGGCTCAAAGCTTGCTTGGAGCCCGGGCCGCAGGCTGGGAGGCTCTCCCGGAGCAATCCGGAACCACGCCCGATGGCCGCGACTGGCGGGCAGATGTCCTGTGCCGGCGGCCAGGGAAAGCCTGGACCGTCGCCGTCGAGGCCCAGGTTCAGCTCCAAGGCGAGGAAGCTTACCGCCAACGGCAGGAGCGCTATGCCGCTTCCGGCATTCGCGCCCTCTGGCTGGTTGCTCACGAGCCCGCGGCCATGCATCACTACTGGCGCGAGCCCGACTCACATTTGCCAGCCTTCAAAACCACGGTCGGGAACGATCAGCACGGCCAGCCGGAGGCGCAGGTGCAGATCGATGGCTTGTCTCTGAGCATACCTGAGTTTGTCTCCGGCGCGCTCAGCGGCCAACTGCATTGGTCTGGGAACGGCCGGCACGGGATCCTCATGCTGGTTCTCCGCAAAGACCAGTGCTGGCATCGCACCTGCCGAAAGACTGTCCTCCTTGCCTACAGGGCAGAAACGCTACGGAGGATGCCGCTCGACCTCGAGGCGGTCCAGACGATGCACGGTTATGGCGACGCTTATGCCAGGGCGCGAGCGGTTCTGCCCGACCTTGCCGACAGTCCATGGCGGTTCAGGAAGGTCCTCGCGTCACGTTGCCCTTACTGCGGACGGGAGATCCGGTACCATAGCCATGACTGGGAGGGTCAGGACGTCCTTGATGTGCCGATCGGCGTCGATGTCGGTGAGCAGGGCCGACGCTTCGGCCTGACCCCACATGCCCAATGGCACTGGGGGTCTCAAACCCGATGGATGCGCTGGGCTCCCCTTGGTGGCGTCGGCCTGATCTCCCCTCGCCGTCTCGCGATGCATCCAAGGCGCTTCGGTCCCAGGACGGCCTGATGCGTCTCGCGGACGAAGCACCGGTTGCGGTGGCATCCGTGGTCCGGATCGGCGACCTGGCAAAGGCTGCTCCCCGCGGCGCAGGCCCTTTGCCGCCTCAGGTCCCGCAGAAGGTCCGATAGACGCGCTGGTGCGGCTCCGGCGGTTCGGCGTAGTGCGCAAACGCCGGCTGATCCTCATAGGGCTGCGAGAGAACCATCAGAAGCTCCTCGAAGGGACCAAAGTCGTCCCGCTCCACCGCAGCTTGGATCACGGCCTCCACGCGATGATTGCGCGGGATAAAGGCTGGATTGACGGCGCGCATGGCAGCCCGGCGGGTTGCAGCGTCCTGCGGCTCCTGGGTCAGCCGCTCGCGCCAGCGGGCAGCCCAGGCATCGTAAGCAAGCGGATTGATGAAGAGGTTTCGGACGGCCTCGTCCGCTTCGGATCCGGCAGCGGCATCGCTTAAGCGCCGGAAGGTCAGGGTGAAGTCGGCCTGGTTCTCGGCCATGGCCTTCAGAAGATCCCCAGCAAGCGTTGGATCGTCTTCACGCTCCGTCAGCAGCCCGAGCTTGCGTCTGAGCCCCGCGTGATAGGCCACCTCGAACTTACTCGAGAACGCCTCGAGCGCCTCGCTCGCTTCACTCACGGCCTTCTCCTGGTCCTCGGACAGGAGCGGCAGAAGCGCCTCGGCAAGCCGCGTCAGGTTCCAGAGGCCGATGCGCGGCTGGTTGCCATAGGCATAGCGGCCCTGCCGATCGATCGAGCTGAAGACTGTCGCCGGATCGTAGGCATCCATGAAGGCGCACGGGCCATAGTCAATCGTCTCCCCGGCGATGGACATGTTGTCGGTGTTCATCACCCCGTGGATGAAGCCGATGTGCAGCCAGCGGGCAATGAGGTCTGCCTGGGCGGCGATCACCTGATCCAGGAGCGCGTGATACGGTCTGTCGCTCTCGGCGGCCTGTGGGTAGTGCCGGCCAATAACGTAGTCCGCGAGAAGCCGCAGCCCCTCCACATCCTGCCGCGCTGCGAAGAACTGGAACGTGCCGACCCGAACATGGCTTGACGCCACCCGGGTGAGAACGGCGCCGGGAAGTGGCGTCTCCCGGACAACGGTCTCCCCGGTCAACACCGCGGCAAGCGCACGCGTTGTCGGCAGCCCCAGCGCGGCCATCGCCTCGCTGACGAGATACTCACGCAGGACAGGCCCCAGCGCTGCCCGTCCATCGCCACGGCGCGAGAACGGCGTCGGCCCTGAACCCTTGAGCTGAATGTCGCGGCGGATACCGTTTTGATCAACCACTTCGCCGAGGAGGATGGCCCGGCCGTCGCCGAGTTGCGGCACGAACTGCCCGAACTGGTGCCCGGCATAGGCCATGGCAATGGGCTCTGCCGCATCCGGAACGCGGTTGCCGGACAGAAGCGTAACCCCTTCGGGACCGGAGAGGCGATCCGGATCAAGGCAGAGTTGCAGTGCGAGATCCCGGTTCAGCCGGATGAGCCTCGGAGCCGTAACTGAGGTCGGCGTTAAGCGCGCGAAGAAGCGCTCCGGCAGGCGGGTGTAGGTGTTGTCGAAGGGAAAATGAACTGTCATCGGATCGATTTCACCGTCTGGGCCCGATGAAATCGGACTGCATGCCCCTGAAAACAAGAGCCGGACGGCACATTCGGCTGAGCGGGTTAACGGCGCCCTGCTCCCGGTCCTGGACAGCGCCCCGAGCCATTCTGTCCAGGAAAAGACGATTACCGCTCCCGCTCGACGATGCGGTACTCGACGTCGATAATCTCCCCTGCTCGGGGCGCTTGCGCCATCCTGCGGCGAAGCCGCCACCGCAGGATCATGACGGTGATGATGGCCGCAGGGATGAGGATCAGCGCGAGCCCGGCGGCCAGAACCATCAGCAAGAGGCCCAGCGAGACGGCGGCAATCAGCACCAGAACGGCGGCCCAGCGGGGCATCCGGATCAATTTGACGCCCGAATGGTGCGGATAGCGCGGGTCCATATCCCCCTCTTTGAGAAGCTCTGCTTCAACCGTCCCTTATATGCCGACGCGGGGAGCCCGATACAAGATCGAGGTGGAAGCGGACATCTCAGCGCACCTCACTTCGCGCCATGATCGCCGGAGTGTCAGGTGCTCGTCCTGAAGGTGGAGGCCTCGCCCGGAATCGAACCGGGGTGCAAGGATTTGCAGTCCTCTGCGTAACCACTCCGCCACGAGGCCATCCGGGACGTATGCTGGATCTGCTTGATAGTGGCGAGGCCCCCGAAGAGCAACTGCCCACTCTGACAAGTGCCTTCCCGGCCGGCAGTCATGCGCGTGGGCTGCGTGCACAAGTGGCCAATCTCGGCCAGATCCAATTGGACCTCCTGTCGGAGCAGGCTCGGGCTCTGGCGACAATCGGCGAGTGGAAGCGGTTGCAGGCTCAACTTCCTGCCGTCCGCGAAGAACTCAGGTGGCTCATGGATATCCGTGGCCAGGCTCAGTCCGAACGCGTGCTTGCGCAACCGGAACTAAGCGATGCGATCAACCGTGCATCTCAAGCGCATGGGGATGTTTCCACCACGGGATCGGTGGGGAGCAAGGCACCTGATCCCAAACAGGCGATTGCGGCCACGGCTCAAAAAGCATTGCCGAAACTCGGCTATGAAATTTGACGGCTGACAGGGTCGTTGGACCAGGCACGCGGCGTGCCATCGAAGCGTTCCAGCGGGACAAGGGACTGACCGTAACAAGCGAGGTTGATGATCCGACGCTGAAGCGGCTGACCCAGTCCCTCAAGGTCGCCGCCCGTTGCGATACAACGCCACACGTTGAAATGAGCATACGTTGAGGTGGATCACGGAAGAGCCCGGCAGTTCCCCTCGAGAGCGGATGAGAGCACCTTGCGGGCTGTACCAAGAATATGTTGGGCCACTGTCACCCTGACGGACCTCGGGCCGTATTGTGGAGCCCCCAGAATATTGGCATCAGGTTACTGATAACCGACAAGACGAATTGGCACTTGGCGGACCCTGGGCTCTCAACAGCGCGCCTCCACCGGGCACACGCGCATTAACGATCTGGCGACCTGCATCCCGCTAGTCTGCCCCGCCAGGCTCATGCGTGCGCCTGGCCCATCGGCGGGGCGGAAGGTGCGGGAATGCGAGGGCAGGCTGATCTTTTCTTGGACTACGACGCACCGCCGGGTCCTATCGAGACCAGCCCCGCCAATGAAATTGTCATTAAGGCGAGGCAACGCAGCGAGTCCTTTAAAGCCCCCGATCATGAGACCGCCGCCCGGATGCTGGAGGCCACCGGCGACTACCGTGTCCTCCGCCGCTTGCAGCCCCGTCCGATCGTGGTCTCGGGTGTGCGTCGCCAGGACGAGAAGATCGCCGTCATCGTCGACACCGAAACCACAGGCCTGGATCACACCCGGGACGAGGTGATCGAACTCGGCATGGTGGCCTTTCTGTATGATGAGGACGGCCGGATCGGTGAGGTGATCGGCACGTTCAACGGTTTGCGCGAGCCGAGCGTGCCCATCGGCCCGGAGATCACCCGCCTGACCGGGATCACGCCCGAAATGGTTGCGGGCCAAGTGCTTGATCTTGCGGCGGTCGAGCGGTTCATAGAAGCGGCAGATCTCATCATCGCGCACAATGCCCGCTTCGATCGCCCCTTCTGTGAGCGCCTGTCGAAGGACTTCCAGCTCAAGGCCTGGGCCTGCTCCCATTCCGAGATCGCCTGGAGCGGGTTAGGCTTTGAAGGATCGAAGCTCGGGTACCTCCTGACCCAGTGCGGCTGGTTCCACCAGGGGCACCGGGCCGTCGAGGACTGCCATGCCCTGCTCGAGGTGCTGGCCTCCCCCCTCCCCTCCGGGGCTGGGTTTCCCTTCGAGCATCTGCTGACCTCGGCGCGAAAGGCGCTCGTGCGCATCTGGGCCGAGGGCAGTCCGTTCGATATGAAGGATGTGCTGAAGGCACGCGGGTACCGCTGGAACGACGGCACCGACGGCCGACCGAAGGCTTGGTGGGTGGAGGTCGACGAGGAGGCCTTTGAGGCCGAACTCACGTTTCTGCGGCGCGAGGTTTACCGGCGCGAGGTTGAGCCCTTCAGCCAGAGAATCACCGCCTTCGAGCGGTTCCGGTCGGCACGCTAGCCGGCGCCCACCATCTCAGAGGTGCTGGCCCATCCGGGTTGACCCGGAGACTTGAAATCTTGACCGTTCACGGCCATCTCATCGCCCGCCGGAGCAACAAGGTTCATCCCACGCCATGACGACTGCTGACACCACTCCCGCCCCAGAGAACCACACGTTCGAGGCCGATGTCGCCAAGCTGCTGCACCTGATGGTGCACTCGGTCTATTCCGATAAGGACGTCTTCCTGCGTGAACTGATCTCGAACGCGGCCGATGCCTGCGAGAAGCTGCGCTATGAGGCGATCTCCCACCCCGCCCTGCTCGGCGATGATCCCAAAGCCCGGATCACGCTGCTGATCAATGCCGACAACCGCCGCCTGACCGTCGAGGACAACGGCATCGGCATGAGCCGGGATGAGATGATCGAGGCGCTCGGCACCATTGCGCGCTCGGGCACCAGGGCCTTCATGGACCGGATCCAGGCCGCCCAGGGCGGCGAAGGGGCTCAGCTCATCGGGCAGTTCGGCGTTGGCTTCTACTCGGCCTTCATGGTGGCCGACCGGGTCGATGTCGTCTCACGCCGGGCCGGCAGCGACGAGGCCACGATCTGGTCGTCCGACGGCAAGGGATCCTACACGGTGGCTCCCGCAGCCGTCGACGAGGCCCCGGCCCGCGGCACCCGGGTGATCCTCCACCTGATGGAGGATGCTGCCTCCTACACCGAGCGCTACCGGCTCGAGCGCATCGTGAAGGAGCAGTCGGGCCATGTTCCGGTACCCATCTCCCTTGTCGAGAAGCCCGGAGCGGAGCCGCAGGAGGTCGCCGACGGCGCTGCTCTGTGGGTGAAGCCGCGCTCCGAGATCACCCCTGAGGACTACACCGACTTCTACCGCAGCGTGGCCGGCCAGTTCGACGAGCCGGCGCTGACGGTGCATTTCCGGGCCGAAGGCCGCCACGAATACACGGCGCTGGCCTTCGTGCCGGGCTCCACGCCATTCGACCTGTTCGATCCCGACCGGCACGGGCGGATGAAGCTCTATGTGAAGCGGGTCTTCATCACCGACGAGGCAGAGCTCCTGCCGCGTTACCTGCGCTTCGTGCGCGGACTGGTCGACTCGGCCGACCTGCCGCTCAACGTCTCGCGCGAGATGATCCAGGAGAGCCCGCTTCTCGCTGCCATCAAGAAGGGCGTGACCAGCCGCGTGCTCAGCGAACTCGAGAAGCTCGCGCAGAACGAGCCGCAAGCCTACACCAAGGTCTGGGAGATCTTCGGCCCGGTGTTGAAGGAAGGGCTCTACGAGGATTTCGAGCGGCGCTCGACCTTGCTGGGACTGGGCCGGTTCAAGACCACCGCGTCCGGTGGCGGGTGGCGCTCGCTCAAGGATTATGTCGGCTCGCTTAAGGAGAACCAGACGGCCATCTACTACGTGACGGGGACGGATCTCGCCCGGCTCGAGACCTCGCCGCAGCTCGAAGGATTCCGGGCCCGCGGCATCGAGGTGCTGCTGCTGCCCGATGCGGTCGACAGTTTCTGGGTCACGGCCGGCGTCGATTACGAAGGCAAGCCGTTCAAGTCGGTGACCCAGGGCGGGGCCGACCTGGCCCAGATCCCGCTGCTCGAGGCCCAGGAGAATGCGGGCGCACCGGCCACGGAGGCGATGACGGGCTTCATCCAATCCGTGAAGGCCACCCTGGGCGAGGCCGTGGCCGATGTCCGCGCCTCCGAGCGTCTGACGGAGAGCGCCGTCTGCCTCGTGGCGCCTGAGACCGGCATGGACCGCCAGCTCGAGCGGCTTCTCGCCCGCGCGGGTCAGCTGACGTCCGCGGCCAAACCCGTTCTGGAGATCAATCCACGCCATGACCTCGTCGTGGCCCTGGCCAACCTGGGCGAGGACCAGCAGTCTCTGCGCGAGGACGCTGCTCACCTGCTGCTGGACGAGGCGCGGATCCTGGACGGGGAGTTGCCGGCCGACGCGAAGGCGTTCTCGCAGCGTCTCGCGCGGGTGATGCGGCGGTGCGTCCCTTAAGGTTGTCCTGACGCGGCTTCCGGTGGCTGGCGGGATGCGGCCGGTGGTTGCCGCATCCTGTCACGGACCTGACCGATGGTATTGCTCCTGGTCCGTCAGGGTGGTCTCTGAGAGGACTTCGGGTCCGGGCCGGCTCATGATTCAGGATCAAGAGTGCCAGGCAGTCGATCTGCCATAGTCCTGAGATCGCTGCGGATCAAGACGACGTTTTGTGCAAGAGCCGTTTGAGCCTGGCGAGAGCCTGTTCAAGGAGCTCAGGTGGGATGGGGAGAGCGCCGCTCATGAGGCTGGCGCTGTTCGCAGGACCAGCTTGCCCGTGGTCTCGCCTGACTCCAGAGCGCGATGAGCCTGAGCCACGTCCGCCAGCGCGAAGGAACGGACCTTGGGCACGGCAATTTTGCCTTGTTCCACCCAGGCTGTCAGGTCGTTCACGGCAGCCCGCAGAAGGTCGGTGCGGCCAAACAGAAACGACAGATTGAACGCCACCACACCTTTGTTCTCGGTTGTCATCGTCAAGGGATTGAACCGTGGCATCCTCAGCAGGCCGAGAGCGGCCTTGAGATAATTGATGCGCCCGCCCTGCTTGGGCAGCAGGGTGTGAAAGCCGTAGACCAGCAGCTTCCCGGTCGGGCGCAAATGCGCATAGCTCTGCGCCAGGGTTTCGGGGCCGTTCGCATCGAAGACCAGGTCATAGCCATCAGGGCATAGGCGCCGGGCTTCATCCCAGAGCGATTGAGTGGCCTTGTCGATGACGGCGTCAGCGCCGAGTTGGCGCATATGCTCGACCTTGTGGCTGGCGCCCACCACGCCGGTCACGTGCAGATCGTGCAGCTTGCATAACTGGACGAGGGCCGACCCGACTCCGCCGGCGGCCGAATGCACGAGCACCCTCATGCCGGGCCGGATCACCACGTTCTGCAGCAGGCCATGATAGGCCGTGAGATGGACCGCGAGGAAACCCGCGGCGGCTTCGAAGTTCAGCGCTTCGGGCTTGGGCCAGACGAGATCGGCCGGGGCACAGACATGGGTGGAATAGCCGTCGAAGAAGGTCAACCCGAACACCGGATCGCCCGGCTTCACATGAGCGACCTCGCGGCCAACCTCCTCCACCCGACCGACATATTCGAAGCCCGGTGTGATCGGCCAGCCCACGTACCGGCGCGCAGACTCGTACACGCCCCACCGCACGCAGATATCAGCGTAGTTCACGCCCACCGCCTCGGTGCGGATCAGGACCTGATGATCGCCCGGGTTTGGCACGGGGTGGGTCTCGAGCTTCAGTTGCTCGTAACCGCCAGCTTTGTGAATGACCACCTTGTGCATCAACTCTGAATGTCCCTCTCCGCGAGGACCGAGATATGAGAACTCCGGGCCCAGATGATTAAGCTTCATTGATGCATGGCTCGGATGACCGCCTGATCAGGAGAGCCGCCCACGGATCCCGTCACCCTGAGGCGACGGCCTTGCGAACTTCCGGCGCAACCTTCGTCCCCAAGACTTCGATTGCGCGCATCAGCTTGACGTGGTCCATCACGCCGATGGCCATCTGGATCAGGAAGCGGTCGAACCGGAAGATCTCATGCGCGGCCAGGATCTTGTCCGTGACCTCGGCAGGGCTTCCGACGAACAGCGCACCGCGCGGTCCCCTGGCCGCGTCGAACTGCTGGCGGCTCGTCGGCGGCCAGCCGCGCTCCCGCCCAATCCGGTTCATCACCTCCGCCTGCGGGGCATAGAAGGTGTCGGCAGCCTCCTGGGTGGTATCGGCGACGAAGCCGTGCACGTTGATGGATGTCTTCAGGGTTGCGGGATCGTGGCCGGCCCGCTGGGCGGCCTGCCGGTACAGGTCGAAAAGGGGTGCAAAACGGGCCGGCTCGCCGCCGATGATGGCCAGGGCAAGCGGCAGCGCGAGCACCCCGGCCCGTGCGACGGACTGAGGCGTGCCGCCCACGGCGATCCAGATCGGCAGCTTGTCCTGACAGGGACGTGGGTAAACACCACGATCCGTGATCGGGGGCGTATGCCGCCCGCCGGGCCAGGTGATGCGCTCGCCCTCGTTGAGCTGCATGAGAAGCTGCAGCTTCTCGGCAAAGAGCG
Organism: Microvirga arabica; assembly: GCF_016811235.1. GTDB lineage: Bacteria > Pseudomonadota > Alphaproteobacteria > Rhizobiales > Beijerinckiaceae > Microvirga > Microvirga arabica. Next base: position 50,299 of record NZ_JAFBID010000001.1, read on the forward strand.
TGTCGTAATCGTCGAGATCGTAGCCGAAGAGCGGAAACGACTCGATGAAGGAGCCGCGGCCGGCCATGATCTCGGCCCGGCCCTGGCTGAGATTGTCGAGGGTAGCGAACTGTTGGAACACCCGGACCGGGTCGTCGGAGCTCAGCACCGTGACGGCACTTGTCAGGCGAATGTGCTTGGTCTGCGTCGCCGCCGCGGCCAGCGCGACGGCTGGTGCCGAGACGGCATAGTCGGGCCGGTGGTGCTCACCGAGGCCGGACACGTCGAGGCCCACTTGATCGGCAAGGACGATCTCCTCCACGAGGTTGCGCAGGCGCTCGGCCGGGCCGATCCGGTGTCCCGTCACGGGATCGGCGCCCACGTCACCGAAGGTGTAGAGTCCGATTTCCATCAGGATTGTCCTTCTGCAAAGTCTTCGGTTTCGCCATCATCCCGCTAACATGAACCCGGCCGCCCCTCAAACTGCAACGCACCTGCTGCCCTGTGCGAATGCCCTTCGCATGAAGATCCCGCTGGCGCCGGTCCCCGCTCGGTCGCGAGGGAGATGATCGGTCTGTGGCCCGTGGTCGGGACGGTACGCATCGCACCGCCCGTGCCGCGGCAAGGCGCCTCCATCCTGTTGAGCGAGCTTGTGCCTGCGCAGGGTGAGCAGTTCGGCCTGAAGGTCGATCTCAGCGTTCTTGATCAGGCGCACCATCGACCGGAAGTATCCTCCGGGATTTCGAATGCTGTTTCTGCCGCTTCTGACATCGTCTTCGTGGCGTTGCAGGACATAGATTACGGCCGTTGCGGCGCGGATAGCACCAAGCTCCTCCACCGCTTCCGTCCAGGCGCTGGGGTGTGTTCCCAGGCATGCGCGCAGGAAGCTTCCTGCCGCCACGAGATCGGCCGTATCCCGGATGGGATGGGCATAACCATCGATGACGGGGCAGGCTTCGACGACCAGGGCCGGCAGCGGCAGATGAGACGGCGGCGTATCGTAGGCGGCTGGTTCAGCGTCGTTCTGGTCGCCCTTGTAACAAGTCTCACTAGAGGATTCTTTCTCTGCCTCAATGTGCCGGAATGTCGTGCCGTCACAGCTTGCCTGATAAAACGCTTCCTCAGCGAGTTGTCTCATCTCGCTCCAGGCATCGGCGAGCCCGGCCGGTAGCGTGGTCCCGGAGCGTTTCGGGGTGCGGGCCTTCAACACAGCGAGACGCTTCTCGAGATCGGCGCGATCGACGGATTGGTGGTCTCGAGCAAGGGCATGCAGCGCCTCTTCCGTGGCGCGACGGCAGATTGTGATTTCGTCGAAGGAGCGTTTCAGGAGTTCCTTCATCTGCCGTTGCGCGGCGGTGGTGGCAGCCCACTCGCCCCGGCGCGCATAAAGCGGCGTCACATCGAAGCCGAAGGCATCAATGACATTTCCCTGCTTGTCCCGGACGGCGTAGCGCTTGCCATTCGGGGAGTCCTTCGGGAGCAGCAGTTGGAGTTCGATCAAGGCGCGGACGGCATTGCGGATCGACCGCTCGGATAATCCGGTGGCTGTTGTCAGCCGCTGGTTGGACGGCCAGACGAGCAGCCGGTCGATGTCGTGCTCGCCCCAGCAGACGACAAGCTGGCTCAGGACCAGCCGTTGTGGCGCGCTCAGGCGGAGTGCCTTCGCGGCATCGCGAGCCGCCGCCGAGAGCTCTTTTCGTGTCACGGTTCGTCCGGATTCCAGCACGAACTTTCTCGCGGCCAGAGCGGCATGTCTCAGCCGCCGGCCTCCTGACGATGCAAGCTGCATCGCACCCTCCATGTTGAGGGCAAAACGGGAGCGTTCACCGAAACCGATGTTCTTGACACACAGCTTGTCGGGATGGCATAAGGAAGTCGCTCAAAACATTCCTGTCGCCGATCCCTCGGTGACTCCAAAGGCCCTCGAAGTTTCCAGCTTCGTGGGCCTTTTGTTTTGCCTGGCCTTAGTTCACGGTCTTCTCCTGTTCGAAGAGGGTTGCGCCGTCGCGGATGATCACAGCCCGACGAGACCGAAGGCGCTCTCTTGCGCCGTCACCGATCCCGTCACCGATGGTCCTGAGCACCAACGCGGCAAGCTTCCGGAGGTCGGTCTTGCGAGGACCTGTCGGAAGCGCTGATGGTCTGGCGGCTCAAGCTGTCGGTCGTTGTGAACACCACTGTGTCGCAACATCCGAGTGATGGCCGATTCGGTGTTGCGTGTGGAGTCGGTCAGCAAGAAATGATTAATGCTAATCCCGCTTTCCACCGGTCGGCCGGATCAAGCGAATCGAAAAGCCAAGCAAATCGAGTCAAGCCGCAGAGCGAATATTTATTTTTCGCCGTCCTGACGACTCACGCTTGACTCCAGTCTGGCCGATGCCAGGCGATGAATTCACTCTATACTGGCAAGACGATCTGCAAACTATACTCCACAACGGTGAGACTTCTTGCAGATGCCCCTATGAATCTTGATGCTTGTTTGCCGGGCCAGCGCAAGCCGCGCACCTCGGATTTGCCCCGGCTACCAGGAGCGGGGCCTATCGCCTGCATGACGTTACTGGACATAGACGTCACCCCGCTCCTGCCATCCGGCGGTCAAGTGAATCAGCGCTCCTGCCGGTTCAGCATGACTTGTCCCAGGGTACATCCCATACCCAGGATCCTTTCGCTCGCCGACCGAAGGCGGTGACAGTCAGTCCGCCGGTTCCTTCGTCTTCGCCGCACCGAACCAGCTCTTGATCTTGGCGAACATGGGATGGTCGGCCACCGAGGTGGGTGTTGCTGCGTTCCGCTGAACGGCAGCCATGCGTGTCCTCACCTCCTCAGGCGCCGGCCCATCAGCCTGCCGCCCGATCGCCAGCGCGCCCTCTAGGATTCCGATACGGTCCCGGAAAGACCAAATCTCAGGCGCGTTGTGATGTAGACATCCCGCTCTCGCTCGACCTCTGCGATGTCGGCGCAGGCCAAGCGGATGACGAAGGGCAGCAGGGACTGGCGCTCCTCATCGGTGGCTTCATCGTTCAGTTGCATCGCCAGCGCACATATCGGGCGCGAGAAGCAGTCCGGCATGTCCTGCACAGACCTGACGCGACGGTATGGAAAACCCGCTGCGACGATAGCCGCTTCGTTGATGCAGGTGCCGCCGTCCTGGCCCGGGAACGCGTGCGAGCCCTGTTTCAGCTTCCAGTTCAGGATGTGGTCGAAAGTGTCCATGGCAGCCGTCCTTGTGGCGTGCCCCCACCCTCGAAGAGTGATCCCCGGCCAGCCCTGCTGTCAATCGTGGTGGCAGCACCCCACACTCCGGGAGCCAAGGTGGGCATCTGCCGGAGGCACTCTGGGCGAACCTGTCCTCGGGGAGGATGCGGTCTCAACAGGGGCGCCTGCCGCTCAGGACCTTGCATCGTTCGGGATCAGACCCGCGGACATTGGGGGCGGGCTTTCCGGCCCGCACGACGCCAATGTCAAAATGACAAAAGGCCAGAACGTCCCGGCGAAATTTCACCCACGACTTGACGCCGGCGGCTCGAATTGTACATCATCATGTAGTCAACCAGGGCCGCACAGGCGGAGAAACCTTGGATTCTAAGGCATTCGGACAGTATTGGCAGAGTGTCCCGCTCCCTCCGCCATTATCTAAGTCTCTGAAAATAGATAGCTTTTTTCTTCAAGGCCTCTAACTTTAAGTGCCGGAATTTTTGTACCAATTCGGCGGAAGCCATTCCCTGGCAGGCATTCTCTAGATCCAAAGAGGGCTCTTCCGGCACCAACTTGCCTCTGTTCTCCGCCTGAAAACCAGCAAGTCCGGTTGTGGGCGACAAGCGGTTGCCTGTGCGGTCGATTTGACTAACGACTGCATTCAACCCGAGAGCGGAGCTCTGGGCAAAATCTGTAGTGTGCCAGTAGCTGACTTTCCGACGCAGAGGTGCACCTCTGCGTCGGGATTGCTCACGTAATCTGTGCCGGTTGGCTGTAGCTTGTATGAATACCCGCGCCGCTAATCGCCAGCCTCAACTCAGCGACAGAACTAGGCCTGCAATGCTGATGCCCGCACCTGCCCAGCGGTGGATCATCTGCCGGTGACTGAGGGCAGTGCCTACTGCGAGGCCCACCCCATGCAGAAGGATGGTCGCCGAGGCAAAGCCGAGACAATAAAGGCCTGCTGCGGCTTCCATCGGCATCTCGGCTCCATGGGCGTGGCCGTGGAAGATGGCAAATATTCCGGCCAGCATCATGGCAACGGAGATGACGCAGCGGGTCCCGGTAGCCAGAACTGCGCCGAAGACTATCACCGAAAAGGCAATGCCCGTCTCGACGGCGGGAATTTCAATGCTCATGAAGCCTATAATGCCGCCGACGAGCATCATGGAGGCGAAGGTCGCCGGAACGGCCCAGCGAGCCCGCCCACCGAGCGCGGCCGCGAAGAGACCGACGGCTACCATGGCCAGCAGGTGGTCAAGCCCCCCAAAGGGATGCGCGAAACCGTCGACTAGACCTGAAGCGGCATGGCCCCCCGTATGGGCAAGGGCCGGCACGGCCATCCCCATCACGGGAACGACAAGAAGGGAATGCTTCAATCTCATGGGATGCTCCTGTCAGGCGGCCGCGGCGAGGCCGCCGGCTCGTTCAATGAATTGCGCGATGGCGTCGACGCCGATACCGCCACGGATGTTGCTAAAGACATAGGGGCGCTGGCCGCGCATGCGCTTCGTGTCCTGCTCCATGATGGCAAGATCAGCGCCGACATAGGGCGCAAGATCGATCTTGTTCACTACCAAAAGATCCGAACGGGTGATGCCCGGACCGCCCTTGCGGGGGATCTTTTCGCCGCCTGCGACATCGATGACATAGATCGTCAAATCAGCGAGTTCGGGCGAGAAGGTTGCCGCCAGGTTGTCGCCGCCGGACTCCACCAGAACGATGTCGAGCTTCGGAAAGCGTTTGCGCATGGTCGCAATGGCCGCGAGGTTGATCGACGCGTCCTCCCGGATCGCCGTGTGTGGGCAACCGCCTGTCTCCACGCCCATGATGCGTTCGACCGGAAGTGCGTCGGCAACTGTCAGGAGGCGCGCGTCCTCCTTGGTGTAGATGTCGTTGGTGATAGCACAGATGTCGTAGCGGTCACGGAAGATCTTGCAGAGCGCCTCCATCAAGGCGGTTTTGCCGGAGCCAACCGGCCCACCGATGCCGACGCGAAGAGGTCCTGTATGAGATTTCATGAGCGGAAAAGCCTCGTATATTGGTTTTCATGGTGGAAGGAGCCGAGGTCGGCCCGGAATGTTGCGCCGCCGATATCATCCAGCGATAAGCCGATGGCTTCCTGTGCGACCTCCTGCACGGTCTGAGTCAACGCGGCGCAGACACGTGTGCCGGCTGTCTGCCCGATGGGCGCGAGGCGAATGGCTGCCGAGACGAGCGTTTGCACGAGCCCGAAGAGATAGGCGCTCAGGGTGAGCGGCAGAGGAATGCGATGCGCCGCAGCCGCCATGCCAATGGCAATAGGGAATGCCACCTCGCCGTCCAAATCGAGCAAGCGCGGAGCAGGCCAGGCGGCGAGGGTCGCGTCGAGGAAGCTGCGCCCCTGCTGGCTCGTCTCCAGGTACAACTCGGCGGAGGGGGAGAGCGCTAGGGCGAATTCGTTGACGTTCACGAGCGCGGCCTCATGGCCTGCCTCCAGGGCCCGGTAGGCGTGGCTCAGCAGGATCGCGTCGTTGCGGCCGAAGCCGAACGTCATCTGATCCCCTAGCCATGCAACGAGCGCCTCCTCGTCCGCCACGTCCCCTGTTTCGACTGCCCATTCCAGCGTGTGGGAATAGGCATAGGAGCCGACCGGGTAGGACGGGGACAGCCAGGCGAACAGCGGCAGGATGCCCTGGTCTTTCTCCACAACTTGCAGCAGGAGCGCATCATCCATGGCCGTGTCCATGGGGATGGCCGGAATGGCCGCCGTGCTCGTGCTGATGGTAAGCGCCCCGCACCGGACGGAACGGACGCTCGACGATCTCCGTCCTGGCGCCGAGCCCATGCAGCATCTCGAGCAGCACATGATCGTAGGCGATGTAGATCGCCTTCCTGCTGATTTCCGCCGGCACGTGCCGGTTGCCGATGTGCCAAGCCAGGGTGAGGAGATCGAGCGGATTTTCGGTCGAGACCTCGATGAGCTTCTCAGTCGCTGCCTTCACCTCAACGAGCCAGCCGCTGTCGAGGCGAATGGCGTCTCCGTCCTCCAGCACGTCGGCCCTGTCGAGGTCGAGCAGGAAGGCCGTGCCGCCATCGGCATACAGCAGGATGCGACGTCTGTGTCGGTCGCCGTGGTCGAGGGTGATGATGTCGACGACGTGGTCGGAAGCGACGGCGTCGCGACGGATGATGGATGTGGCGCGGATCATGATCAGAACAGGAAGTATCGTTGTGCCATGGGGAGGATTGTGGCCGGCTCGCAGACCAGAAGTTCGCCGTCAGCGCGGACATCATAGGTCTCCGGGTCGACCTCGATCACCGGCGTGGCACCGTTCAGCACCATGTCCTTCTTGCCGATGCCGCCGCGAACGTTCTCGACGGCGACAAGCTGCTTTTGGACACCCAGCCTTCCTGCAAGCCCATTCTCGACGGCGGCCCTGGACACGAATGTGAGGGAGGTCGCCGCCAGTGCCCGTCCATAGGCCCCGAACATCGGACGGTAATGCACCGGCTGCGGCGTCGGGATGGAGGCGTTCGGATCACCCATGAGTGCCGCCGCAATGGCCCCGCCCTTGATGACGAGATCGGGCTTCACGCCGAAGAAGGCCGGCGTCCAGACCACGAGATCGGCGAGCTTTCCGGCCTCGACGGAACCGATATGCCGCGACACGCCGTGGGCGATGGCGGGGTTGATCGTGTACTTCGCCACATAGCGCCGAACACGCAGGTTGTCGTTGTCGCCGGTTTCGCCGGGCAGCGGCCCGCGCTGCACCTTCATCTTGTGAGCGGTCTGCCAGGTGCGGATGATGACCTCGCCCACGCGGCCCATGGCCTGGCTGTCGGAAGACATCATCGAGAGCGCTCCGATGTCGTGAAGGATGTCCTCGGCCGCGATGGTCTCCTTGCGGATGCGGCTCTCGGCAAAGGCCAGATCCTCGGGGATCGACGGGTCGAGATGATGGCAGACCATGAGCATGTCGAGATGCTCGTCGATGGTGTTGACCGTATACGGCCGCGTCGGATTTGTGGACGACGGCAGCACGTTGGGAAGCCCGGCCACCTTGATGATGTCCGGAGCGTGACCGCCGCCCGCCCCTTCCGTGTGAAAGGCGTGGATCGTGCGTCCCTTGAAGGCGGCAATCGTGTCCTCCACGAAGCCGGACTCGTTGAGCGTGTCGGTATGGATCATCACCTGCACATCATAGGCATCGGCCACAGACAGGCAGCAATCAATGGCCGCAGGCGTGGTGCCCCAGTCTTCGTGGAGCTTGAGGGCGCAGGCGCCGGCTTGGATCATCTCCTCCAGTGCACCGGGCTGCGAGGCATTGCCCTTGCCCGTAAAGGCCAGGTTCATGGGAAAGGCGTCCGCTGCCTCGATCATGCGGGCGATATGCCACGGTCCCGGCGTGCAGGTGGTGGCGAAGGTGCCGGTGGCCGGCCCCGTGCCGCCGCCGAGCATCGTGGTGATGCCCGACATCAGCGCCTCCTCGATCTGCTGCGGGCAGATGAAGTGGATATGGGAGTCGAAGCCGCCCGCCGTGACGATCTTGCCCTCGCCGGCGATGATCTCGGTGCCCGGGCCGATGATGATGTCGACATTCGGCTGCACGTCCGGATTGCCAGCCTTGCCGATCCCGGTGATCCGTCCGCCCCGAATGCCGATGTCGCCTTTGACGATGCCCCAATGATCGAGAATGACCGCGTTAGTGATGACGGTGTCGACCGCGCCCTCGGCACGGGTCGTCTGTCCCTGCCCCATCCCATCCCGAATGACCTTGCCCCCGCCGAACTTCACTTCCTCACCATAGGTCGTGAAGTCCTTCTCGACCTCAATGACAAGCGAGGTGTCGGCGAGCCTGATCCTGTCGCCTTTGGTCGGGCCGAACATGTCGGCATAGGCTGCGCGCGGGAGTGAGGCAGGCTTTCTTTCACTCGTCATCACAATGCCCCCATCACGCCCTGGCGGAAGCCGTAGACCTCTCGCTTTCCGGACAAGGGCACCAGAACGACCTCCCGCGTGGAGCCCGGCTCGAACCGCACCGCCGTGCCGGGCGCAATATCAAGCCGCATGCCGCGCGCCTTCTCGCGCTCGAAGGACAGGGCCGGATTGGTCTCGAAGAAGTGGTAGTGGCTCCCGACCTGGATTGGGCGGTCGCCCGTGTTTGCCACCGTCAGCACGGTTCGCTCCGCGCCTTCGTTGAGGACGATCTCGCCGTCCTGGGCCATGACCTCACCAGGGATATCCGTGGAGGCTGCACCCCGGATGGGATGGTGCACGGTGACGAGCTTGGTGCCATCGGGGAAAGTCGCCTCGACCTGAACGTCGTGGATCATCTCCGCGACACCCTCCATCACCTGGTCGGCGGAGACGACATGCGCACCTGCCTCCATCAGCTCGGCGACGGATCGCCCGTCCCGCGCACCCTCCACCACCGCGTCGGTGATGAGGGCAATTGCTTCGGGGTGATTGAGCTTCACGCCACGCTCAAGGCGGCGGCGTGCCACCATGGCCGCCATGGCGATCAGGAGCTTGTCTTTTTCGCGAGGTGTCAGTTGCATTCCAAAATCCTAGCTGAGCCAGACGCGAGGCAGGGGCTCGCCACGAAAGGCGAGGAGAAACGGGCAGATGGCGGCCCGTAGCGCCTCGATGGAGACCGCGCAGAAGCGCACGGCGAGAAGGCCGTTCCAGGCGCTCGCCGCCGCATCGCAGCCATGCCTGGAGGGCAGCTGTTCGCGCACCGACTCCAGGCGATCCTCGGCATCCGGCGCCACGTGAATCAAGGTCGCTAGGGCGCGGGCGCCGTTGCCAACGACGGGCTTCTGCAGCAGCTCGGCAATCGGCCCGTCGAGCCGCAGCGTGTCGGCATAAATGAGCCGCGATCCTCGGCTAATGCGCCAGCGGTCGATGAACAATCCATCGACAATGCGTTCCGCCCTCGCCTCACGCCCGAAGACGACCGCCTCCAGCAGGGTCAGACGCCCATCTTCGGCAACATTTGCATCAAGCTGCCGATCGAGTCTCGCCTCATCGAACAGGATCGTCTCCTGCGGGATCCAATCGAGCCTTCCCCTCGCTCCTGCGGTGAGCTTCACCGTCAGATTGGAGACCGGCCCGTCCGAGCGATAGACCTTCTCCGCGGCAGGCGTCGCCACCGTCACGAAGGCATCCGCCTGCGACTCGACCTCAACGGAGAAACGGTCTCCGCAGGCAATACCGCCGGCCGTGTTGACGAGCACCGCGTCGAGCCCCGCACCTTCTCCCTTCGGGAGGCGGATGCGCATGGAACCGCTTTCCTCGATGCGCATCGGCCTTGTCCGCCCGTTCAGTGCGGTCGCAGCAAATGAAACCCGGCCGACCGCCCGCTGGCGCTGCGCCGGAGCGCCGTCAAATGGCAAGGCGCTGACGAACATCGTTCCCCTCCAGCGCTGCTCGGTCGCCATGCTGAACGATCTCGCCACGCTCCATCACTACGAAGCGGTCAGCCAGTTCACGGGCAAAGTCGAAATACTGCTCGACGAGCAGGATCGCCATGTCCTTGCGCCCGCGCAGGTAAGAGATGGCGCGACCGATATCCTTAATGATCGACGGCTGAATGCCTTCAGTGGGTTCGTCGAGCACGAGGAGACGCGGACGCATCACCAGTGCCCGACCGATGGCGAGCTGCTGCTGCTGCCCTCCCGACAGGTCGCCGCCCCGCCGCCCCAGCATGGACTTGAGCACCGGGAAAAGCTCGAACACCTCCTCTGGGATCTGCCGTGAGCCGCGCTTCAAGGGGGCAAATCCCGTTTCGAGGTTCTCCCTCACAGTCAGGAGCGGAAAGATCTCGCGCCCTTGAGGCACATAAGCGATGCCGCGGGCTGCACGCTCGAAAGGTTTCAGGCGAGCGATGTTTTGTCCCTCGAAAAGAATGCTGCCGCCGGAGATCGGCCGGTGGCCTGCTATGGCGCGGAGCAGTGACGTCTTTCCCACGCCGTTGCGGCCGAGCACGCATGTGACCTCCCCTACCGCCGCGCCGACGGACACACCTCGCAGGGCTTGGGCGGCCCCGTAATGGAGAGACAGGTTTTCGACTGCAAGCATTGTCATCGACCCAAATAGACTTCCACCACGCGCTCATTTGCGCTCACCGCATCGAGCGATCCCTCGGCCAGCACGGACCCTTCGTGCAAGCACGTGACTTTCACGCCGAGATCGCGCACGAAGGTCATGTCGTGCTCGACCACGATCACGGCCTTGCTCTTGGCGATGTCGCGGAGAAGGTCGGCGGTGTCGGCAGTTTCCTGATCCGTCATGCCGGCGGCCGGCTCGTCGATCAGCAGGAGCTTCGGCTCTTGGGCCAGCAGCATCCCGATCTCGAGCCATTGCTTCTGCCCGTGGGACAGCTCGCCCGCTCTGCGATGGCGCTGAGCCGTGAGGCGCACCCGTTCCAGGAGAGCGTCGATCCTCTCCCTCTCCTGGTTAGCGCGGCGCGAGAGCAGGGTCGCGAGAGGCCCGCGCTTGTTCTTCAGAGCGAGAAGCAGGTTGTCCTCGACCGTATGCATCTCGAAAACGGTTGGAGTCTGGAACTTGCGACCGATACCGAGTTCGGCGATGGCCGCCTCGTCGAGAGCGGTGAGATCGTGGGTGCCCTCGAACAGAGCCGTGCCCTCGTTGGGCTGCGTCTTCCCGGTGATCACATCCATCATGGTTGTCTTGCCGGCCCCGTTGGGGCCGATGATGGCGCGCATCTCCGCGTGGTCGATGGCGAGCGACAGCGCGTTCAGCGCACGGAAGCCGTCGAACGAGACGGTGACATTGTCAAGATAAAGCAGGGTCGGCGTAACCGGCGCGGTCATGGCTCACTCCGCCGCATGCGTGACAGGCTGGGGCGAGCGGCGCGCTCGCAGCTTCTGGCTGGAACGCTCCCACAGATCTCGGGCGGCCCCGAGAATTCCGCGAGGCATGAACAGCGTGACGAAGACGAAGAGGCTCCCTAAGGCGAACAGCCAAAATTCCGGCAGTGCGGCGGTGAACCAAGTCTTGCCCGCGTTGACCAGCAGCGCGCCGACGATCGGTCCAGCGAGGGTCCCACGCCCACCGACTGCCACCCAGATCACCACCTCGATAGAATTGGCGGGAGCGAACTCGCTTGGATTGATGATGCCGACCTGCGGCACGTAGAGTGCCCCCGCGATGCCCGCCAACATGGCAGACAGGGCGAAGACAGCGAGCTTGTAGTGCTCGACGCGGTAACCGAGAAAGCGCGTGCGGCTCTCCGCATCGCGCACAGCCACGAGCACCTTGCCGAACGTCGACCCCGCAACCCAGCGGCACAGCAGATAGCCGCCTGCAAGCGCCAGGACCGACAGCACATACAGGGCTATTCGCGTCGAGCCCGCCTGAACCGGGAAACCGAGGATCTCCTTGAAGTCCGTCAACCCGTTGTTGCCGCCCAACCCCATGTCGTTCCGGAAGAAGGCCAGCATCAGCGCAAAGGTCATGGCCTGGGTGATGATGGAGAAATACACGCCCGTAACCCGCGAGCGGAAGGCGAACCAGCCGAAGACCAGGGCAAGCGCTCCAGGCACCAGCAGCACCATCAGCGCAGCGAAGGGAAACCAGTCGAAGCCGTACCAGAACCACGGCAGTTCCTTCCAGTTCAGGAACACCATGAAGTCGGGCAGAATTGGGTCACCGTAGACGCCACGGGGCCCGATCTGGCGCATGAGGTACATGCCCATGGCATAGCCGCCCAGCGCGAAGAACGCCCCGTGCCCGAGGGAGAGAATGCCGCAGAAGCCCCAGATCAGATCGACTGACAGCGCCAGCAGGGCAAAGCAGACATACTTGCCGAGCAGCGGCACCAAATGATCCGACAGGTGCAGCGCCGATCCGGGCGGAGCCAGCCCGTTCATGGCCGGCACCAGGATGGCGGCGGCGGCCAGGAGCGACAGAACGAGATTGGTCTGCCGATCGAAGAGGGAGTGGGTTCTCATGCTTCGACCGCCCTGCCTTTGAGTGCGAAGAGCCCGCGCGGACGCCTCTGGATGAAGACGATGATGGCGATGAGCAGGGCAATCTTGCCGAGAACCGCGCCTGCATAGGGCTCAAGCAACTTGTTCGCGATGCCAAGGGTTATTGCGCCCACCAACGTGCCCCACAGGTTTCCGACACCGCCGAACACGACCACCATGAAGCTGTCGATGATGTAGCCCTGTCCCAGGTTGGGGCTGACATTGTCGATCTGGGAGAGCGCGACGCCGGCGATACCGGCCACACCCGATCCCAGCCCAAACGCCAGCGCGTCGATGCGGCTGGTCCGGATGCCCATGGAGCCCGCCATCCGTCGGTTCTGCGTGACGGCCCTCACGTAGAGCCCCAGCGGGGTGTATCGCAGCACGAGGAGCAGGATCGCGAAGACCGCAAAGGCAAAAACCACGATGGCGATGCGGTTGTAGGTCAGGCTCATCGTCCCGATGTCGAGCGCTCCGCTCATCCAGGCCGGTGTCCCGACCTCACGATTGGTGGGGCCGAAGATCGTGCGCACCCCCTGCTGCAGGATCAGCGAGATTCCCCATGTGGCGAGCAGGGTTTCCAATGGGCGCCCATAGAGGAACCGAATAACCGTCCTCTCAATGAGCACGCCAACCGAACCTGCTACCAGAAACGCAAGCGGCAGCGCTATGAGGAGCGAGGCTCCGAACAGTCCGGGTGCCTGGGAGCGGATGAGTTCCTGTACCATGAATGTGGTGTAAGCCCCCAGCATCACCATCTCGCCATGGGCCATGTTGATGACCCCCATGGTGCCGAACGTTATGGCAAGACCGATGGCCGCCAGCAGCAGGACAGACCCGAGGGAGATGCCGTACCAGACATTCTGAACGGCTTCCCAGAACGTGAGGCGGCTCCGGATACCGGCCGCCGCTTTTCCTGCGGCTGCCACGACGTCGGGCGGCGCGTTGGACGGTAGGTTCGACAGAAGGGCGAGCGCCTCCTGATCACCTCGAGCCCGCAGGGTTTCGATGGCGGCGAGCCTCTGCATGGGCAGGGCATCCTGCTTGCTCAGGAGGATGGCGGCACGGGCGTTCTCGAGGGCATTCCTGACATGGGTCTGGCCCTCCTGCGCAATGGCCTTCTCCAGCGTCGGCAGGACTGCCTCATCCCGGGAGCGGAATACGGCATGAGCCGCTTCCAGGCGCTTCGCTGCATCCGCGCTGAGCAATGTCAGGCTGCCGAGCGCAGCCTCGATGGAGCGGCGCACCCGGTTGTTGACCCGGACCGCCTTCAGCTCGCCAGCCGGATTGCCCCACACCTGACCCGTGGCCGCATTCGTAAGCTCTCCGGAAACCCGACGAATGAAGACTTGTCCGGCTCCGATGAGGAGCCGCCCGTCACGCAGGGCCTCGACGACGTCGATAGACAAGGGGTTGCCGCTGCTAGCAACGGCACCGATTGCGGTGTCCGTATCAGCATAGCTGTCATTGGCGAATTTGGGCAGCGCCTCCTCATAAGGTCCCGTCAAGGCAGCGGAGGCCATGCCAAGCAGCAGAACGAAGGCCCGCAGGATGGTGCGCAAGATATTCATGAAATGGACTTTGAACGGAGAGGGAGTAAGGGCAGCAAGGATCGCCACCCTCATCTTTGATCGGCTAGGAACCGCACTTCTTCGTCACGGTGTTGTAGTTGCCGCACTTGAGAGTCTGCCAGTCGGCGACCAGATCCTTCGAGCCTTCCAGGTGCTTCGACCAGGCATCGCCCGCGACCAGATCATCGGTCTGCCAGACGGTGTCGAACTGACCGTCCTCCTTGATCTCGCCGATCAGCACCGGCTTGGTGATGTGGTGGTTCGGGAGCATCTCCGAGACGCCGCCGGTGAGGTTAGGCACCTTGATGCCGACAATGGAGTCGATCACCTTGTCGGGATCGGTCGTGCCGGCTTTCTCGACGGCCTTCACCCACATGTTGAAGCCAATCACATGGGCTTCCATCGGATCGTTGGAGACGCGCTTCGCATTCTTGGTGAAGGTCTTCCACTTTTCGATAAAGGCCTTGTTGTCGGGAGTATCGACCGACTGGAAATAGTTCCAGGCCGCGAGATGTCCGACGAGGGGTTTCGTGTCTATGCCTGCGAGTTCCTCTTCGCCGACCGAGAAGGCTACGACGGGAATGTCGGTCGCCTTCACTCCCTGGTTGGCGAGTTCCTTGTAGAACGGCACGTTGGCATCGCCGTTGATCGTAGAGACGACGGCCGTCTTCTTGCCCGATGAGCCGAATTTCTTGATATCGGCGACAATAGTCTGCCAGTCGGAATGTCCGAACGGCATGTAACTGATCATGATGTCCTCGGCCTTCACGCCCTTGGACTTCAGATAGGCTTCCAAGATCTTGTTGGTGGTGCGCGGATAGACATAGTCGGTTCCCGCCAGAACCCAGCGCTCGACCTTCTCCTCCTTAGCGAGATAATCGACAGCCGGAATGGCCTGCTGGTTAGGAGCAGCGCCCGTGTAGAACACGTTGCGCTCGCTCTCCTCGCCCTCATACTGGACCGGATAGAAAAGGATGCTGTTGAGCTCCTTGAAAACCGGCAGCACCGACTTGCGCGATACGGAGGTCCAGGCACCGAAGACAGCGGAAACCTTGTGCTGGCTGATAAGCTCACGGGCCTTCTCGGCGAAGAGCGGCCAGTTGGAGGCTGGATCGACGACAACCGCTTCAAGCTTCTTGCCGAGCAATCCGCCCTTCTTGTTCTGCTCTTCTACGAGCATGAGCATGACGTCCTTGAGCGTCGTTTCGCTGATGGCCATCGTGCCCGACAATGAGTGGAGAACCCCTACCTTGATCGTTTCCTCTGCTTTTGCGGCCTGCGCCGTGGCGCTCGAAACCAGCGCCGCTGCAGTCAGCGCCATCAGGTTTCTACGCGTCATGTCGAATATTGACATAGGTCCTTCTCCCTTGCCTGCCCTGCTTCAGGTGCAGCGAGGGACCACTATGCAAGAAGCATGCCACGACTGCCGGAAGATAACGGCCTGCGCGGGCGATGACTGGGGAGTTCGGAAGCCGCAACCGAATCTGCTCAGAAAAGCGGCGAAAGCTCAAATACAAGGCTTGCGAAACAATGATGCAATCCGGAGCGAAAATCTCAGCTTCGTGCCATGAGCTGACATTCAGCATAGAGAATGTTCAGGTGCCGCCCGGGAAATTGATTGCCGCGAATGAAATCATGGGAATCGAGATTCACCCGTGAACCTGACTTGACGTCGTTCCAACGACCGTGTGGCCAATCCGGATTTTGCTTGCGACCATTCCGACGAGTGTAGAGTTCATGGTGAGGAGCACCACAATATCCTCACTCAAGACATCCTCGCAAATATCCGATCGCGCGGGCTGCAGATGATGGTCCGTCCGGTTCATAGATAAACGGCTCAATTCCAAGAAATCCGCTATATCCCTCCTCGCGAAGAGCCTGCAGGATTGGCTTGAAGTGGAGGCTGCCCTGACCCGGGCCTCGCCGGTTCGGATCGTTCAGGTGAACATGGGCGATCAGACCACTTGGGAGCCATGTCGATAGCAATCTGGCTGGGTCGCCGTCTCTCCCGCGCATTGCTGCCGCGCAATCGATCATCGTGCGAAGGGCTGGAATATTGATCTGTCTGACCAAGTCAGCAGCTTCTGCGACGCTCGTCACGAAGTTGGTCTCATCCGGTGCGAGTGGCTCTATGCAATAGACCACACCGGCGGCCGATGCATGTTCTCCAGCCGTCGTAAAGCACTCCGCACCAAAAGCGCGCTGCTCGCGCTCATGTTCTGGTGTCAGCTCGCGCTGGCGAGGCGAGCCGTGCACGAGGTAGTGCCCGCCTAGTTCCGCGCAAAGATCGATCAGACTCCGCATCACATCCACCGTGCGTTGTCGGACCGGGGCATCGCGGCTCGTGATCGACAAGTTATCCGGTTTCATCAGGAGCCAATGCAACCCCGTGATTCCGATGCCTTCGCGCGAGGCGATCGAGCGCAACTCGGCGATACGGGCCGGTGTCAGACGGTGCGGCTCATCACCGAGAGTAAAAGGAGCGATCTCGAGCCCATCGTATCCGAGCTCACGCGCAAGCGCGCATTGCTGAGGAAATGGCAGGTGTCGCACGACTTCGTTGCAAAGGGACATAAGCATAAGCTCAGACAGCTCCTGGTCTCGCACCCGGTTTCCCGAGCCTAGTTTTGACCCAAGCCGCCGCACGACCCACAGCGGGAATATTCGACATGAACGTGTAGATCACAAGAAGGGCTAGGATGGCACTGATCGGGCGTGTGAAGAAAGGAGTCATATCGCCGTCGCTCAGAGTGAGAGCACGCCGAAGGCTCTTGTCCAGAATATCGCCCAGCACAATCCCCAAGACGAACGGAGCGATCGGGTAGCCATTCCGGCGCATGAGGAAAGCAAGCGTGCCGAAGCCGAGCATGACCCAGACGTCGAAAAGACGCGAAGACAGAGAATATGCTCCCACAGTGCAGAGGACAAAGATGATCGGCATCAGGATCGTCCGTGGCACCCGCAGCACGAGAAGGAGGGGACGGATGAAGAACAGGCCGAAGAAGAGAATGCCGATCGTCGCGATCAATACCGTCGCCACGACCTGGTAGATAAAGTCGGGATTATTCACCATCAGCATTGGGCCGGGCTGGATGCCGTGAATGATCATGGCGGCGAGGAGCACGGCACTTGGTGCCGAGCCCGGGATTGCGAGTGCCAGTGCAGGAATCAGTGCGCCGGGAACGGACGCGTTGTCGCCGGTTTCGGCTGCCATGAGCCCCTCGACAGAGCCATTTCCATATTCCTCCGGCTTCCGGCTCAGCCGCTTTGCGGTCGCGTAGGATGTCCAGGCCGCCATATCCTCACCGACTCCCGGCAGGATCCCGACCCATACGCCGATGGTGCCGGATCGCAGGATCGTCTTCCAATGCCGCAGCACGTCCACGATACGGGGCAGCGCGGTGTCGAAGCTCATGATCTTGGGCCGCGTTCCACGCTCAGCCATAATGGTCAGGATTTCGGAGAAGCCGAACGCTCCGACGAGAACGGGGATCAGCTGAAAGCCGCCGGCGAGATCGGTATTGCCAAAGCTGAAACGCGGATAAGCGTAGAGACCCTCCTGCCCAATACAGGCGACAAACAGGCCGAGCGCGCCCGCAAGCCAGCCCTTGATCGGATCTGCGGTAACGACATTCCCGGACATGACAACTCCGAGCAGTGCGAGCCAAAAAAACTCGTACGCACCGAAGCTAAGCGCAAACTCCCCCAGGAGAGGCGTGAACAGGGCGAGGCAGAGCATACCGAAAAGAGAGCCCAGCACGGAACCGGCCGTGGCGATCCCCATGGCCCGCCCCGCCTCACCTTTGCGGGCCAAGGCGTATCCGTCCAGGCATGCGGCAGCATTGGCCGCCGTGCCTGGAATGTTGAGCAGGATCGCCGTCCGGCTCCCACCGTATATCGCGCCATTATACGCGCAGATCAAAATGAGGATCGCTACCGCGGGATCAAGCTTGAGGGTAAGCGTTGTCAGCAGGGTGATCGCGAGCGTCGCGCTCAGGCCGGGCATTGCCCCCATGAGCAAGCCGACAAGTGTGGCGCCCAACGCCAGAGCGAGCGTCGTCGGCGTCAGGAAACCGGTGACTGCCTGGCCGAAGGAGAGGAGCCCGTCAAACATGGTGATTACGGAAGCCGGATGAGAAAGAGGTTCTGGAAAAGATAAGTCACGGCGGCAGAGGTGGCCGCCGCGATCAGTGCCGCCTCAGTGGAGCGGCGTAAGAAGGAGCGCCCCTCGATCCGGTGGCGGTCCTCCAGAACGAGAACGTGGACGAACACGAAGCCTGCGGCGAGTAGCCAGAACGGCAGGCCGCGACCGAGCAAAATGCCCGCAAAGGCGACGCAGAGCGTCCAGCTTGCAAGCAGCCGTTTCCAGTTGGTGCCGGCCTCCTCGGCCGGGGTAACGCCCATGACCGACGTTGCCCGGCCAATACTACGGCGCGATATGAGAACAAGGGCCATGACCATCATGCCCGCTCCGAGGAGGCCCGGTAGAAGACCGGGCACTGTGAGCGGATTGATGTTCTGCGAGGCGAGCCGGTCCATGGTCCAAGAACCATAGAACACAGCTGCCCCGAAAAAGAACCAGATCACCCCGGCGATGCGGTCCCTGTTCATCATGAGCGGGCTATCAGGGGCGCTGGATGCCAACGGTGTCCGGCGAGACCTTGGCTTTGCCTGCGTCGAACAGGAGCCAAGCGTTGGCGCGCACAACAGGCATAGACTGCTCCACAGCTGCCGCACCAAAGGCCGGAGCAAAGAGCGCGCCCCGCTCACGGGCGTAGGTCTTGAGCTTTTCCGAGTTCGCGATCTTCTCGCGCCAGATCTGGTCGAGGGTCTCCACGACGGGCTGGGGCACGCCTTTCGGGACGAAGATCCCGAAGTAGCTTGTGGGCGGACGCAGATTCGACAGGGTCTCGGTGACGGGCGGTATTGTGCCGTAGCCCGTGAGTTCGAGAGGCTTGTCGGAGAACGCTGCCAGCGGCCGCAGACGCTTGCCGCGGATCATTTCTGCCTGTTCCGTAGCAAGCTGGGTCGTTGCTTCGACCTCTCCTGCGACTGCCGCGACCACCGCCGGATTCCCACCATCATAGGCCACATGCTTGTAGGTTGCGCCAGCCGCCTTAGTGATGGCCTCCGCTGCATTGTGACTGGCTGACGCGGCACCGCCGGTCGAGATCGTGACGCTGTTGGGCTTTGCCTTCATGGCGGAGACCAATTCCGCAAGCGTCTTGTAGAGTGCATTCGGGTTAACGCTGATGACCGGAACATTCGCAACGGTAAGATACACGTTCCATTGCGAAAGATCGGTGTCGAACATGCCGAGGACTTTATAGACCCCCAGGTCCTGCACCGCTCCCGCTGTCAAGGTGTAACCGTCTTTCGCCGCCTCGAAGGCGTTTTTCGTGCCGATGGAGCCGGAGGCTCCCGGCTGGTTCACGACGACGACTTTCTGCCCGAGGGCCTCCTCCATTTCACTCGCCGTGATCCGCGTGACCTGGTCGGTGGCGCCGCCCGGGGCCCAAGGCACGATGATCGTAATCGGCCGATCGGGCTTCCATGGATAGTTCTGCGCTTGCGCGGGCGCCGTGAGGCCTACAGCAACGGCCGCGGCGAGTAGAGTTCGTATCAACATCGTTCATCCTCCCTCATACGGGCAGGTACAGCCTGCCCTTTGTCGTGCAGGCCCCGTTGAGGAGACCTGCTGAAATTGCTCAACCGAGGGCCTATCGAGGCGCAGTGTCCGCCCGACCTCGCCCCACGGTCAATATCTCCTCAATGAGCTGCTGCGTGGCCAAAGCCTCCTCGCCGGTCACCGCCGGGTCTCGGTCTGATCGCACCGCATCGAGAAAGTCGGCAATCAGCAGGCGATGAGCATCGATGGGGAAATCCATGATGTTTGCTCCACCACCTGTCCTGGTGTCGGCCTCGACGCGCTCCTCCCGTCCGTCCAGCCAGATAACTTCCAAGCCCGCGCCAACCAGTTTAGCTGTCCCGAGCGTGCCGACGATGCCGATCGTTTCAGGTGCGCCATGCGGCATCGCAGTCGTGGCCATCAGGCTTGCTGGCGCTCCGTTCGGAAGCCGCAGCAAGGCCGAGGCATAATCCTCCGTTTCCATGCGGTGCAGAGCCGTTGTCGTGACCTGGGCGGCCTCCACGGTGCAGCCGCCGACCAAGGATCGGAACAGATCGATCGTGTGTATCGCCTGGGTGAGCAGCACCCCTCCTCCATCGCGGGCGAGCGTGCCGCGGCCGGGCTCGTCATAGTAGCTCTGCGGCCGCCACCAGGGTACCGTCACAGAGGCAAGCTCGATTGTGCCCAGTTCTCCTTGATCGAGAAGCTCACGCAGGCGAATAGCTCCTGGACGGAAGCGGTGTTGCAGGACGACACCGAGCCGTCGCCGCGCGCGTCGAGCGCCGGCCACCAAATCCTTGGCTCGATCCAGCGAGACCTCGAGCGGCTTCTCCAGCAGGACGTGCCGGCCCGCCAGGAAGCACCGCTCTGCCACTTCGAGATGCGCATTGGGTGGAGTCAGGATAATGACGGCCTCGACAGCGGGATCGGCAATCGCTGCACCGAGATCCGTCGTCACGGGATAATGATATCGCGCTGCGAAGGCCTCAAGCCGCGCGGCGCTTCGTCCAACGGCCCACCGCACGTCCACTTGCTCGTGCAGCTCCATCAGACTAGCGGCATGGGGCTGGGATGCAGGGCCGAGACCTACGAGAGCAATACCAATCCGCCTCATCTATCCCCTCCCGGACTGATCAAGCGGGCACGACTCTGAGCTTCGAGCGCAAGCCGGCTGACTGTGAACACATGCGCCTGGGGCATGGCCGTTTCGGACCGGTCTCGAACATCGGCGACGAAGCGCCTGAAATAAGTCAGCGGCTCGCCACTGCAATCGATATGACGCGTTCCATGACGGTCGGCGAGGAAGAGGTGGTCGGTGCCTGAACGCCCTGCGATGTCGACATACTTGCGCAGCTCAATCGTGCCGCGGGTGCCCAGAATGGTCAGGCGCCCGTCGCCCCAGGTCGGCAAGCCGTCGGGGGTAAACCAGTCGACCCGCACGTAGCCGGAGGCACGCTCGCTCTGGAGCAGAACCTCACCGAAATCCTGGAAGTCGGCGGCCGTTTCCGTTCCGAAATGGCCGATTCCTGACGACACGATCTCGGCGTTCTCGGAGCCTGTGAAGGTAAGGAACTGATCGATCTGGTGAGAGGCGATATCGACCAGAATGCCGCCGAACTGGCTGGCATCGAAGAACCATGCCGGACGGATTGCTTTGTTGAGGCGGTGCGGACCGAGCCCGACGGTCTGGATCACCTCGCCGATCATACCGTCCTGGATCAAGCGCAGCGCCACTTCCGTTGAGGGCACGATGAAACGCTCGGAAAAACAGATCGAGAAGATCTGTCCGGTGTCGTTGACTGTGCGACGGACCTCCTCGAGCTGCTGAAAGGACGTGATCCCTGGCTTGTCGACCATCACGTCCTTACCCGCCCGCATCGCGGCGACTGCAATTGCGGCACGCTCGCTGGGGATAGCTGCCGAGCAGATGATGTCGATAGACGGATCCGCCAGCAACGTCTCCCGATGGGCTGGGGCAAGCTCAGGGAAACGTTCCCGAAAACCTGCAAGAACTCTCGGATCCGAGGTCGTCGGGTCGAAGCCAACACATTTCGCTCCGGCATCGATTAACCCGCCGACGAGGTGGTAGATATGTCGATGATCGAGACCTATTGCCGCGAAGCGCATGGATACTATCCCTACCGTACGATAATACTCGAAGTTTCTGAAGCGCAACCGAGGAATTGATTACGGAACGAACATTTTGAGCCGATCACTTCGTTCACCATGTTCTGGTTCTTCTTGGAAGCCATCAGCTGCACTAGCAGACCCAGAAGGATCTGCCGCTCGTCATCGAAGAGGGTGGAGATACTCTCCAGTTAGCTGATGAGAGGATTGTGCTCGGAGTGAAAGATGGCACCCGACCACGCTCTTCCTGTTGCTCACAGCAGCGAGCAAAGCGTTTCGGCCCAAGAAATACGATTAACTGACATTCATGCGCTACAGTCAAGAACACCTTCCGGCTAGGTTCTCATTAGCTGATTGACGTGATGGACGAGAATCTCGACAAAGGCAGCGTCATTGATGTGATGTGGAACACGTATGATCTGATGTGTGTCTGACACCTGAAAAGCCTTCTCGAGACTCGTAAACAGCGCTTCATCTGCCGCAGGATCGAAGAAGGGTTCCCCTGGCGCATCAAGCATGGACAATCCACCCTCCGGGAGCAATAAACGCACGGGAGCCTGGGATTGGTTCAGCTTCTCCGCTAGCCACTGGCCGACGACTACCATTTCATCCGCGGACGTCCGCATCAGGGTGACGTGGGCATTGTGCGAGTGGAGGAGACGTCCGCGATAGCGCTCCGGGATGGTATCCACTGCCCAGAAGTTCACCATGTCTAATGCGCCGCAGGAGCCAACCCACGGCACGCCTGCACGAGCGGCGGCCTCAAAGCGATTTGGGCCGGCGCTGCAGACTCCTCCGAACAGATAGTCGGCAGCCTCGGTTGTCGTCACGTCCACAACCCCTCGGAACAATCCGGAGGCCGCGAGCGCCTCCAGGGCCCTCCCTCCTGGACCGTTCGCGTGGAACACCTGGCAGTCGAACGTGCTCGACAAGGCAGCAGTCAGTTGCTGAACACAGGGCGTGGTCACGCCGAACATGCTGATGCCAAGCGACGGCTTGTCATCATCGGGCTGAGGAGCGTTTCGCACCATCATTCCGGCAAGCGCATGAGCGGCATTTCCCAGGACGACGCGCGATACGCGGTTCAATCCTGCGATGTCCGTTACCGGGAACATCATCATGATATCGCTAACGCCGATGAAAGGTGAGATATCGCCCGATGTCAACGTCGAGACCATGATCTTCGGCGTGCCGATCGGAAGACCTTGCATCGCCGGCGTGATGATGGCGGTCCCGCCGGACCCGCCGAGACCAATGATGCCGCCGACATTTGGGCAGCCTTGCAAGTAGACCTGAAATGCGTCTCTCATAGCATTGACTGCGGCGCCACGTTCTCCCGCCTTGAAGACGGCATCAACTCCGTCCGGATGGTAGGAGGCCACCATCTCGGCCGATACGTCCGCATCTGCCGAGATGAACTTGGTTCCGACATCCACCAGAACCGTCGGGACCCCCGCATCCTGCAGCAAGGCGCCTGCGTAACGCAGTTCTTCAGCCTTCGTGTCGAACGTGCCGACGACATAGGCGCTTCCTTTGATCGGAGACGCGCTCATGAGGCACTGCGCCGCCTCGCTTTAGCGACTTCCGCTGCCCCCTCGAAGGCGAAGCGGAACGTATCCGTCACCCGCGCCACGAGGTCTGCCTCCTGATCGGCAGGGGTGTTGAACTCGGCCCACCACTCTCCGAAAGTCTGCTGGCTTTCCGTCACAGGGCGAAGGCGCATCTCGGACACATAGTTCAACAGGGGAACCGATGCTTCAATGATCGTATAGCAGCAAAGATAGTCACGATCCGACAGGCTCAACAACTGCTCGCGGATATAATCGTCTCCCTCCTTGGTCTTGAAGTTGCGGACACAACCGATCCTGTCAGCCGGCCAGTCATTCTCAATATAGCTATCCTTGAAGAACCGATGGTACACCGGCAAGGCGTTGAAATCGCGCAGAACACTCCACGCTTCCTCGACAGTGACGTTCATCACTGCGCTTACATAGACGCGGAGCATGAAGCTTTCTCCTTCTGGCCGGGTTCAATGGAAAGGTTCTTGAACGTGCGAATGTGTTCCGTGAGGGCGATTTCGGTTGGCAGTCGTTCCATGCTGCTGGCGCCATAGAAGCCATTGCAGTGTTCACTGTTCTCAAGGACATAGACGACATCCTGAGGGCTCGCGATCGGACCGCCATGTGCGATCACGATGACATCCTTGCGAATTTTCCGAGCGGCCTCGGCCCATTCGTCGATCAGCGCAACGGATTGCTCGAGGGTCTTCGATGTGGTCGCTCCGATCGTTCCTCCGACTGTGACGCCCATATGCGGCACGATCAAATCAGCACCGGCCTTGGTCATCTCGACGGCCTCATCAGCGCTGAAGACATAAGGCGTCGTAAGAAGATCAAGCTCATGAGCCTGGCGAATCATGTCGATCTCCGACGCGAACTGGATTCCGGTCTCCTCCAAACTGACCCGAAAGGTGCCGTCGATGATGCCAACGGTGGGGAAGTTCTGAACACCTGAGAAGCCCAATTCCTTGAGTTCTTTCAGGAGCACGGGCATGATCGCAAAAGGGTCCGTTCCGTTCACGCCTGCTATGACCGGTGTGTGCCGAACGACGGGGAGGATCTCGCCAGCCATCTCCTTGACGATCTGGTTTGCATTGCCATAGGCGAGCAGTCCGGCTGAGGACGCACGACCGGCCATCCGATATCGCCCGGAATTATAGACGATGATAAGGTCGATCCCTCCAGCCTCTTCACATTTTGCGGAAATTCCGGTTCCGGCTCCGCCACCGATGATGGGCTCACCTTGCCGGACCATCTCCTGGAAACGTTCGACTAGGGTTCTGCGCTCAAACCGGGCCATATTCTATCCTAAGAATGAGTGTCTGGACTCTGCCCTCACTTGCCTCGAGGTGAGAGTCGGTTCGAGATGCCGCGCTCCAGTGGATCCGGAGCGCGGCACCTGTCTCGTCAGGATTTGTTCACAAGGTAGCACTTGCTCTGGTCGAGAGGCTGGAAAGCCCGTTCGGCCGGAATTGTATTGACCAGCTTGAGATAATCCCAGGGATACTTCGACTCCGAAGGGGTCTTTACCCTCCAGAGATACATGTCGTGAACCATGCGTCCATCAACCCGGATCTTTCCATTCTTGGCGAAGAAGTCGTTGATCGGCATTTCCCGCATCTTGGCCGAAACGGCGTCCGGCTCGTCCGTGCCGGCGGCTTGCACGGCCTTCAGGTAGTGCATGGTCGAGGAGTAGTCCGCGGCCTGGCTCATGTTGGGCATGTTGCCGACACGGTCGAAATAGCGCTTCGCGAAAGATCTGGTTTCCTCGTTCATGTCCCAGTACCAGGCGTTCGTGAGCAGAAGCCCCTGGGCCGTATCGAGGCCGAGCGCGTGAACGTCGTTGATCCATAACAGGAGGGCGGCAAGGCTCTGATCCTTCGTGATCCCGAATTCCGCCGCTGCCTTGATCGCGTTGATTGCATCCCCGCCGGTCGACGCGATGCCGACAATCTTCGCTTTGGAGGCCTGTGCCTGCAGGACGAAGGAAGAGAAGTCCGTGGTGTTCAGCGGGTGTCTCGCAGCTCCGATCACGCGCCCTCCGGAAGCCCGGACAACCTCTGAAACCTGCTGCTCAAGCCCGATGCCGAATGCGAAATCAACGGTGAGAAAGAACCAGCTGTCGCCGCCTTGCTCGACGACGGCCTTGCCGGTGCCGTGAGCAAGCGAATAGGCGTCATATGCATAATGCACTGCATAGGGCGAGCACACTTGGTTCGTGATGCCCATATTCGACGAGCCGTTCACGATGATATGCCGCTTCTGATCCTTTGCGAGCGTAGCAACCGACAATGCAACGGCAGAATTGGAAAGATCGGCGATCAAGTCGACGCCGCCCGTATCAAACCATTGGCGGGCAGTCGCCGAGCCAATATCCGGTTTGTTCTGATGATCGGCAAAGATGACATCGATGGGTTTGCCGAGAATGGTGCCGCCAAAGTCTTCCGCCGCCATTTTGACAGCTTCAACGGCACCTTTTCCGGCCAAATCGGAATACACTCCGCTCATATCGGTTAGAACGCCGATCCTAACTACATTGTCGGAAATGGCGTTTTGTTGCGCTGTTGCGGCCGTTACTGCCAGCGGCACAAGCAGTGAAGCCGAGAGGAAGCTCTTGAGAGTCGCGATCATTGTTTCCTCCATGTTGATTTTTGTTATCTTGGGTGGAAGTCTGACAGTCGAGAAACCTTGAAGCCATGGTCGTAGCGCACGAGAAGCTACTCGAAACACACATCGTCGGCGCCAAGACGCAACAGTGGATCGTACGCGATGACATCTGTCCGCTTCTCCGCCAGCGGCACATCGCGCATGTGGGGGTCGGTGACGCGGCCCCGCCCTACCGCATCGTTAGAACCAAGCTGAGCGGCGCCTACCTGCACGGATCGCTGGGCGGGGAAGGGCGCATGCTGCTCGACGGACGCTGGCGGCCGCATCGAACGGGAATGACCACTTTCGCGCCCGCCCACGTGCTGCATGCCTTTCACGCGATACCGTCGCGGCGGTGGCAGTATTGCTGGGTGCGCTTCACACCCTCATCGCCCTTTTCGTTGATCGGCGCGGTGGCTCCGCTCATGGCCCGCTTCAATCCGGAGCCGCTCCGGCACGCGATCATGGGTCTTGTTCACGAGGTGGAAGGCGCTCGCGATATGGGCACCTGCGGCCTCTGGATCGACCTCATCGAGCGTTATGTGGATCTGTTCATGGAGCCGTGGCGCCGGGAAAAGCGCCTACTATCCCTATGGAACGTCGTACAACAGGATCTCTCGCGTGATTGGACTCTCGGTGAACTCGCCAGCCTAGCCAGCATGAGCGGCGAGCACCTGCGCCGTCTGTGCCATCGGAGCCTCGGACGGAGTCCAATCCAGCAATTAGCTGTCTTGAGGATCCAGCATGCGGCACATCTCTTGGCGACGACGGATGCAAAAATCGAGTTGGTCGCAAACCAGGTCGGCTATGAAAACCCGTTTGCTTTCTCGAACAAGTTTCAGCAGATCACAGGCATCAGACCGTCTCAATTCCGCAAACACAAACATCGGAATTTATTATAAGTTCAATATTATCCAATCTATTTTTCAGTTTTCCGTACGCTCTCACGAGATTTTGCCGAATGCTTGAAAAGCAATTCGGCTGTAGACCATCTCTTCGGCGGCATAATGCGTGAGTTTAAGGCGACGCTACCGGTGGAACAACCGAAAGGGATAATGTCCCGAAGCTTGGTCACGTCATTGCAGCAGCTGGTTTCCTCGCAAGATTCTGCTTCTTCAACGTCGCAGAGCCGCACCTACGGTATATGCGCTCATTGTACTCGGAAAGCTGGTATTGGCGTTCTGGCAAGCCCGTCGGCGGGCTTGCCAGCCCAGACCTATACTGAATCTGGCGGGGGCTAGTACCTGCTCGAGGTGGCAGTCAGCCACGCATCGCTCGACACCAAGACGGGCGACGATGTCATCACCTACTCCTCTGCCGATACAGCAATACCTGAAAGCTTACATAAAAGGCAAATATCTTAAGGGTGTCAGGCCATAACCGGCAACGGACAGAAGTTTGCCCTCAGCGTCGGTTGCTTGCGGGCTGGAGCTCGCGGGCAACTTTAATCGATGTTTGGGCCTCCCGAACATCCCCATCTTCCAGTGCGGGGCAGATTGCCGGCTCGCTGCCGCAGGCAGATGGCATAGGGTCACGAGAATGGCGTAGAGGTCCGAGCCGAAGGCTGGCAGCCGCTTGAACTCCAGAAGGGCGAACTTGTCCTGGTAAAGGACCTGATCGAGCGGCCAGGACAGGAAGATGCTATGAGCATGATAGGTGGAGTAAAGACCTCGTCCTACCCGCGGGTCCAGCAGTTTGCCGAGACGCATCACCCGGCGTGTCACGCGCTCCCAAGGCACTGCATTGAAGTCGCCGGCCAGAATGCCGGGAGCCTGCGCGTCGCGAGCCTGGAGGGCCGCCGTTATAAGGTGTGCATCGCGCATGGCCGTCAGTTGGGGCCAGGACTGGGGCGGCTGCGGATGCAGGCCGAAGAGGCTGACGGCACTCCCATCGGGCAGGCGCACGCCCGTGACAATCGAGGGCGTGAAGTTGTCGAACAGGAACTTCATCTCGGGATCGAACAGTTCGTATCTCGAAAGGAGGTGCACGCCGAAAAGGCGTGTCCTTGCGGGATGTGCTGCACCCGATTGGGAAACTGATCGCCGAGCTGCGCCAGCCTCTCGTCCCACCATTGGTCCGTTTCCAGCACCAGAAGCAGGTCGGGATCGGCGCTCCTGACACGGCTAAAGAGTTCCTGCGCTTGCTCATTGGTTTTTGAACGTTCGCCACGAGGACGCGCATGCGTGAGCCGGTGGGGCATTCGGCACTCTCTATGGCATCTTCCTGCCAAGATGGGATGTACGGATAAACTTTGTAGAAGTTGTAGCCGATGGCTAGGTGGGACAAGCCGATTGTCATCCCGCCGAGGAGACCGCTCAGCCGCCCCAGCACAGAGTAAGGGAAAAGCAGTACGATAAGGACGATCAGAAGCTGAATGCGCACAAATTCAAGATAGCGGATCCACCACATGTCCGGTCTCTATGAGGGGCAGCAGAGACAGGAGCGCGCACAAATGATTCAAAGGTCAGATGCCGGTAACCCTTCGATATTGTTGGTGAGCGCGCTGGGACTCGAACCCAGGACCCTCTGATTAAAAGTCAGGTGACCTGTTCCCCTCATAATAATTCTCTGTTCGGTCAGAACCTTTCCCTTTAATTTTTTGAGTTATCCACGGTCTAAGCATCTGATATAACAGAATGATCCGCTCATTCAGTTTATCTCAGACACCCAAATCCTATGGATTTCCCAGTATTTTTACCTGAAACAGGAAATGTAGCTCGGAGACAGGCTCGCACGTGACTGCCTCCACCACCATTATTCATGACAAATCATTGATCTGCCTAATATTTTTGAGTTCTTAGCAGCACCCCGGAGGCATCTGAACTGACGCTACGCTCCCGGCATCTGACCGGAACGTATGGCTCGATCAGTTCCGACAATCACGACTTAGCCGAGCAGAAAGAATTCAAGCCGAGCGTTGGCTTCTGGATAAGGCGACGCTCCGGAAACACTCATACACAGTTTGTGAAGGAATAGGCCAACGGCTGCCAGCGTTTGCCAACCATGAATTTGGACCCAAAGCGCAGGATAGGCCTATGACCCCCACTCAAGATTCACAGAACGCCCATTCGGAACGGGCAGATGGCTCCCACGCTGGCCCTTCGCTTGGGCGGGCCTCGGTCCTCTTCGTAACCTCCGTCAGCTCCTTCATCGGTGCGAGCCTCTTGCTCGCCAGCATCTGACGAGACAGCGCGAGAACATTCCTACCTTCGGGAGCAGGAGGGCTCATCATGGGCAAAGTCAAAACCGACCATACAGTGGAGCTCGTAGCCCGGGCGATTTACGAGGCTGAGCAACACGCGCGCTCATGGGACAACGGATCTGCCAGGAGCAGAGAGCGCTCCCGTGAGTATGCTCGCAATGCGATCAGGCTGCTGAACGACGACGTCGGTGTTCTTCTCTTAGCGTTGAATGAGGCTGCAGCAGAACATTCTCCAAGAGGTTCGAGCGCGGCGACCTAACGACTCCTACGCCGAGGTGTGAGCTTCAGCGGAGAGCAACGACCGTGCCGGCAGAGTTGAGCTGGCACCCTACGCGAGACTGGCGAACCTGACGAGCGTTCGCGCGGGCATACACGACACGGACGTGGAGAGGAGCCACGAGGCCACCACGCACCAAACGGCTTGCTCGCCCGGCACCTGCGGCTTCCACCCGAATTGCGCCATACTGAGCTGCAGCCGCTGCGATGGAAGCGCGACATCGTTCGACGATCTGACCCGAAACACCCGCTCGCGTCGGGCGCACATCAACCAAGTCTTCGCTCCCAGTCCGCGAAGACTCAAGACGGGGGATAAGCGAAGATGGCAGGCTTAAATCATTCATGCTCTCTCGGGCTGCGAGTGGTGCGGTTGTCGCTGCCACACTCCCTGGACTCCGCGCACTTGGCGCCGACTGCGAGCCTACACTACGGGTTTCGCGATCATCGCGACCTTCGATGTTGGCTCTTCCTCCTTCACGATTAGCCTGCCCAGCACCTGGGGCGCTGGCTCCTCCGGCAATTCCTCCACTGGCGCTGTTTCCCTGAGTGCCGCGCCCTTCGGCACTTCCTCCGCCCTTGCCGCTGCTTCCCCCCTGCCCTCCATAGCCACCTCCGCGGCCGCTCTCACCATTCTGACCGCTCCGTCCGCCTCTCTCTCCACCACCGTCATTGTTGTTAGCGTTACCACCTCTGTTTCCGCTACTGCCGCTGTTGGCATTGTCGCCACTGTTACCTTTGCCGCCGCCGTTTCCGTTCCCTTGGCCGCCGTCTTTTCCTCCTCCGTCATTGCCTTGACCACCGGAATTGCCGCCGCCATTTCCTCCACCGTTATTCCCATTCTTGGCCGCGACAGGATGAGACGCCAGCAATACAGCGATGACAATTGAAGTGAGAGGTATCCGGAGCATGGCTCCTCCTGATGGTTGAGATTCTCGCGATAGCGGACGGGAGTTCACCAGAGCCTGCTATCAGGAAGGAGATCATTCGGCAGGCTGATGGCGCCACGGTTTTGAGTGTCCTGGGCCAGCATGTGACGCGGCTGACTTACTCGTTGCGCGGGCTTTCCAACGGACCGCACACTTTGGTTTCTGGGCTCGTGCCGTGGCCTTGCCAGCCTCGACACGCCAGGCTCAGGTGCACGAACTGGAGCCGCCCCACTCTTATTGCCAGGTTTGGCCAGCGGCTTGATTTCGCCACTCGAGGTGGCTTGCCGAGGCTTGTCGGCTATCGCGTTCTCCCTCTTGTCCGGTCGAACTCTTCGATGCTGGGCTTGTCTTTTCTCGATCAATGGGACCGTATTCGCCAGTGCAGGCAGGGACAGATTAGAAGCCCGCTCCGTTGAATCATCTCCAGAGTCATTGAGAGAAGCTTCATCAACAGTTCCCTCGTCGTCTGGCCGCAGCTGGCTTACGGCTTCTGGCCTGTCGCTGTGCAGAGCAGTGGCAACAGCCAGCTGCTGCTGCACCGACTCCAACTGGGCAAGAGCAGAAGCGGCTCTCATCCTCTCGCTTTCTGCCATTGTTTTAGCCTTTAGGACCTGCGTGCTGAGGCTTGCCAGTTCCTTCTGTAGCGCGGCCACTTTCAACAATGCATCTTCCGCGCTTTTCGGTCTCTCAGTCTCCGCAATCGCAGGCCCGGCTTCTCGCCTTTCATGCGCCTCTGCGTCAGCGAGCTGCTCCCTGAGGATCAATATCTCCTCCTGCTTTTCCAGAAGGTTCGCCAGCTGCTCCTGAAGGGCAGCGATTTGCAACTGGCCAGCGGCGGCGCTGCTCCGTTCCCTCTCAAAAGCCGCCTGGAGGGTGAGAATCCGAACCTCATCACCTGCAGCAACTTCCATAGAGCTGTGCAATGCAAGCAAAGGCAGGTTTTGCCATCTTTCGGCTAGCGGAGAATATGTGTCAGGCAAAGCTCCACCGCTAGGATCGGCCACTTCGGGCAGATGACCTCCTCTTCCAAGCGGTCCGTCTGCGAAGCTTGGCAATAGATACGCCGCAATGCTCACTGCACCGAGCGCGCCAATCATCCCCCACCACTTTCTGCCTGAGGCGAATGGGAGGGACCTTCCTTTATGGACTGCTTCAGATCGCCAAAACATTTGTCGGGACATAAGCGGCCCTCTGTTTTCTAACCTTCATCGGGGCGATGGCTCACGTGAAAGGCGCACCGTCATACCGGCAAAGGATCTCTCGTTTCGACTACCTCGCCCGGTAACGATCTATTACTAGGCTTCATTGTGGCCCCGTCATGTATTCTCATTGGCAATTTGGAACGATGATACCTTTGAGGGTATCCAATGACCGAAAAGATCAGCCAGGATCACGCGCCCTCGTTCCCGACTTCAGAAGCATCCGGATCAGCCCTCGGCATGCCCTTCATTTACGAAGACCTGTCAACGTCCGGAGGAACTGGAGGAGGCATCCAGTGAGTTGCGTCCTCCACGTCGATGTAGTCACGCATATGGCTGTCGTAGAAGACGAACGCACCTTGAGGAAATTCAGGGCCTTGGTACCAGAATACATCGATGTAACGGACTCCGTTCTCCGTCCATACATCAAGCCTGGACCCATCCCGAGGCGCGGACTCCAACGGCCGCCACTCAGTCATTAGGTGGTCGCCAAAGAAACAGAGCTTCAGAAAATAAGCTTTGCATTATTCCATAAGAGCATCGTTTGCAGAGAAGGAAGCGCACAGGTGACCGGCGGATCAGAAAGCAATCGCCGAACCTTGATGCCGATGAGTGGCTGATGGGGCTCTCCGTATGCGTCCAGAGCGGAATACTTTCTTTTGCGCCGGCGATAAAGTTGCGTTGAGAACCTCGTTCAAGCTCTGAAGTTCCTCCTGCAGGAGGCTTAGGCGCATTAGCAGTTCGGCGTCCGACATCCGGGCGGCAGATGGATCGCCGCTCAAGGGATGCTGGTCGCCTGCGGCTTGGCGGATGCTCGCCAACGCAGTCTGGCCAATTCCCGGGACGGCCAACCAGCTTCTATCGCAGATCCGGCTGACCTCCTGAACAGTGGGCCTGCGCCCTTTGAACTCGTGCAGGATGGCAGACTTCACTCGGGACGGGACAGCCTCTAGTGGGAATAAGTCGTTCTCATGCATCGTAAATCCCCGCATTTCCCCAACACGCTCACTAGGTCAGAGTTCAATAGAGGCGAGGGCGCGACAGGATTGGGACTGATTTGAGATCAGGCGCGGCCATATACAGAAAAGATCAACTTTTCTCCCTATGCTCCAGCCCGGGAACCGCATGAACAGGTCGTGACACGAGAGAATTCTCCTCGTCATGCGATGCTGATCAAAAGCATCCTGCACTGGACTCGTCCCCTCTCAAGGGCATAGCCCACCTTGAACGGCACCAGAGCGAATCCAGATATCCGCAGGATATTGTCGCACTCACACCTCTTATTGTGCGTTCGTACGTTAGCTTTATGCAGCCAGCCCGATATGAAGGAAGCGGACTTGAAATGGAATTACGACAGGCGTGAGATCATCGCTGACGGCATCGTCCATGCAGTTGGAGTGATCGTAGGAATCGTCTCCATCATCGCCTTGCTCGTGCTGGCCGCCCCTACCGTCGGAGCATGGGAATTCACCTCCATCCTGGTCTATGGCACTGGCCTTCTGACGGTGCTCACCGTCTCGGCGCTCTACAACCTCTGGCCGGTCTCGCCGGTCAAATGGATGCTGCGGCGGTTCGACCATTCAGCCATCTACCTCCTGATCGCGGGCACCTACACGCCGTTCATCACCCAGATGAAGGCGGGTGCGGAGTCCCTGGTGCTGCTGGTCGGGGTGTGGCTCACATCCGCGGTGGGCATCGCCCTCAAACTCAGCTTCCCCGGACGGTTCGACCGTCTCTCGATCCTGCTCTACCTGCTCCTGAGCTGGAGCGGCGTCATGGCCTATGAGTCCGTCTTTGGCGCACTTCCCAGCTCCACCCTCTGGCTTCTTGTCATCGGGGGCGTTCTTTACACGGGCGGCGTGGTTTTCCACCTCTGGGAGAGCCTACGCTTTCAGAATGCGATCTGGCACACCTTCGTCCTGGTCGCGGCCGCCTGCCATTACGGTGCCGTGCTCGACTGCCTGGTGCTTGCACGGGCCTGACAGAGGGCACCTGAGGTTCAGGCGGCATGGGCCGCTGTGCACCCGAAGGCTGCGCCACAGCACAACTCGCTCAGCGCCACCCGCGACGAATTCATTTCTTCCTGTTGTAAACGTCCAAGGAGACAGCTGCCAGCAGCACAAGTCCCTTGATGACCTGCTGGTAGTCGATACCGATCCCTAAGATCGACATGCCATTGTTCATCACACCCATGATGAAGGCGCCGATGACGGCACCCGTCACCTTGCCGACACCCCCGGTGGCCGAGGCACCGCCGATGAACACGGCCGCGATCACGTCGAGTTCGAAGCCGAGACCGGCCTTCGGCGTGGCCGTATTGAGCCGCGCCGCGAATATCAGGCCGGCGAGGCCCGCCAGTACGCCCATGTTGACGAAGGTGAGAAAGGTCAGGCGCTCGGTTTTGATGCCCGAGAGCTTCGCTGCCTTCTCGTTGCCGCCCAGGGCATAGACCCGGCGGCCGATGGTGGTGCGGTTTGTCACGAAGGCATAGAGCGCGATCAGCACCGCCATGATGACAAGAACGTTCGGCAGGCCGCGGTAGGTTGCCATCAGGTAGCAGAACGCGATCACGAGCACGGCGAGCAGGCCATTCTTGAACAGGAAGAGACCGAAAGGTGCGGTCTCAACCGCATGCTTGAGTTGGTTCGCGCGGCTGCGGAAGCTGAAATAGATGATGGCTGCAACGCTCGCCATTCCTAGGAACAGAGCCGTGTAGTTGAACCCCTGCCCGCCGAAGACGTCAGGAATGAAGCCTGAGCTCAGGCGCTGGAACACCACCGGGAAAGGACCGACCGACATTCCGCCGAGGAGCGCCAGCGTCAGGCCCTTGAAGACGAGCATGCCGGCGAGCGTCACGATGAAGGACGGCACCTTGAAATAGGCCACCCAATAGCCTTGAGCCGCACCGATCAGGCCGCCGACGATCAGGCAGGCGATGGTGGTTGTCACCGGATCGAAGCCCCACCGGACCATCATCATGGCGGCCAGACCGCCAACGAATCCGACGATGGAGCCGACCGAGAGGTCGATGTGCCCGGCCACGATGACGAGCAGCATGCCGAGCGCCATGATGACGATATAGCTGTTCTGCAGCACGAGGTTAGTGAGGTTGAGGGGCCGCAGCAGGGTGCCGTTGGTCACCATCTGGAAGAACAGCATGATGGCCAGGAGCGACAACAGCATGCCATAGTCGCGGAAATGGCTCTTGATGAACTCCATCCACGAGGTCTTGGGCTGGGAAACGTGAAGCTCGTCAGCGGTTCTCGTGTCCATCTCAGCGCCTCCCGGACTTGACGATAGCGTGCATGATTTTCTCCTGGGACGCTTCGGCGATGTCGAACTCGGCGATCAGAGATCCCTCGTTCATCACATAGATCCTGTCGCACATGCCCAGCAACTCCGGCATCTCAGAGGATATCATGAGAACACCCTTGCCGGCATCGGCCAGCCTGTTGATGATGGTATAGATTTCGTACTTCGCGCCGACATCAATGCCCCGGGTCGGCTCGTCGAGGATAAGAATCTCAGGGTCGGAGAACAGCCATTTGCTCAATACGACCTTCTGCTGGTTGCCGCCCGACAGATTAACCGCCTCCTGGAAGACGCTGGGGCTGCGGATACGCATCCTGGCGCGGTAATCGTTGGCAACCGCCAGCTCCTGCATATCGTCGATGACAAAGCTCTTGGAGACTCCCTCAAGATTGGCGAGGGTCACGTTCTTACGAATATCCTCGGCCAAAACCAGGCCATACGTCTTGCGATCCTCGGTCGCGTAGGCGATCCGGTTCGACACCGCCTTCTCCACCGTGCTCACGTCGATCTCATGCCCGTGGAGCGTCACGCGGCCGGAAATATTCTGGCCATAACTGCGCCCGAACAGGCTCATGGCGAACTCGGTCCGCCCTGCTCCCATCAACCCGGCGATGCCGACGATCTCGCCGCGGCGGATGTTCAGGCTGACGTCCTTGACCACCTGCACGTGAGTATGGATCGGATGGTAGGCGGACCAGTTCTCCACTTGGAAAATGGTCTCGCCGATCTTCGGATCGCGCTTGGGATAGCGGTCCTCCATGGTCCGGCCCACCATGCCGCGGATGATGCGATCCTCACTGACGGCTTCTATCCGGCAGTCCAGCGTCTCGACCGTGCCGCCGTCCCGGAGAACCGTGATGGCATCTGCAACTTTCGAGATCTCATTGAGCTTGTGCGAGATCAGGATTGAGGAAATGCCCTGAGCCTTGAACTGGAGCAGCAGGTTCAGGAGTGCGTCGCTATCCTTTTCATTCAGGCTGGCGGTCGGCTCATCGAGAATGAGAAGCTTCACCTTCTTCGAGAGCGCCTTGGCAATCTCCACGAGCTGCTGCTTGCCGACGCCCAAATTAGTTACGAGCGTTTCGGGGGATTCATTGAGCCCGACGACCTTGAGCAGTTCCTTGGTACGGGAAAATGCCAGCGACCAGTCGATGACGCCGTATTTCGCCTGTTCGTTGCCGAGAAAGATGTTTTCGGCAATCGACAGGAGCGGCACCAGCGCCAGCTCCTGATGAATGATGATGATGCCGAGCGCCTCGCTGTCGGCGATGCCCTTGAAGCGCCGCTCCGCTCCTTCGTAGATGATGGAGCCGGAATAGGAACCGTGCGGATAGACGCCGCTCAGAACCTTCATCAGCGTGGACTTGCCGGCACCATTCTCGCCCACCAGCGCATGGATCTCACCGGCCTTGACGGTGATGTTGACGTTGTCGAGCGCTTTCACGCCCGGAAACGTCTTGCTGATCCCTCGCATCTCAAGGATTGCGTTCATCACATGACCTCAAGCCGCACCGGACGGGCAACCTCACTTGAAACGAACAAGGACCCCACGCGCATGCGCGGGGCCCGATCGCATTGAGCCGGTTACTTGAACTCGGTTTCCTTGTAGTAGCCGCTGCCGACCAGAACTTCCTTCCAGTTCGATGCATCGACATTGACCGGCTTCAACAGGTAGGACGGGACCGTCTTCACGCCGTTCTCGTAGGTCTTCGTGTCGTTGACTTCGGGCTGCTTGCCCGACAGAACCGCGTCGACCATATTAGCGGCGACCTTGGCAAGTTCGCGGGTATCCTTGAACACCGTCTGGGTCTGCTCCTTCGCCAGGATCGACTTCACGGACGGGACTTCCGCATCCTGTCCGGTGATCACCGGCATCGGCTGCTGGGCCGTGCCATACCCCACGCCCTTGAGCGAGGAGATGATACCGATGCTCAGGCCGTCATAAGGCGAGAGAACCGCGTCGACACGCTTGTCGGTGTAGAAGGCGCTGAGCAGATTATCCATGCGGGCCTGGGCGACGGCGCCGTCCCAGCGCAGGGTCGAGACCTTGTCCATGCCCATCTGGCCGCTCTGAACCTTAAGCTTGCCGCTCTTGATGTAAGGGTCGAGAACGGACATGGCGCCGTTATAGAAGAAGTAGGCGTTGTTGTCGTCCGGCGAACCGCCGAACAGCTCGACGTTGAACGGTCCCTTGCCCTCCTTCAGGCCGAGTGCCTTTTCGATATAGCCGCCCTGCAGCACGCCGACCTGGAAGTTGTCGAAGGTGGCGTAGTAGTCGACATTTTTGGAGTTGCGGATCAGGCGGTCATAGGCAATGACCTTGATCCCCTTATCGGCAGCTTGCTGCAGCGCGTCGGACAGGGTCGTGCCATCGATGGCTGCGATCACGAGGACCTTGGAGCCCTTGGTGATCATGTTCTCGACTTGGGAGAGCTGATTTGGAATATCGTCGTCTGCATATTGCAGGTCGACGTTGTAGCCCTTCTCCTTCAGCACTTTGACCATGTTGTTACCGTCATCGATCCAGCGTGCGGACGACTTCGTGGGCATGGCCACGCCAACGGTACCCTTGTCCTGCGCCTGTGCGGCGCCAAAGAGGCCGAAGGCTCCAAGCGCCACAGCGGCCATTGTTGTCGTAAACGTCTTCAAGGTCGTTCTCCCTTTTGTTCATGCTCCAGGCTATGGTCACTCTGCCTGACGCAATTCGACACCCTTCGCTCAAGAACTTTCGTCAGCTTATGGCCGCGGCGGAGCCGACCGGCTGGCTGATCTTGTTGTCGGGGCAGTCATCGCTTCGCGAAACCCTGCCTACTCATTGCCTGATCGGTGTGCTCCATTCGATCAGGAGTAAATCATACCCTAACGGCACCGCACGCACCGAGAATCTCTCCTCACGGCTCAATCAGCCCCTGAGAAAGCGTGGATCTGGATCTTGGCCAATGAACTCTCGGCATGCTTGATCTGGACCCTCTCCGCCGCCTGCAAGATCAGCGCGGCTATGGCATCGCTTGCGGCGGACGGATATCGTTGCTCGATGGCGTCGAACACCGCCTGATGCTGGCGCATCACCTCCTTGAAGCGGTCATCGCTGGAGACCGGGGAACTGATGGTGAATGATGTTGCCAGCGCTGCTCCGATGACGGAGCCGATCGATTGCAGGAAGGGATTGCCGGAAGCCTCCAAGATGGCCTGGTGAAAGGCCAGATCGGCCTTCGTGAATCCCTGCCGGTTGCTCTCGCAGCCATACATGCCCTGAAGCGCCTTGTGCATGGCCTTGAGCTGCTCGGGCGTCCGCCGCAAGGCCGCCGTCGCGCAGGCGAGCGGCTCAAGCGTCTGGCGGATCTCGAACAGCCATCCCAGGAAGCGGGCGTCGACACCCATCTCCAGATGCCATTCGAGGATGTCGGCATCGAACATATTCCAGTTGTTGCGATCAAGAACCTTGGTGCCGACCTTCGTCTTGGACTCGATCAGCCCCTTAGCCGCCAGGGTCTTCAGGGCCTCCCGGAGCGCCGTGCGCGAAACCCCGAAAAGCTCCATGAGCTCTCCATCGCCCGGCAGGATGCTTCCGACAGGGAAGTGTCCCTGCATGATGTTCTGGCCGATCCCGTGGGTCACGAGGTCATGGGCCGATCGCGCTCTTGGGGGCCTCTGGATACCGTTCACCAACGCCATTGTCCTGTCTCTCACGCTGACCGGGACCGAACAGATGCCGCCGACAATCCCCGTTGCAAGACGATGAATGCGAACAGAAGAGCACCAATGGCGATTTTGGTCCACCAGGAACTCAGGGTTCCCTCGAAGGTAATATAAGTCTGGATCAACCCCTGGATCAGAACGCCGACAAACGTGCCGATGATCGTTCCGTAGCCCCCCGTCAGCAGCGTGCCGCCGATGACCACTGCCGCGATGGTATCGAGTTCCACTCCGGTCGCGGCCAGGGAGTAGCCTGCGGATGTATAGAAGGAAAAGACAATTCCTGCCAGGGCCGCGAGAAGGCTCGACAGCATGTAGATCCGAACTGTCGTCTTTCCCACGGGAACGCCCATCAATTCGGCCGATGTCCTGTTGCCGCCAAGAGCATAGACGTTGGCTCCAAAGCGCGTGAAATGGGCGAGAACAATTCCGGCCGCGAAGGTCACCAGCATGACGATGGCAATGAAGGTCAACCTGCCCCCGCCCGGGAGAGCGAAGGCAATGTCGGTAATCTGGCCATAGGCCGGAGCATTGATCGGGATCGAATCCGTGGTGAGCACGAAGCAGAGACCACGCGCTAGGAACATGCCCGCCAAAGTCACGATGAAGGCCGGGATCTGGAAGGCGTGGATCAGGAAGCCCATGCCGGCTCCAAACAGGGCAGCCAGACCCAAGATGAGCACGAAGGCCAGGTATGGATTGACGCCGTATCGCTCGATTGTGACCGCCAGGAATACGCCCGTGAAGGCGATCACCGAGCCGACCGACAGATCGATGCCGCCAGACAGGATCACGAAGGTCATGCCAACGGCCACGATGCCAAGAAAAGCATTGTCGGTGAGAAGATTGCCGATCACCCGCGTCGAGGCGAAGCTCGGAAACTGAGCGAGGCAGATCAGGTAGCCGACGATGAAGACGGCCAGTGTGATGAGAACCGGAATGTGCCGCCGGATCATGCCTTTACCCTCCAGATCGAACGGATGGCCGACAGAACGGGAGACTGGGCCAGGAGCACCGCAAGCACGACGAGGGCCTTCACGATGAGGTTGTATTCGGGAGGGTAGCCGCTCAGCAGGATGCCGGTGTTCATGGCCTGAATGATGAGTGCACCGACGACCGAAAGACCAAGGCTGAAGCGCCCACCGAACAGGGACGTGCCGCCGATGACCACGGCGAGAATAGCGTCGAGTTCGAGCCACAAGCCTGCATTGTTGGCATCCGCCCCGCGGATATCGGCGGTGACGATCAAGCCAGCAATGGCCGCACAGAGGCTGCACCACATGTAGACTGCAATGGTGACGGCCTTGGTGCCGATCCCCGCATAGGCGCTGGACCGGATATTGGCACCGATGGACTCGATGAAGAGCCCGAGCGCCGTATACCGGACCACGAGATGAGTGATGAGGAGCATCACGAGGGCGATGACCACCGGCATCGGCAGCATCAGGAAGGATCCTCCACCGATCAAAGCGAAACCTTCGCTCACGAACGTGATGATCTGGCCTTCCGTGACGAGCTGCGCAAAGCCGCGCCCGGCCACCATCAGGATCAGGGTCGCCACGAAGGGCTGGATTTCCAGAACGGCGACGAGGATGCCATTCCACAGCCCGCAGAGCAGTCCGACACCGGCAGCCGCCATCAGTGCGACAGGAAGTGGGTAACCCTGCGCCGTCAGAGTCGCGGCCACAGCGCCGGCAATCGCCATGACGGCCCCGACGGAGAGATCGATGCCTCGGGTGGCGATGACGAGCGTCATGCCCAGCGCCAGAATAGCGACAGGCGCGCCCCTGTTCAGGACGTCGATGAGGCTGCCAAACAGACGGCCGTCCTGCAGGCGCAGGGCGAAGAAGTCGCGGAAGACGAGCCAGTTGACGATTAGGACGATCAGGAGCGCTGCAACCTGAGGCAGCCCCTTGGGGAAGGTGCGTGGAGCAATGGCCTGGATCATGCCGCTCATTCAATGGCTCGCGATGGTTGTCATGATGGTGTCGGCACTCACCTCGTCGCCTGAGAGCTCGCGCACATGCCTGCGATCGCGCAGCACAACCACGCGGTCGCTGTAGGAGGCAATCTCTTCGAGTTCCGAGGAGATCACGAGGAGCGCAAGCCCATCCTCGCACAACCGCTCGATCAGGCGGATGATCTCGGCATGGGCGCCCACATCGATGCCGCGCGTCGGCTCGTCGAGGATGAGGAAGCGGGGCTCGGTGGCAAGCCAGCGGGCCAGCAGCGCCTTCTGCTGGTTACCGCCGGAGAGAAGGCCGATCGGCTTTTCCGCATCCGGGGTTCGGATGTCGAGGAGCTTGATGAAACGGCTCGCGATCTCGTCCTGCTTGGCGCGCGGGATCTTGTGCAGCCAGCCGCGCTGCGCCTGCAGTGCCAGAATGATGTTCTCGCGGATCGAGAGCTCTGCGACGATGCCTTCCGTCTTGCGATCCTCAGGCGTGAAGCCGAAGCACAGCCGTGCCGCATCGCGCGGGGTCGCGAGGCGGACAGGCTGACCGTCGACGAAGGCTTGTCCGCTGTCCGCCCGTTCGACGCCGAAGATCAGCTTGGCGGTCTCCGTTCGCCCGGAGCCGAGGAGACCGGCTAGCCCCACCACCTCGCCGGGGCGCAGAGCCAGATCGAACGGCTCGATCATGCGCCTCTTGCCGTAATTCTGGAAGGCAACGAGCGGCTCTCCCGTCACGGCAGGACGCTGGTTGCGATGGAGAGCTTCTGCGGCGAGTTCACGCCCCAGCATCATGGACACGAGTTCGATCCGCGGCAGTTCGGCTATAGGGCGGGAGCCCACAAGGCGCCCGTTGCGCAGCACGGTGATGCGGTCGCAGACGGCATAGACCTGATCGAGAAAATGGGTGACGAACACAATCCCGATGCCGCGGCTCTTCAGGCCCTTCAGGATCCCGAAGAGCGTCTCGACTTCCTGGGCATCGAGACTTGCCGTCGGCTCGTCCAGGATCAGGACCTTGGCCGAGAGATCGACAGCGCGTGCAATCGCAACGATCTGCTGAATGGCGACGGAGTAGCTGCTCAACGGATTGGCGACATCGATGTCGAGGCCATAGCCTGCGAGCAGCTCGGAGGCGCGGCGGCGCATCTCGCCGGTGCGCACGAGACCGAAGCGATGCGGCTGACGACCGATGAACAGGTTCTCCGCCACGGAGAGGTTCGGCAGGAGGTTGACCTCCTGATAGACCGTGCCGATCCCTAAGGAGAGCGCATCGGCGGTGTCTCGAGCCGTGACCTCCTGCCCCTCGAGGCGGATGATGCCGGCATCGCGCCGCAACACGCCCGTCAGCGCCTTGATCAAGGTCGACTTGCCCGCGCCGTTCTCTCCAAGCAGGCCATGGATCTCTCCGGCATGGAGGGTGAAATCCACATGGTCGAGTGCCTGCACACCCGGAAAACCCTTGGTGAGGCCTCTTATCTCAA
Organism: Microvirga arabica; assembly: GCF_016811235.1. GTDB lineage: Bacteria > Pseudomonadota > Alphaproteobacteria > Rhizobiales > Beijerinckiaceae > Microvirga > Microvirga arabica. Next base: position 92,027 of record NZ_JAFBID010000001.1, read on the forward strand.
GGAGTTGAGGCTGCTCTGTGCTTGGCTGCATCACGTCCTCGCCCGCCCATGCGCAACCGCCGAAGCCCGGCGGGTTCAACCCGGCAGCAGGCGGAAGCCGCCTGCTGCCATTCAGGCTTTTACGATCTTAGTAGAGATCCTTGCGCCTCTCGTATTCGGCCTTCGCCGTCTCGGGCGTATAGACCTTGGACTCCGTCTGGATCCACTTCGGCGGCTGCTTGCCGTCCTTCTTGAAGGCCATCAGGGCGTCGAAAGCCGGACCTGCCATGTTGGGTGTCAGCTCGACGGTCACGTTGGCCTCACCGTCCGCCATGGCCTTGAAGATATCCGGCACCGCGTCGATGGAGACGATCTTGATGTCCTTGCCGGGCTTCAGGCCCGCTTCCTTGATAGCCTGGATGGCACCGATCGCCATGTCATCGTTATGTGCATAGACGGCGCAGATGTTCTTGCCACCGCCTTCGGCCTTGATGAAGCTCTCCATGACTTCCTTCCCCTTGGTGCGGGTGAAGTCGCCGGACTGGGTGCGGATGATCTTCATGCCGGGATTGGCGGCGACGACCTGATCAAATCCCTTCTTGCGGTTGATCGCTGGGCTCGACCCGACCGTGCCCTGCAGTTCCACCACGTTGCATTTGCCGCCCGTCTCCTTGGCCAGCCATTCACCTGCAACCTTGCCCTCATACACGGTGTCTGATGTCACGGCCGTGAGGTAGAGCGAATCGTCTTTCGTCTCGATGGAACGGTCGAGCAGGACCACAGGGATCTTGGCATCCTTGGCCTCTTTGAGAACGGCATCCCAGCCTGTCGACACGACCGGCGCGATGAAGATTCCGTCAACGCCCTGCGCGATGAAGGACCGAACGGCGCGGATCTGGTTTTCCTGCTTCTGCTGCGCATCGGAGATCTTGAGGTCAACACCGCGCTTGTCAGCTTCGATCTTGGAAACCTTCGTCTCGGCAGCCCGCCAGCCGGATTCCGACCCGACCTGCGAGAACCCGATGGTCATTTTGGACTGGGCGTAAGCGGCACCCCCGGACAGCATCAGTGCAGCCATGCCGATTGTCGTCAGAAGATGACGAGCCTTCATGCGTTCTCTCCCTCAATTTGTCGTTGCTCTTCGACTTTAGCAGCCTTAACAGCTGCCTATTAGTAGTATTATATGAATTGAAGAGAGCGCCTATTCAACCAAAGTCGTGGGGTCACAGCTCCGCTCGGGTGGGCGCGATAGAGTGTCAGAGGCGAGCATGATGAGCGACGACAAGAAACGCGAACTCCGCAGCCAGGCGTGGTTCGGGCGCCAGGACAAGATGGGGTTCTATTACCGCTCCTTTCTCAAGAACAGTGGCTTCCCCCAGGACCAGTTCGACGGCCGCCCCGTCATCGGCATCTGCAACACTTGGTCGGAGCTCACCCCCTGCAACGCCCATTTTCGCACCATTGCCGAGCATGTGAAGTATGGTGTGCTCGATGCCGGCGGCTTCCCGCTCGAGTTCCCGGTTTCCTCGCTCGGCGAGGTGACCATGCGCCCCACCGCCATGCTGTTCCGCAACCTCGCTGCCATGGATGTAGAGGAGGCGATCCGTGCCCACCCGCTCGATGGCGTCGTTCTCCTCATGGGCTGTGACAAGACCACCCCTGCCCTGCTCATGGGCGCGGCCTCTGCGGACCTGCCTACCGTCGGCGTCTCGGGTGGGCCGCAGTTGCGCGGAGTCTATCGCGGTAAATACATTGGATCCGGCACCAACATCATCTCCATGAGCGAGCAACTGCGCGCCGGTGAGGTCACCCTGGATGAGTTCCATGAGGCGGAGGGCGGCATGAACCGCTCGGCCGGCCACTGTATGACCATGGGCACCGGCTCCACCATGGCCTCCATGGTCGAGGCGCTCGGCGTCGGCCTGCCGGGGAATGCCGCCATCCCGGCAAGCGATGCGCGCCGCAATCAGCTTGCCCGCATGGCAGGCCGGCGCATCGTCGAGATGGTGCACGAAGACCTCATCCTCTCGAAGGTCATGACCCGCGAGGCTTTCGAGAATGCCATCCGTACGCTGGCGGCGATCGGCGGCTCCACCAACGCTGTGGTGCATCTGCTGGCAATCGCCGGCCGCTGCGGCGTCGACCTCACGCTGGACGACTTCGACCGGCTCGGACGGGACATCCATTGCCTTGTGGACCTCATGCCCTCCGGCCGTTTCCTGATGGAGGATTTCTACTATGCAGGCGGTCTGCCGGTGGTTCTGCGCACGCTGGGCGAGCGCGGCCTGCTGCACAGGGATGCGCTCACCATCAACGGCAAGACGATCTGGGACAACGTCAAGGATGCGCCGTGCTGGAACCGGGAGGTGATCACATCCTTCGAGGAGCCGTTCAAGCCGGAAGCCGGCATTGCGATCCTCAAGGGCAATCTGGCGCCGAACGGCGCCGTCATCAAGCCGTCCGCCGCTTCGCCCGAACTGATGCAGCACACCGGCCGCGCGGTCGTGTTCGAGACGATCGAGGATCTGCATCACCGCATCGACGACGAGGATCTCGACATCGACGAGACCTGCATCATGGTGCTCAAGAACTGCGGCCCGAAGGGGTATCCGGGCATGGCCGAGGTCGGCAACATGCCCCTGCCGCAGAAGCTGCTCAGGCAGGGCATCCGCGACATGATCCGCATCTCGGATGCCCGCATGTCGGGCACGGCCTATGGCACCGTGGTGCTGCACGTGGCGCCGGAAGCGGCCGCCGGCGGACCGCTGGCGCTGGTACAGAATGGCGACCTGATCACCCTTGATGTGCAGGCCCGCAGCCTGCATCTTCACGTGGAGGCACAGGAGATGGAGCGCAGGCGCGCTGCCTGGGTGCCGCCGGCGCCGCATGCCACACGCGGGTGGGCCAAGCTCTATGTCGATCATGTCCTGCAGGCCGATAAAGGGGTCGACCTCGACTTCTTGGTGGGCCGCACCGGCTCGCCTGTTCCCCGCGACAACCATTAGAAGACGACACCACCATCATGAAGGAAGAGATCATGCTCGCAGCCGGCCGCAGTTCCACCCGCCCCTATCGTGGCGTGTTTCCGGTGGCGCCGACCATCTTCGACGACAGCGGCCGTCTTGATTTGGAAGGTCAGAAGCGCGCCGTCGATTTCATGATCGATGCGGGCTCCGACGGCCTCTGCATCCTGGCGAACTTCTCCGAGCAATTCCTGCTGCGCGACGAGGAGCGCGAAGCCGTGATGACGACGGTGCTCGATCACGTCGCAGGCCGTGTTCCGGTGATCGTGACCACCAGCCACTTCTCGACCGAGATCTGCGCCGAACGCAGCCGGCGCGCGCAAGAAGCCGGGGCCGCCATGGTGATGATCATGCCGCCCTTCTTCGGCGCGACCCTGCGGGTGTCGGAGCCTGGCATCTACGAGTTCTTCCGCCGGGTCTCGGACGCGATCAGCATCCCGATTATGATCCAGGATGCACCGATGGCCGGCACGTTCCTGTCGGCGCCGTTCCTCGCGCGCATGGCGCAGGAGATCGCCAACGTGTCCTACTTCAAGATCGAGGTGGCAGGCACCGCCGGGAAACTGCGCGACCTGATTGCGCTCGGGGGCGACGCCATCGAGGGGCCCTGGGACGGCGAGGAAGCCATCACGCTGATGGCCGACCTCGATGCGGGCGCCACAGGTGCGATGACGGGCGGCGCCTATCCGGACGGCATCCGCCAGATCATCGACCCGTACTTTGCCGGTGACCGCGAGGCGGCGGCAGCAGCGTACGAGCGTTGGCTGCCGCTGATCAACTACGAGAACCGGCAATGCGGGCTCTCGGCCGCCAAGGCGCTCATGAAGGAGGGCGGCGTGATCGGCTCGGAGGCCGTGCGCCATCCGCTGCAGCCCCTGCACCCGGAAACGCGCAAAGGCCTAATCGAAATCGCTCGGCGCTTGGATCCTCTCGTCCTGAAATGGGGACGATAGGAAGTGCCAGGAGCCCAGCCGCCGCAAGAGTTCATGCTATGCGGCGGCTGCGGCGTTTATGGTTCGAAGCTTCTCATAACATGGCCCTAGGCCTCACGCCTCGAGGGATGTTCCTGTATTGAGGCTTAGCTGGCTTCGGAAAGCTCCCAACCCGAAGCATCGTTGTAAGCACAAGCTCAGCTCTGTCAGTTTTGCTGCGGACGGCAGGCTTACTGACGGCCGCGTCCTGCTGGCCGGCCGCACTCCCCCAGTTGGGGTTGAGGGCACCAGCTTCTCCGAGCATCACCCCATCGGGCTATGGTCACAACCTGTGATCACTCACGCGAGGCTATCAGCCTCTTCAGGTTACAAAATCCACTATAGGAGATTTTCTCTCTTCTCAGCTGATTTCTACCATGGTAGAAATAGCAACGTAATAATGAATTACAAGCCGATGGGGCTTAGTTCGGCATCATGTCGAAAACATCCCACCGTCGCCTGAACGGGAGAGTGTCATGGGATCCTCAATCGTCGGAACATCGCCGCTCCAGGACTTCCGAATGTTGATCGGGGGAGAGTGGTGCGGCTCCTCGTCAGGAAGCTGGTTCGAAACGAAGGATCCCTACAGCGGCAAACCATGGGCCCGCCTCCCGCGCGGCAATGCCAGCGATGTCGATCGCGCTGTCCAGGCCGCCCATGCTGCGTTCACGTCTGGCCCATGGTCCAGGATGCTCGCCCGCGATCGCGGGATGCTCCTGTACCGTCTTGCCGACCTTATTGAGAAGAATGCCGAGCGTCTGGCCGAACTCGAGGTGCGGGACAACGGCAAGCTCATGGTCGAGATGCTTGGGCAGATGCGCTACATTCCGCCCTGGTTCAGTATTATGGCGGGCTTGCGGACAAGATCGAAGGCGCGGTGACGCCGATCGATAAAGGGGACATGCTCCACTACATCCGCTACGAGCCGGTAGGCGTCGTCGGAGCGATCACGCCGTGGAACTCGCCGCTGCTCCTGACTGTGTGGAAGCTCGCACCCGCGCTTGCGGCCGGCAACACTGTCGTGATCAAGCCGTCTGAGCACGCTTCCGTTTCGATGCTCGCCTTCCTTGAGCTGTTCGAACAGGCTGGCTTCCCACCTGGCGTGGTCAATGTGGTCACCGGCTTCGGTCATGAGGCAGGCGCCGCTCTTGCAGAACATCCGCTGGTGGATCGGATTGCGTTCACGGGCTCCGACGTCGGAGGGCGCGGCACACTCTGCCCGGTCACCAGTCGACAGGTCTGCTCTCCCCCTACCCCGTTCCGACCCGCAAGCTCGTCTTCTCGCCCAACGGACCGCTTGTGGTCAAAATCGCCGATGAAACATTCTGGATGGAGGCCGGTGATGCGCTGCGTTTCGATGTGACATCGAGCTATAGCTTCTCCAATCCGGAGGCGACGCCTGTCAGCTACTACCTGCTCATGTCCCGGGATAGAGGCGCCGTGATATCGACTTCCTAGGAAAGCAGGATAGGGTTCAGTCCAGGTCCTCAACCGGCGGCGTTCCATAAGTGTGGAACGACTCCACCGTCTTCATGCCCCACGCCTGTCCCTTTTTGCGCTCCTCCTCGGTCCAGACGATCGGCTTCCAGTCCGGTGCGATGATGAGGCGGGCGCCGGCATTGCAGACTTCGACCCGGTTGCCGCCCGGCTCGTAGACGTAGAGGAAGAAAGTCTGCTGGACCGCATGCTTGTGCGGGCCGGATTCGATCGGCACGCCTGCTTCGAGGAAGATGTCGGCGGCTCGGAGAACTTCCTCGCGGCTGTCGAGGGCATAGGTCAGGTGGTGGAAGCGCCCCTTGGCGCCCGTGTGGTCGCGGGTGAAGGCGAAGTCGTAGCTCTTGTTGGTGAGCGTCATCCACATGCCGGCCTCAACACCGTCGTTCTGAACGATCTGCTCGGTGAGCCGGCAGCCGAGATACTGCTCGAAGAAGATGCGGTTCGCGCGTATGTCCGACGCCAGGCAATTCAGGTGGTCGAGACGCCGCACGCTGACGCCGCGGGCCGGGAAGCGTTGTGCCTGGTTCTTCAGGGCGGGTTTCAATTGCGGTGGAGCCACATACCATTCAGTCTCGTAATACAGCTCGATCATGTGGCCGTCGGGGTCGCGGCACAGGAAGGCCGGTCCGTGCCCCAGGTCGCCGTCGGTCCAGCCGATGTCGTAGCCGGATCCCTGGAGCGCCGCGACACGCCGCTCCAGGGCTTGCCGGCTCCTAGCCCGGAAAGCCATATGGCCCATGCCAGGCTTCTTGGAAGCAGTCAGCTTGAGCGAGTGCCGCTCGTAATCATCCCAGCCGCGAAGATAGACGGAATTGCCCTGCCGGCCACTTTCGGTCATGCCGAGAACGTCGACGAAGAAGCGCAGGCTCTCGTCCGGCTTCGGCGTCATCAGCTCCAGATGACCCAGATGCGCGAGGTCGAGCACGGCTTCGTCTTGCATCATCATGTCTTTCGCCTTGTGGAGCGCGAGCCCGGAGCGGCTGCATCGGGCTCGCGATTGCAATTAGGCCGCTTTCTTGGCGCCGGAGCCGGGGCTGCCCCAGACTTCCTCGGCGATCTCGACAATCATGCGCAGCTTGGCCCACTGCTCCTCCTCGGCCAGCGTGTTGCCCTCCTCGGTGGAGGCGAAGCCGCATTGCGGCGACAGGCAGAGCTGATCGAGATCGACATATTTGGTGGCCTCGTCGATGCGGCGCTTGATGTCATCCTTCTGCTCGAGCACGCCGGTCTTGGAGGTCACGAGTCCGAGAACAACGGACTTGCCCTTCGGCAGGAAGCGCAGCGGCTCGAAGCCGCCGGCGCGGTCCGTGTCCCATTCCATGAAGTAGCCGTCGACCGGCATGCGGTTGAACAGCACCTCGGCCACGGGCTCATAGCCGCCGGAGGCGATAAAGGTGGAGCGGAAGTTGCCGCGGCACAGGTGCATGGTGATGGCCAAGTCGTCTGGCTTGTCCTTAAGCGCCTCGCGCACCATGCCGGCATAGATCTCAGGCTGCTTCTCGGGATCGTCCCCGCGCTGGCGCAGCATCTCGCGTTGGTCTGGGTCGCACAGATAGGCAAACGAGATGTCGTCGAGCTGAAGATAGCGGCAGCCCGCATCGTAGAAGGCATGCACCGCCTTGTTGTAGGCGCCTCCCACATGGGCATAGAAGTCGTCCATGTTCGGATAGACGCCCATGTTCATCATCTTCCGCCCGCCGCGATAGTGCAACATGCTCGGACCGGGGATCGTCATCTTGGCCACCCGATCCGTGTTGTCCTTCACGAAGCGGAAGTGGTCGATCATCGGGTGCCGGCCCGAGAAGCCGACCTTGCCGGTCACGCGCAGGGCCTTGGCGATGCCGACGCCGCCCTTGAAGTTCATGCCGGAATCGGCCTCCACCGAGGTGACACCGTCGAGATGCTCCAGGAAGTCGAAGTGCCAGTATGCGCGGCGGAACTCGCCGTCGGTCACGGCTTGCAGGCCGATCTCCTCCTGGCGCTTGATGAGGGCGCGGATCTCACGATCCTCGACCTCCTTCAGCGCCTCGTCGGAGAGCTGTCCCTCATGATGCTTGTGACGGGCCTCCTTGAGCGCTGCCGTGCGCAGAAGGCTGCCGACCATGTCGGCGCGGAAAGGTGGCTTGGTACGTTGCATGGATCGACACTCCGGTTCTTCAGGCTAATGGGATGCGGCGCGCATTGGCTTCTTCTTCGCCGTGACGCCGAGATGCTGTTCGAGGGCCGCCGGGTCCTCGATGAGGGCGCGGCTTGAGCTTGCGTGAACGATGGTGCCCCGGTCGAGGATGAGCGCGTTGTCGGTCACGCCGAGGATCCTCTGGGCGTGCTGCTCCACCACAATGGCTGACATGCCCTCTCCGCGGATAATGCGCGTCAAGGCCGCGAGCAGTTCCTCGATGATGATGGGTGCGAGCCCCTCCGTCGGCTCGTCCAGCAGCAGGAGCTTGGGATTGAGCACCAGCGCACGGGCTACCGCGAGCATCTGCTGCTCGCCGCCGGAAAGCTGGTTGCCCATGTTGGTCCGGCGCTCCTTGAGGCGCGGGAACATGTCATAGATGCGATTGACGTTCCAGGGTCCCGGGCGAGACACCGCCGTAAGGTTCTCCTCCACGGTGAGCGACTTGAAGATGTTGCGCTCCTGGGGAACCCAGCCGATGCCCGCATGGGCGCGCCTGTCGGAGCGAGCCGTCGTCAGATCCCGTCCATCGAGCACGATCGAGCCGCCGCGATGCCGGGTGACCCCAATGATCGTATTGAGAAGCGTGGTCTTGCCCGTGCCGTTGCGGCCGAGCACGGCAAGGGCCTCGCCAGGCTTGAGGTGCAGGTCGATGTTCGCGATGACGATGGCCTCGCCATAGCCAGCCGACACCTTCTGCAGGGTGAGAAGATCACTCATCGACGCTCTCCCCGAGATACACGGCACGGACGCGCGGATCGGTCGAGACCTCCTCGACCGTGCCCTCCGTGAACAGCGCACCGTTGACCATAACCGTGATACGGTCGGCAAAGCTGAAGACCAGATCCATGTCGTGCTCGATCAGCAGGACGGATACGTCGCGCGGCAGTGCCGCCACCGTCGCGAGCAGTTCGTGCCGCTCCGCCTCCGGCACGCCAGCGGCCGGCTCATCGAGCAGCAGCACCCGCGGCCGGCACGCGAAGGCAACGGCGATCTCCAGCAGCCGCTGCTTGCCATAGGCCAGATTGGAGGTTTTCTCGTCGAGCACATCGGTCAGGCGGAAGCGCTGCGCAATCTCGACGATCTCGTCGATGATTTCCCGCCTGCTGCCCGTCACGCGCCACCAGTCCCGTCCCCCGCCGGTGCGCTCGGAGACCGCAAGGCCGATGGTCTCGAGCGGCGTCATGGCGGGAAAGAGCTGGTTGATCTGGAAGGTGCGGGCAAGACCTCGCTGCACCCGCAGTTCGGGGCGCAGGCCCGTGATGTCCTGCCCCTCGAGGAAGATCTGACCGGCTGTCGGCTTGATGACGCCGGTGAGCAGGTTGATGAAGGTCGTCTTGCCGGCGCCGTTGGGACCGATCAGGGCATGGCGTGCGCCCTGCTGCAGCTGGAACGACACGTTGTCCGTCGCCTGGAGGCCGCCGAAGCGCTTGACGAGGCCTTTCGTTTCGAGAGCAATCGTCATGTCACACCTCCCGGGCAGACGTTTTCGGTAGCGTGTCGGGGCTCTTGGCCGTGCGGCCGGCTACGCCCTTCCAGAGGGTGCGCACGCGCTCCGTCAGACGCTCGCGGCCGGCGAGCACGATGATGACCAGGATGAGCCCGATCCAGAACTGCCAATATTGCGGCGTCCAGGCCGAGATCACGTCCTGAAGCACCTTGAACACGATTGCGCCAATGAGACCGCCGTAAAGATAGCCGACACCGCCGATCACCAGCACCAGCATCACGTCTGCGGAGCGGTGGAAGGCGAGGACATCCAGCGACACGAACTGGGTCGTCTGCGCCAGCAGGGCACCGGCGACACCGGCATAAGCCGCCGCGAGCGTGTAGATCGCTATCAGGCGACGATTGACCGGGATGCCGACCGCACGGGCCTTCAGAGGGTTGTCACGGATCGAGCGCAGGGAGAGGCCGTAGGGCGAGACGACGATCCGGCGCGCGACAATGAAAAGCAGGAAGGTTACCGTGAGGCTGTAGGCATAGGCCGTGGTGCCGAAGATGTCGAACTCGAACAGGCCGAGGATCGGCCCCATGGTGACTCCCTGGAGACCGTCTGCGCCACCTGTCAGCCAGGAAGCCTGGTTGGCGATCTCGCCGAGAACGAGCGCCACCCCCAGCGTCACCATCAGCTTGGTAAGGTCGGAACCGCGCAACACGAGAAAGCTGGTCACGAACCCTAAAATCGCTGCTGTGATGGCAGCGGCTCCCAGGCCGAGAAGCGGATCCGCAATTCCATTTCTTGCTAGAATTCCGGCCGTGTAGGCTCCCAATCCGAAGAAGGCTGCATGGCCCAGCGACACGATGCCGGCATAACCGAGGATAAGGTCGAGGGAGATGGCGAAGAGACCGATGATGGCGATCTCGTTCAGGATCAGATGCCGCTCAGGCAGGAAGTACAGGGTCGCGGCGGCAATGAGCCAGAAGAGGATTTCGCCAACGCCCCATCGCCCTCTTCGGGTCAAGGTCGCGCTGACGTAATCGGCGATGTTCGTCGACATAGGTTGCGTTCCTCTTGGATCAGCGCGCACGCTCGAACAGCCCCTGTGGGCGCAGAACGAGGACGACGATCATCAGCGTATAGATCACGAAGGCGCCGACGCTCGGCACATAATACTTGCCGGCCACATCGGCGATCCCGAGCAGGAGCGAGGCCAGGAACGGCCCGGTGATGCTGGTGGTGCCGCCGACTGTGACGACGATGAGGAAGTAGATCATGAACTTGAGTGGGAAGGTCGGATCGAGACCGAGGATCTCAGCCCCGAGCGCACCGCCCAATCCGGCAAGCCCGGAGCCGAACGCGAAGGTCGTGGCGAAGATCAGGCTCACGTTGATGCCCAGACCTCGGGCGACGCGCGGATCATCCACCGCAGCCCGCAAGCGGCTGCCGAACCGGGTCTTGGTCAGGATGAGCTGCAGGGCGACCACGAGGGCGCCGCAGATCACGATGATGAAGCTGCGGTAGAGGCCGACCTGAACGCCCAGTATGTCGATGCGGCCCTGGAGCCACGTCGGAAGCTGGATCAACTGCTGCTGGGAGCCGAAGCTGTAGTCGATGGCGGCGACCGCCATGAAGACGAGGCCGATGGAAAACAGCACCTGATCGAGGTGGCTGCGGGTGTAGAGCCGCTTGTAGAGGGTTCTCTCAAGGACCAGTCCCAGGATGGCCGGCCCAATAAAGGCAAGCGGCAGGGTTGCCAGGAAGGGAACGCCCATCCGGTTCATCAGCACGGCTGTGATGTACCCGCCCGCCATGGCGAAGGCGCCATGGGCGAGATTGACGAAGTTCATCAGGCCGAGGGTGACGGCCAAGCCGCAGGCCAGCACGAACAGCAGCATGCCGTAGGCAATGCCATCGAAGAGAATGGTCAGCACCGCGTTCTCCAGAAAAACTCAAGAGAAGCGCCGCCGGTGAGTGCGGCGCTTCTGGTGGTATGTCGTGCTTAGTTAAACTTGGCGGCTTTGACCGGATCCTTGACGTTCGGAATCGTGGCAAACTCCACGTTGTAGAGCTCCCCGTCCCGGCGCTCCACCTTGCGCACATAGATGTTCTGGATGATGTCGCGGGTCTGCGGATCGATGGAGACCGGCCCGCGCGGGCTGGTCCAGCTCATGCCCTTCATGGCGTCGATCAGCGCCTGACCACCCTGGCCGCCCGTCTTCTTCAGGCCCTCGTAGATCAGGTGCATGCCGTCATAGCCGCCCACCGCCATGAAGTTCGGCCGCATGTTCGGGTTGGCCTTCTTGAACGCCTCAACAAACGCCTTGTTCTCAGGGCTGTCATGGGCCGCGGAATAGTGCTGTGTCGTGATCGCCCCCAGGGCCACGTCACCCATGCCGTTCAGGATGTCGTCATCGGTGACATCGCCGGGGCCGATCAGCTTGATGCCGCTCTTGTCGAGACCGCGCTCCACGAACTGCTTCATGAACTGCGCGCCGATGCCGGACGGCACGAACACGAAGAGCGCATCAGGCTTGGCGTCGGCGACCTTCTGCAGGAAGGGTGAGAAGTCGGGGTTTGCCAGCGGCACCCGCAGGTTCTCAACCTGACCGCCCTTGGCCGTGAACGCGCCGGTGAAGGCCTTCTCGGCATCAATCCCCGGCCCGTAATCCGACACAAGGGTCACGACCTTCTTGATGCCGTTCTCGGCCGCCCACTCCGCCATGGGAACGGTCGCCTGCGGCAGGGTGAAGCTGGTGCGCACGATGAAAGGAGACGCTTCGGTAATAGTGGCCGTGGCAGCGGCCATCACGACTTGAGGCACCTTCGCCTGGGTGGCGAGCGGCGCGGGTGCAAGGGCGAGCGGGGTGAGGCCGAAGCCGGCCATGACGGCGATCTTGTCGTTGACGATCAGCTCCTGTGCCAGACGCTTGGTCACGTCCGCCACGCCAGTGTCGTCCTTCAGGATCAGCTGGATCTTCCTGCCCGCCACCGTGTCGCCCTGCTGCTGCATGTACAGCTTGGCGGCCGCCTCGATCTGCCGCCCGGTCGAGGCGAACGGTCCCGTCATCGGCAGAATGAGACCGATCTTCACCGCCTCCTGCGCGAGAGCCGCCCCGCTCAGGGCCAGCGCCACGGCCGCGGCGCCCGCAGCTCCCAAAAATGTCCGACGTCGCATGTTCTTCTCCCTCTTTGTCTCTGGCGTATTCGCCTTTGCATGTCAGGCGCGGATGCGCCGCTTGATGAGCACCGAACCCGGCACGAGATCCATGTCCCTCTGGTTTGTCAGTGCACGTTCGAGATTGCGATGAGCGATGCGGGCATGCTCGCGCATGATGGCTTCCGCGCGCGCTCCCTCGCGCCGTTCGATGGCCGCGAGAACGCAGTGATGCTGATCCTGGGCTACGCTGAGGATATAGTTCATTTCTGGTGAGCGTGACTGCACGGGAACCAGGGCGCTCGGCGAGGCGAAGGGCAGCGCACTGGCCCGTTCTAGCTGCCGGGCGAGCGCCTGACTGTCAGCCATGCCGACGAGAATCTCATGAAAGTGAGCGTTCAATTCTACATAGCGCGAAAGATCGATATCCGTCGTATCGCGACGCATGAGCTCATCGATGGCCTCAAGGCAGTTGGCAGCATTCCGGATCTCCGCCCGGCTGACGCCCCGCTCGGCGGCCAGACGTGCTGCGAGACCCTCAAGGGTGCCGCGGATCTCGATCGCCTCGAACACCTCCTTCTCGGAGAAGGTCTTGACGGAGAAGCCGCCGGACGGGATTGCCTCCAGCAGCCCCTCTTCCTCCAGCCGGATAAGAGCTGAGCGAACAGGCGTCCGGGAGACGCCGAGGCGTTCGACCATCTGAAGTTCGGAAACCCGCTCGCCGGGATTGAGCTCGCCCCGCAGGACGAGATCTCGCAAGGCGAGCTGCGCCCTCACGGTCTGCGTCACCGAGCGGTCGTTGCCATTTTCCCCGGCCTTGATCATGCTCCCCTTCCCGTTACGCTCAAGCTAAGCCGTTTATGCGGCCCTGTCAGCCGTATCGATGGTGATATCCCCGCCGGCGACCCTGGACACACAGGTGCAGAGCTTCCTGTTCTCGGCTTTCTCTTCATCGCTGAAGAACACGTCCCGGTGATCGACTGTCCCGGTCGTTTCGATGATGTAAAGAGCGCAGAGGCCGCACTCGCCCCGGCGGCAGTCGGAGATCATCGAAACACCAGCGGCCTCCAGGGTCTCCAGCATGGTCTTGTTTGGCGGAACCACAAGCTCCATACCAAGCCGTGGGATCCTCACATGGAAAGCTTCAGTGGCGAAGCGGCCACTGTTGCCGAAGGTCTCGAAGCGTAGCTGATCCACAGGCCGCCCGCTTCTCTGCCAAGCGCGCTTGGCCGCCTCCAGCATCCCGATGGGACCGCAGACATAGAGCTCGCCACCGGGTGCAAGCCGGGCGATCTCCGTGTCGAGATCCACGCGAGCACCCCCCTCGTCGAGGAACATCTGCAGCCGCTCGCCAACGTACTCCCGCATCTCGTCCGCCAGCGCCATATCCTGGCGGCTCCGACAGGCATAGAGCACACGGAAGTTTGCGCCGGCATGAGCCAGCGCAAGCGCCATGGTGTAGATCGGCGTGATGCCGATGCCGCCGGCAAGCAGGAGATATTCCGGCCGGCCCAGGCTGAGATCGAAGTGGTTGCCCGGCGTCGAGATGCTGAGCTTGGCTCCGGGCGAGAGGCTCCACATATAGAGCGATCCGCCGCGGCTGTCGGGCAAGCGCTTCACGGCGATCCGGTAAAGTCCATCGGCGCAGGGACCGACGACCGAGTAGGAGCGGACATCGGCCCGCTCCCCAATCTGCACGCCTACATTGATGTGGCTTCCCGGGGTCGGCGCCACGAACTCACCCTCCGGCTCGATCTCGAAGAGCCGGATGTCCGGGGTGAGGTCCCGCACCGAGCGCAAAGTTCCTTTGCGCCATTCGACCTGCTTGCTCATGGCGAACCTACTCGGCCGCCTCGCTTGGAATGTGAACCGGATGCCCGCCCTCTGCTTCCAGCATCGTGTCGATCAGCTTGCGAGCCCAGAGCGCGCCCGCATCGATGTTGAGGTTGTAGAAAGGCAGGCGCGGGTTCTTGTCGATGGCCACCTGCTGTGCTTCGAGCACCACGTGGTCCTGATCGTAGACGCCCTTGCCCTCGTTGACGTGGGCCTTGTTGATTTCCTTTGTGAGCTGATCGTCGTCGGTCCGAAAAGTTCGCACGAAGTTCCAGAAATAGTGGCAACTCTTGTCCGTCTCCGGCGTGATAGCAGCGAGGAACGCGCCGTTCACGCCCTGCGAGCGGTCACCCTGCGGCGCACCCGTTCCGGTCACGGCCACACCCACATCGCCGACAACGGTTGAAGGCGCCTGGAAGTAGATGATCTGCCACCGGTCCACGTGCTCGCCGGGCCTGTTGAGTTGCTTGGCCCAGAACGGCGGCGGCTCGATATTGGTCATCCAGCGGGTCACGGTTGCCGTGCGATCCGTATGGGTGACGTCGAAGGGCGCGCTGGTGATCGCTTCGTCGCCGATACTGCCCGCATGGACATAGGTCTCATGCGTCAGGTCCATGAGGTTGTCGATCACGAGGCGGTAATCGCACTTCAGGCTGTAGAAGGTTCCGCCTTCGCCGACCCAGTCGGTGCCGTCATTCCAGTGGAAGTCGGGGATCTTGTTCGGGTCGGCAAGCGCGGGATCGCCCGGCCAGACCCAGACGAGGCGGTGGCGTTCGGCCACCGGATAGGCACGCACGCAGGCAGACGGGTTGATGGTCTTCTGCGCCGGCATGTAGGTGCAGCGGCCAGCAGCATTGAAAACGAGCCCATGATAGCCGCACACCACCTCGTCACCCTTGAGATGACCCATGGAGAGCGGCAGCAGCCGGTGCCAGCATGCATCCTCAAGCGCCGTTACTTGGCCGTCGGAGCGACGGTAGAGCACCATGTCCTTGTTGCAGATCGTCCGAGCCGCAAGCTCATGCTTGATCTCGTGGCTCCAGGCTGCGGCGTACCAGGCGTTCAGTGGAAATGGGCGCGCTTCTGTCATCGTCTTCCTCCACGGATGCAGAATGTATACAGGTCAATGCTCAGAACAATTATACAAAGGGCTATTATGGCCAAATTCCTTTGCTGCAGAGCAACAAACAGACAGATATACAGGGCGATGTATACAACGAGAGATGCGCCGCATGGCGCTGCGGCGCTTCCTGGATGGTGTGTGATCAGTTGGACTTGGCGGCTTTGACCGGATCCTTGACGTTCGGAATCGTGGCAAACTCCACGTTGTAGAGCTCCCCGTCCCGGCGCTCCACCTTGCGCACATAGATGTTCTGGATGATGTCGCGGGTCTGCGGATCGATGGAGACCGGCCCGCGCGGGCTGGTCCAGCTCATGCCCTTCATGGCGTCGATCAGCGCCTGACCACCCTGGCCGCCCGTCTTCTTCAGGCCCTCGTAGATCAGGTGCATGCCGTCATAGCCGCCCACTGCCATGAAGTTCGGCCGCATGTTCGGGTTGGCCTTCTTGAAGGCTTCCACGAACGCCTTGTTCTCGGGACTGTCGTGGGCCGCGGAATAATGGTGAGACGTGATCGCACCGAGAGCGACATCCCCGATATTGTTGAGCAGATCGTCATCCGTCACGCTTCCTTCTGCGAGAAGACGAATACCGCTCTTATCGAGGCCGCGCTCCACGAACTGCTTCATGAACTGCGCGCCGACACCTGACGGCACGAAGGCCAGAAGCGCATCGGGCTTGGCGTCGGCAACCTTCTGCAGGAAAGGCGAGAAGTCGGGGTTCGCCAGCGGCACCCTCAGGTTCTCCACTTGGCCGCCCGCCTTGGTAAAGACCTCGGTGAAAGCCTTTTCCACGTCGATGCCAGGTCCATAGTCTGAGACAAGTGTCACAACCTTCTTGAGGCCGTTCTTGGCGGCCCAGTCAGCAAGAGGAACGGTAGCTTGTGCTGCCGTGAAACTGGTGCGCACGATGTAAGGCGAGACCTCCGTGATCGTCGAGGTTGCAGCCGCCATGACTACCGCAGGAACCTTGCCTTGCGTGGCCAGCGGCGCTGAAGCAAGCGCCAGCGGGGTGAGGCCGAAGCCGGCCATAACGCTGATCTTGTCGTTGACGATCAGCTCCTGGGCCAGGCGCTTGGTAACGTCCGCCACGCCAGTGTCGTCCTTCACGATCAGCTGGATCTTCCTGCCCGCCACCGTGTCGCCCTGCTGCTGCATGTACAGCTTGGCCGCAGCCTCGATCTGCCGGCCGGTCGAGGCGAACGGTCCCGTCATCGGCAGAATGAGACCGATCTTCACCGCCTCCTGCGCCAACGCTGCCCCACTCAAGGCCAGCGTCACCGCGGCTGCTCCCACGGAGCATATAAATGTCCTTCGTTTCATTCGCTTCCTCCTGGTGATTATTGTGGTCTGGGCTCTTGGACGGCCCGATTTCCTGTTTTCGTTCCTACCGTGTCATGGGATCGATCCGGTGGGCCTGGAACCGTGAGGCCAAAGCCGTAATCTCTATAGATTCAACGAGACCCGCACGAGCGAACGGATCGTTTTCAGCAAAAGCCTGAGCGGCCTCCCGGGTGGGCGCCTCAAGGATTCCGAAGTTTCCCACCGGCGTCTCGGCATCGTCCTCAGTTAAGGCGCTGCCGATCAGAACCCGGGCGAGGCCGCCCCCACCCGTAGCGACGTGCTGGCGATGCGCGTCCCTGTGCTGCTCGCGCAGTTCAGTCATGCCCGGCTTGTGGCGGCAGATCATGAGCCAGTGCATGCGATCACGCCGCCACGGCTGGAGAGGCCGTCGCCTTGTTCTCCATGACGATCATTCCCGCGCCTGTCATGGAAGCGGGAACGAAGTAGTGCTTGTGCCGGACCACCACATCGCGATCCATGGCGCCGCGCATGACGAGCCACATCATCAGCTCCGCCCCCTCGCTGCCGAACATCTCCACATATTGCTCCCGCGACATGCCAGCGAGCTTGTCGGGATCAGTAGCAATGTCATTCAGGAAAGCTTGGTCCGCCTGCGGGTTCACGAAACCCGCACGAGCGCCCTGAAGCTGATGCGACAGGCCACCTGTGCCGAGAACAACGAAGCGCTCGTCGGTCGGGTAGCTCTCGATGGCCTGTCGCAGAACGCGGCCCATCTCGTAGCAGCGGCTCGGAAGCGGGATCGGATATTGGATCACATTGACGAAGATCGGCACCACCCGCACCGGCCACTCGGCAGGACGGTCCCAGAACAGCTCCATCGGAACCTGGATGCCGTGATCCACCTCGATCTCCTGACAGATCATCGGGTCGAACCGGTTCTCGATCAGGGTGTCGATGAAGTGCCAGGAGAAATCGACCGCACCCTTGAAGGGTGGGATCGCGCGCGGCCCCCACCCCTCATCGACCGGGTGGTATTCCTCGGCGCAACCGACCGCGAAGGTCGGCACCTTATCGAGGAAGAACGAGTTGCCGTGATCGTTGAAGATCACGACCGCCACATCGGGCTTATGCGCCTTCACCCAATCCTGCCCAGGAATGTACCCGTCGAAGAACGGCTTCCAGTCCGGCGTGTCGCGCAGGCCTTTGTCGATCGCTGCGCCGATCGAGGGAACATGGGATGTTCCCAATCCTCCGATGAGCTGTGCCATTATACTTTCTTCCCTAAACGGTTGCGCAGGAAATCGTCGTGTTCCATGCCCGCCTGATGGGCACCGATCTCGGTGATGCGGACCGGATCGACGGCGGAGATCTTGAGGATGAAGAAGAGATTGCCGCCAAGCCGCACCATCTCGCGCCAGTTGCGCGTCATGACGGCCTCCTTCTCTTCCGGTGTCAGGCCGAAGCGGTCGAGATAGGTGCTCTCGTCCTGCTTGAAAGCCTCGCGGTTCTCCGGCCTGCTCAAGCCCATGGCCATCTTGTTGATGCGATAGCCGCCGAGCGAACGCTTGCGATCGAAGAGCGGCGTGTCGGGAATGCGATCCTGCCCTGGCTTCTCTTCCATGATGTTAGCTCCCCATCCCTGCGGCGGCGTGCGTACCCGCGAGCTTGTTCTCAAACCCCAGCCAGTGCAACAAGGCGTTCGACACCTGCTCGGGCTGCTCAAGCAGAGTCATATGGCCGCTGTCCTCGATCACCACGAGTTCCGCATTTGGAATTCGAGCAGCCATTTCCTCATGCTGCGCAAGCGGGCTCCATCGATCCTGGCGCCCGACCATGACCAAGGTTGGGCATGTGATGTCCGCCAGACGAGGCACCAGGTTCGGGCGATTGAGGAGCGCCCGGATCTGCCGCTGATGCTGCTCGGGCGTCGCTCGCATCACCATCTCCTTAAGAGGAGCAAGAAGCGCAACATCCTCCACCCGATCCATATGGACCATGGGCGGGAGCCAGCGGTCGGCAAGGGCTCCCATGCCCTCGGCATAGGCCAAGTCCACCAGCACCTGCCGCTTGGCTTCCTCGCCTTCCTTACGGGAGTCGATCCCGGTGTCGATGAGGGCAAGCTTCCGGATGCGTCCGGGCGCCAGATGCGCCATCTCCATAGCCACTCGCGCACCCATCGAATGCCCGATGGCGATGATCGGGCATTCCACCATCGCCAGCGCCGAACGGGCCATGGCCTCAAGGGAGTCGTGCTGCGAGAAGTCAGCCACAAGAACATGCGCGTGAGGGCGCAGGGCTTCGATCTGCGCCTTCCAAACGCTCGCATCGCACAGAAGCCCCGGCAGAAGAAGGATCGTCGGAAGTTCGCTTGCAGCGGTCATTGTCGCGCTCCTCAGACGACAGCTGAATGAACCATGTTCAACGGCTTCTCCTCACTGCTTCGGAATGCCAGCTTTCTCGATCACCGCCCGCCACTTTTCGATATCGGACCGGAGGCGCTGGGTCAGTTCCGCCGGCGTCTCGCTGCGTGCCTCGATCCCTAGATCCAGCAGCCGCGCCTTTATATCGGGCATGGCAAGGATCTCCTTCAGGGCTGCGTTCAGTTTCTGGATGACGGGCTCCGGAGTTCCCTTCGGTGCGAAGAGAGCATTCCAGGACGTCACATCGAACCCGGAGATGCCTGCCTCCTGAACGGTCGGCACGTCAGGCATTGCGGGCGAACGGCGAGGCCCCGAAGTGGCAAGCGCCCGCACCTGATTGCCTTCCAAGGCGGACTTCAAGGCAGCCTGAGAGTCGATCAGGAGATGCGTATCGTTCCGGATCAGCGACACGAGCGCGTCCGGCGTGTTGCGGAACGGGACGTGCCGCAGATCGGCACCTGCTTCGCCCTTGAACAGAACGGACGTGAGGTGCTGGGTACTGCCGACCGCGATGGTCGCGACGTTCAGATCGCCCGGCTTGTCCTTGGCTGCCTGGATCAGGGCCTTGAAGGACTTGTACTCGGAATTCGCATTCACCACGAAGAGAAAGTCGAATGTGCCAAGAGTAGAGATCGGCACGAAATCGGTGAGCGGATCGAAGGGCAGGTTGGCGAAGAGCGGTACGCTCACCGCCGTCCCGTTCGTGAGCATCGTCAGGGTGTGCCCGTCGGGCGCGCTCGACAGAGCCGCCCGCGCTGCCGTGATGCCGCCGGCGCCCGGCATGTTCTCGACGATGAAGCGCTGCCCCATCTTGTCGCTGAGCTTCTCCGCGACGATCCGGATGGTAACATCGGCCACGCCGCCGGCGCCGAAAGGCACGATGATCTTGACCGGACGCGTCGGATATTCCGTCTGCGCCCCTGCCGCCCCGGATAGAGTCAATCCCGCGGCCATCGCAAGCCCCAGCAGCATGGATCGTCTGGTGGTCGTCGCGAACATGCTCGTGTGTCCTCCCTGCTCTTGATCTTTTCTCACTGCCCGAAGCGGAACAGGCGCGTCGGGTTGTCGACGAGAAGCTTCTGCCGCATGGCGGGATCCGGCGCATAGAGCGGCACGAGATCAACCAAGTCGCCATCGTCCGGCATCACCGGCACGTTCGGATGCGGCCAGTCGGTACCCCAGAGAACCCGGTCCGGCGCCGTCTCGACCAACGCGCGCCCGAAGGGCGCCACATCGTGGAACGGCGGCCCTGTGCGTGAGATACGCTCCGGGCAGGAGACCTTCACCCAGCACTTCTCGTCGTCTCGCAGAAGATCGAGCATGGCTTTAAAGCCCGGCTGACCGAGGCCTTGGCTCGCATCGACCACGCCCATGTGATCGATCACGTAGGGAACCGGGAGGTTCATCAGCCGGGGCCGGAATTCGGGGATGAGGTTCGCCGGCAGGTAGAGATCCACATGCCAGCCGAGACCTGCAATGCGCTCGACGACCCGGTCGAACGCACTCATGTCCGGCACCTTGCCGAGACGCGGCAGGAAGGTGAACCGGCATCCCTCGATCCCAGCCTCCGCCAGATCTCTCAACTGCCTGTCGTCGAATGTTTCATCAACATTGGCGATGCCTTTGTACCGACTGCCGCTCTGCGCGATCGCATCGGTGACGACCCGGTTATCGCGCCCATGGGGTGTTGCATTAACGATCACCGCCCGCTCGACGCCGAGACGGTCGTGCAGGGCGCGGAACATCTCCAGCGGCGCATCCGGCGGCGTGTAAGGCCGCTCCGGCACATACGGGTAGAGGTGGTTAGGCCCGAAGATGTGGCAATGCGTGTCGCAACTTCCGGGTGGAAGCTTGAACGAGGGCAGCCGCGGGTCAGGATGCGGCGGCGGGATCGTCGGCACTGACGTCATTCGGCGGATCGGCCCTCATCACGTGGATCTGTGCATCTCAAGAGACGCGACAGGGCCACAATGAAGCAAATGGTTTGTTTTTGGGGATTGATGAATATACTTCATATATAATAGCAGACTTCCTGTCCCGGAGCCTTCATGCGCATCGACTTTCTGGGTCTTCATGCCTTCTTGGCCATCGCGGAGCGCGGCAGCTTCCAGCTGGCGGCGGCGCATCTCAACTTGTCACAGACGGCGCTCAGTCATAGGATCCGAAAGCTCGAGGAAGACCTTGGGGTGAAGCTCCTGTCCCGAACAACCCGGGAGGTATCGCTCACCCAAGCCGGCCTCAACCTGCTGCCCAAGGTGAAGGGCACCATCGAAAGCTTGTCGGTCTCACTGGATGAGCTCCGTCATGAAGGGCGCAGCCGTCAGGAAACACTGTCCATCGGCTGCCTGCCCACGATCGCATCCGGCCGCTTGCCCTCGGCCCTGCGGCGGTTCCAGGAGCGCCACCCGGACGTGGTTCTGCGGATCTACGACAACTCCGCTACCGAGATCAGCAATTTGGTGCAGGAGGGCACAATCGCCTTCGGGATCACCCTGGTTGCTGCTCATCGCTGGGATTTCGACATCGAGATGCTGACCAAGGACCCCTTTACGCTCGTCTGTCCTGAGGGCCATCCCCTGGCTGCCCAGCCCAGCGTGAGTTGGTCCGATCTCACGGAAGAACCCTTGATCAGGATCAGCCCCCAGACAGGCAATCGCATGATCATCGACGATGCCCTGGGCAGCCGCCGGGAGGGCCTGACGTGGCGCTTCGAGGTTCAGCACATCCAGACGGCTGTAGCCTTGGTCAAAGCTGGAGTCGCGCTGACGGTTATTCCGAGCCGCGCTTTCGACTCCGTTGACGAGCGCGGCCTCAGGCTCGTGCCCCTGCGCAACCCGAGCATCACCCGCCAGCTCGGCATTGTCTCACGGCGGGGAACACCTCTGTCGCCATTGGCCGACGAGCTTCGAAAGATCATTGTTGAGGCTTTCGCCGGCGAGGAAAACGCTCCTCAAAAGACTTCAGCCAAGAAGCGTACGCAAATTATGAAAAAAATTCATCAAAAGCCATAAACAAACCATTTGCTGCATGAAGTCCCCTGATGCACCCTCCCCGGACATTATTCGCCAGATCAGGGGAGAAGGACCATTCAGCCTCGCATTCCTTGCATGATCCTTCGGGGTGGCACCTCCAAAGGCGCCTACTTCCTGGCTGACGACCTTCCGTCCGATCCGGCGCACCGCGATGCGCTGCTTCTGTCCATCATGGGTTCGCCGGATCCGCGCCAGATCGACGGCATCGGCGGTGCTCATCCGCTGACGAGCAAGATCGCCATCGTGTCGAAGTCCAAGCGGTCCGATTGCGACATCGACTTCCTGTTCGGCCAAGTGGGCGTCGACAAGCCGAAGGTGGATGTGACGCCCAATTGCGGCAACATCCTCGCGGGCGTTGCGCCGTTCGCCATCGAGCGGGGGCTTGTGACGGCCGCCGATCCTGTCACCCGGGTCAGGGTCCATACGGTCAACACGGGAACCATCGCAGAGCTGGCGGTGCAGACGCGCGACGGCGATGTGATCTATGGTGGCAATGCCCGCATCGACGGGGTGCCGGGCACCGCAGCGCCGATTGCTGTCGAATTTCTTGATGCTGCCGGCTCCGTCTGCGGTTCCCTTCTGCCGACCGGCAATGTGGTGGACCGCGTGGCGGGAATTGACGTGACCCTGATTGACAACGGCATGCCGGTTGTCGTGCTCGAAGCCTCCGCCGTAGGGCGCACGGGATACGAACCACGCCATGTGCTCGACAAGGATACGGAGCTGAAGGCGCGCCTGGAGGAGATTCGGCTTGAAGCCGGCAAGCTCATGGGCCTCGGTGACGTTTCTTCCAAGGTCGTCCCGAAGATGGCGTTGGTGGCGCCACCTGTTGCGGGCGGGCACGTCTGTACCCGCAGCTTCATTCCGCACGAATGCCATGCCTCCATCGGTGTCTTTGCCGCGGTGACGGTTGCGACGGCCTGTGTGCTGCCGGGCTCTCCTGCATCGCGGGTCGCCCAAATTCCACCTGGGCGCGAGAAAACCCTTTCGGTCGAGCATCCGACAGGCGAGTTCAGCGTGGTGATCGAAGTGGGCGGGACTGAGGAGAGTCCGGTTGTCGAGAAGGCCGGCCTTCTTCGCACCGCCCGCCTGCTCTTCGAAGGCTATGCCTTCGCCCATGAATCTCTCGCGCACCCTGCCGAAGCCGGACGTGATGCGGCTTGAATCGTTAGAACACTTCTTCTCGAGGTCCTTATGACTGCTGAAAAGACCGGACTCGTCGTCACCGCCCATCCCGGCGACTTTGTATGGCGGGCAGGCGGCGCCATCGCCCTTCATGCGAAAAAGGGCCATCGCATGAAGATCGTCTGTCTCTCGTTCGGCGAGCGGGGCGAAAGCCAATGGGCCTGGAAGAAGGGTGATGTCTCACTGACCGAGGTCAAGGCGCAGCGGCGCGAGGAGGCCGAGCGCGCTGCCGAGGTGCTCGGCGCCGAGATCGAGTTCTTCGATGCTGGCGACTACCCGCTCCACACAACGCCGGAGATGCTGGAGCGTCTGGTCGACATCTACCGGGAACTCAAGCCCTCCTTCGTGCTCACTCATTCTCTGGAAGATCCGTACAACGTGGATCATCCGGAGGCGACGCGCTTTGCGCAGGAGGCCCGCATCATTGCCCAGGCGGCCGGGCACAAGCCGAACCCGGACCTCGCCTATAATGCGCCGCCGGTCTTCCTGTTCGAGCCTCACCAGCCGGAACAGTGCAACTACAAACCCAACGTGATCCTCAACATCGACGATGTGTGGGAGACCAAGCGTAGGGCCTTCGAGATCCTGGCCGCGCAAAAGCACCTGTGGGAATATTACACCCGTGTGGCCTTGAACCGCGGCATGCAGGGCGGGCGCAACTCCGGGCGCGCCATGACCTACGGTGAAGCCTATCAGCGCATCTTCCCCCAAATCGTCGAGGAACTCGCATGAAGCCGGTTGTCGTCACCAACACGCCGCGCGTCGACCAGAAGATTGTCGGCCGGCTCACCGAGTTCGGCGTGGCAACCGCCCATGAGGCCATGGGCCGCTCAGGGCTGATGAAGCCCTATATGCGGCCGATCTGGCCGGGAGCCCAGGTGGCCGGCAGCGCCGTGACGGTGCTGGCGCAGCCCGGCGACAACTGGATGATCCACGTGGCCGTCGAACAGTGCAGGCCCGGCGACATCTTGGTTGTCGGCGTGACCACCGATAACACTGACGGCATGTTCGGTGATCTGTTGGCGACATCGCTCAAGGCGCGGGGCGTGGTCGGCTTGGTGATTGACGCCGGCGTACGCGACGTGAAGACCCTGACCGAGATGGGATTCCCTGTGTGGTCGCGCGCCATATCGGCCAGGGGAACCGTGAAAGCGACCCTCGGCTCCGTGAACATTCCCGTGGTCTGCGCAGGCGCCCTGGTAAAGCCGGGTGACGTAATCATCGCCGACGACGACGGCGTCCTGGTGGTGCCGCGACGGGAAGCGGAGGCCGTGGCGGTCGCAGGCGAAGCCCGTGTCGCCAATGAAGGTTCGAAACGCGAGCAACTCGCCTCCGGCGTTCTTGGCCTCGACCTCTACAAGATGCGTGAACCCCTGGAGAAAGCGGGCCTCGTTTATGTGGAATACAGGGATGAGCAGTAGGGGCGCGGCCCTTTGCCTGCTGAGATGCAGCGAGAACTCATGAGTCTTCAGATCGCCTTCATCGGCTACGGCGAGGTCGGGCAACTCTTCGCGCGCCAGCTTGCGACGAAGGCCGACGTGCGCGTGAGTGTATACGATATCCTCTTTGACGACCCAATCCGAGGCCGCGAGCTGAAGCAGCGAGCGTCGGACGACAAGGTCCATGCCGCAGACAGCGTGGCTGACGCCTGTGCAACGGCAGACATCGTTATCTCGGCTGTTACGGCGGATTCTGCGATCATGGCGGCCCGGCAGGCTGCGCCTCATCTCAGGCCACGCCAAACTTACATCGATTTGAATTCCGTCTCGCCAGCCACCAAGAGGGACGTGGCTGATCAGGTCCGCCAGGGAGGCGCAGCCTTCATCGAGTTTGCCGTCATGGCTCCCGTGAGCGGCGTCGGCATTGAGGTTCCTATTCTCAGTGGCGGTGCAACGGCGGAAACAACTTCGGTTCGCCTGAACAAATTGGGGATGAAGATTACCCCCGTCAGCTCTGAAATCGGAACGGCCTCCGCAACGAAGCTATGCCGCAGCATCGTCATCAAGGGCATGGAGGCATTGATGGTGGACTTCACGTTGGCCGCCGAAAAGGCAGGCGTGATGCCAGCCGTTCTGGCGAGCTTGACGGTGTCCTATCCTGGCATGGATTGGGATCACATCGCGAAGGCCATGATGTCTCGCGTGAAGCAGCACGGCGTGCGGCGGGCAGCAGAAATGCGAGAGGCAAGCCGCATGATTGCCGAATTCGGGCTCGATGGATCGTTGGCCGCGGCTATCGCCGAGAGGCACGAGAGTTTTGCGAGATCCGGGTCAGAGCCAAGCAGCACTTGAATGCAATGGACTTAAAGGATCTCTCCTCCTGCACCAGCCATTTCGGTATGACCGATCAACCCGATTAGGCTTCGATCTCCGCCGAAACGTGGTGTGTCGCCCAAAGCGCAGCCTGAGTCCGATTGCAGGCACCGACCTTCTTCAAGATTGCCTTGACGTGCACTTTCACGGTCGATTCAGAGAGGTTGAGCTTACGTGCAATCACCTTGTTGGGCGCCCCCTCTCTCAAGAAGGCCAGGATTTGGGTTTCTCTCATCGAGAGCCGTCGGCCTGACAATCGGAGATCGATATTCCCTCCTGGATTATCCGCCGGCACAGCTACCGCATGGTTCGCTTTCGTCTCGGTCATGGAGAGCACAAGAGCCGCTGGAAGAACAACTTCGCCGAGCATGACGAGATGGAGAGATCCAGCAAGGATTTCGCTTTGGCTATTGGAGAGACAGAAACCGTGTGCTCCGGCCTTCCAGAAAGCCGATACTGCAGCGGCTTCGAACGTCTCCGCCACAATCACGATTTTTGCATCGGGAAAGCTCGTCTTTATTTGATTGATGGTGTCGATAATGGCGTCGCTGCGGATTTCGCCATCGATGATGAAGAGGGCATGCTGTCCCTCCGGAATCTCTGGCAAGGTCGATATGTCGTCGATGGCCTCATGGCAGACGTCAAACCCTTCGCCTGCAAGCACTGTCTCTAGGCCGATCCGCAGCAATGGATTGCTGCAGATTGGAAACACTTTCGTCGTTGGCTTCTCTTCCTGGCGATAGCTTCGCCGGTCTTCCATCAAGCTGTGCAATGACATGAATCAACTCGCTATTCTTATGAACAAAACTTTTCTTCCGCGGATCCGGAGCCGATCCTAACGCACGACGTAGACGACTCTGCGCGAAGCGGCGTCCACGATGACCCGATGGTCGCTTACAACCGCGTAGCGGTAGGTTTCATGGCGCGGGATCGGGTGGAGATCGATCTCCTCAGGCAAGGCCTCCCCGATCAGGGCGCCGCGGCTGAAATGAGAGGCCAAGAGCGCATCCGGGTGCGAACCGCTCTTCCCTGGGGCAGCAGGAACATCGTTGCGCGCAGCATCGAGAGACGCGTGTTGCTGGTCCGCCGGCAAGGACGGCTCAGCCGCATGGGGTGCATTCAGGGCTATGGTGGGCATCGAAACACTGCCCATGAAGAACACCGCTAAAGCCAGATAATACGCGGCACGCATGGTCACCCTCTATCACTAGCCTGTCAGGATAGAGAACGGACCGGTCAAAGCGTTTATTCCGCCCCTTTACAAAAAAGGGCATACCTCTTCCGGAGTAGATGGGAGGTTAGCGGACGGATTCAGCCAGAGCCTTGACCTCCGCCTCGCCTTCGAGCGGGTTCCCGGCATCGAGATTGCCGAGATAGGATTCAACGAGGTCACCACCTGAGCTTGGCACATATTCAGCGCCCTTGGCAGGCTCTGCCAAAGCAAAGGTTACCGTCCACTCATCCGTTCGGCAGGCAACAGCACCGGTTGCCGTGGAGGTGGATTGCAGCCTGAATTCACGACATAACGACTGGTCTGGAAGACGGTATGTCGAAATCACTCTCAACCGTCCAACCGGCAGCTCCGCCTCACGTCCGGATTCGAGGCGGCTGAGTTCCCTGAGGACGCGGGGGTCTTCCAGCTGCGCAAGGCGACCTGCCACTGGCTGCGATTGCTGCCCTATGAGGTATCCCGCAGTCACGGCGACGGCCGCGAGGGAGGCAGCCAGAGCCATCTGGATCGGAAACGCCCCGCGGGCCCATAAGCTCTTTGCCTCCACGGGTTGGCGCTTCTCGCCAGCCGCACTCGCGGCCTCATAGGCCTCAATCTGGGCTGAAATGGCTGCGCGGAGTTCGCTTGGAACATCGGGTGTCAGATTGCTGGCGAAAACGGAGCGTGTCAGACGACGGCTCTGCTGAAACTCGACGATCTTCCGTGCGACCGCTGGATCCTGTGCCATAACCCTGGCAACGGCTGCTGCCACGGGCTCGTCGAGTTCCCCGTCCGCAAAGGCCATCAGGATTTCATCGGTGAGATGCAGCTCCGACATCGTCCTACTCCACTCTCGTCTCATGTACCCTCAGGCAGCCGCTGTGACTTCGACCAGTCGCTTCCTGGCCCGAGCCAAGCGGCTCATGATCGTCCCGACAGGGATGTTCAGCACCTCTGCGGCCTCCCGGTAAGTGAGATCCTCGCCGCACACCAGAGCAAGCACCTCGCGCTGTTCCTGAGGCAGGCTGTCGATGGCCCGCTGGACTTCCGCTAAGGCGAGCCTGTTCATGATCGGCTCCTCGCCAGGGTCACCGATCAGGTGCGTCTGAGACTCCACGTCTTCCATCATGCCTTCGGCTTTCATTCGTCTCAAGTGGTCGATCCAGTGATTGCGGAGAATTCGGAACATCCATGCATCGAACCGTGTTCCGGGCGTCCAGCTGTTCGCCTTGGCGAGTGCGCGCTCGCAGGCCCCTTGGACAAGATCGTCCGCAAGGGGTTGCGAGCGGCAGAGCACCAGCGCAAAGCGCCGGAGCCTCGGGAGAAGCGCCACGAGTTCCTGTCCTATGGCTGTTGCCATTCCTGCTCCGCGTGACCTGATAGAACCATAACGGGAAAGCTAATCGTTTTATTCCAATCTCAAGAGGACACCGCTTCGCCGAGGGACCGGCGGGCTGCTTCGGCAGATCACAAACGAAAGGGCGGCCCGAAGGCCGCCCCAAGCTCAGTACCAGAGCCGATAGTCGTTAGCGGATGACCTGAACGATCTTGCGGCTGCCGGGCTCCACCAGCACAGGGGTGTTGTTGACCACGGTGTACTTGTAGCCTTTCACCTTGTACTCGGCCGGCACCTCATAATAGGTCACGCCAGCTTCCGGCAGGGTCGCGCCCACGCGCACCTCTTCGCGATAGGTGTAGGACGGCACCTTCTGGGTGGTCACATACGAGCGGAACTCGGGCTGCTGCTGATCGGCAATACCACCCACGATGGCACCCGTGACGCCGCCCACGGCCGCACCGACCGGGCCGCCAACGACCGCGCCGCCGACCGCACCTGTGGCTGCGCCCGCAGCGGCACCGCCGGACTGCGCAAAAGCCGCTGCAGGGGCGAGAGCAGCGAGAACGACGCTGGTAAGAAGAAGCTTCTTCGACATGATCTGACTCCTGAATTTTGCTTCGGGATCAACACCCGGCAACCGACAACGCGTCATTGTCGAAGTAGTTTCCAAGCAACCAGTCCGGTTTTACGAACCTCTGACGCATGGAAAATTATGAACACAGGATGAATATGACTTATCTCTAATATTCATCAAAAATTCTGAACAATGCGGGCGCGGAAGATGACATTTAGCACCAACATATTCATTTTAGCGAATTTCCTAACCTTATGAAGGCACGGATTTCCCGATTAACACCTGCAATCTGCTGAAGGCACCAGGAGCCTCTGGAAATTCAGGCGCACTTGAAACAAGCTGCCGCCTTGACCGTTATCTAAGGTTTAGTGGACCTGCAAAGCCACTGAGGGAACAAGGGCCCTGTTGCGGCGCATTAGCGAGCCGGGATGATGACATCGAAACGACGCTCCCTGCTGGTTTTGGCATCCTGTGTTGCCATTGTCTGTCCGACCAAGGTCCAGTTTGGAATCGGAAACGGTGTCGGATTGGCTCTCACCGAAGTTCCAGCCATGGCCAAGCCTGGAAATGATGGCGGCAATGGCAATGGCGGGAACGGAGGCGGCAATGGGGGTGGGAGAGGAGACGGCGGGTCTCCTGGAAACTCCGGCAACAACGGCAATGGGGGCGACCGAGAGAACAGCGGCAATTCCGGAGATCGCGGGAACAGCGGCAACGCAGGCGATCGCGGCGGCAGCGGAAACGCAGGAGGTCAGGGAGGTTCAGGCAACAACGGCAACGCGAACGGCAATGCCGGAGGAGCCGGAAATTCTTCGGGAGGCAATGCCTCTGGCAACGGCAACGGCAACGGCAACGGCAACGGCAACGGCAACGGCAACGGCAACGGCAACGGCAGAGGTGGTGGCAACGAAGGCGCCGGTCAAGGCCGATCTTCAGGCCAGAGCGACTCCGCAAACGCTGGCGGCGCCTCAGGCAGAGGCAACTCTTCCGCCCAAGGGAATGCATCTGGGAACAGCCGCGCCTCGCGCTCCACAGCACATGGAGGACTGCCGGGGGTTTTCGGCACGGTCACGAACAGCCTTCGCCCTGTTGCAACGGCACCTGTCAAGGCCATTGAGAAGGTTTTGGCTCCCAAGAGCGCACCGAAAAGCAACCCCGCTCGATCTGCGAAATCCCGGCCGACTTCATCGCGGAAGGCAGCCCAGACAGGGAAGGCTGCGCCTGCTCCCAACAAGGCCGCAGCAGGTGCTGCGAAACCCTCCAGACCTCTTGCTAACGTACCGCCCCAGCCGGGACGATCCCAGGCGGCGAATGCGGCAGCAGATCAAGCCCTTCCCAAGCCCAGACAGGCATCGCGCTCGATCGTGGCTGTCGGCCTGACGTCGAAGAGCTTGGCCCGGCTAAAGACGCAGGGCTTCCAAGCCGAGAGGCAGACCAAGGGCACCCTCGCGAGCGTGGTGCGGCTCATTCCGCCAAGCGGCATGTCACTTGCTCAGGCACAGCGTGCCGTGCGTGTTGCGGATGCCGGGGCTACCGCTGATTTCGATCATTTCTACTACACGGATGGGGCTGCAGGCTGCACCGGCACCGGCTGCGAGGCTGTCTCCCTCGTCGGCTGGAACCTGCCGGTCGCCCGACAATGCGGCCCAGTGCCAACAATCGGCCTCATCGATACGGGCATTGACCGCGAGCACGAGGCCCTTCAGGGCCAATCGATCGAGATCGTCTCCGGACTGCAACTGCGCGGCAAGCCCTCTCAGCGCGACCACGGCACGGCTGTGGCGGCACTTCTCGTCGGCCGGAGCGGAAGCAGCGCGCCCGGCCTCCTGCCTGACGCAAATATTCTGGCCGTCGACGCTTTCTATCGTGATGGCGGAACGGCGGACCGAACGGATGTGACGGCACTTGTGATGGCTCTGGAGGCCTTGGCGGAGAAAAACGTCCGCGTCGTCAACATGAGCCTGTCCGGGCCTCCCAACGAGGTGCTCAGGAGAGCCATCGAGTCCGCCCAGGCGAAGGGGATGGTCATCATCGCGGCCGCCGGAAACAATGGCGCAGGCGCCGAACCCTCCTACCCTGCCGCCTATCCGGGCGTGATCGCCGTCACGGCTGTCGACAACAAGCGCGATGTCTACCGCCGCGCGACCCAGGGCGACTACATCGACCTTGCCGCGCCCGGGGTGGATCTGTGGGTTGCTGCGCCGGGCGGAGGCGGAACTGCGAAAAGCGGCACATCCTATGCCGTGCCATTCATCTCCGCGGCTGCGGCAGTCCTGCACGCGTCCAACGCAACACTGAAACCGGCCGACCTCAAGGCTGCTCTCGAGAGCAGCACAATGGACCTGGGCAAGCCGGGCCGTGACAAGACCTACGGAAACGGACTCCTGCAGGCCGCAAACCTGTGTGCGCCTCAGGCGGACGAAACACCTGTCGCACAATCGAAGGTGAACGTGCCCCCCAGCATTCCTTGAGGCGCACGGACGGAGAGACGTCTGGCAGGAGCTTCCTGATAGACTGGAAGCAGGTTGCTCCCGATGGATCAGAGCCCACCACCGAGATAGGCCTGCAGGGTTGCACGGGTGCCCTCGCGCCAGAGCCCGCTCAGCGCCGCCTCGAACCGGGAGCGGAAGACTGGGTTCCCGGAGAGGTCGCCGAAGATGTCGGTCAGGTTCAGGAACGCAGAGGCATCTTCCCGTGCGGCCAATGCGGCCGGTTGCAGGCGGCCGGCATTCGGGTCGTCGAGAGCAACGGGCCGGCCCTGATCGTCCAGGCCCACGCAGGAGCGGCACCACAGGGCCGAAACGAGGGCGAGTCCTGGGACGTCGCCGCCAGCCTTCAGCCGGTCACGGGTCGAGGGCAGGATGAACTTGGGCTGCCGGTTGGAGCCGTCCTGGGCGAGGCGCGGAATGGTGTCGCCGACATCGGGATTGCTGAAGCGGCGGGCGATCAGCCGGTAGTAGTCCTGGAGATCGACCCCCGGCACAGGCGGCACGCAGGGGATGATCTCCTCCGCCTCAAGCTTATCGAGGAAGCCGCGCACCAGCGGATCCTGCATGGCCTCATGGACGAAGTGAATGCCCAGGAGCCCGGCCGGGTAGGCAATGGCCGCATGGCCGCCATTGAGGATGCGCAGCTTCATCAGTTCGTACGCCGCCACATGGGGCGTGAAGGTGACACCGACCTCCTCGAGCGCCGGCCGGCCGGCGGGAAAATGATCCTCCAGCACCCACTGACGAAACGGCTCGCAGAAGACGGGCCAGTTGTCCCGAATGCCGAAGCGCTCCGTCAGGGCGGCGCGCTCCCTGTCCGTGGTTGCCGGCGTGATGCGATCGACCATGCTGTTGGGAAAGGCCACCTGCTCGCGCACATAGGCTGCAAGGGCAGGATCGATCCGGCTGGCCAGCCCGGCGACGGCCTCCTGGGCGACGCGTCCGTTATGGGGAAGGTTGTCGCACGACATCACCGTGAAGGGCGCAAGCTCCGCATCCCGCCGGCGCTTGAGCGCGGCAAGGATCACGCCGAACACGCTTCTGGGCGCGTGCAGGTGAGCGGCATCGTGAAGGATGTCCGGATGCTTGGGATTGAAGGCGCCCGTGGCCGGATCGATGCAGTAGCCTCCCTCCGTGACGGTGAGGGACAGAATCCGCAGGGCCGGATCGTCGAGCGCCGCGATGATCGCGCGGCCGTCGTCTTCCACGGGCACGAAGTCGACCATCGCGCCGGTCACCCGCGCATGGTTGGCGCCGGGCTCGAGTTCCACCACAGTGGTGAGCCAGTCCTGAGACTCGAGCGCCTGCCGCATTGCCTTGTCGTTAGGGCGGATGCCCGCGCCGATCAGGGCCCAGTCGCGATCCCGTCCCGCATTGAAGAGATCATCCAGGTACACGGCCTGGTGCGCACGATGAAAATTGCCGACGCCGATGTGGAGGATGCCGGCTTGCAACTGCGCGCGCTCATAGCCCGGCTTTGCGATGGCGGGCGGCAGATCCGCGAGATGGATGAGGTTCAAGGCACGGCTCATGGGATGGGTCTCGGTTGGCTGGATAGGGAGCTGTCGGAAGAGCGGCATCGCCTCATCCATTGCCGTCGCCTGTAACAATGTCAACGTCCCGGCCGAATGGCCGGCATTGCCGACATGGGCTTAGATCGGACCGGCACCAGCGGAGTTTCCATCGCGATCCGTGCAGCGGCTTTCTGCAATGTGTTTCGCTGAATCGACCTCGACTGCACTCCCAATGGTGTATTCCCTTATTGCCCAGGCGCGGCATCCGCCGACACCATTCAAGAATCGACCATGGCTGTCCTATCGTTTAGGATGCGATGCGGAGCGCAAGCGATCACTTGCGGCGGACGACTTGTTTTGCCTTGCAGCAGAGCACCGGCTCTTTTGCGCATGACCGGCAAAACAAACCGGGCTCGTTATAACGACAGCACTGCTCTGCGACGTGTGTGCGCTCCGAGGACGTCGATGCAGCTGATGGCGGGAGGCTCGCCATGGACCGAAACCTGTTGCGTCTCACAGCGGCGATCGTCTTCGCCGTGGCGAAGGTTGGCTCGGCCGGGGCTGAAATCCTCATCGGCATGGCAGGAGCCCTCACCGGTCCCAATGCCTATCAGGGCGAGCAGCAGCAGCAGGGCGTTGAGATGGCCATCGTCGACATCAACGCTGCCGGCGGCGTGCTCGGACAGCCGTTGCGTCTCATCTCCGTCGACGATGCCTGCGACAGCGGCCAGGCCATCGCGGCGGCTCACAAGCTCGTGGCC
This sequence comes from Microvirga arabica, assembly GCF_016811235.1. Classification (GTDB taxonomy): domain Bacteria; phylum Pseudomonadota; class Alphaproteobacteria; order Rhizobiales; family Beijerinckiaceae; genus Microvirga; species Microvirga arabica. The sequence goes on from NZ_JAFBID010000001.1 coordinate 125,363, forward strand.
GAGCAGGTAGCGTTCGTGGTCGGGCACCAGTGCTCGGGCGCCTCCATTCCAGCAGCCGGTGTTTACGAGCGAGCCGGCATCATCCAGATGACCCCGGCCTCGACGAATCCAAGATTGACGGAAGAGGGGCGCGCGAATGTTTTCCGCATCTGTGGACGAGACGACCAGCAGGGCGAGATAGCCGCCGCCTATCTCGCGTCGCGAGGGCAGGATTCAAAGATCGCCATCCTCAGCGACGGCTCGATCTATGGGGATGGGATCACCAAGGAAACCCAGCGCCACCTGCGCAATCGCGGCGCTTTGGAAGCGCTGTATGACACCCTTGATCCGGGTCTGAGCGACTACTCTCCCCTGATTGCAAAGTTGCAGTCCGCCGGAATCCGGATTGCCTATTTCGGCGGATATTACCGGGAAGCCGCCATCCTGATCCGCAATGCCCGTGAACAGGGCTATGACCTGCAGCTGGTATCCGGCGACAGCATCGCGAGCGAAGCCTTCATCCAGGTTGCCGATGAGGCCGGCGAAGGAACCGTATTCACGTCTTTTCGAGACCCGCGCCGAAATCCCGGCGCAGCCTCTCTCGTTGAGCGATTCCGACGCCAGGGATTCGAGCCCGAGGGCTACACGCTCTACAGCTACGGTGCCGTTCAGGCCTGGGCCCAGGCGGTCACGAAAGCGGGCTCCATCCAGCCACAAGCCGTGGTGAGCGCGCTTCGGTCGCACGCGTTCGAGACCATTCTCGGGCGCATCAGCTTTGATGCCAGGGGAGACGTGCGGCAACCCGGCTTCGAATGGTTCATCTGGCGGAGTGGTCGATATGTACCTCTGGAATGAGGAAGGGGCTCTGCCCCTGACGGCATGCCTTTTCACCTGAGTGTCCGCTGGCGTCTGCTTCTTGCATTTCTCGGCATCAGCGCTTTCGCCGTGCTGGCTGCGGCTACGGGAACCTATGCCTTCCGCCAGATGGCTGCCGTGATCGAGCGGATCACGGAACAGCGCGTACCCTTCGCCCTTACCGCTCTCGACCTGTCACGACAGGCAGAACGTACCGTTGCTGCGGCGCCGACGCTTCTCACGGCCCGCTCACAGGCACAGTACAGGGAGATCTCCGCTGCCATTTCGACAGAGGTGGAACGTCTTGAAGACCTGCTGGCCCGGATCCGGAGCGAGGGTGATCCCGCGGCCGTCGCTGCCATGGAGCCTGCCGTCGCGGGATTGCGGCGCAACCTCACAGCGCTTGCCGGACTGGTAGCGGGGCGTCTCGCAGTGGGTGCACAGAAGGATGCGCTCGTCCAGCGCCTTACGAACGCAACGGTCGCCGCGCAGCGCCTGATCGCCCCTGCCCTGGTGGTTCTGGACGCAAAGTTTGCAGCCTCACGCCGCCTAGACCGCGGCGAGCAGACAACGGCCGGATTTCCGCAACCTCCTTCGGTGATTGTCCAGGAGATTGCTGAGAATCTTCTCATGCAGAAGGCGCAGCTCGAATTCGCTTCGATCAGTGACGGCCTGCTCAAGGCGTCGCTTGCCGAGAAGCCTGCCGATATCTCCGTAATGAGCTTTCCTCTCAACCGCTCCCTGGCAGCCTTGCGCCAAATCGCCTCCGAACTGGCGGACCAACGTCTGCGATCCCGATTCGATCAGCGTATCTCCGATTTTGCTCGTTTGACCGATGGACAGGACAGCATCCTGTCCGCACGGAGAACGGAGCTCATCCTCGTGGAGGATGCTGAACGGCTTCTTGTGGAGAATGCCGGTCTTTCCGCACAACTGACACAAGCGGTCGACGGGCTCATCGCGGCGGCCCGGAACGACATCCGCGCAGCCAGCACGGAGGCCATGACGGCACAGCGCGTCGGCCGGAGCATCCTGCTGACCGTGGTGTCCCTCAGCCTGCTGAGCTCCCTGCTGATCGTCTGGTTCTATGTCGACCGCAACCTCGTCGCGCGGCTGCAAAGCCTGAGCAACAGCATGCTGGCGATCGCCGGCGGTAACCTGCGCGCTCCTCTGCCCAAGGACGGCGGAGATGAGATCGGCCAGATGGCAAAGGCTCTCGCGGTCTTCCGAGACACGGCCATCGAGGTCGAGGAAAAGAACCTGCGCGAGGTGGCCGATGCCCGGCAACGGCTGATCGACGCCATCGAGAGCATCAACGAGGGCTTTGCTCTGTACGACGCCAACGATCGGCTCATCCTGTGCAACAGCCGCTACGAAGAACTCCTCTACCCTGGATCCGATGCCCCCATGGAGCCCGGAACGCCATTCGAAACGGTGATCCGGCGTGCGGCGGAGCGCGGCCTTATCCTCGAGGCGAAAGGGCGGGTGGATGCCTGGGTGGCCGAAAGGCTGGCGCGGCACAGAAACCCGGTCGCGGCCGAGATCCAGCAGCGCCAGGGTAACCGCTGGATCCAAGTGTGCGAACGCCGGATCGCGGGAGGCGGCACCGTCGCGGTCTATACCGACATCACGGAAATCAAGCACCATGCCGCGCAACTCGAACTGGCTCGCGACGAGGCCATGGCTGCCACGCGGGCCAAGAGCCAGTTTCTCACCAATATGAGCCACGAGTTGAGGACGCCGCTGAATGCGATCATCGGCATTACCGAGATGCTCAAGGAGGAGGCTGAGGAGACGGGCGACAGGCCTCTGGTCGAGCCCCTGGACAGGATCCGTCACGCGGGCACCCATCTGCTCGCCCTGATCAATGAAATTCTCGACCTCGCCAAGATCGAGGCCGGCAAGCTGGAACTCCATCCGGAGGAGGTCGATCTCCAGCTCTTGCTCCGGGATGCTGCCATGACGGCGGAGCCTCTCGCAAAGCGCAACGGCAACTCGATCAGGGTCGAGATTGCTCCGGACATCGGCCGGATGCAGACCGATCCCGTGCGCCTGCGGCAGGTTCTGCTCAATCTGCTGAGCAATGCCTGCAAATTCACCCAAGGAGGAACCGTCACGCTGAGGGCTTCCCGGATCACGGATCGGGAAGGCGACAGGATTGCGATCTCCGTCCACGACACGGGCATCGGCATGACGGCCGAACAGCGGGACAGGCTCTTCCAGGAATTCAGCCAGGCCGACAACACGACGACGCGCAAGTTCGGCGGCACGGGGCTCGGCCTTGCCATCAGCCGCCGGCTCTGCCGTCTCATGGGCGGGGACATCACGGTAGAAAGCACCGTTGGGGTCGGAAGCACGTTTTCCGTATCCCTGCCGGCAGGCGGGGTCGCCGGCCGGCCCAGGAGGCGTCCCAGCGCCGGAAACCCCTTGGCGGGTCCGCAGCCGCTCGGACGCGGGCAGCGCGCGCTGATCATCGACGACGAGCTGACATCGCGGGAGATCCTGCGCCAGATCCTGACCCGCGAGGGTTTCGACGTGGTGACGGCGGAAAGCGGCCAGGAGGGAATCGAGATCGCCCGCAGGATCCACCCGACGGTGATCACCCTGGACGTGCTGATGCCCGGCCTCGACGGCTGGAGCGCCCTCCAGCAGCTGAAGCGCGATCCCGAGTTGCAGGACATTCCCGTCATCATGGTCACCATCGTCGACGAGGAGAACCAGGCCTATGCCCTGGGAGCCGCCGCCTATCTGACGAAACCCGTCAACCGCGAGTGCCTCCTGAAGGCTCTTGCCGCCTGCCGCACCAGCCCGGCGAACTCGCGGGTTCTGGTGGTGGAGGACGACGCACACACCCGGGGATGGCTCGCCCGGATTCTGCGCGAGGATGGATGGGAAGTGGCCGAGGCAGAGAACGGGCGGGTTGCCCTGGAGCGGCTTCCGCTCGTCCGCCCCGACATCGTCCTGCTCGACCTGATGATGCCGGAGATGGACGGCTTCGCGTTCGTCGATGAGATCCATCGCAAGGAGGAGACGCGGCATCTTCCCCTGGTCGTGCTGACGGCCGCCGATGTGGACGAGGAGGCCCAGCGCCGCTTGAGCGGGGGCATCCGAAAGATCCTGCGCAAGAAGCTCGGCGGCCGGGACGAGGTGATCGCCACCTTGCGGGACGTGATCGCCGATTGCCTGCGGCTCAGCCGGCCGGAGCACCAGGAGCGGGCATGACCAGAATTCTTTATGTCGAGGACAACGAGGACAATGTCTACATGCTGACCCAACGCCTGACCCGGCATGGCTTCACGGTCAGCATCGCGTCGGACGGCGCTCAAGGAATCGACATGGCGCGCCGGGAGAAGCCAGACCTGATCCTGATGGATCTCAGCCTGCCGGCTCTCGACGGCTGGACTGCGGCCCGGCAGCTGAAGCAGATGCCGGAGACGAAGGACGTTCCCATTCTGGCTCTCTCCGCGCACACGATGCCGGGAGACCGGGAAAAGGCGCTGGACGCCGGCTGCGACGACTACGATGCGAAACCCATCGATTTCGAAAGGCTTCTTGAGAAGATCGATGCCCTGATCCGGACGCGGGGCGCTCCATGACCGATGCCGGGGTGCGCATCCTCGTGGTGGATGACAACGAGGACAACCGCTACACGCTGACGCGCAGGCTGCAGCGGGAGGGGTGGATGGATCTGACCACGGCCGAGAACGGGCGCGAGGCGCTCGACCGCATCGCCCGGGAGCGCTTTGACCTCGTCCTTCTCGACATTATGATGCCCGAGATCAACGGCTACGAGGTCCTGAGGCACCTCAAGACGGATCCATCCACGCGCGACATTCCGGTTCTGATGATCTCCGCCCTGTCGGAGTTCGAGAGCGTGGTCCGCTGCATCGAGCTCGGAGCCGAGGACTACCTGCCAAAGCCCTTCAACCCAGCGCTGCTGCGGGCACGCGTGGGAGCCTGCCTCGAGAAGAAGAGGCTGCATGACCAGGAGCTCAGCTATCTGGCCGAGATCGACCGCCAGCGGCGGCGGGCCGAGGCTCTCCTCCATGCGATTCTGCCCTCGCAGGCCGTGGACGAACTGGAGCAGTTTCAAACCGTCACACCCCGCCGTCATGACGACGTAGTGGTGTTCTTCGCCGACATCGTGGGGTTCACGGCCTATTGCGACCTCCTCGCGCCGGAGGTGATCGTCGCGAACCTTCACGTCTACGCCTCGACCTTCGAGGATATCGCCTCGCAGCACGGCCTCGAGAAGATCAAGACGGTCGGCGACGGGTTTCTCGCCACGGCCGGCCTGCTCCTGGACAATCCGGATCCGGTGATGGCCAGCATCGCCTGCGCCATGGCGACCATCGCCTCCGCCCGCATCCTGCCGCTGCCGTGGGATGTGCGCGTCGGCATCCATGTGGGCCCGGTCGTGGCCGGAGTCGTCGGGCGGCAGAAGTTCAGCTTCGACATCTGGGGTGACACAGTGAACGTTGCCGCACGGCTCGCCGGATATGGGAGACAGAGCGGCATCAATCTCAGCGCCGCCGCCTGGGAGCGGGTGCGCACGCGGATCGACGCCGCTCCCCTCGGGCCCGTGCCGATCAAGGGCAAGGGCGATGTGGAAGCCTATAGGGTGTCGCCTCCCGACTAGACGGAGCGGACGGCAGATCAGATGTGGAGCTCGCGTCCGAGCGATTTCAGCGCGCTCTCCTGGAATGCCTCTCCCTGCGTGGGATGTGCATGGATGGTGCCGGCGATGTCCTCGAGGCGCGCTCCCATCTCAACGGCAAGACCGAAGGCAGCGGAGAGTTCGGACACGCCCTGCCCGACCGCTTGGATGCCGAGCACCAGATGGTTGTCCGCCCGCGCCACCACGCGCACGAAGCCCTCCTCGCCGAGCTTCGTCATGGCGCGCCCGTTGGCCGCGAAGGGAAACTGGCCGATACGCACCTCGCTGCCGATCTTATGCGCTTCGTCGGGCGTCATGCCGACCGCGACGATCTCCGGATCGGTGAAGCACACGGCCGGGATGGCCCGCTTGTCCCACACCCGCTGATGGCCCGCGACGATCTCGGCCACCATCTCGCCCTGCGACATGGCCCGGTGGGCCAGCATCGGCTCGCCCGTCACGTCGCCGATGGCATAGATGCCGCGCATGGAGGTCCGGCACCGCTCGTCGATCCGGATGAAGGGTCCGTCCATGTCGAGGACGAGTTCCTCCCTGCCCCACCCCTGCGTGACCGGCCGCCGGCCCACCGTGACGAGGATCCTGTCGGCCGGAAGCGACACTTCGGATCCGTTCTCGGTTTCCACCAGAAGAGCGCTGCCGCCTTTGGCCAAACCCTTGGCTTTTGCGCGCGTCATGACCTCGATGCCCAGCGCCTGCAGCCGCTTGGACACAGGACGGGTGAGTTCCGCATCGTATTGCGGCAGGATGCGCGCCTGCGCCTCGACGACGGTGACCTTCGCGCCCATCTTGGCAAAGGCCGTGCCGAGTTCGAGGCCGATATACCCGCCGCCGACCACCACCAGCCGGTCCGGCACCGATGTGAGCGAGAGCGCCTCGGTCGAGGAGATCACGGCTCCGCCGAAGGGCAGGCCGGGGAGTTCGACGGGCGCCGACCCGGTGGCGATCACGACGCTTTCGGCGCGGATGATCTGCCGGCCGGTCTCGGTCTCCACCTCGACGGTCTTGCCGTCGCGAAAGTGCGCCCGTCCCTGCACCATCTTGACCTTGGACTTCTTGAGGAGGCCCGACACGCCGCTGTTCAGGCGGCCCACGATGGTGTCCTTCCAGGCGATGGTCTGGGACAGGTCGATCTCGGGCTGTGTGGTCCTGATCCCGAGCGGGTTCGCGCCCGATGCGAGATGAGCGATCCGGTCGTATTCCTCGGCCGCATGGATGAGCGCCTTGGAGGGAATGCACCCCACATTGAGGCAGGTGCCGCCTGGCTTTCTTTCTTCCACGATGACCGTGTCGATGCCGAGCTGCCCGGCGCGGATGGCGCAGACATAGCCACCCGGACCGGCTCCGATGACGAGGAGCTTGCAGGAGATATCCTTCATAACGTCAAGCCTCTACGAAGATCATGGCGGGCGTCTCCAGCAGCGTCTTGATGCGCTGCACGAAGACCGCCGCGTCCCAGCCGTCGACGATGCGGTGATCGAAGCTGGAGGAGAGATTCATCATCTTGCGCGGGATGAAGGTGGAGCCGTCCCAGACCGGCCGCACCATGATCTTGTTGACGCCCACGATGGCAACCTCCGGATGATTGATGACAGGCGTCGTCACGATGCCGCCCATCGCGCCGAGCGACGTAATGGTAATGGTCGAGCCGCTCAGTTCCTCGCGGGTGGCAAGCCCCGCCTTGGCGGCCTCGGCGAGACGATTCAGCTCCGTGGCGCAATCCCACAGGTCCCGCGCCTCCGCGTGCCTGACGACCGGCACCATGAGGCCCGACCCGGTCTGCGTGGCGATGCCGATATGAACGCCGCCATGCTGGTGAACGACGCCCGCCTCGTCGTCGTAGATCGCGTTCAGGTTCGGCTTCTCGGCGATGGCCTTGACCATGGCGCGCATGAGGAACGGAAGGATCGTCAGTTTCGGCCGCTCTGCGCGCTTGCTCGCATTCAGGGACGCCCGCAGATCCTCGAGTGCCGTCACGTCCACTTCCTCCACATAGGTGATGTGGGGGATGCGCGACTTCGCAAGCGCCATCTTCTCCGCAATCTTGCGGCGCAAGCCGATCACCTTAATGGCCTGGACAGATGTATCCTGAGAAAGCCCCTCTGCTCCGGCAGCCTGCGGCCCATGCGCGAGAAAGGCATCCAGATCCTCGTGCGTGATCCGCCCGGCCGGACCGCTGCCCGGAACCTGCCTCAGATCGATGCCCGCTTCGCGGGCTCTCAGTCGCACGGCCGGGGAGGCAATCGGCTTGTCGCCTTCCATCCGCCGGGCGGACGGGCGGTGCATCCGTACGGGCGGGCTCTGCGGCGCCTCGACTGGACGAGGCTGGGGAGCCTCCTTCGCCTGCTTCTCGACGATGGCATCCGAAGTTTTCACTGCACCATCGGCCTGAGCTTCGATCTCCTTCGGCCGGGCCGGCGCTTCAGGCGCCTTGTCGGTATCACGCGCGGAGGCAGCACCCTCCTCGTCGCCTGTCTTCAGGCGGATCAGGGGCGATCCGATCGCCACCACGTCGCCGATGTCCGCGCCCAGCCATAGAACCTCGCCATCGACGGGAGAGGGAATCTCCACCGTGGCCTTGTCGGTCATTACGGCCGCGAGCAGGGCATCCTCGCGCACGAGATCGCCGACCTTCACGTGCCACTCCACGAGTTCGGCTTCGGCGATGCCCTCGCCGACATCCGGCATCTTGATCAGGTGCTCACCCATGTCAGGCCTCCAACGTTTCGACGAGCGCGCGCCCGACCCGGGCCGGTCCTGGGAAGTAGTCCCATTCCTGCGCATGCGGGTAAGGCGTGTCCCATCCCGTCACGCGGGCAATCGGCGCCTCGAGCTGGAAGAAGCAGGCCTCCTGGACGAGGGATGCAAGCTCCGCCCCGAAGCCGGAGGTGAGCGTCGCCTCATGGACGACGACGCAGCGGCCCGTCTTCTTCACCGATGCCACGATAGTCTCCATGTCGAGGGGAAGCAGGGTGCGCAGGTCGATGATCTCCGCATCGACGCCCGTTTCCGCCGCAGCCGCCTGCGCGACATACACCATCGTGCCGTAGGCCAGCACCGTGACGGCCGCTCCCTCGCGCACGATGGATGCCTTGCCGAGCGGAAGCGTATAATGGCCGTTCGGCACCTCGCCGAGATCGTGCTTCGACCAGGGCGTGATCGGGCGGTCGTGGTGACCGTCGAAGGGGCCGTTATAGAGACGCTTCGGCTCCAGGAAGATCACCGGGTCGGGATCTTCGATGGCTGCGATCAGGAGGCCTTTGGCATCGTATGGGTTTGACGGCACGACGGTTTTCAATCCGGATACGTGGGTGAACAGGGCTTCGGGACTCTGGCTGTGGGTCTGGCCTCCGAAGATCCCGCCGCCCGTCGGCATACGGACCACGAGCGGACAAGTGAACTCGCCGTTCGAGCGGTAGCGCAGACGCGCCGCCTCCGACACGATCTGGTCATAGGCCGGATACATGTAATCGGCGAACTGGATCTCGATGCAGGGGTGCAGCCCGTAGGCCGCCATTCCGATGGCCGCGCCCACGATGCCGGCCTCGTTGATCGGGGCATCGAAACACCGGGTCTTGCCGTATTTCTGCTGCAGGCCCGCCGTGCAGCGGAAGACGCCGCCGAAATAGCCCACATCCTCACCGAACACCACGACGCGTTCGTCGCGCGCCATCATCACATCCATCGCATCGCGGATGGCTTCGATCATCGTCATGCGTGCCATGGATCAAACCCCCGCCTGCTGACGCTGCCGCCGCAGATGAGGCGGCATCTCGGCATAGACGCCGTCGAACATGTCGCGTGCGGATGGCTTGCCGCCGGCATGCAGCGTGCCGTAGCTCTCCGCCTCCTTCTGGGCGGCGATCACGGTGTCGAGAATCTCGGCCTCGGCCTGCTTGTGCCGCTCCTCGGACCAGACGCCTCGCACGATGAGATGGTTCTTCAGGCGGATGATCGGATCGCCGAGAGGCCAGGCGTCGGATTCGGTCTTCGGCCGGTAGGCCGACGGATCGTCGGACGTAGAATGCGCGCCAGCCCGGTAGGTCACGTACTCGACGAGCGTCGGCCCGAGATTGCGACGGGCCCGCTCGATAGCCCATTTGGCCACGGCATAGACGGCGAGATAGTCGTTGCCGTCCACCCTGAGCGACGGGATGCCGAAGCCCAGGCCTCTCGCCGCAAAGGTGCCCGAGCCGCCGCGCGCAATGCCCTGGAAGGTCGAGATCGCCCATTGGTTGTTGACGATGTTGAGGACCACCGGCGCCTTGTAGGTAGAGGCGAAGACGAGCGCCGCGTGGAAATCCGACTCGGCCGTCGAGCCGTCGCCGATCCATGCTGCGGCAATCTTGGTATCGTTGCGGATCGCCGAGGCCATTGCCCAGCCGACGGCTTGGATGTACTGCGTCGCGAGGTTTCCGGAGATCGTGAAGAAGCCGTGCTCCTTGGAGCTGTACATGACGGGCAGCTGGCGTCCTTTGAGCGGATCGCGCGCGTTGGAATAGATCTGGCACATCATGTCGACCATAGGATAGCCGTCCGCGATCAGGAGGCCAGCCTGGCGGTAGGTCGGGAAATTCATGTCGCCCGGCGAGAGCGCCCTGCGGAACGCGCAGCTGATCGCCTCCTCGCCGAGATGTTGCATGTAGAAGGATGTCTTGCCCTGGCGCTGGGCAATGAGCATTCGCGCGTCGAAGGTGCGCAGCGTCATCATGTGACGCATGCCCTCGACCAGTTCCTCGTCGCTGAGCAGGCCAGCCCATGGACCGACCGCCTCGCCGTTCCGGTTCAGAACGCGGATGATCGAGAAGGCGAGATCCCGGACGGATTCCGGATCGACATCGATGTTGGGCCTGGGGACGGCTCCCGCTTTGGGTATTTTGACATTCGAGAAATCCGGGGTTCCTCCCGGACGAACGGCCGGCTCCGGCACGTGAAGGGACAGGGGCGCGTCAGTCGTCATGGTTCTTTGTTCTCCTGGGGAGAAAACTAGGAATGAATCGCCATCCGGCCATAGGTGCAGCGATGGGGATGCCGGGCTCGCCCTCAGGTATGCACGAAGACGTCCGCGTGTTCGGTCGAGAAGCGCCCCAGCTCTTCCATGACCGCCTGGAGATGGGCCGCCATGGCCCTGTGCGCCGCCTGAGGGTCACGGGTTTCGAGTGCGTGGAAGATCTCGCGATGCTCGGCCAGGGTCACGGTATGGCGGCGGGGCGACGAGAGGAGCCGGCGCACCCGGTCGATATTGGCCCGGGAGGCATCGATCACGGCTGCCATGCGCGGCAGGTTCAGCCCTTCGACCAGGATCGTATGAAAAACGAGGTCCAGAGCATAGAAGCCGGGACGATCCCCCCGTTCGACGGCCTCCTGCTGGGCCTGCAGGTTCCGGCGAAGGGCCTCCAGATCGGGCTTCGGCAGATGCTCGGCCGCCTGTTCCGCCACCATGCACTCGAGAGCCTGGCGGATCAGCATCGATTCCCTGATCTCCGGCAGGCGGATGCGCGCGGCACGGGTGCCGCGCTGGGGCAGGATCTCCACCAGCCCCTCCGTGGCGAGGCGCGCGAGCGCCTCAGAGACCGGGAACCGGGACACGCCGAGGGCAAGGCAGACCGCCCCCTTGTCGATGAACTCCCCGGGCTGGAAATCGAGGACGACGATGGCCGACCGGAGCGCGCGTTCGACCTGCTCGGTCGTATTCCCCCGAGGCCCCCGCGGCAGGGGCGTAAGGAATTCGTAGCATTTTTGCTTGTCGAACGCGTCCATATGCCTAACATGTTAGTTCAGCCGACGGGCAAATGCCAACAGCTTGTCGGATGTCCTGGACGGGTCATCGGCCCGCCGACCACCATCAACCGGACGAAGAGCCGGGCTACTTTTCAGAGGAACGCCTATGCCATCTTTGACCCGCCGCCTAGCCTTCAGCCTGATCGCCGCCGCAGCCGTCACCCTGCCCGCCCTGCCGGCCAGCGCCCAGACCAAGCTCAAATGGGCCCATGTCTACGAGACGTCCGAGCCCTATCACAAATGGGCCCTCTGGGCCGGGGAGGAGCTCAAGAAGCGGACCAACGGCAAGTACACGATCGAGGTCTTCCCGGCCTCGTCGCTTGGCAAGGAAAGCGACATCAACGAGGGACTGTCCCTCGGCACGGTGGACATCATCTATACCGGCCAGCTCTTCGCCGGCCGCGCCCATGGCCCGGTCGCCATCGGCGGCGCCCCCTACATGTTCCGCGACTTCGGCCACTGGAATGCCTTCCGCAAGTCCGATCTCTTCAAGGAGCTCGGTGACGGATACGAGAAGAAGACCGGCCACCGGGTCGTGAGCCTCACCTATTACGGCGAGCGTCATGTGACGGCGAACAAGGACATCGCCAAGCCCGAGGACATGAAGGGGCTGAAGATCCGCGTGCCCGATGCGCCGCTCTATACCATGTTCCCTAGAGCCGTCGGCGCCAACCCGACGCCGATCGCCTTCGCCGAGGTGTATCTGGCGCTCTCGCAGGGCGTGGTCGACGCGCAGGAGAACCCGCTCGTCACCATCCAGGCCAAGAAGTTCCACGAGGTTCAGAAGAACATCGTGCTGACCGGACACATCACCGACGCTCTTCTCACCATCGTGTCCGGCGGCACGATGAAGCGCATGTCGGCGGACGAGCAGAAGGCCCTGACAGCGATCCTCCAGGAGGCGGCCGACAAGTGCACCGACGACATCGCCAAGATGGAGAAGGAACTGGTCGAGTGGTTCAAAGGCCAAGGCAAGAACGTGGCGGCGGTGGATCGCGCGCCGTTCCGCGAAGCAGTGGTCAAGATGCACATGGGACCGGACGCCACCTGGGATAAGGCAGTCTACGACCGTCTGCAGGCCATCAAGGCAACCACGAACTGAATCGACGCTCCTCGGCCCTCTCCCATTCCGGAGAGGGCCCTTTCCGATCCAGTGAGAAAAGCCCGCCCATGCCCGCGATGCAGAACAGCCAGACTCCTACCCTTGTCGACCCGAGAAGCGCCTCGGCGCCGCCGGAGGATATTCACCAGGAGGTGGATGAGCTGTTCGAGCAATGGCAGGAGGAGGAATCGCATGTGGACCTCTCCGATCTGCGCTGGTCGGACGCGCTGGTCTTCGCGATCTTCTGGATCCTGTTCGGAATCGTCTTCCTGCAGTTCTTCACGCGATATGTGCTGAACAACTCGCTGGGATGGACGGAGGAGATCGCACGGTACTTTCTGATCCTGATCACCTTCGTGGGCTCGGTGACGGCCATGCGCAAGGGCTCGCACATCGCCGTCGAAGCCCTGCTGATCTATCTTCCGCGCGGAGCCAGACACTGGACCCTCGTGGCGGTTGACGGGCTCGTGGCCCTCTTCTGCGGCGCGATGGCTTGGTACGCCTATCGGCTCGGTGCGCTCGCCCCAGGCTACATGGTGTCCATCGATATCCCGAAAAGCTACATCTATTGGGCAGTTTCCGCAGCCCTGGCCGGGGTGACCGTGCATGCGAGCTTACGCTTTCTGCGGCGCCTTCGCGGCCGTGAGGCCGATGCCCCTCACGGCTTGGCTCTCGACTGACGGCGGAGATTCACATGCTCATCACCCTGATGCTTGTCGCGCTCCTCGTCATGATCGTCATCGGCGTGCCGATTGCCGTGGCGCTGGCAGGTTCCTCGCTCCTGTTCCTGCTCGTCGGAAACCTGACGGGCGAAGTCACCACCCCGGTGATCACCGTGATCCACCGGATGGTGAACGGGGTCGATTCCTTTCCGCTCCTGGCAGTGCCCTTCTTCATCATGGCCGGCAACCTGATGAACTCCGCCGGCATCACCAAGCAGATCTACGATTTCGCCGTCGCGGCGGTGGGCTGGCTGCGAGGCGGCCTGGGCCACGTGAATGTCGCAGGCTCCGTCATCTTCGCCGGAATGTCCGGAACCGCGGTGGCCGATGCAGGCGGCATCGGGACCATCGAGATCAAGGCAATGCGCGACCATGGTTACGACACGAAGTTCGCCGTGGGCCTCACCGCCGCCTCCTCGACCATCGGGCCGATCATCCCGCCGTCCCTGCCGCTGGTCATCTACGGCGTCGTCGCCAATGCCTCAATCAACGCGCTCTTCGTGGCTGGCATCCTGCCTGGCCTGATCATGGCGTTCTTCATGTCGGCCACGGTGGCCCTCTATGCCCATCATTACGGCATCGGGCGGGATGCGCGCTTCGAGCTTGGGCGTCTCGGGCGCTCCTTCCTGAATGCCTTTCTGCCGCTCCTGACACCGGCCATAATCATCGGCGGCATGAGCTTCGGTCTGTTCACGCCGACGGAAGCGGCCGTCTTCGCCTGCGCCTATGCGCTGCTCCTCTCGACGGTGATCCACGGCAGCTTCAATCTGGTGCTGAGCGCCCGCGGCCAGCGACCCCGCTATTCGGTTCTGAGCCTGCGCCAGTTCATCCGCGTGACGATGGACACGATCGAGACGACGGCCGTGGTTCTCTTCATCGTCGCGGGAGCCTCGATCTTCGGCTGGGTGCTGACCACCACCCGCACCACCGACGCGCTGGGCGAGTGGATCATCACCTTCGCGGCCGATCCCATCACCTTCCTGATCCTCGTCAACGTGTTCCTGGTGGTTGTCGGCTGCTTCATGGAGACCATCGCGGCCATCACGATTCTCACGCCGGTGCTGCTGCCGGTGGCCATCAAGCTCGGGATCGATCCCGTTCACTTCGGTATCATCATGGTGCTGAACCTGATGATCGGCCTCCTGACGCCCCCTGTCGGCATGGTTCTCTACGTGCTCACCAGGGTAGCCAGGATCTCCTTCGAGGAGTGCATGAAGGCATGCGCACCGTGGCTGGTGCCCTTGTTCATCGTTCTTCTCCTCATCACATTCGTCCCTGAAACCGTCCTCTGGCTGCCGCAGTTCCTGAAGGAACTCGGCTACCTCTGATTTTGCAAAGCTATTATCATGAGCACCTCCCGTACCATCCGCCTTTCCCCCGACGACAACGTGGCCATCGCCATCGACCTCGTGAACCAGGGCTCTGACGCCGCAGGCCTGACCGCGCGGGAGCGCATCCTGCGCGGCCACAAGATGGCCGTGGAGCCGATCCGCGAGGGAGAGCCCATCCGCAAGTTCGGCCAGATCATCGGCTTTGCCAAAATCCATATCGCGCCGGGCGAGTGGGTGCATGAACACAATGTCGGCCTGCACGATTTCGAGCGGGACTATGCCTTCTGCGCCGAGGCAGGAGACGACAGCCTGCTGCCGCCGGAACTGCAGGCGACCTTCCAGGGATACCGGCGCGCCTCCGGCAGGACAGGCACCCGCAATTACATCGGCATTCTCACCTCCGTGAACTGCTCGGCCTCGGTCGCCCGCTTCGCGGCTGCCGAAGTGGAGCGCTCCGGAATCCTGCGCGACTATCCAGGCATCGACGGCATAGTGGCCATCGTCCATGGCACAGGCTGCGGCCATGCGGCCTATGGCGAAGGGTTCGAGATCCTGCGCCGCACGCAGTGGGGCTATGCCAGCCATCCCAACTTCGCCGGCGTGATCATGGTCGGTCTCGGCTGCGAGGTGTTCCAGATCGGGCGCATGAAACAGGAATACGGACTCTCGGAGACGGACACGTTCCGCACCCTGACGATCCAGGAGACAGGCGGCACGCGAAAGACCGTGCAGGCCATCGTCGATGCCGTGAAGAGCATGCTCCCTGTCGTTGCGAAGGCGCAGCGGGAGACCCGTCCGGCATCGGAGCTGGTCTTAGCCCTTCAATGTGGTGGGTCGGACGGCTATTCCGCCCTGACCGCCAATCCGGCCCTGGGCGTCGCGTCCGATCTGCTCGTGCGGCACGGCGGGACGTCCATTCTGTCCGAGACGCCGGAAATCTACGGCGCGGAGCATCTGCTCACCCGCCGCGCCGCAACCCGAGAGGTCGGCGAAAAGCTCGTGGCGCGGATCAAGTGGTGGGAGGCCTACACGGAGCGCAATGGCGGCGAGATGAACAACAACCCGTCACCCGGCAACAAGGCCGGCGGCCTCACGACGATTCTCGAGAAGTCCCTGGGGGCAGCCGCCAAGGGCGGACGCTCCACACTTCGGGCCGTGTACGAATATGCCGAACTGGTGAAGGATCGCGGCTTCGTCTACATGGACACACCCGGCTACGATCCTGTCGCCGCCACGGGTCAGGTGGCCGGCGGGGCAAACCTGATCGCCTTTACCACGGGGCGCGGCTCCGCGTTCGGGTGCAAGCCTGCACCATCCCTCAAGCTCGCCACCAACTCGGATATCTACCGCCGCATGATCGACGACATGGACATCAATTGCGGCGATATCCTCGACGGTGTCTCTCTTGAAGAGAAGGGACAGGAAATCTTCGAGACCCTGTTGAAGGTCGCTTCCGGAGAGCCCACGAAATCCGAGGAGCTGGGCTATGGCGACCTCGAGTTCGTTCCCTGGCAAGTGGGCGCCGTCATGTAGCGGAGGGCTGACCGCTTCCATGAGCAGCCGACAGGCTGCGACATAAGTGGATCCTTACCAAAAGGAAGCATCGTTTAACGATGTGTTAACCATCTTCCGGCGATCATGCCCGGGCTGATCCACATGAGGATCAACACTCTCCCAAAAGTGAACGGGGCACGGATGTACTGCCTCGCTTCGCTTTGGGATGCAGTGTCAGGGCTTCCTGAAGCCCACGCCTTCATCCTCGGACATGAATGAGATCAAGGATTCCCGGCGCAGGCGCTGGCCTGACTCTCGCCCTGACTCGAGCCACATCAGCCCAACACATAAAACGCCGTTGCAAGGGCAGCGATCCCGCCGATCAGAGCATAGGGATACCAAGTTGGAAATGGCTTTTCGTGACCATTGAAACCCACGCTGAAACTCCTCGATGCAAGCCCCATGTCGATCCCTTGTCATTTTCCAAAACGGTATTTTTGTGAAACACTGTTGGGGTGTTTCTGAGGGAACCCGGCAAGCTCCCGCGCAGCTGAAAACAGAAAATTTTACTTTGAAGACTTTTTAAGGAAGCGAAATCGCTCCCGTTCTCAACATCGTAGCACCTGTTTTAGAACGCCTCTGACTTTCGTCTAACCCCTTGATCTGAATAGCTTCTCCCAGATATTCCTCTCATCGCCTCACGGGACGTTCCCGCCGATCTCAGGCATGCGCCCGACCGGCGGACCACGGAGGCGCCAGCGTTCGATCTCGCATCCGTGCGACCGCGCATTCGCGCACTCGTCCACACGAACGAGGAAGGAAGAGTTCATGGGAACAAGCACGTGGAACGAGCCCGGCTATTCGAAAGCAGGAATCTGGGCATGCCTCGCCCTGCTTCTTCCCTTCAGCGGAGCGGCTCTGGCTCAGGATCGTGCCTCGCCCTCGCCTCTGCGGATCGAGCTGAACAAGATCGAGGCTGCTGGCGAGAACTGCCGAACCTATTTCCTGATCGACAATCAGAAGGGCGACAGCTGGCGCTCTCTGAAGCTCGATCTTTTCGCCCTTGATATGGAGGGTGTCGCGGCCAAGAGGCTGGCTGTTGAAGTTGGCCCGGTGCCGGGCCGCAAGACCCTCATCAAGCTGTTCGATTTTCCTAGCTTGAGCTGCTCCCGGTTCGGACGCGTTCTCCTCAAAGATGTCATGACCTGCGAAGGCGTTGCGAATTCACGGGAGGAGTGTCTGTCCGCCCTCGAAACATCCTCCAAGATCGACACTGTTTCGTTCACGAAATGAGATCGCTGTGATGAACGACATCGTACCCGCCACTCCGCACGATCTCTCCTTCGTTGGATTGTTCCTGCAGGCCGACCCCATCGTCAAAGGCGTCATGATCCTGCTCGTGCTGGCATCGCTCGGGTGCTGGACGATTGTTGTCGAAAAGCTCCTGCGTTTCAAGAGCGTCCGTCGCCAGGCGCGCGCCTTCGAAATGGCTGTGCGTTCGGCTGACAAACTTCACCAGAAATTGGCTGGGACGACGGGGCGGATCGTCGCCGCCGGTCAAGAAGCCTGGCGTGATCAGGACCCGTCGGAGAGTCGCGCAGAGCGTCGGGAGCGGATTGAGCGGGCCATGCGCGCTGCCCTGTCGGCCGACATGCGGCAGCTTCAGGTAGGGTTGCCGTTTCTGGCCACTACAGGATCGGCCGCGCCCTTCATCGGCCTGTTCGGCACAGTCTGGGGCATCATGAATTCGTTCTCCGCCATCGCAGCAAGCCAGGACACCAGCCTCTCGGTGGTGGCTCCTGGTATTGCCGAGGCCCTGTTTGCCACAGCCATCGGCCTTGTGGCCGCCATTCCGGCGGTGATCGCCTACAACAAGCTCACGACGGATCTCGGACGCCTCCAGCAATCCTTTGCGGCAGGCATCACATCGCTCGGCGACAGGCTCGCGCGCGACCGCAAGCCTCATCTGCGCGCAGAGGCTGCCGAATAATGGGCATAGGACCCCTCCGCGCCGGCGAGCCGGACGACGAATTCGGCGTTGCGCCTCTGTCCGAGATCAACGTCACGCCGCTTGTGGACGTCATGCTCGTGCTGCTCATCATCTTCATGGTGGCCGCCCCTCTGATGACCGTCGGCGTGCCGGTCAACCTGCCGAAAACGGCAGCGGCGAAGGTGTCGCAACCGAAGGCGCCTGTTGTCATCAGCATCAACGAGCAGGGTCAGCCGTTTCTCGATAGGGAGCCACTCACGCCGGATGGAATGATGCCCAAGCTCAAGGCGCTTGCGAGTGCCGATCCAGCGCAGGTTGTGCTGGTCCGCGGAGACAGGTCTGTTCCCTATGGACGCATTGTCGAGATCATGGGGCAAGTCAGTGCAGCCGGCTTCAGCAAGGTCTCGCTCATCGCCCAGGCGCCGGGCGGAATGCCGGCCAGGTAGGACCTGAACCAAGCTCGATGTTCGCACAAAGCATCCGTTCGACGCAGGAGCCAAGCCGGCTCGGAATCGCCTTCATCACGGCGCTTGCCCTGCATGGGGCTGCTCTGGGAGCGCTGACGTTCTGGCGATCCAGCGTAGATAACACCCCGGGTGAGCAGGAGATCACCGTTGATCTTGCTCCTGCCATGGAAGAAGCAGTGTCCGTCGCACCTGCGGAGATGGCCGCAGTTGCAGCGCCTCCAGTCGAACCGGAACCGGTGCCGCTGCAACCGGAAACCATCGAGCCTCTGTCGCCCGAAGAAGTGACGGCTGAGCAGCCTGTGGAAGTAGCGGAACTCCCTGAACCGCAAGACACGACGGAAGTGCCCCCGGCCGAAGCGGAGATGGCGGTGGAGCCTGAGCCTGTCGTGGCTATTCCCCCACCCGAGGTTGTTGTCGCAAAGCCTGCTGAGCAGCCACCTCCGCCGAAGCCCGAGAAAAAGCCGCCACCGCCTAAGCCCGTGGAGCGGAAACCTCCTGCACGCCGGACTGTCGCCCAGCAGCAGCAGCAGCCCTCTGAGGCACGTCAAGGACAGGCGTCCTCTTCGCGTGAGAACATGGGAGGCGCCGCGGCCTCGGCCGATCCGACTGCGCTCAATCGTTACAGAGCAACTCTCTATGCTGCGGTGAAGAGTCGTTTACGTTATCCTTCATCGGCAGAGAGCCGAGGAATAGTCGGGACTGCAGAGATACGCTTCACACTGGACCGCTCAGGGCAAGTTCTTAGCGTTTCTCTGGTGCGCAGCACTGGCAATCCGTTGCTGGATCAAGCAGCGCTAGCGACGGCACGGCCCGGCTCGTCCCTGCCATCTCCGCCAGATTCTGTGCCACAGCAGCTATTCACAATTACAGCGCCGCTACGCTTTAGCCCGCGCTAAGGATCTCCTGTATTCGTTTTCCTTGACGCTTGTAGGATCGCGATTAACCTATTGGTAATAAGCGCTTGTTTCTTCGCGACCTTGCACACGACTGGGCGAGATCGGTAAGAACACATTATCGGTAGGAATAACGCCATGACCGAAAAGGCTTTCGCCTCGACGGGAGACATGTCTGACAAGAAAGTGTCCTTCACCGAGATAGGGCCGGATCTTTACGCCTATACCGCCGAGGGCGATCCCAATACCGGTGTGATCGTCGGTGACGACGGCTGCATGGTGATCGACGCTCAGGCCACTCCGATGATGGCCGAGGATGTGATCACCCGCGTGCGGTCCGTGACCGACAAGCCGATCAAGTATGTGGTTCTGTCCCATTACCACGCAGTGCGCGTTCTCGGCGCATCGGCGTACAATGCGCAGGGCATCATCGCCTCGAATGCCACGTATGACCTCATCGTCGAGCGCGGCGAGCAGGACAAGGCGTCCGAGATCGGCCGTTTCCCGCGCCTGTTCAAGGGCGAGAGCAGCATTCCGGAGGGCCTCACCTGGCCCACCCTCACTTTCGAGAGCGGCATGTCGGTGTTTCTGGGCAAACGCGAGGTGAAGCTGTTCCATCTCGGCGCCGGCCACACGGCAGGCGACATCATCGCCTGGGTGCCGGACGCGGAGGTGATGTTCACCGGCGATCTCGTGGAATATCGCTCGGCCTGCTATTGCGGCGATGCTCACTTACGCGAATGGCCGCTGACGCTCGATGCCATTCTGGACTTCCAACCGCAGGCCATCGCGCCCGGCCGCGGCGATGCCCTGCGCGGCAGCCAGCAGGTGCGCGAGGCAGCGGCCATGACCCGCGACTTCGTCACCAGCCTTTATGGGACGGCCGAACTGTCGGTGGCGCGCGGGCGCTCGCTGAAGGAGACCTTTGCGGCGACACGCGAGGCGATGGACCCGAAATTCGGGGACTTCGCCATCTACGAGCACTGCCTTCCGTTCAATGTCTCGCGCGCCTTCGACGAAGCCTCGGGCATCGACCATCCGGTGATCTGGACGGCCGAGCGCGACCGCGAGATGTGGGCGGCCCTTCAGGGCTGACGGTCAGACGGGGAGGAGAATTGAGAGGCGTGATGAACACCCGCAAAGCCCTCTATCAATACGGCTACCGCCGCTGCGCCGATCAGGACCGCCCCTCTGCCGCCCGGCATCCCGTTGTCGTCGTCGGCGCGGGGCCTGTCGGGCTGTGCTCCGCCATCGACCTCGCGCAGCGCGGCATTCCGGTGGTGCTCCTCGACGATGCGGACCGGATCGGCGAAGGGTCGCGCGGCATCTGCTACGCCGAGCGCACGCTCGAGATCCTCGACCGTCTCGGTGTTGCCGATCCCTGCCTTGAGAAAGGCGTCACCTGGAAGGTCGGCAAGGTCTTTCAGCGCAACGACCTGCTCTACGCCTTCGATCTTCTGCCCGAGGACGGGCACAAGATGCCGGCCTTCATCAATCTCCAGCAATATTATCTGGAACACGCCCTTGTGGAGCGAGCTGCAGCACTCCCGAACCTCGAGATCCGCTGGCGCAACAAGGTGGTCAATCTGAACCGCCGCAACGACGGCGCCACGCTCACGGTCGAGACGCCCGAAGGTCTCTACGATCTCGATGCCGAGTGGGTTGTGGCCGCCGACGGGGCGCGCTCGGCCTTGCGCGGCATGCTCGGCCTCGCCTTCCGGGGCGAGGTGTTCGAGGATCGGTTCCTCATCGCCGACGTGAAGATGAAGGGCGAGTTCCCGCCGGAGCGCTGGTTCTGGTTCGATCCGCCGTTCCATGAGGGTCACTCCGCTCTCTTGCACAAGCAGCCGGACGATGTCTGGCGCATCGACCTGCAACTCGGGCGCGATGCGGACGTGAAGGCCGAGCAGACGCCCGAGCGTGTGATGCCGCGCCTCAGGCAGATGCTGGGCCACGACGACTTCTCGCTCGAGTGGGTCTCGGTTTACACCTTCCAGTGCCGTCGCCTGGAGCGCTTCGTGCATGGCCATGTAGTGTTCGTCGGGGACGCAGCCCATCAGGTCTCGCCCTTCGGCGCGCGCGGCGCGAATTCCGGCATTCAGGATGCGGACAATCTGGCGTGGAAGCTTGCTCTTATCATCAAGGGTGAGGCGCCGGAGCGGCTGATCGAGTCCTACGATCTCGAACGCTCCGCTGCGGCCGATGAGAATATCGGTCACTCGACCCGCTCGACGGATTTCATCGCACCGCGCTCAGCCCAGGAACTTCGCTTCCGAAATGCGGCCCTTACACTTGCGCGACACACGCCCTTTGCAAAGCGCATGGTGAATTCAGGCAGGCTGTCGATGCCGTCCACCTACGACACGCCTCTCTCGACCCCGGACGTGGACACCTGGTCCGGCTCCGCGCGCCTCGGCGCCCCTGTTCCCGACGCTCCCATGCGCGACCGCAAAGGGCAACCGATCTGGTTGCTTGATGCGATTGGCGGCGAGGAGACGATCCTGCAGGTGCCGAACGGCACTCCGCCGCAGCAAGGCTCCCGCGTTATCGTTCTCGGAGACGATCTCATCGACGCGCACGGCGTCTTCGCTCAACGGTTCGATGCAAGTCCCGGGAGCACCTATCTCGTGCGCCCCGATCAGCACCTTGCGGCGCGCTGGCGTCATGGGACGCCCTCGCTGCTTGAGAGCGCCTCGCGTCGACTGCGAGGGTTTGAGGGAGACCATGTATGAAAGTGCTCGCCACCGAGAGCCGCTTGGCCGATCCGGATCGTACCTATCGTGCGCTGATCGAGGCGCATCGGGGATTGTCGGATGAGGACAGCGCTGCGCTCAACAGCCGCCTGGTCCTGATCCTGGCCAACCACATCGGCGAGCATGCGGTTCTCCAAGAGGCCATTGCTCTCGCTAAGCAGAGCATGGAACCAGTCAATGACGCATCCAAGTGAACGCCTGAACGGATCACGCGACCCCGAGATAGGCCGCCTTCACCTGAGGATCTGCAAGCAGGGAGGAACCTGTTCCGCTGTACGCCACCTTACCGGTCTCAAGCACATAGCCGCGATCGGCGATGCCTAGCGCCGCACTGGCGTTCTGCTCCACGAGAAGCACCGTGATGCCGTTCTTCCTCAGAGACACGATGGCATCGAGAATCTGATCGACGAGAAGCGGCGACAAGCCGAGCGAGGGCTCGTCCAGCAGCAGGAGCTTGGGGCGGCCCATCAGCGCCCGGCCGATGGCTAGCATCTGCTGCTGGCCGCCCGACAAACCGCCCGCCAGGAGGTGACGCTTCTCGGCCAGGATCGGGAACATCGCGAAGACGCGGTCGCGATCCTGCTCGATCTCCTTGTCGCGCCGCCTGTAAGCTCCGAGCCGCAGGTTGTCCTCGACGGTCAGAGGCCCGAACACCTGTCGGCCCTCGGGCGACTGGGTGATGCCGAGTTCCACCCGCTGGTGGGGGTGCAGGCGATCGATGCGCTGTCCTTTGAAACGGATCTCACCGCCGGTGATCGGCTGCACACCGGAAAGCGCGCGCAGCAGCGTGGTCTTTCCGGCGCCGTTTGCGCCAACAAGCGCCACGACTTCGCCCGTTCGAACCTCGAGGCTGACACCTTTTAGGACCTCGATCCGGCCATAAGCGCTGCGCAGGTTCTCCACTTCAAGCACGGGCAGCCTCCTGGGCTCCGTGCTGTCCCAGATAAGCCTCAAGGACCTTTGGATCATCGCGCACCTCCCGCGGCGTTCCTTCGGCCAGCGGCCTGCCTCGCTCCAGAACCAGGATCCTGTCGGAAATCTTCATCACGAGCTTCATGTCATGCTCCACGAGCACGACCGCCACACCCCGGTCGGCAACCTGCCGGATCAGATGGTCGATCTCCTCGGTCTCGACCGCATTGCAGCCGGCCGCCGGCTCATCGAGGAGCAGGACGCGCGGCTCTGCCGCAAGGGCTCGGGCGATTTCGAGGCGCTTGCAGGCGCCGTAGGGAAGCGATCCTGCGGGCATGTCCGCCACATCCTTCAGCCCCACATAGGCAAGGAGATCGAGCGCCGCCGCTCGCGTCTCCCTGTTCTGGCGCGTCACGGACGGGGCTCTGAACAGTGCCGGCAGCAGGCTGCACTTTTCGCGCAAATGGCGCCCGACCATCACGTTCTCGCAGGCCGTCATGCGCTGGAAGATCTGCAGGTTCTGAAACGTGCGGGAAAGCCCGCGTTCCGCCAACTTGTGGGGTGACAGGCCAGTCACATCCTCGTCGGCCAACCGGATCGTGCCGCGGCTTGCCGCATAGATGCCGGACACGATGTTGAAGAGGGTCGTCTTGCCGGCTCCGTTTGGCCCGATGATCGAGAGGATCTGGCCAGGACTGACCGCAAAGCTCACGCCGTCGACGGCCTTCACGCCGCCGAACGAGATGCCGATATCGTTTGCTTTTAGGATGCTCATGCCCGTGCCCTCCTCAGGAACAAACCCGAGAGGCTCGGAACGATGCCGCTGCGCATGAAGATCATGGACACGATGATGATGAGGCCGAGCAGCAGATGCTCGTATTCGTGGAAGACTGTCAGAGCTTGCGGCAGCGTCACCAGAACGGCCGCTCCGACGATGCTGCCGACAACTGATCCGAGCCCGCCGAGAACCACGATGGTGACGAGTTCCACGGAATGCAGGAATCCTGCCTGATCCGGGTTGATGAAGCCGTTCATGAAGGCCAGCGCCGAGCCGGCGATCGACGCATAGACGGCGGCGATCACGAAGGCCTGCAGCTTGAAGCGGGCGACATCGACGCCCACCACCTGCGCGGCCACTTCGCTGTCATGCAGAGCGCGGAAGGCCCGTCCCGTGGGCGTCTCGTCGAGGTTGAGGGCGATCCAGGTTCCGACGAGCAGGAGCGCGCCGGTCACCCAATACCATGTGTATGATCCACTCACGCGCCAGCCGAACAGGGTCAGGCGCTCGACCGGCATGCCGTCCGGTCCACCGGTCCAACGGCTTTCCGTGGAAATCACGAGCGCGACCAGCACGCCGAGGCCGAGGGTCGCGATGGCGAGATAATGTCCCTTCAGCCGCAGGATCGGGCGTCCTACGAGATAGGCGAGCACGGCGGACAGCGCGGCTCCGATGGAAAGCGCCGCCCAGGGCGGGATGCCGAGATGGGCCGGCCCGATGGCGACGGAATAGGCTCCGATCCCGAAGAACGCCGCGTGGCCGAGACTGACCTGCCCCGCCTGCCCCATGAGAATGTTGAGCCCAATAGCAGCCAGCGCCGACACCCAGACGAGCGACGCCACGCGGAAGTAATAGCTCGATGGAAAGACGAGCGGGAGCACTGCGATGACAACCGCCAGCACGGCGAGTGTCAGGAAGCGCTGGTTCAGGAGAGCACCCATTCTCACACCCTCTCGACGGCTCGACGTCCGAACAGGCCCTGCGGGGCTGCGAACAGGACGATGAGAATGACCAGGAACGCAAAAGCGTCCTTGTAGGTGGAGCTCAGATAGCCGGCACCGAAGGCCTCCAGCAGACCCAGCAGCAGTCCGCCCACGACGGCGCCCAGCGGATTGCCCATGCCCCCCAGCATGGCGGCGGCGAAGCCTTTCAAGGCCAGCAGCGTTCCGACATCGTAGTTCGTCAGGGTGATCGGCGTCACGAGAATGCCCGCGATAGCTCCAATGGCCGCGGAGCCTCCGAAGGCCAGCGCCATGATCGTGGTCGTGTTGATGCCGACCAGCCGCGCGGCCAGCCTGTTGGCGGCCGTTGCCAGAACAGCCTTGCCGAGAAGCGTGTGTTCGAGGAAGACATAGAGTGCCACCACGACCACGGCTGTTCCGCCGAGAACCCAGAAGCTCTGCGGCTGAACGGCCGCGCCGAGAATGTCGATGGGCGCCTCGCCCGTAAAGCCGGGGAGCTTGTGGAACTGCTTGTCGAAGACGATTGCGGCCAATCCACGGAGCAGGATCGACGCGCCGATGGTGATGATGATGAGGGTTACGGCCGATGCGCCGCGGGCAGGCTCGATGGCGAGG
The DNA here is from genome assembly GCF_016811235.1 of Microvirga arabica. GTDB lineage: Bacteria > Pseudomonadota > Alphaproteobacteria > Rhizobiales > Beijerinckiaceae > Microvirga > Microvirga arabica. The sequence goes on from NZ_JAFBID010000001.1 coordinate 150,672, forward strand.
CGATGCAGGAGAAGCCCGATCACCACGGCGGCCACCACGGCAATGACAGCGGCCAGCGGCAGCGGCACGCCGGCGGCCGATGCGAACACGGTCACCATGCCCCCGAGCATCACGAACTCACCCTGGGCGAAGTTCACCACGCCGGATGCGTTGTAGATCAGCGTGAAGCCCAGCGCGACAAGCGCATAGACGGCACCCACCGTCAACCCTGAGACGAGAAACTGGAGGAACTCGGCCATGATGATATCCCGCGACCTTTGGATCGGCGAACGGGAGGCGGATGATCCGCCTCCCGTTCAGTCCATATCACCGAGGATCAGCTGCCCGATGCCACGAGGTTCCAGTCACCGCCCTTGATCTCGAGCATGCGGAAGGCCGAGAGATCGAGACCGAGGTGGTCGGTGGGCGACATATTCACGATGCCGCCGGTTCCGACGAAGCCCTTGGTCTTCTCGATCTCGTCACGGATCTTGCCGGAATCCGTGGAGTTGGCGCGTTTCATGGCCTCGACGAGAATGAAGAGACCATCATAGGCATGCCCGCCGAAGGTGGAAACCGGCTGCTTGGTGGCGGCCTCATAGGCCTGCTTGTACTCCGTGACCACCTTCTTCTGCGGATCGTTGGCCGGCAGCTTGTCGCCGACGAGCAGCGCCGCGGCCGGCAGGCGCACGCCTTCCGCCGCAGCGCCGGCAAGATCGATGAAGCTCTTCGAGGCCACGCCGTGGCTCTGGTAGAACGGAATGGTGTTCATGCCGAGCTGGGCATAGTTGCGGGTCACGATGGCGGGTCCCTGGCCGAAGCCGGGATTCACCACCGCCTGCAGGCCGGCCGTGTTCTTGATCTTGGTGAGCTGAGCGGTCATGTCGCTGTCGCGCGGACTGTAATTCTCGTCCGCCACGATCTCCATGCCGTAATTGGGCGCGACCTTCACGCACTGCGCCCGCATGGAGGCACCGAAGCCGTCGGTTCCGGAGATGAGGCCGATCTTCGTCAGATTGCGCTTCTTCAAATCCTCGAAGATCTTCTCGCAGGCCATCTTGTCGGTATGAGGCGTCTTGAAGACGAACTTGCGCACGGGATCGATCACCTCGATGGCACCCGCAAGCGAGATGAAGGGGATCTCGGCGTCCTCGAACACGGGGATCATGGCCATGGTGGTGCCGGTCGTCGTGCCGCCGACCATGGCGACCACTTCGTCATCCTCGACGAGGCGCGTCGCGAAGGTGCGCGCCTTGTTGGCGTCGCCGCCATCGTCGTAGATCACCAGCTCGAGCTTCTTGCCCGCAACACCGCCGGCCGCGTTGATCTTGTCGACATAGAGTCTGAGCGTCTTGTCCTCAGGCTCACCGAGGAAGGAGGCCGGTCCGGTGACCGACAGAACCGAGCCGATCTTGACCGTGTCCTGCGCATGGGCGCCGTGAGACATAGCGACACTGAACGCACCTGCGGCCAGCATCATCTTGAGCGTCGTTTGTGACTTCATCCGTTTCCTCCTGGTTGTTGTCGTTTATTATTGTTCGTTCTTGCACGGTGAATCGGTCCCCCACGGCCCTTCAGGTCACGGCGGCTCGAACACAGCGGGGTGGGAAAGCAGTAGTGGTGAAGCAGGGATGGATGCTTCGGCGGTCGTGTGTGGTCACAGCCTGCGAGGCTTGGGTGAGCGTATCCCGATGGTCTTCGAAAAATCCCATCTCATGCGGCTCCGTGCGAGCTGTGAATGCTCTCATTGACCCTTTGCGTAACATCAATATAATTGACCGAACGGTTGGTCAATAGTAAACAAGTCGCAAGACCACCCGCTTGCCATCAGCGAAGAATTCGGGAGGGCCATGGTGGAGACTGATCTCATCCTCACGGACAGGCGAGAGGGATACCGCGTCATCACCCTCAACCGGCCCGATCGTCTCAACTCCTTCAACGAGGCGATGCACGCGGCCCTGATGGCGGCGCTTCTCGATGCGGAGGCCGACACGGATTGCCGAGCGCTGATCATCACAGGCGCCGGGCGCGGCTTCTGCGCAGGCCAGGATCTGTCGGACCGGGTCTTCAGCCCGGGGCAGGCTCCCGATCTCTCCTCGACGCTGGAGCGGCTCTACAACCCACTGGTACGCAAGCTGCGCGAATTACAGATGCCAGTGGTCTGCGCCGTCAACGGCGTAGCCGCGGGTGCCGGCGCCAACATTGCGCTCGCCTGCGATATCGTTCTGGCGGCCCGCTCGGCGAAGTTCATCCAGGCGTTCGCGAAGCTCGGCCTCGTCCCCGATTCAGGCGGCACCTGGTTCCTGCCGCGCCTCGTCGGCTCGGCGCGCGCACGCGCTCTCGCTCTGCTTGCCGAGCCGGTTGCGGCCGAACAGGCGGAGGCCTGGGGCATGATCTGGAAGGCGGTCGACGATGCAAGCCTGATGGACGAAGCGCATCGACTCGCGGCGCACTTCGCGACGCAGCCGACCATCGGGCTCGGGCTGATCAAGCAAGCGCTCGACGCTTCGCAGACGAATGATCTCAGTCAGCAGCTCGACTTGGAACGCGATCTGCAGGGCCGGGCCGGCCGCACGCCGGACTATATGGAAGGCGTCATGGCCTTCTTCGAGAAGCGGCAGCCCAAATTCACGGGGAAAGCCTGATGGACGCGCCCTCCTCCGCCATCGCCGCCCACGACATCGCGCAAGCCTGCGCGCAGGCCATGTGGGCCGAGGATCAGGCAAGCCAGGGCCTCGGCATGGTTGTGGAGCGGGTCGCGCCGGGCGAGGCGGTTCTGTCCATGCTGATCCGGCCCGACATGACGAACGGCCACGGCATCTGCCACGGCGGCTTCATCTTCACGCTGGCCGACTCGGCCTTTGCCTTCGCCTGCAACACCTACGACCAGCGCACCGTTGCGCAGCAATGCAATGTCACGTTCCTGCAGCCTGGCCGCCGGGGCGACATGCTCACAGCGCATGCGGTGGAGCGCAATCGCTCGGGCCGCTCCGGCATCTACGACGTGACGGTTCGCAACGGCCAGGGCGAGGTCGTCGCCGAGTTCCGCGGACATTCGCGCACGATTTCCGGCACGCTGCTCGCGTCAGGCGCGGACGAGACGGAACCAACAAGAACATGAATGGGAGGTTTGCTTGAATCAGATTCCGCTCCGCAAGCTGTCCGAACTCAACCCCCAGGCCCCTGACCTCGACCGTCTCGAACGCGCATCCCGTGACGAGCTGGCCGCATGGCAGCGCGAGCGTCTCGCCTGGTCCCTGCGCCATGCTTACCAGAACGTGCCGCACTACCGGGCGAAGTTCGACGCAGTTGGCGTCCATCCGGATGACTTCAAGGAACTGAGCGACCTCGCCAAATTTCCGTTCACGACGAAAGCGGACCTGCGCGACAACTACCCCTTCGGCATGTTCGCCGTTCCCCAGAATCAGGTCGCCCGCGTGCACGGCTCGTCGGGCACCACCGGCAAGCCCACGGTCGTTGGGTACACGAAGCGCGACATCGATACGTGGTCCGACGTGATGGCCCGCTCGATCCGGGCGAGCGGTGCGCGGCCGGGCATGAAGGTGCACGTGGCCTACGGCTACGGTCTCTTCACCGGCGGATTGGGCGCGCATTACGGCGCCGAGCGCCTCGGCTGCATGGTGATCCCCATGTCGGGCGGCATGACCGAGCGCCAGGTGCAGCTCATCCACGACTTCCAGCCCGACGTGATCATGGTCACGCCGTCCTACATGCTGGCGATCCTCGACGAATTCCGCAAGCAGGGTCTCGACCCGTGCCAATCGTCGCTTAAAGTAGGCATCTTCGGCGCGGAACCCTGGACGAACGCCATGCGGGCCGAGATCGAGGAGGCCTTCGACATCCATGCGGTGGACATCTACGGCCTCTCCGAGGTCATGGGGCCGGGGGTTGCCTGCGAGTGCATCGAGACCAAGGACGGCCTGCATATCTGGGAGGATCACTTCTATCCCGAGGTGATCCATCCAGTGACCGGCGAGGTGCTGCCGGACGGCGAGGAAGGCGAGCTCGTCTTCACGTCGCTCACCAAGGAGGCGATGCCGGTCATCCGCTACCGCACCCGCGACCTGACCCGGCTCATGCCCGGCACCGCGCGCACCATGCGGCGCATGGAGAAGGTCACGGGCCGCACCGACGACATGATGATCATCCGGGGCGTGAATGTCTTCCCTACCCAGATCGAGGAAAAGCTCCTGCAGATCCCGAGCCTGTCTGGCCATTACCAGATCGTGCTGACCCGCGAAGGCCGCATGGACCAAATGGAGATCCGGGCCGAGATCCGGCCCGAGGCCGACTACCCGGAAACCCGCAAGGCCGCCTCCGACCGCTTGGGCCAGGCAATCAAGGATACCATCGGCATCACGGCTCAGGTAAACGTCCTCGACCCCGAAGGGATTGAGCGCTCGCTGGGCAAGGCGAAGCGCGTGATCGACCGCAGACCGAAAGAATAGCAAACTCATGGCCCGCACCCGCGCCAGCAATTACGACGACAAGCGCCGGGCGATCCTTGATCGCTCGGCCGAGCTCTTTGCCGAGCATGGCTATGACCGCGCCTCCATGAGCAGGATCGCCGAGGCCTGCGGGGTCTCGAAAGCGAATCTCTATCACTATTACCGGGACAAGGAGGAACTGCTCTTCGACGTGATCCGCTTTCACCTGGAGGAACTGCTCGAGGTGGTGGAAGCCGCCGACCGGCCGGACCTTGCACCCGGCGATCGTCTCAGGACGCTCGTTGCTGCGATCCTTGAAGCCTACCGGGACGCGGATGCCCAACACAGCGTGCAGATCAACGGCCTTCGCCTGCTGCCGTCCGACCGTCAAGCCGAGCTCAAATCCATGGAGCGCGATCTGGTGAAGATCTTCTCCGACGCTGTGGCGGGCGTCGCACCTCAACTCAAGGGAACGAAGCTGCTCAAGCCCGTGACCATGTCGCTCTTCGGCATGATCAACTGGCACTATCTCTGGTTCAAGAGCAACGGCCAGGTGACACGGGCGGACTACGCGGAGCTTGTCTCGCAGCTGATCGTGGACGGAACCCGCAATCTCCAGGCCGAATCCGCAGCGGCGCCACGACGTGCCACGGCCGCGGAATAGCCAACGGTCAAATCTGCGCGGGATTGAGATTACTGTAAGGAGACCTGCTCGTCGATATCATGCGGCGCATCGCCGGGAGCAAGAAGACCGAACCGCGAGAGAAGCGGGCGGACGATACCCTGCCATTGGGCGAGAAGTTCCTCCCTACCTTTCTGGCGCAATCCGTATTTCCTATGCTGCGTGAAATGATCCGACATGCTGCTGCCGAACGTATCAGCAACCCGCGGATACCAGTAGTTCACCGAGGCTTGAGCATCCGTCTTGTCGTGACCCCTCTCCAGTTCCGCCTGCAGCCCGTGCTCACCGAGTTCCGCATGTTGCCTCTCGACAGGAAGGATAACCGTGAGGACATCGGCAAGAGGCTGGTAGGAGCCGCGGCTGAGCTCATCGAGCTGCACCACGGTCGCCTGTTCCATCAGGCAGTTCATGACCACCGCATCAACCCAGCCGTTGATCGGATAGTGAAACACGTTGAGGCGCATGTCTCCGTCCATGCGCCGAGTGCCAAGATTGACGCTGCGATCGAGGCGCGAGGCCCAGGGATGAGCCCCCACATACTGATCCATGTTGGCCCCGAACTGCTCCATCAATTGGAGAACCTGCCGGGCATGATCGAATTTCTGCAGGACGATGTGCGTGGCCGTGATCCGCTCTCTGAGGCCAGGCGCCAGATTGATGCAATCCGCAAAGCCTGAGGCGCCGGCCATCTCGGAGTCGACGAAGATCGACATCAGGCGCATGAGCTCCGCGCGATAACGGGGCGTCACGTTATCCGGTGCGCTCAGGCGGCCGCCGCCGGCCACAAAACTGACAAGGCCTTCTTCATCGACCATGGCGCACCTCGTCGGTCACTTGTCGAAATCGACCAGGATCCTGTCGCTTACCGGGTAGCTCTGGCAGGTGAGAATGTAGCCCCGGGCAATCTCGTAATCCTCCAGGGCGAAGTTGGCATCCATGTCGACCTCGCCCTCGACCAGCATCGCCCGGCAGGTGGAACAGACACCGCCCTTGCAGGCGTAAGGCAGCTCGAGCCCTTCCTGAGTGGCCGCATCGAGCACCGATGCGGTGCCCTTCTCGAAAGACAGGGTGCGGGCGCGTCCGTCGATGACGATGGTGGCCTCGCAGAGATCCTTGTGGTTCCTGGCCTGCTCCTCTTCGAGTTTGCGCGGGCGGCGGCTTGGTGTGGATGTGGCGAAGAGCTCGAACTTGATCTTGCGCTTGTCGAGGCCGTGTTCCTCAAGGCTTTTCGCGACCCCCAGCATCATGTCCTGCGGCCCGCAGATGAAGGCGGTGTCGATGGTGGACGCGTCAACCCAGTGCTCAAGGAGCTGGTCGCACTTCTCCTTGGTCAGGCGGCCGTTGAACAGGTCGATGTCCTGCTGCTCGCGACTGAGGATATGGATGAGGCTGAAGCGCTCGAGATGCTCGTTCTTGAGATCTTCCAGCTCCTCCCGGAACATGATGGAGCTCGATGCGCGGTTGCCGTAGAAGAGGGTGAAGAAGGACTGCGGCTCCGCCAGAAGCGTCGTCTTGACGATGCTCAAAAGCGGCGTGATTCCGCTGCCCGCCGCAAAGCCCACGAAGTGCCTTTTCTGCGTGTGATCGAGGGGCACGAAGAAGTTGCCCATCGGCGGCATGGCTTCGATCACATGGCCGGGAGCCAGCTGCTCCCTCACCCAATTCGAGAACACGCCGCCGGCAATCTTCTTGATGCCGACGCGGAGCCTGCCCTCCATGGGCGCGGCGCAGATGGAATAGGACCGCCTGACCTCGTCGCCGTCGATATTCGTGCGCAGTGTCAGGTATTGCCCTGGCGAGAAGCTGAATGCCTCCTTGTGCTCATCCGGCACGTCCAGCGTGAGGATGATGGCATCGCGTGTCTCGCGCCTGACATCGGCTACTGTGACGGGGTAGAACTTTGTCATGGAGCGTCCGCTCGTTTCAAATGCACTTGAAATAGTCGAAAGGCTCGAGGCAATCGTCGCATCGGTACTGCGCCTTGCAGGGCGTCGAGCCGAACTCGCTCACGCGCGTCGTGTTCTCGGATTTGCAGCGCGGGCAGGCGATTACCAGCGGCTTGCGCAGCAGGCGGTCGAAGACCGACGGACCACCCGCACTCTCGGCCGGCGGCGCGATGCCGTAGGCTTCGAGCTTGCGCCTTCCTTCAGCACTGATCCAGTCCGTCGTCCAAGGCGGCGACAGCCTGCGTTCGACGCGCAGGCGATCAACGCCCTTCGCCCGCAGCGCTGACTCGATGTCGAGCGCAATGACGCTCGTGGCAGGGCAGCCTGAATAGGTGGGCGTGATCGCCACGACGAGGTCGTCGCCCGACCATTGCACATCGCGGACGACGCCGAGATCCACGACGGAGACGACAGGCACTTCCGGATCGGAAACCTCTTCCAGCCAAGTTCTGATCTGCTCCAGATCCGGCCGCGTCAGGCTGCTCGTCATCGCCGCCCCCTACCACACTGCGTTCGGATAGGCCCGCTGCAGGAACTGAAGATCCGCGAGGATGTAGCCGAGATGCTCCGAATGCATGCCCCGCTTGCCGCCCCGCTGCGCCCATCCGGGTTGAGGCAGGGTCAGTGTGGCCTCATCAGTTGTGGCCCGCATCAGGCCGAGCCATGGCTCGTGAAGCGACGAGAGATCGGCGCCGATGCCCTCGCGCATCATGGCCTGTTCCACTTCGTCGGATTCGAACATCTCGCCCGTGTACATCCAGAGATCGTCAATGGCCGCCTGCATGCGGCGATGGCTCTCTTCCGTGCCGTCGCCGAGGCGCAGGATCCAGTCGCGGCTGCGCTCCAGGTGATAGGTCACCTCTTTCAGACCCTTCGCGGCAATTTCGCCGATGCGCCCGTCCTTCGAGCCCGTGAGCTCCCGCAGCAGCAGGTAGTGCCAGGCATCGAAATAGAACTGGCGCGCCATGGTGGCGGCGAAGTCGCCGTTCGGCTGCTCGACGAGCAGGAGATTGCGAAAGTCGCGGGCGTCGCGCAGATAGGCGAGCTTGTCGGCATCGCGCCCCTTGCCTTCGACCTCGCCGGCGAGGTTTAGCCAGAGCTGCGTCTGTCCAATGAGATCGAGGGCGACGTTGGACAGCGCCAGGTCCTCTTCCAATGCGGGCGAATGCCCGCACCATTCCGACAGACGATGCCCGAGGATCAGCGCGTTGTCGCCGAGCCGCAGCAGGTACTCGAAGAGCGCATCCTGCCCGCTCATCACATGTGCCCCAGCTCTTCCGGGATTTCGTAGAAGGTCGGGTGCCGATAGACCTTGCTGTTGGCCGGATCGAACAGCGGACCCTTTTCGCCAGGGGAGCTCGCCGCAATGTCGGATGCGCGCACCACCCAGATGCTCACGCCCTCATTGCGGCGCGTATAGACATCGCGCGCATTCTTGATCGCCATCTCGGCGTCAGGCGCATGCAGGCTGCCCACATGCCGGTGGGCGAGCCCGTGCTGGCTGCGGATGAACACCTCCCAGAGAGGCCATTCCTTCTTGTCGGTCATCGTTCCTCTCCCGCTCACGCCGCCTTGGCCTTGGCGCGGGCCGCTTTCTTCGCCGCATAGGCGTCGGCCGCTTCGCGCACCCAGCGGCCCTCTTCATAGGCCTTGACCCGCGTGCGCAGCCGATCCCGGTTGCAGGGGCCGTTGCCGGCGATCACCTGATAAAATTCGTCCCAACTGATCGCGCCGAAATCGTAGTGCCCGCGTTCGGCATTCCACTTGAGATCGGGATCGGGAACGGTCAGTCCGAGATACTCGGCCTGCGGCACCGTCTGGTCGACGAATTTCTGGCGCAGCTCGTCATTCGAGTTGATCTTGATCTTCCAGCGCATGGACTGGGCGCTATGCACCGACTCCGCATCGGACGGGCCAAACATCATCAGGGACGGCCACCACCAGCGGTTCAACGCATCCTGGGCCATCTGCTTCTGCTCGGGCGTGCCGCGCGCGAGCTTGGTCATGATGTCGTAGCCCTGGCGCTGGTGGAAGCTCTCCTCCTTGCAGATGCGGATCATGGCGCGCGAATAAGGACCGTAGGAGCAGCGCTGCAGCGGCACCTGGTTCATGATCGCGGCCCCGTCCACCAGCCAGCCGATGGCGCCGATGTCGGCCCAGGTGAGCGTCGGGTAATTGAAGATACTCGAATACTTGGCCTTGCCGCTGTTGAGCTGCCCCATGAGCTCGTCTCGGCTCACGCCGAGCGTCTCGGCCGCGCAGTAGAGATAGAGGCCATGGCCCGCCTCGTCCTGCACCTTGGCGAGCAGAATGGCCTTGCGCTCGAGCGTCGGCGCGCGGGTGATCCAGTTGCCCTCGGGCTGCATGCCGATGATTTCGGAATGGGCATGCTGGGAGATCTGCCGGATCAGCGTCTTGCGATAGGCCTCCGGCATCCATTCCTTGGGCTCGATCTTGATGTCCTGATCGACGCGGTCCTGGAAGGCTCGCTCCTCGGGAGACATCTCTTCCTTGGACTGGACATGATCGACGCCCGTCTTCACCATCTGTGCGTACACGGCGCTTCTCCCTCGCCTTCGTTCGTTCCCCCCTCCCGAGCCACCTCCTAAAAAGGACCAAGCAGCTTCAAAAGATCGGAGGCATCGCCCATCCAGGCGCATAGTCAACGCTGTTCCGGTCGTCGGCGCTCCAAAGCAAAGCGAATTGCCTCGTCAGCGTCTCACGAGCTTTCCTTAATATGTCACAAAAAATGCGTTTTTCAAGATTTTCTTGTAATCTATTTCTCAGACCGCCTTCAGCTTGGCCGAGACCGGAATCGACTGGAACCGCTCCGCGAAGCCCCTGCCGGCCTCCGGCAGCGGCCCCTTGTCGTCCTGGGCATGGGTGTCGATCCATTGCTCGGAGGCCGGTAGCAGGGTCTTGTAGATCGTCCCGCAGAGTTCACGGGCGCGGGCTCCCGCCCATGGCTTCGGAAGGAGCTGCGCCGGCAGCAGGGGATCCTTCAGGACAGCGCGGCGGTAATCGTGGATCAGCAGGATCCTGACCAGGAGGGCATCCAGATCTGTGAACCCGGCCCCTCGCTCAAGCGCCGAGAGCATACCCGAATAGGTGTCGATGAAGCGCTGATACCGGCTCTCGATTTCCGCAAGCGGCCAAGCCCGTTCCACGAGCCGCCGGGCCGTGGGCAGATCGGCCGGTACAGCTGAAAGCCGCAGAAAGGCGGCGGCTTCTCCAGCCGATGCGGAAGCGGCAATCATAAGGTCCGTTCCAAGGACCCCATACCCGGCCTCCGACAACTCGGCCTTGAGGGCGGTCCGGTCCTGGGCGTTTTCAAGCAGCAGGAGGTCGAAGGCGCCCCGCCAATCCTGGGGCAGGTCGGCATAGATCCGCTGCGTCGCCTGGGCAAAAGCCTCCCGCCCCCGGGGAGCGAGCCGGTAATAGCTGTTGCGCCCCAACTTCCACCGCTCGAACCATCCGTCCGACACGAGGCGGGACAAAGCCGTTCGCACGAGCGTGTCGCTGATCCGGAACGCGCGCATGACCTCGTGAAGCGAGGCCAGCGACAGCACCCCGCCCCGAGGCACGACCGCGTCCCCGAAGACGGTCACGATCAGGGAGCCTGCTCTGATCGGGGTCCGCTCATGGAACCTGTCCAGGAGGGCTTCCACAAACCCGGCCATTCAAACCCACTCCACTTGCTCGTCAAATATGACGCTTCGCCTCTCGGCCGCAGCTCTCACCTATCGATTCTTTTCCTCGATTGTCGAGATATAGCCCGCCCTGACCTTGGCAAAATTCCTTGACTAACCGACCGGTCGGTCAATAATGCTGCAGGATCCGGCGCTGCCAATGCAGCCCCCATTCATCATCCAAGGTGCCCCATGAGACTTGAAAGCTTCGTTCGCGGAAGTTGGATGTCCCCCGGCCAGGAACTCGCCGAGATTCGCAGTGCGGTGACCAGTGACGTGGTCGCCGAGGTCGCCAGCGGTGGCCTCGATATGGGTGAGGTGCTGGCTTATGCCCGGCAGGTCGGCGGCCCCAATCTGCGGCGGCTGACCTTCCATCAGCGTGCAGAGCTTCTGAAAGCTCTTGCCATCTATCTGTCAGAGCGCAAGGAGCAGCTCTACAAGATTTCCTACCAGACCGGCACCACGCGGTCCGACAATTTCATCGACGTGGACGGCGGCATCGGCACCCTGCTCGTCTATGCCTCCAAGGGCCGCCGCGAACTGCCCAACACTACCTTCCTCATCGATGGCGCCGTGGAGCCTTTGTCGAAGGGCGGCAGCTTCGTCGGACAGCACGTGATGGCGCCGATGCACGGCGTTGCGGTCCACATCAATGCCTTCAACTTCCCCTGCTGGGGAATGCTTGAGAAGCTCGCTCCGGCTATCCTGGCCGGCGTGCCGGTGGTCACGAAACCGGCGACGATCACATCCTACGTAGCGCATGCCCTGGTGCGCATGATCGCGGTGTCCCGCATTCTTCCCGAAGGCGCGCTTCAGTGCATCATCGGCTCCACGGGCGATCTGTTCGATCACCTCACCTGCCAGGATGTGGTCTCCTTCACTGGCTCCGCCGACACGGCTCAGAAGCTGCAGCGGCATCCCGTGATTGCCAGAGAATCCGTTCGCTTCATTGCGGAGCGTGACTCGCTCAACGCCGCGATCCTTGCGCCCGATGCCGTACCCGGCACCCCGGAATTCGACCTTTTCATCAAGGAGGTCGCGAAGGAGATGACCGTCAAAGCGGGACAGAAATGCACCGCAATCCGCCGTGCCATTGCGCCCAACACCCATGTTCCTGCGGTCATCGAGGCATTGCGCGAGCGGCTCTCCAGGGTCACGGTCGGCAACCCCGAGCTTGAGAATGTCCGCATGGGTCCTGTCGTCGGTCTCAGTCAACGTCGAGACGTGCTGGCGCAGGTGGCGAAGCTGCGGAGCGAGGCCGACATCGTCGTCGGCGATCCGGAGAACTTCGCGGTCGAGGGCGCGGATCGCGAGCGTGGCGCCTTCATCCCGCCGCTTCTGCTGCACTGCCCGGATCCGATCCGCGCCACCAACGTGCACAGCGTCGAGGCCTTCGGCCCGGTCTGCACCGTGATGGGCTATGACGGGCTCGATCAGGGCATCGCTCTCGCCAATCGCGGCGACGGCAGCCTTGTCGCCTCCGTCTATACGTACGATCCCGCAGTGGCATCCGATCTCGTCTTCGGCGTCGGCGCTTTCCACGGCCGCCTCGTGCTGATCGACCGCGACTGCGCCAAGGAGCAGACCGGCCACGGCTCGCCGATGCCGCATATGGTCCATGGCGGGCCGGGACGCGCCGGCGGCGGCGAGGAGCTCGGCGGCATGCGCGGCGTCCACCACTACATGCAGCGCACGGCCCTGCAAGGCTCGCCCGCCATGCTGTCGCGCGTCACGCAGAGCTGGATCAAAGGCGCCCCGATGGTTCAGGAGGGTCGGCATCCATTCCGCTACCACTTCGAGGATTTGGCTATCGGACAGACCTTCATCTCGAAGGAGCGCACGATCACCCTGGAGGACATCGAGCACTTCGCAGAATTCACCGGCGACACCTTCTACGCGCACATGAGCGAGGAGGCCACGAAGGACCATCCGTTCTTCCCCGGCCGTGTCGCCCATGGCTATCTGCTGCTGTCCTTCGCAGCCGGCCTGTTCGTGGACCCGGATCTCGGGCCGGTTCTCGCCAATTACGGTCTCGACTCCTTGCGTTTCCTCAAGCCCGTTCAGCCAGGCGAGACCATCAAGGTTCGCCTCACGGCGAAATCCAAGTCGCCGCGCAACGAGCAGTATGGCGAGGTGCGCTGGGACGTTGAGATCACCACCGACAAAGACGAGACGGTCGCGACCTACGACCTTCTCACCATGAACGCGGTGCGTCCCTGATGGAAGAATATTGGCAACGCATGCCAGTTGCTTTGAGATAAGACTGGTACCCGCCGCTTCGTCACGGCTGGCAGCGGATATCAGAAGAAGAATGATTGGGGGAATCAATGTCTGCGTTCGACGAAGCCACCGCCGAGAGAATGCTCACCGATGTCTTTGCGCCCTGGATCCAGGCACTCGAGTTGTCCATCGAGAGCCTCAGCCCCGAGGGCGCGGTTCTGCGGATGCCGTTCTCGGAGAGGCTGTGTCGCGACAACGGCGTGATCTGCGGGCAGGCGCTCATGAGTTTGGCCGACACCGCCATGGTGTTTGCCGTCTCCTCCGCCGGAAGGGCGTACCGGCCCATGACCACGGTGGACCAGACCATGCATTTCCTCCGCCCTGCTGCGAGCGCCGATGTGCTGGCGGACGCGAAGGTCGTTCGGCTCGGGCGCACCATGGCCTTCGGCAGCGTGACGCTCACGACCGTGGGCGACAGCCGCACCGTCGCCATCGCGCAGCTCGCCTATGCCCTGCTGCCCGATACCAAATAAACCAAGCCCATCGTTCAGAACGGCAGCGCCACGCTGGTCTTGATCTCCTTCAGGATCACGTTGGTGCGCACATAGCGGATGCCGGGCAGGCGGAACATGAACTCGTCGAGAAACGCGTTGTAGGCCTTCATGTCGCGCACCACGACCCGAAGGTGATAATCGGCATCGCCCGTAGTGGCGAAGCATTCCAGCACTTCGGCCCGCTCCGTCACACGTGCGACGAACTCGTCGACGAATGTTGCGTCGTGCCGCTCCAGGGACACGTGCAGGATCGCCGAAGTGGTGAAGCCTGCCTTCTCCCGGTCTACCAGCGCCGAGTACCCGGTGATTACCCCGGTCTCTTCCAGCGCTCGAACGCGCCGCCAGCAGGCGGAGGTGGACATGCCCACATCCTCGGCCAGTTGCTGGTTGGTGGTGCGCCCTTCCTTCTGCAGCTGCACCAGAATGTGCTCGTCCTGCTTCTCCAGCATGGCGCCCTCCCGTTGGTCACTTTTACCAGATACAACGCCAACAGTTCGAATATCTACCACAAAGAAGCTATTCTAAGGGATAAAGAGAAAGCACCTACCAGCCGTTCGGGACTACCATAGTTAGCCAGAACAGGGCTTTCTCCTTGAGGTCAGGCTGATGACAGGCGTTCCGTCCCTCGACGATTACCGGCTCTCCGACCGCTATGCCCGCGAGACCGGCCGGGTGTTCCTCACCGGCACGCAGGCGATCATCCGGATCGTGCTCGATCAGGCCAGACGCGACCGGCTGGCTGGCCTCAACACGGCAGGTTTCGTCTCGGGCTATCGCGGCTCGCCGCTCGGCGGCGTGGATCTCGAATTCTGGCGCGTGAAGGAGCAGCTGAAGGAACACCGGATCGAGTTCCTGCCCGCCGTCAATGAGGATCTCGCGGCCACCGCCGTGCTGGGCTCGCAGCAGGTGGAGACGGACCCCAACCGGCAGGTCGAGGGCGTGTTCGGCCTCTGGTACGGCAAGGGCCCGGGCGTCGACCGCTCGGGCGATGCCTTGAAGCACGGCAACGCCTACGGCTCCTCGCCCCATGGCGGCGTGCTGGTGGTGGCGGGCGACGACCATGGCTGCGTGTCCTCGTCGATGCCGCACCAATCCGACGTGGCCTTCATGAGCTGGTTCATGCCGACGCTCCATCCCGCGAGCGTCGCCGAATATCTCGAGTTCGGCGAATACGGCTATGCGCTGAGCCGCTTCTCCGGCATGTGGGTCGGGTTCAAGGCCGTGTCCGAGATCGTGGAGTCCGGCACCTCGGTCGAGCTTCTCCCGCCGCGCCGGTTCATCACGCCCGACTTGACACCGCCGCCCGGTGGCCTGCACTACCGCTGGCCGGATCTGCCGGGGCCGCAGATCGAGGAGCGCATGGAGGCGAAGAAGCACGCGGTCTATGCCTTCGCCAAGGCCAACCCCATCGACCGGCGCATCTACGACATTCGCGATGCCTCCTACGGCATCGTCACGGCCGGCAAGGCCCATCTCGACCTGATGGAGGCGCTTCGCCTCATCGGCCTCGACGAGGCCGCCTGCCGCCAGCACGGCATCGACATCTACAAGGTCGGCATGGTGTGGCCGCTGCCGCTGCACGACGCCATGGAGTTCGTGAAAGGCAAGCGCGAGATCCTCGTGGTCGAGGAAAAGCGCGGCATCATCGAGAGCCAGTTCAAAGAATATTTTTACGACTATCCGGGCTCCAAGCCCGAGCGCATGGTCGGCAAGCACGACGAGTTAGGCCAGCGCCTCATTCCCTGGACCGGCGAGCTCACGCCGCGCTTCCTCGCCGGCGTTCTGGCCAAGCGCCTAGATCCCATCTTTCCCGATCTTGACCTCGCGCAGCGCGTCGCCGCCCTGTCGCCTGACGCGGAGCGCGTGATCGCGGTGCCGGGCGCGACGCGCACGCCTTACTTTTGCTCCGGCTGCCCGCACAACACCTCGACCAAGGTGCCGGAAGGCTCGAAGGCGCTCGCGGGAATCGGCTGCCACTTCATGGCGAGCTGGATGGACCGGGAGACCTCGTCGCTGATCCAGATGGGTGGCGAGGGCGTCAACTGGGCGGCCTCGTCGAAGTTCACCGGCCAGGGCCATATCTTCCAGAATCTGGGCGAAGGCACCTATTATCATTCGGGCTCCATGGCGATCCGGCAGGCTATGGCGGCAGGCGCCAACATCACCTATAAGATCCTGTTCAACGACGCGGTCGCCATGACCGGCGGCCAGCCGGTGGACGGGCCGGTGAGCGTCTACGCCATCGCCCACAGCGTGCGGGCGGAAGGCGTGCAGCGCATCGCGCTCGTATCGGACGATCCCGACAAGTTCGTGCCGGCCGATCTGCCGAAAGGCGTGACGATCCATCACCGCGATGAGCTCGATGCCGTGCAGCGGGAGCTGCGCGATGTTTCCGGCGTCACGGTGCTGATCTACGAGCAGACCTGCGCAACGGAAAAGCGCCGCCGCCGCAAGCGCGGCCAGATGGAGGATCCGAAGCGCTTCGCCTATATCAACGATCTGGTCTGCGAAGGCTGCGGCGACTGCTCGGTGGCGTCCAACTGTCTCAGCGTGGAGCCAAAGGAGACGCCGTTCGGCCGCAAGCGCAAGATCAGTCTCTCCACCTGCAACAAGGACTTCTCCTGCCTCGACGGCTTCTGCCCGAGCTTCGTCACGGTGGAGGGCGCCACGCGCAAGGCGAAGACCACGTCGGGCTTCGATGCGGCGGCACGGGCCGCGTCCTTGCCCTCGCCTGTTCCTCCCGCGCTCGACAAGCCGTTCGACCTGCTCGTCACCGGCGTCGGCGGCACGGGCGTCGTGACCATCGGGGCGCTCATCAGCATGGCGGCGCATCTCGAAGGCCGCGGCGTCTCGGTGCTCGACTTCACGGGCTTTGCCCAAAAATTCGGGCCGGTGCTGAGCTATCTGCGCATCGCCAACCATCCCGGCGCGCTGAACCAGGTGCGCATCGACCAGGGCGCGGCGGATGCGCTGATCGGCTGCGATGTCGTGGTCAGCTCCTCACCCAAGGCCTCCGGCACCTATCGGCATGGCACGCGGGCCGTGATGAACACGGCCGAGATGCCCACCGGCGACGTGGTGCGCTTCCGCGATGCGGATCTCGCCAGCCGCACGCGCCTGCGCGCCATCGAGCGCGTCATCGGGGCTGACAACATGGCGACGGTCAATGCCAATGCGCTCGCCGAGACGCTGCTCGGCGACACGGTTTTCGCCAACGTGATGATGCTGGGCTTCGCCTGGCAGCAGGGGCTCGTGCCGGTCTCTTTTGAGGCCCTTTCACGCGCCATCGAGCTCAACGGCGTCGCGGTCGAGCGCAACCGGCAGGCCTTCGCCTGGGGCCGCCTGCTCAGCGCCGATCCGGCCGTCGTGCACGAGGTGGCGAACGACAAGCCGGAGGAGCCCGAGAGGCTCGATCAGGTGATCGCGCGGCGGGTCGCTTTTCTTACCGCCTATCAGGACGCGCTCTATGCCGGCCGCTACGAGATGATGGTGTCGCGGGTCCGCAAGGCTGAAGCCGCGCTCGGGTCCGATGCGCTCACCGACGCGGTGGCGCGCTCGCTGTTCAAGCTCATGGCTTACAAGGACGAGTACGAGGTGGCGCGCCTGCACATGGAGACTGGCTTCCTCGGTAAGCTGCAGCAGGAATTCGACGGCGACTTCACGGTGAAGTACCACATGGCGCCGCCGCTCCTGTCCTCGAAGCGCGATGCGCGGGGCCGCCCGAAGAAGCGCGCCTTCGGCCAATGGATCCAGACGCCTATGCGCGTGCTGGCCCGGATGAAGATCGTTCGTGGCACGCCCTTCGACATCTTCGGTTACACGGCCGAGCGGCGCACGGAACGGGCGCTGATCGGCTGGTACGAGGCCCAGATCGAGCGTATTCTCGAAAGACTTGACGGGCAGCGCTTCGCCGACCTCCTGTCCATCGCGAAGGCTCCGATGGACATCCGCGGCTACGGCCCCGTGAAGGAAACAGCCATCCACAATGTACAGGCGGAGGTGGAGCGCTTATGGTCGCGTATGGCGGAGCAGCCGGAGGTGATCGACACGCGGAAGCGCGAAGCCGCTCACGCG
Organism: Microvirga arabica; assembly: GCF_016811235.1. GTDB lineage: Bacteria > Pseudomonadota > Alphaproteobacteria > Rhizobiales > Beijerinckiaceae > Microvirga > Microvirga arabica. The sequence continues at coordinate 168,264 of NZ_JAFBID010000001.1, forward strand.
TGAATCACCCCTGCAGGCTTGCGAGATCGAGCCGGCGCGTGATGCCGACGGCTTCCAGGAAAGCTTCGTCGTGGCTGACGATGAGCAGCGCGCCGTCAAAGGCCTGCAAGCCCGCCTCGACAGCCTCAATGGAATCGATGTCGAGATGGTTCGTCGGCTCGTCCAGGATCAGCAGCGCGGGCGGCTGCAATCCACCCAACACGCAGGCGAGCCCCGCCCGCAGCACTTGTCCGCCGCTCAAGGTGGAGACGAGCTGCAAGGCGGCGTCGGCTCGAAACATGAAGCGGGCGAGCGCCGCCCGGCAGGCATTCTCGTCCGCCGTCGGATTGATGCGCCGGAAATTGTCACGGATCGACGTTTTGGGGTCGAGCAGGCTCACCCGCTGATCGAACAGGGCGAAGTCGGTGAAGACCCGCACGCTCCCGCTCAAAGGCTGCAAGCCTCCGGTGACGAGCGCGAGCAGCGTCGTCTTTCCTGAGCCGTTCGGCCCCACGACGGCGACACGCTCCGGCCCTACGATGGAGAAGGAGAGATCGCGCAGGATCGGCCGCTCCGGCGCGTAGCCGGCGCTGGCAGTGTCGACCGTGAGAACCGTCTTCCCGGCCGGCAGGTGCGTCGGCGGCAGAACCACGGAGAACGGCTGCAGGATCTCAATGCGCTCACGCGCCGAGGCCGCAGCATCGAGAGCCTGTACGCGCCGCCGCTCGGCCAGGCGCGCGTTCTCGCCGCCTGTATCCTCGCTCCGGTCCTTCATCGCATTCATGAGGATGCGCGGCATGTCGCCCTTGGCCCGTTTTCTGTGACCGGCCCCGTCCTTGCGGGCCTTTCGCTCGGCGACTGCCTGCGTTTTCCGGTCGATCTCGGCGACACGCTTCTCCGCATCGGCGAGATCGTGCCGGGCCGCCGCGAGTTCCAGCGCCTTGCGCTCGCGGTAACAGCTCCAGTTGCCGCCATAGCGCGTTGCGCCAAGCGAGGTCAGCTCCACGATGGCATCCATGGTGTCGAGCAGCTCGCGGTCATGGCTGACGACGACGGCGCCGCCACGCCATCGGCCGAGAAGATCGATCACTGCCGCACGCCCTTCCCGGTCGAGATTGTTGGTGGGTTCGTCCAGAAGCAGGAAGTCGGGCTCGGCGAAGACAAGCGTGGCGAGGCCTGCCCGGGTGGCCTGGCCACCCGACAAGGTTGCGAGAGACGTGTCCGGCCGCGCATCCAGCCCCACCTGAGAGAGGGCGGATACCATGCGCGCCTCCAGGGTCCAGTCCGCATCCGCGAGCTGCCCGGCCGTGGCCTTGCCGCTTTCGGCGCGGCGCAGGAGCGCGAGCGCTTCTGTGGCGCCGAACAGGCTGGCGATGGTCTGGGCCGGGCTGGTCTGAACCGACTGGCGCAGGATCCCGAAACTGCCATTGACGGTGAGGCTGCCGGAGCTTGGACGCACCTCGCCGCCGATCAGCCGGAGGAGCGTGGTCTTGCCGACGCCGTTGCGGCCGACGAGGCCCGCCCGTTCAGGGCCAAAGCTCAGGTCGAGATCGGAAAGGAGGACGCGGCCGTCAGGCGTGGCCCAGGAGAGGCGAGAAAGCGTAATCGAAGCAGGCATGGCGATGGATGGTCCCGGTGGCAAGGCGAAGCGGCGTTGCTGTCGGGTGGAAATCCATGTTGGCGCGCATCCTTATTGATGGGACGCCTGCCGGGGCGTCGGACGCTGGTTATACGGCAGGCTCTGGCCAAGCCGCAAGACCGGCTGAAGCGGGGGAAGGATCGAGTGGCTTATGAAACGCCGTTGTTCTGCGCCCGCCGGGCCATCACGTCGTTCAGCGCCGCGACCAGGTCGTCCGGCATGATGGGCTTGTGCAGGAACATGGCGTTGGGCGGCAGGTCGCCCGGGCCGGGGCCGGTCTTGCCGGAGATCACCAGCACGGCCACCTCCGGCCAGCCCTGCCGCACCAGCCGGGCGAACTCAAATCCGTCCATGGAGCCCGGCATGTTCACGTCGGTCAGGATGGCGTCGATCTCGGGCCGCGATTTCAGGAGCTCGAACGCCTCGTCGGCATCCTGGGCCTCGACAACCCAGAACTCGGATTCCTTGAGGATGTCGACCTGGGTGAGGCGGACGAGCGGCTCGTCCTCCACCAGCAGAACGACGGGGTGCTTCACGATGCGGCGGTGCGGTTTCATCCAGCATGAAACGGGAATGACTTTGTCCGGTTCCCTGCCATCGAGCAGCCGTGATGCTGCGGCGCAGCGGCCGCAGGGGCGACACGGGCTCAGAAGCGCTTTGCCGTGGCTTTCAGCTGCTTGATCCGGTCCACCACGTCCTGCGTGTGATACGGCTTTTCCATCAGGGGGCCGGCCTCGCACAGGGTTCCGGCGATGTCCGCCGACCGCTCCGCCCCGGAGGTGAGGATCACCTGCGTCTCGGGCATGTTGGCCCGGATCCAGCGGGCGAGCCCGAAGCCGTCCATGTCCCCTGGCATCTCCACGTCGCTGAACACGATGTCGACGGACACCTCGGGGGCCTGGAGGATGAGGATGGCCTCCTCGGCATTGACGGCCTCATGGACCCGGTAGCCGCACTCGCGCAGGTATTCGGCGATCACAAGGCGGATCAGCACCTCGTCCTCGACAACGAGGATGGTCTGGAGGGCGGTGTCGGCCTCGGCCGAGAGATGGGTCGATGACGTGCTCACGCAAAGCTAATCGCCGAGCTTTTGCCTTTGTTCCTGCGGTCAAGCTTGCGCGGGCGGCCAGTTCAGGCTCCGGGCGACGAGCCCAGCGACCTCAGCAGCCTGATATGGCTTCTGGACAAAAGGTTCGAGGCCGGCCGGCGGATCCGTTTCCCCGGACGTGAGGATCATCTTCGTTGGGGCCGGCCTCTCGCGAATGTGGCGGACCACGTCCCAGCCGCCGTCACCCGGCAGGTCGAGGGCTAGAATCAGAAGGTCTACCGGGACGGCGTCCAGAACCGTCAGGGCCTCCGGTGCGGAGCCGGCCTCCAGCACCTTGAACCCCCAAGCTCGCAGCTCATCGCTGACGCGATACCGGATCCGGATATCCCCTTCGGCAACCAGAATGGTCGGCGGGGTCCGGCGCGGAAGAACCGTAACGGATGCAGCACTCATTCTTGCCCCAGACGCATACAACAGGCGGACAACGTGGTGATGCCCCGTGGGTTCTCTCCCCAAGTGCGCCAAGTCACCCCACGGGAAGGGCTGGCTCTCGCAACTGGAACCGTCTATCAATGGCCACGTTTGCCATCAGCCCTGTCCTCTTGCCCCTCGGTCCCGTGTCCAACCAGCACCCCATAGGCGTCGTTCTCCTGGTCGAAGACGAACCGCTTGTGCGGCTCGTCACGGCCGACATCCTGCTGGAGGCGAATTTCCGCGTCATCGAGGCCGGCGACGCCGAGGAGGCCCTACGCGTGCTGAAAGCCGAGGTCGCGGTCGACGTGCTGCTCTCGGACGTGGAGATGCCGCCGGGCATGAACGGCTATGAGCTGGTCGGCCACGTGCACCGGGACTGGCCCGGGGTGGAGATCATCGTCTCCTCGGGCCGCGAATGGCCGAAGGAGGACGATCTGCCGCCGGGAGCGGTGTTTCTCCCCAAGCCCTACCTGAATGCCACGCTCCTGTCCTACGTCCAGGCCGCGGCCGCGAGGGCCCAGGAGACTCGCCGGCTCAGGCGTGAGGCCGGCGCTGCAGGCGGCGGCGCTCCGGCCCGGGACATCCCCAAGACGGCCTGAAGCTTCCCTAACGATGCCGACGCAGAAAAGGCGCAGCCGGAAGCTGCGCCTATTGATGTGCGTGGTGGGTGCGGATCGGGCTGGCAGCGTCACGCCGCCCGGACACCCTGCAGGAAGCCTTCGACCTCCCGGGTGAGGGCCGAGGAATTGGTCGACAGCTCACCGGCCGCGGCCAGCACCTGGGAGGCCGCCGACCCGGCATGGGTGGCCGCTCCCTGCACCTGGACGATGCTCTGGGTGACCTCCTGGGTGCCGCGGGCGGCCTCGCTGACATTGCGGGCGATCTCCTGCGTGGCCGCCTGCTGCTCCTCGACGGCCGCGGCCACGTTGGTGGCGATCTGGTGCACCTCCTCGATGGTGAGACCGATCTCGCGGATGGCGTCCACGGCGCCCTTGGTGGATTGCTGGATCTGGTTGATGTGCGAGGTGATGTCCTCGGTCGCCCGCGAGGTCTGGTTCGCCAGTTCCTTCACCTCGGCGGCTACCACGGCAAAGCCCTTGCCGGCCTCGCCGGCGCGGGCCGCCTCGATGGTGGCGTTGAGCGCCAAGAGGTTGGTCTGGCTCGCGATGCTGTTGATGAGGGTGACCACCTCGCCGATCTTCTGCGCGCCGTCCGCAAGCGTCTCTACGAGCTCGTTGGTCTTGCGCGCATTCTGCACGGCGCGGGCCGCGGCAGCAGACGTTTGCGACACCTGGGTTCCGATCTCGTTGGACGAAGCGGCAAGCTCCTCCGTGGCGGCGGCCACGGCCTGCACGTTGCTTGAGGTCTGCTCGGCCGCAGCCGCCACCGCATTCGACTGCTGGTTCGTCTGCTGGGCGGTGGTGGCCATCGAGCGGGCCGTGGACTCCATCTGCTGGGCGGCAACCGAGAGGTGCTGGACGAGACCGCCCACGCTGCCTTCAAAGCTCTGCGCGAGCGCCATCATGTCGAGCCGGCGGCGCTCGGCGGCGTGCTTTTCGGCTTCCGCCTGCTGGCGCCGCAGCCCGTCGGCCTCCTGCATAGTGCCGGCGAAGACCTGCGTGGCCTTCCAGATGTCGCCGATCTCGTCTTTGCCGGCTTTCGTCTGCGGCAGGTTGTAATCGCCGGAGGCCAGCTTCTGGATCGCCTCGGTGACGATCTTCAGCGGACGAGCAATCTGCCTGTTCCCCACGAGCCAGCCGATCAGCAGCGCCAGCATCGTGCCGCCCAGCGCGATGGAGACCAGCAGGGTGAGGCGCTCGCTGTAGAGTTCAGCGGAATAGCGGTCGACTGCGGCGATCTCTTCGCTGCCCTTCTGCGTCAGGGCATTGATGCTGACCTGAAAAGCCTTCCGGTTGGCGCGGTTGGCTTCAGTATTGCCCTGTGCGTTGGCGGCCTCAGGCGACACTTCGGCACCGAGGCGCACGGTCTCGGATCGGAATGTCCTGAAGGCGGCAGCGTCCTTGACCACCGCGTCGAACAGCGCCTTGTGCGCATCCGGCACAATCGGCGCCCACTCTTTCAGCAGCTTGTCGATTTCATTCAGATTGGCGGTCAGTCCTTCGCCGAACTTTCGCGCATCGGCCGTGGTCTTCGAGGCATAGATGCCGCGCGCTTCCATGACAACATGCGTCACTAGCCGGTTCAGGCGCTCGCCGTAGAGCGCACGCGTGGCCGCGAGCCGCACGTCGTGGACGGCCTGATTGTAGGTCTGCAGGGTGCTGATGCCGACGGCGGCGATCACCATGGCAACGAAGCTCAGGGCCGCGACGAGCGCAAATATCTTTGTTCTGATCTTCATGCATCCCCCAACCGGCTTGATCGACAAAATCGCTTCAATACAGGCTGCAGTATTCACAGGACGCTTGTGTGGGGCTTGCCTTCAGGCTTGAAGTTTTCAACAGGCTTTCTCTGCGGGAGGTGACGGATTGTTAAGCATAACCCCATAGGAATGATTGCAGTCGATTCTCATAGCGGCGGTTTCCATGGGCGTACGGTTCGATAAAGTATTGGCGCAGGTGGCCAGGGCGGGACAGCCCGGGCGCGGAGCCGCCATCGAAACCCGCGAGCGGAAAGTGCGGCGCCTGGAGGACATGATCCGGGCGCGCGAGGCCATGGGTGACCGCATCGTCATGTGCTTGGGGCTGGCGCTCACCCTGTCGGCCGTCGCGCTTCCGGTTTACGCGGTCTATCTCAGTGATGGCTATGCCTATCTCCAGAGCGCAGGCAACGGCCTGCAGATGAGCAAAGGCGCGGAAGCGAGCCATGCACGTGCGCCCGATCTCAGCCCGTCCACCACGGGTTCTCTGAACAGGCAGAAGACCGCGGAGTCCGTCGTGGAGGCCAGGAGCGACAAGGCGCTTCTTGCCATCGACCGGCAGAGCCAGTTTCAGCGCTACGTCATCCACCGGGCGACGAGCGAATCCGCCCTGATCGAAGGTCCGGATGGCGTTTGGTGGGTCACGCCGGGGATGACGCTTCCCGGCATCGGCCAGATCATCTCGATCGAGCGCTCCGACAACGGCTGGGTCGTGCTGACGTCCGAGACGATGATCAGCCAGCGACCGACTTCGAGAGCGGCGAGCTAAACATCCTTGGGAGCTATCCTGAAAGCGCCGCCCGGACGGGCGTCGCTTTTCCGTTTTTACTTGGTTGCAGTCACGATGGGCGCGGCCTGATTGCCGAGCCATACCCAAGCTGTGCTCTCCGAACCTTCCCGCTTCACATAACGGTAGCCGGTCTCCTGCCAGGACAGGACCGCCGCACGCTTGTTATCGAGGATGTAGTCGCCACGATCCGTGCGCACCATCAGCACCGCATGGCCGGCGCCGAGCTCGTCGATCACCACGGTCATCCGCAGGGCGCGCCGCGGCAGGCCCGCCTCGATGAGGATGCGGCGCTTCAGGATCTGAATGTCTTCGCAATCGCCCATCCCGTCATTGGGATAATCCCAGCGATCCGCCACACCCCAATGGTCCTGATCCGTCACCGGCAGGATTTTGGCATTCACGCGCTCGTTGACGTCGACGAGGAGCTTCCAGGTTTCGTGGTTCAGGCCAATGACGGCGGGCTCGGAGGAATCGAGCGCGCATTCGCCCGGCATCTGCTTGCAGAAATTGATCCAAGCCGGCGTCGGCCCGGCCTGTCCGGATGACAGAATGGCTGCACTCATCACCGGCAGGTTCAACTGCGGAAACGCATGAGCCGTATTCGCCGCAGCGACACCCGACAGGAGCGCCGCCCCTGTTGCGGCAGCGGCGAGGAGCCGCCGCCTCATATGCTTTAAGAAACCGGTCCTGTTCATGCCCCCGCACCCATCCGCTTCTTTTCATCAAAGCTGTCAGCCGCACGAGATCTGCGCAAGCGAGATTCGGGGTAAGATGTCAGAACGATGTCGCAGTGTTGACTTCAAGCAACAGACCAATGAGCCGGCTGCCGATACTCTTCGAATGAAGAGGAATGCAGAAATCGACTCTCCAGGCCGCAGAAACTTCCCGGCCGGTAAGGCAGGGGCCCAACCGCATCGAGCAGCCCGATGGTGCGGCATCCTCCCTCACCGCCCCACCCGATCTTCTTCAGTAACGGCGCAACATTCCGCTCTGGCTCTTGGCCCAGCTCTTGGCCCTTTTCGATGAAGCCATAAGGCGAATAGCAGGCGTGCCGACAAGGCCGATCAGCGATGCAGCAACAACCGGCACCAGAATGACGCTCATTCCATTTCTCCGAAATCCGACGCTCTGTCGTTCGGGATTCATCATGCGTCGACAGCCTTGTGCGAAACTGGCACGAACAATCGGGTGCAGTCGGCGCCGCGACAACGGATGAGCTCAAACGCCGTCTTTACCAAACGATGCGAAGGCCCATGGCAATGCATCGGAGCGCCGGGAATTTCGTGGTAGGTTCTACAGGTTATCGGGAGGCCTGCTTGAGACCCATTCTCGCCTTGCTCGCGACGGCTCTAAGCGTCGGTGGATGCACGACGGCCTCCTATGAGGCGGCCGAGATTTCATGCTCGGATTACATCGGCAAGCCGATCTCGTCGCGCATTGCAGCCTACGGACCTCCCACTTCCGTGTACCGCATCAATGCCAGCCAGGTCGGCTATGTCTTCGAGACCAGGGCGACGACCTACGTGGGTGGCGAGCCCTTCTATACGGTAAACTACCTGACGGGAGCAGATAAGCACCACACCCCGGTCCGTAAGATCACGCGGGTCTGCCACGGAGTCTACGTGGTCCATGCCCCGTCGGACGCCTTGCCGGTGTCCGAACAGATCATTGTGGGCATTCGGGCGAAAGGCTAAGCGACCTCAGCAGCGCTACGGTTGAGTGCTGTCGCAGTATCAAAAGCCGCCGGGACGGAGCTTGGCGATGCTCATCATCAGGTCCACGCTGAAGCCTTGTTGCGGCGACGACTGATCGAACAGCGTCAGCACGGGTGCAGTCGTCGCCATGCTCGGATTGGTCACGTCCCACATGGCATTGAAGCGCTGGATCAGCTTGTCGACCTTCTTCGGGTCCTGCAGATCCTTGATGTTGATGTGCTTCTCCAGGTTGCGGACCTGGATATCGAGATCGGCCTTCGAAGCGTTCTGCGGGATGTTGAAGGTGGTCTGGACAAACTTGAGCAGCGCCTTGTCAGCCAGCAGCCCCATGGTCGTCGTGACCGAAGAGGCCTTGCGCTTGAAATACATGGCGAGCTGCACGCCCTGGTTCTGATCGCCCTCCTTCTTCTCGAGGGTCATCTGCACGTATTTCTGCACCGCCTCCGTCGTGGCACTGGCCTCTGACGTTGCCGCAGCTCCCTTCGCCTTGAAATCGAACGCTTTGGCGAACTCCTTGTAGAGCGGGTTCGACATCTTGTTCGCCATGCTCAAGCGGTCGGTCACGCCCTCCTGGAGCAGCTTCTTGAAGAGCCCGTTGGCATAGGCCATGTCCTCAAGGCCATAGGCCTTCATGGCGAATTTGAAGATGCGGTCGTTCTTGACGAAGTCTTCGATCGTTTTGATCGTCTTGATGTTGGCCTGATAATACTCGATCTCGCGCTTCGTCGCCGGATCCTTCTCGATCAAGGCCTTGGTGCGCGCCAGATCCCGGGTGACGAGGTGGTAGCGTGTGGATGTGCTGATCATGGCGGCTCCCTTCAGCTCTGTTTCAGGCTGTCACTCGGCGAGCGAAGAATCATCGATCTTTTCGCGAAGGATAGCGGCGCAGTCTTTCCTGAACCTGTCCGCGACGTTGCTGGTATCCTTCGGATCGAGCCGGAACGCGTGCTGCTGCGTCTCGTAGCGATAGTTCGAGAGCTCGATCGTCAGGCTTTTCGCCTCGGCGAGCTTGTCAACGAAGGTCCGCACCTGAGCGGGATCCGGAATCTGGCCGTGCCGGTCGCGGTAGATCCAGTGTCCGACCTCAGGGCTATTGTCGTCGAACCAGTAGACGGTGCTTCTCCCGTTCGGATCGCTCCGGCCCAGGAACTGCTTCTGCGCAACGGCGACCGTCGTGAATGGCACCGAGGGCTGATCCGGCTCGGATGCGAAGCGCTGGCACGTGAGCCAGAGCAGAGAGCCGTTCTCCCCCCGCAAACGGGCGAAGGCCGCTTGAGGCTGACCCTCGTCGTCGTGCCTCAGCACATAGTCCCAGGGACCGAACCAGGTGGCCAATCCGTGGCTCTCACTGGTGAATCCCATACCAGCAATGCAAGCTGCGGCGCCTGAGAGCAGCAGCTTTAGGTGGGATGATCGCTTAACGGACATTAGATGCTCTTCTCAAACGAAAGGAGCCCCGCCTTTCGCAAGGCGAGGCTCCCTTCAGGTCGATGCCAAAACTCTTACTGGAAGAGCTTCAGGATCATCTGGCTGTTCTGGTTCGCCATGGAGAGAGCCTGCACGCCGAGCTGCTGCTGGGTCTGCAGAGCCTGGTTGCGGGTCGAAGCCTCGTTCATGTCGGCATCGATGAAGGCGCTGACACCAGCGGTGAGCGAGTCGGAGAGCACGCCGATGAACTCTTCCTGGGTCTCGAGCAGGGCCTTGTTGGCACCCAGCATCGCCGAGCCTTCGGTCACCTTAGCGATTGCATCATCGATGCTTTTCAGGGCTTCAGAGATCGTGCCGTCGACGAGAGTAGCAGTCACGTCTTCCGTAACGGCCTTTGCAGTAAGCGTCAGGCCGGCTGTCGCGTCCCAGGCGACCGTAAGCTTGTTGGTGGAGGCTGTAGCTGGATCGGTTTGCGAAGCCTTCTGGATGGCGGCTGCCAGTGCGGTGCCATCTGCCTCCTCACCGGTCATGGTATACGACTGCGTCGTGGTACCGACTGTCCAGGTGATCTTAGTTCCAGCCTGAATTCCACTCTGGCTTGCAGTGAAATTAACTTTGCCTGCCGCAGCAGTGACATCGTCACCACCGCCAGTGACGCCGTCAGGGCCGTTGCTCGCTACAACGTGCGCCGTTGCAGTTCCCTTGACGACGGCATTGGTAGCTGAGCTGATATCGACGGCAGCAGCGTCCTCAAGAAGTCCACCCGTGCCAGCTGCCGCGTCGTCGAAGAGGTTAGTCTTTGCAGTATCGATGGCAAGCATGCCGACCTTATTATTCACGCCGTCATATGACGTAACAAGGTTGACTTGGGAGCCCGCGCCAGCGAGCCAATTCTGACCATTGAACGAAGCCGATCCAGCCGCGCTCTTCATACCTTCGATGTTAGCCTTGAATTCGGTCTGGATCTTCGCAAGATCGGCACCTGGCTGCGAAGCTGCGACGAGACCTTCCTTCATCTTGTTGAGGTAGGTCAGCGACTTGTCCATCGCGGAGGTGAAGGTGTTGATCATTGCCTTCGACTGCTTGATGGAATCCTTCACTGCGCCTAGAGCGCCGTTATCGGACTTCATCTGAGTCGAGATCGACCAGTAGGAGGCATTGTGGGAAGCCTCGCCGACGCGCAGACCTGTGGAGATCTGGTTCTGGTTCTTGTTCATGGCGTTCTGCGTGCTCTTCAGAGCCTGCAGAGCGGTCATGGCGGAGAGATTTGTGTTGATCGAAGACATGTGCTTCTTCCTTGAATGATGTGATTTTCAGGGAATGTCGGGATCTAACCGACCCAGCGGAGTGGCTTCATGCCTCGAGGGGATCTCGATCCGCTGCTCACATGACATCCGGGCTTTTACCGGCAAAATGGAATTGGCATCATGCCTAGCCTTCACCAGAAGGCGTACCATAGTGCTTTCTCTGCACCTGGAGAGCTTACGCTTTCCGTCTGCGGTGCTTGCAGTTCTTGTCTACCAACGCCCTCCTCCAGCGTCAAGCATCAAGATGGAGGGCGGAGCAGAATTTTTATCGTTAATCTTCTGTTAACTATGAAGGTCAGGGCCGTTTACTATGCCGATCATGCAATTCGACACCTGAACAACGCAGTCAGGCCGTCGAAATCTAAGACGGCCGTATTGCCATGCGCCGGCTTACCGTCCGCCGACGGCGAACATCTTCGGCGCAACGCTTGAAGCGTTCTTCGAATACAATCCCCGATGAGCCGGATCGAGCGTCAGCGCATCGGTGACGCCAAGCACCGTCTCCGAGGCGCCGAGCAGCAGGGAGCCGTCGGGCGCCATGACATTCGCGATGCGGCGCAGCACATCGGCCTTCAGGTTGGGGTCGAAATAGATCAGCACGTTGCGGCAATAGACGATGTCGAACTGGCCCAGGCGATTGAAGTCCTCGATCAGGTTCAGGTAGCGGTAATCCACCATCGCGCGGATCTCGGGCGCAATCTGCCACTGGTCGCCCACCTGCGTGAAGTATTTCACGAGCAGGCGGATCGGCAGGCCGCGCTGCACTTCGAACTGGTTGTAGAAGCCGGCCTTCGCCTTTTCCAGAACCTCGGTGGAGATGTCCGAAGCGACAATGTCGATGTGCCAGCCCGGCATGCGGGGTGCTGCTTCCTTGAGCAGCATGGCGAGCGAATACGGCTCCTGGCCCGTGGAGGCCGCCGCGCACCAGATCCGGAGGCGGCGGGTCGATGCGCGCTCCTTCAGGTATTTCGGCAAAAGGACGTCCTGGAACAGATCGAACGGCCCCTTGTCCCGGAAGAAGAAGGTCTCGTTCGTGGTCATCGCCTCGACGGTTGCCTTCTCAAGGGCGAGCGAGCGCCCTGCCCTGATCTCGCGCACGAGGTGCGACAGGCTGTCGATCTTGAACCGCGTGCAGACCGACGAGAGACGGCTCTCCACGAGGTATCGCTTGTCCGGAGACAGCGCCAGGCCCGATTTGGTTTTGAGAAAGGCGCGCAGGACGTCGAATTCGGCCTCGGTCATTTTGCGGATCCGGCGATGTGGCCCTTCAGAGAGCGGCCGATGGATTCCAGGGGAAGGATCTCATGGGCCAAGCCGGCCGTCACGATGCTTCCCGGCATTCCCCAGACGATGCTCGTGGCTTCGTCCTGTGCGATAATCATGGCGCCTGCCTTGGTGAGATGGCGCGCCCCATGCGTTCCATCGGACCCCATGCCGGTGAGCACCGCCGCAATGGCGGAAGCGCCGAACACGCCGGCAGCTTCCCTGAAGAGCACGTCGACGGCGGGGCGGCAGAAATTCTCCGGCGGTCCGTCGTTGAGCCGGATGACCGCTTTGCCGCCAGACGAGACCACGCCCATGTGCCGCCCGCCGGGAGCGACGAGAATCGTTCCGGGGCTGACGACGTCACCATCCCGGGCTTCGCGGGCCGGAACGGAGAGGAAGGACTGCAGGTGCTCGGCGAAAACAGCCGTGAACATGGCAGGCATGTGCTGCACGATCAGCACCGGGATCGTCGAGAGCGCCGGCTTGAGATCGAGCAGGACACGTTCGACCGCTCTTGGACCGCCGGTGGAGGATCCGATCAGCAGGCATTGCGGCCTCACCGTGCCGGGCTTCGCAACCGGCAGAGGGGACGGCGTCGGCATGACGGAGAGAACCGGTGCCGACGATCTCACCTGGCGGCTCTTCGCCTCACCGAGGGCGCGCAGCTTCGCAATCAGATCGCGCTGGAAGTCGGCCGCCGCTCCTGCTGCGCGGGCACTTTCGGGCTTGGCCAGATAATCGACGGCTCCCAGGGAAAGGCACTTCAGCGAGATCTCGGCATTTCTCTGCGTGAGAGTCGAGATGACGATGACCTTGCTCGTCGGATGAGCCTTGAGGATCATCGGAAGAGCCGCAAGCCCATCGACCTCCGGCATCTCGATGTCGAGGAGGATGATCTCCGGCTTTGACCGCTCGGCAGCATCGACCGCCATGCGCCCGTTGGATGCCGTGGCGACGATCTCGAAACCACCGGCCTCGGTGAGCCAGCGCCCGATCATCCCACGGATGACGGCGCTGTCGTCGACGATCATGACGCGGGTCGGCCTGCTCTGGGCGGGACCGGATTGAATGACGGGAGCAAACGACATCAGGTCACGCTGAGTGGGAGACGGGAAGGACGCCGAGTTCCTGGAACTTGGCTGCGAGGATGTCCCGGTCGAACGGCTTCATGATGTACTCGTTCGCCCCGGCGTCCAACGCACGCGTGATATGATCGAGATCGTTCTCCGTCGTGCAGAACACAACCTTTGGAGCCTGCCCCTCCGGCGTTGCACGCAGATGCTTGAGGAAGCTGTATCCGTCCATGACGGGCATGTTCCAGTCCAGGAGGATGACGTCCGGCATCTCTGCCCGGCAAGCCTGGAGCCCCACCTCGCCGTTCTCTGCCTCGGCCACGCGCAAGGACAATCCTTCCGCAATCTCGCGGGAGACTTTCCGGATGACGCGGGAGTCGTCAATGATCAAGCAATAACTCATTAAAATAATTCCTGTCCCTGGACAGTCAGGACTTTGGAGAGGCCTGTTTCGATTAGGAGCGAATGGCGGACTTGTCGACGAAGTTGAAATTTTCGACCAGAATTTCCTTGACGATCTCGGCACCCAGGCGCTTGTTGATTCTGTCGCGAACATTGCCGATCATCCCGTTGACGTTGTAGCGGGACAGCTTCCTGAAATCGAGGCTCTCGTCGGCATAGACGTATCGGAAGACCTCGTCCTGAATGAAGGCTTCCGGTGGAATTGAAATCTCCCGCAACGTCTTGGCATCGGCCGTGAAGACCAGGTTGGCAACCACGTATCCCTGGACAGCTCCCTCGGCGATGACAGGAATGTTCATGGCCGGCAGCTTCTTGTACTGCAGCCCCTCATAACTTCCCTTGTCCTCGACAGGCGCCTTTCCGACGATCCACGTCACCGCCGCATAGCACGAGGCCAGCGTGACGGCGCAAACCCAGAAACCCGCGATCACGTTCTTGATCATGCGCCGTAACCCGACTTGGCCACATGAGCCGAATAGGTGCTGTCGGACTCAGCCTTCTGGATGGCGTTCGAGATGATGCTTGCGACCTCCTGAACGGCATGCATGTGGCGCCGGAGAATGTCCTGGTTCCGCTCGATCTTGCCCTGCAGATTCTGAAGGCGCTTGGTCGCCTTGGGATCCAGCGCGCTGATCTCGGCCGTGCGCACGATGCGGCTGATCTCGAGAAGGCACTGGCTCTTGCGGCGGTTGAACTCATCCAGGTTGGATAGATCCCGCGCCATGAGCGCCGAAGTCTCCATGTCGAGCGCCTCTTCGAGACGGTCCAGCGATTTCATCAGCATGGGCATGTTCCTTTGTTCGAATGGTTTCGCGCGACTGAGGCTACACCTTGCCGAGTAGGTCGCTCACGGGCTGGCTCGGCATCTGCGGTGCGGCAGCGGAAGGACCCTGCTTGCGGGCGTTGAGCAGCCTGTCGACAATTCCGATCCCGCCGGCCTTCGACAATTGCCCGCCGATCTGTTCTGCCAGCATGGATTTCCAGATCGAGCCCGCATTGCCCTTGCCGTAGGTATTCTCCGCATTCTTGGGCAGCATCGACTCGACGAAGGTCTGCAGGATGTAGGCCTCGAATTCCTGGTGGGCTTTCCGCACCTTGTCGGCATTCGCCGTCTCGGCGTCGTTGCGGAGCGAGTTGCGGATGGAATAGATATCAGCCCCGGGCATCATGAGGGGCTTGTCCGCAGCTTCCTTGACAGCGTCGTCGAAGCTTGCTCCTTCGGCAGGCGAGGCGCCTTCCATGAGCTTTCGGGATGCGGCCTGAAGGCGGGCCGGGTCGGCGGCTCTCGCGACGTCGCTGATAATATCTGAGGGCGGGCTAATCGCCATCGCATCACTCTCGTTTCTTGCGTTCCGTCTTGTCTACATCGGCTAGCTTACGGGAAGCTTGCGCTGCCGCCCTTCGCCAAGGTCTCAAGAATCGAGGCGAGATCCTTCTTCTCCGTTTCACGCCGGTTCTGATCTCTCAGGTTCGTCAGCATCTTCTCCGTTCGCTTCGCCTGCATGGCTTTCTCGAGAGCGATCGCCTTCTGCCTGATCTTGGCCTTCTCAACGTGACCTTCCTGTGTCGACAAAGCCTGCAGTCGCTTGGCGGCCACATCCACGAACAACCCGTGAAGCGTTTCGTGGTCGTTCATCGAATGGATGATCATCTCTTGGGCGGTTCTCAGCTCCGCTGCTTCCCTCTCAAGGAGCGAGACCTTCAGCTCCGCCTCCTGCTTGAGGCGCTCCTGGACCTTCAGAATACGGTCGATCTTGCGAATGCGCTGTTTCATTTCGTCTACCCGTTTCGAAGCCAGGCGGAGAAGGCATCCATGAAGAGGAGAACATAGTCCTGAGCCGCGAAGTACATGATGAACAGCCCCCCGAGCATGATGAAAGGTGTTGCTAGAAAGTAGACCGGGATCTGCGGCGTCAGCTTGTTGGTCAACCCCACAGCCAAATTGACGATCACCGAATACAGGATGAACGGACTGCTGATCCTGAGGGCCAGGACGAAAGCCGCGGCGATCTGGTCGACCAGTTGTGTCAGCGACAAACGCGCTCCGAAGCCGACCCCCATCGGCAGTCGGGAATAGGACTCGACGATGCCGCGGTAGAGCTCCCAGTGCAGGTCGGAGAAGAACAGGATTGCAGTTGCCGCCATCATGATGAAGGAGCTGATCGGCGGAAGGGGCTCGGACTCGTCGATAGGCGTGCCGGGCATGCCGCCGAGACCCAACGCCATGGCGACTCCGCTCAGCATCGTCTGGAGGGCCAGAAAGTAGACCCGCCCCAGCAGCCCGATCAGAAGGCCGGTCAACAACTCGGATCCGATGAGGACGAGCATGGTGGCCGGTACAAGCGCTGCCACCTCACCGCTCAGCTTCGTCAAAAGAACGGGGGCCAGGGCGAGACTTGTGGTCAGGGCAATGAACAGGCGAACCTGCAGCGGGATCCTGAAGCTCGAGAAACCGGGGGCAATGAGCAGGCAGCCCCCAACCCGGCAGAAAATCAGGAAGATCCCGAGCAGGAGCTCGGCCATCGCCTGCGTCACGAGATCGTCCCGAGGGAGTTGACCTCCACACCGCGCGCAATCTCCAGGTGCGACAGGACGGGCAGCGAGGAGAACATGCGTTCGATGATCATCCGCACGTAAGGACGGGCGTCCGGAGCCGTCACGATGGCGAAGCTCTGGACCTGCCCCATGCGGGTCTTGATTGCATCGGAAGCCTCGGTGCCGAACTGCTCTACGAGGCGCGGATCGATGTCGAACTCGACCACGTCGCCTTTTGCATCCCGCTTCAGGCTTTGATGGAAGGCAATGTCCCACTTGTTGCCGAGACGCAGCACGTTGAGCGCGCCTCCTTCTGCCAGATCGCCGCAGATCTGCTGGGCGATGCGCACCCGCACATGCTCCACCAGCTGCTCGGCCCGCCGCGCATGCGGAGCGATCTCGGCAATCGCCTCAAGGATGAGGCTCAGGTTGCGGATCGAGACCCGCTCCGCCAGCAGGAGCTTCAGCACGGCCTGGAGACCCGAATAGGAGATCTGCGAGGGGCAGATATCGTCAAGCAGCCGCTTGTACTCGCTGTCCAGGCTGTCCAGAAGATTGCGGACGTCCTTGTAGGAGAGAAGCTGCGGAAGATTGTTGCGGATCACCTCGCTCAGATGCGTGAGGAGGACCGATGCCCCGTCGACTGCCGTAAAGCCCTGCCGCTTGATCTCGCCTACATAGACATCGGAGATCCAAAGGGACTTCATCCCGAACGCCGGCTCGCGCACCTCATCGCCAGGTACATCCGGCATCGGGCCGTCACCGAGCACGACGAGAAGATCGCCCGGGCGGATCTCCTGCGTTGCCACCACCGTGCCGTGAATCTTGATCTGGTAGCTCTTCGGCGGGATCATCAGGCTGTCGGAGAGCTTCACGTCCGGGAGCACAAAGCCGTAATCCTGCGCAAACTTCTTGCGCATCTTGCTCACGCGATGCGCGAGATCGCCATGCGAGCTTGCAAGATACGATGCAAGATGCTTGCCAAGACACACCTCGATCTCCGCAAGCTTCAGAGATTCCTTCACCGAATCCCGTGATTCCAGCAGGTTTTTCTGCTGCTCTTCGGCCACTTTGGCTTTGGTCTTCGCCTCCTGATCAGCCCGTTGCCTCGGGATAGCATAGGCGATGAAGGCCATGCAGCCGCCCAGCAGCAGGAAGGGAATCATGGGCAACCCTGGCATGATGGCGAACACGAACATCAGGGCGGACGCCACCATCAAGGCCCGAGGGTAGGCTCCCAGCTGATCGAGAACCGCTTGCTGCGCCTGACCGCGCGTGCCGCCTTTCGAGACCAGAAGGCCGGCAGCAAGGGACACCACCAGGGCCGGGATCTGACTGACGAGTCCGTCACCTACGGAGAGCTGCGTGAATACGTCGGCGGCCTTGGCGAGCTCCATGCCGTGCCGGGTCACGCCGATGATGATTCCGCCGAAGATGTTAACCGCGATCGTGATCAGGCTCGCGATGGCCTCGCCGCGGACGAACTTTGAAGCGCCGTCCATCGAGCCGAAGAATGCGCTTTCCTCTTCAAGCTCCCGCCGCCGCCTCTGGGCCTCCTTCTCGTCGATGAGGCCGGCGGACAGATCCGCATCGATGGCCATTTGCTTGCCGGGGATGGCATCGAGAGTGAAGCGGGCGCCGACCTCCGCGATACGGGTGGCACCCTTGGTGATGACCAGGAAGTTGACGGTGATCAGGATGATGAAGACAACGATACCGATGACGAAATCGCCGCTCATCACAAATTGGGAGAAGCCGCTGATCACGTGCCCGGCCGCATCGACACCTTTGTGGCCGTCGGACAAGATCAGGCGGGTCGACGCGATGCTCAGGGCCAGACGCAACAAAGTTGCAATGAGAAGGACCGTCGGGAAGGCCGAGAATTCGAGAGGCTTCTGAATCCAGAGAGCCACCATCAGGATCAGCACGGACATGGCGACCGAGAGGGCGAGACCCATGTCAATAAGCAGAGGCGGAATCGGCAGGAAGAGAATGGCCAGAATGGCCACCACACCGCCGGCGAAAGCCAAGTCCCTGCTGCGGCTCAGCGCTGTAGTTTGAACTACTTCCATGTTCCTGTCAGCTCACCGATCAAACGTTGAGCCTGACAGATGCACTACGAAGCTTGCGCGGAGGTCGCAAGCCTCCCTGAACCGGAGGCTTATTGCTTTTCTCCACGACGGAAGGCTGTCAATCCTCGCTAGAACCCTGTTACAATCCGGCCGTATACCAGTTCCGTGAACGCGAAGATCTGCGAGCCCACGAAGGATCCCGTCACCAGCGCAACGACGAGGATCGCGATGATCTTCGGGATGAACGTGAGGGTGACTTCCTGGATTTGGGTCAGCGCCTGAACCAAGGCGATGGCGATGCCGATGACCATCGCGGCGGCCACGGCCGGTCCGGCTCCGATGATGACGGTCCAAATCGCGGCGCGGACCAGTTCCAGGGCATCGACCTCGTTCATGTCAGCTCACCACGATGCCCGGACCAAGCAGGACGTTGTCGCCGCTCTTGAGCTTGGCGACGGCTCCCTCATTGGTGATGATCACCGAGTCCACCTGACCGGAGATCTTGCCGTCCGCCGTCGTCACGGTGCGGCCGATGACGCCGTCAGCCTGGGACAGAGCCGACGACGCGAGGAGCGCATCGAGCTTGGCGTTGCTCTGCACCGTCTGCTCCACTTGGGAGAAGGTGGCGAGCTGGGCCATGTACTCGGTGGACTTCATGGGCTCGGTCGGGTCCTGATTCTTCATCTGGGCCATCAGGAGCTTCAGGAAATTGTCGTATGTTGCGGTGGCGGTCGATTGGCCGGTTGCAGCCGGCCGGCTTGAAATCGGCGAGGCAACGGAGGTTACGTTCATCACTGGGCTCCCGGTTAGGCGGCCTGAACCGCTGCGGTGGGCGGGACGACGGGACGGGCCTCCGGCTCGAACAGGGTCCGGATAACCTTCAGGGCTTCGAAGATTCGATTCGATTCGACCAGATCGCCGACCCGGCGAAGCGCCTCCTTCGTGGGTTCGTCCGCTGCGGTCTGCAGAACCGAATCGTACAGCTTGCGGAAGGCGCCCATTACCTTATCGGCTTCCTGAGGATTGATCAGGATCGACTGCGCGACGAAGTAGAGCTGGCGCATGGGCGTGGTCGCTTCCGAGACCTGAAGCACGTGGCTCTCCAGGAGGAACCGCGCCTCGTTGAGGAGGCTCAAGGTGACCTTTTGGCTCACCGTGAGAACCGCGCCATTGATGAAAATTCGCTCGCCCGCCTTGAGGGAGAACCGCATCTTCGCTTTCATTTCAAGCCTTCCTGGATCATGGCATTGATATCGATCAGAGCTTCGAGATTGTTGTGTTCACCTCTGACCACGCGGTCCGACTCGCGCATGACCCAGAGACCGATGGAGATGAGCTGTCCCTTCAGCTTGTCCGGCAGACCGTTTTCGGGATGGCCGATATCCTTGATCAGGAAGGTCCAGAGACGCTGGACGAAGACGATGGCCTCAATCATTTCCAGGGACTGGGACGGCTTTCCGTTCGCCGTCCTCATCATGGTGATGGCACGGTCGAAAAGCTGGTATTCGCGGTCGCGGCAATCTCTGGAGGAGTCCTCAATGACTTCGGCGTAGGAGAAACGGTACATACTTCACTCCACCCATTACAAATAGTTGATCAGGCTCATGGTCCTGAGCTGCGCCGTCAGGGAGTAGGACGTCTGGATCTGCGTCATCAGACGATCGACCCTGATCTTCGCCTCGGCCGGATCGACCGCCTCCAGATGGATGATCTTCGCATCGAGAATATCCTTCTGCAGGCTCATCCGCTCATCAGCGTCCTCCACCTTCTCCTGAACGGCCCCAAGCTTGGACTGCATGGTGGTCACGCCCGTGGTGGCTTCAGAGAAGGTTGCAATCGCCTTGTTGACGAGCGCTTCCCTTGTTTTCTCACCGAGGCGGTCGAGACCGAGGTCGAAGATCATCGTATAGGCCATCGACATCTTCTGGATGCCCAGGCCATTGGCGTTCGTGGATGCCTCGACCTTTTCCGTCACGGAGATTTTGCTCTGGATGTTCTGGCTCGATGCATTCGACCAGTCCTGCCAGTTGGCTCCCTCGAACAGCGACGCGAAAGGACCGTTCAGAAAGGCATTCATGTCGTCCGGCGTGATCGTCGATACAGCAGCATCATCGATCCCAAAGCCGAAGGTTGACCTGAACGCCGAGGCGACGGCCGCTTGTGGGCTGCGCGTGACGGAACCCTCGACAGGAATCGCCGTGCCGTCCATATCCGTAAAGGAGCCGGTCACGTCGGTCTTGCCCGTCAGATCGGTCGATTTCAGAACGAGATTGCCGGTCACAGGATCGCGCGACGCCTCCACTCCGCTGAGAGTGCTGGCGGTGACCGCGGCATTGATCGACACGACAAGGTCGTCGACGGTGGTCTCCGCTGTGACGCTGAACACCTGATCCGGAGCGCCACCGACACTGAACCTGATGACATCGCCGGGTGACAAGCCCGATACGGGCATGCTGACATCCGCGCGCAGGGAGGGCGTTCCGCCCGCGTAGTCGTTGACCGGCTTCTCCTGGGAGTTGATGCCCCCGAAGATGTACTGTCCGCCCACATTGCTGTTCATGGACGAGATCAGGTTCTGGAGGTTGGCTTTCGCCTGGTACATCAGCGTCGGGATGCTGGACGAACTCAGCGGCGTCGCGATGAGCGCATCCATGAACTTGTCGCCGGTGGACCGGACCTGATCGAGGGCCGTCGTGCTCGACTTCATCCTGAGCAGAATCGAGGCGTTGCTGTCGATCAAGGCATCGATCTCGGCGCGATCCTGACGTAGAGACAGGGTCTGTCCGGTCTTGTAGCCGAGCTTCAAGCCAACATCCGAATCGCGCCCGGTGACGAGCTCCTTGTTTGCCTTCACAAGACCTGTCTGTAGCTTGTCGAGCGACGTCTTTGACGAATTCCAGAGCGCCAGTGTCGAGACGAATGTCGTTCTCATGGATTAGCCCACCACGCTGAGGAGTGTCTTGAGCATCTGATCGATGACGGAGAGCAGCTTTGCCGATGCGGAGTAGGATTTCTCCAGCTGCAGCATGAGCGCGGTCTCGTCATCCATGTTCACGTCCGTGGCGTTGGACAGCGCCTCGGATGCATGGCCGAGAAGGGTCGTTTGATACTCGACCCGCTGGTGGGCGCTCTGGCGCGTGGCCTCAAGCCAGCTGCCCGAGGAAGAGGCAAGGCTCAGAAGCGAAGCCTGGGGCCCGAAGCCGAGGCCGGTGTCGATCGGACGCTGAACCGACATGGCATCAACGAGGCCGGACAGACGCCCGGAGAAGGCGGCATTGGCGCCACCGGCAGGGTTGTAGGTGTAGTCCGCCCCATTGATTCCGCCGTCACGGATCAACTCGAACTTGCCGCCCTCGGCCGGATTGACCGCAGCGTTCACCCGCAGCACTCCGGCGAGACCTGTCGGAGCCGGCGTTCCCGGCACGCCTGTGGCAGCCGGATAGGTGAAGATGCCCGGCCTGTCGGCCTTTGCAGGCACCGTCTGGTCCTTCTCGGCGAAGGCTTCGACCAGGGTACGGGCGATCTCGTCGAGCTGCCCCTGGTAGGTGACGGCCGCATCGTCGCGCAACTGGGTCAGGCCCGCGATGTTGCCGGAATTCAGCGGCATCGGCGCACCCGGCCCCGTGACGCGGATCCCGTCGATCAGGACATCCCCTCCCGTCACCGCAGGCCCGAACACCGTCGTCCGCGAGAAGGTCACGGTCCTTGGAGACCGATCAAAGAGCGGAACGCCGCTGTCCGTGTAGAGCGCGACATCATTGCCGGCGCGGGGTACGACCGTGATGCCGATCTCCTCGGACAGCTGCGCGATCAGGCTGTCGCGCTGATCCATCGCGTCGCTCACGTCGGCTCCGAGGGCCGATCCGCTCATCACCTGGTTGTTCGCCTTCTCGTATTTGAGAAGAAGGTCATTGATGCGCGCAACCGAATCCGCAATCTGACCGTCGGCTTCCAGACGAACGGCCTGAACCGTCGAGGTGGCATCGTTCAGGCTCGTCGCCATCTCCGTTGCGGCCTTGACGAAGGCCTGTGCGAGATCAGGATTATCCGGCGCATTCGCATATTGCTGGAGCACGCTGTTCAGCGCACCCATGCGAGCCGCAGGCGATTGATCGAGCTCCGTATCGCCGATGGTTGCACTGAGCTTCTGCAGGCCCTCGAGCAAGGACTTCTGGGCTGCCGCGCTCGACGTGGTCTCCAGCATCTTCGACAGCAGCGCGCTGTCGCTCGCCCGGAGCACCGTGATACGGGCGAACCCGCCCGTCGTGGTGAGCGCCCCAATCTTGCGGGAGTAGCTCGGGTCCGCAGCACCGGCCGTATTGCGCGACACGAGCGCCATCTGCGACTGAGAAGCCTGGAGCGACGAGCGTGCCGTGTTGTAGGCAACAGACAAAGACATGGATCAATGGCCCTGGGGCAAGAGAGTGCAGGTTACCGCTTCAGGTTCATCAGAACGTCGAGCAGTTCCGACCCGGTCTGGAAGACCTTCGAATTGGCCGTGTAGCTGGTCTGGGCCTCGATCATTGCCGTAAGCTCGGTGCCAATATCCACATTCGACCCTTCCAGGGCTCCCGAAGCGATCGAGCCGAAGCCGGACATCTCCGGGAATCCGACCTGATAGCCGCCGGAGGCCGCCGTCGTTTCATAGACGTTGCCAGCCCGAGGGCTGAGGTTGTCCGGGCTTGGGACCGTCGCAAGCGGAATCCGATAGGCGCCCACGCGGGTGCCGTCCTCATAGACCGCGTAGACGGTGCCATCGGCGGCGAACTCCACGTCCTTGACGGCCGACGGTGCATTGCCGTTGGAGCTTCCGGTGACATTGTATTCGCCGGCGAGCTGAGTCATGCCCTTCATGTCGAGACTGAACGCCTCGCCGCCTGGAATGTTGAAGCCCAGCAGGCCCGATCCGGTCAGCTTGCCGTCCGCATCGAAGTTCAGGTCCATCGCGGTCGTTCCTGTCAGGGGTGCTGCGGGATCGCTGCCATTGAAGACGCTGATGGTCCATGTGTCGGCATCGATCTTCGAGAGCGCGATGTCGATTTTGATCGGGTTACCGACCTTGTCGTAAACCTGGAGCGACGATGCCTTGCTCACCGAGGTGAAGGTGCCCGCCACATTGGTCGAGAAGGCCGGATCGGTGGACGTCAGGATCAGGTCGCCGGCCGCATTCGTGGAAGCGTTGACCCCGGTGAGAGTGCCGGCGGTTACCGCGGCGTTGATGGCTGTGGCGACTTCGGCAGGCGTCTTCTGTGTTGTGACGTCAAAGTACTGGTTCGCGCCGCCTCCGACGCTGAACGCGATCTGCGCGCCACGGCTCACGGCGGGAGTAGAGAAGAGGACGCTGCCGGCCACGGGCGGCGCCGCGCTTGCAGGCGTTGCTGCACCGGTCGCGACTGCAACAGGCTGGCCGAAGGGAAGATTGCCTTTGAATGTTCCCGCCGTCGATCCCGTCGCCTGCATGCCGAAGGACGCCATATTGACCGGCTCGACACCGTCGAGGCTGTTCAGGGAAGGATCGACCGCGTTGGCTCCGAGCTTGTAGCCCATCAGGGTGAAGCCAGCTGCGTTGATCAGGTTGCCGGTTCGCCCGTCTTTGACGAAGTTGCCGGCGCGGGTGAGATAGGGAGAGCCGCTCGGATCCGACACGACGAAGAAGCCATTGCCCGAGATCGCCAGGTCCGATCCCGACGTCGTGTAGGCGATGGGGCCCTGGTCGGCGATGGTGTAACGAACGCGGCTTGTGACGGAGCCGGAGTTATAGTTGCCTTCGCTCGAGGGCAGGATGAGCGACGAGAACTCCGTCGAGGCGCGCTTGTATCCGGTCGTGCTCGAGTTCTGGATGTTTTCGGCGACAGTCCCCAGCTTGTTGGACTGGGCGTTCATGCCAGAGACGCCGCTACGAAGAACGCCATAAAGACTCATGGATAGCTCCTAGGTTTCAGCTCGAACTAAACACCACGACGCTTGTGCGAGGCTGTGTTGGTCCGTGCTTTGAATAGGGTTGAAAGGGACATGCTATTGTCTCAGGATCTGGGCCAGATCCATGAAGGCATCGCGGCTGGCCGGCATGGAGGGATCCTGCCGCAGAGCCTCGTAGATCTTCGGTACGAGCACCACGGCCTGATCCAGCTCCTGATCGTTGCCGGGGTGGTATCCGCCCATGAGCCGGAGATCGCGCGTATCCTCGAATCGGGCGATGAGGCTGCGCAGGCGGCGGACGAGCTCCTTCTGATCGGTCGACCAGACGTGATCGGCCAGTCGCGAGATGGAGCCGAGAACGTTGATGGCCGGATAGCGGCCCTGATCGGCGATAGCGCGATCGAGAACGATATGCCCGTCGAGGGTTCCACGGATGTTGTCGGCCACCGGGTCGTTGTGGTCGTCGCCGTCGATGAGCACCGAGAAGATGCCCGTGATCGCCCCCTTGCCCTCCTCGCCCGGACCGGCGCGCTCGAGAAGGCGCGGCAGATCGCTAAACACGCTGGGCGTATATCCGCGTGCGACGGCGGGTTCGCCGGCAGCGAGCGCCACGTCACGGGCCGCATGGGCATAACGGGTCACGGAATCGACGATGAGCAGAACCGATTCGCCGCAATCGCGGAAATACTCCGCCAGAGCCACGGCCGTCCTCGGTGCCTGACGACGCATCATCGGGCTCTCGTCGCCGGTGGACACGACCATGATCGACTTGTGGAGATTGGCCTGGATCGGTCCCTCCAGAAATTCCCGGACCTCGCGCCCGCGCTCGCCCACCAGAGCGACCACGATCGTGTCGAATCCGTCGCACTTCGCCAGCATGGTCAGGAGGGTGGACTTGCCGACGCCCGAACCGGCGAAGATGCCGATGCGCTGCCCCTTGCAGATCGGCGTGAACAGGTCGATGGCCTTCACGCCGGTCCTGAGCGGTTCCTTGACCCTGGAGCGCAGCATGGCCGATGGGGGTTCGGCATCGTTCTGGACCGTTGTCGCGCCCGGAACGAGCGGACCCAATCCGTCCAGAGGCTCTCCCAAGGCATTGATCACCCTGCCGCGCCAGCTGTGATCGGGACTGAGCCCGATATCCCCGGCAAGGAAGGCCGGCATGCCGAGACCGGCCTCGATCCTTCCGTTGAAGGGTTTGACGGTGACGCCGCCACTGTCGATGCGGACGACCTCTCCGATTTCGGTCTTGCCCTGAGCCGAGAACCCGACTCGATCCCCAAGCTTCACGAACTGGGACAGGCCGGAAACCCGATAATAGCTTGGCGTGACCTCGTTGATGACGCCGCTGATCCGGACCTTCCGCCGCGCCCCACCTTCGGTAAGGACGAACTCTTCAAGCGACTGCAGCGCGTTCATGGCAGCCATCAGGTGCTAGGACCCAGGGTCTTGATCGCATCCATGAGAGTCGATTCGCTCTCCTGGATCGTCGTCGCGGCGCTCTCGAAGCTTCTCTGAACGGCGATCATCTTGGTCATTTCCAGCACCGGATTGACGTTCGAACCCTCACTGAAACCCTGCTGAATCCCGTTCGAATTGAAATCCTGAACGACAGCGCCGGGGATGTTCGGGATTACCCCCGAGTTTCCATACCGGGTGAGCTTGGACTCAGGGCTCAGGTTGAAGAGGCCGATGGCTCCGACCTGATTGTCCCCCTGGCTGATCGTTCCGTCCCGGCTGATGACGGGAATTCCCGCCATCGGGTCGAGGGCGATGGGCGCTCCGCCTGCATCAAGAACCTGAAAGCCCTCCACCGTCAGCAGATCGCCATTCTCGTTCATCTTGAAGCGGCCGTCCCGGGTGTAGACAGGGCCGTTGGGCCCGCTGAAAGCGAACCAGCCCTCTCCCTGGATCGCCACATCGAGCGGATTGTCCGTTTTGACGACCGGACCGGTGCGCCGTGACACGAAGTTCTGACCGGACGATGCAAAGGAGACGTTCTCCTTCGCTGCCAGAGACAGGATCTCCTCGAACTTCACCTCGTCCGCGCGAAAGCCGCCCGTATTGATATTGGCAACATTGTTCGCAATCGTGCTGAGGCGCTTTTCCATGGCCACTTGAGCGGACAGCGACACATAGAGCGAAGATTGCATCTGAACTCCTCCAGCCTGCGTCCCCGTGGGACACCGATGTCACCGGGTGGCGCGGCACGCCCGGTGATCCATTCAGGATCGGTAGTCGAGCAGCCTTGCATGAGGCTTGCTCCCGCGGTTCCAGCTTCGCGCAAGCCTCCGGGATTAGGACATCGTCAACAGGTTGAATCTCGATAGAGGACTAAGGCATTGGGCGTCTTGATCGGACTGGCAGTTGCCATCGGCTCGCTCGTCAGCGGCTATGTCGCCATGGGCGGGCATTTGGCTGTCATCTGGCAGCCTTGGGAATACGTGATCATCTGCGGCATCGCGATCGGCACCTTCATCATTGCCAATCCCATGTCGCTGGTGAAGGACACTGGGCGCGCTGCCCGTGAGGCGATCTCTGGGACCGTTCCGAAGCGGGAGCACTACCTCTCGATTCTCGGTCTCCTCTACGCCCTGATGCGGGAACTGAAGAACAGGCCGCGCAACGAGGTCGAGGGTCATATCGACCAGCCCCAGGAATCGGAGATCTTCAAGTCGTTCCCGAGCGTCCTGAAGGACAAGGACCTGACCCTCTTCATCTGCGATTATGCCCGCCTGATCATCATCGGCAATGCCCGGCCTCACGAGATCGAAGCGCTCATGGAAGAGGAGATCGCAACCCTCAAGCGCGATCGCACGAAGCCGTACTATTCTCTCAACACCGTCTCGGAAGCCCTGCCGGCGCTCGGCATCGTGGCCGCCGTGCTCGGAATCGTGAAGGCGCTGGGCGCCATCGACCAATCCCCGGCGATTCTTGGCGGCCTGATCGCCTCGGCCCTCGTTGGAACCTTTGTGGGCATCTTCATCTCCTATGCGTTCCTGTCGCCGCTCGCCAACAAGGTCAAGGCGACCCGCGAGAAGCAGACCCGCGTCTACGTGATCGTGAAGCAGGCACTCATCGCCTACATGAACGGCGCTCTGCCGCAGATCGCCGTCGAGCATGGCCGCAAGGGCATCTCGGTGGAATACCGCCCGACCATCGACGAGGTCGAAGCTGCCACCACGACGGGCGGCCGGTCCGAAGAGTTGAAAGAGGCGGCCTAATCGATGAGCGGAACACAGAGCGCCAACGACATTCGCGACATGCTGCTGGACTCGGCGGGCCTCTCGCTCGACCGCCTTCCGATGTTGCATGTCATCTTCGACCGCATGACCACGAGCTGCGCCGAGCATCTGCGCCACATGGCGGCCTCGCCCATGTACTACTCTCTCAGCGGCCTCGAGAGCGGACGGATCACCGAAATTCTCGAGATCTACGAGGCCAATGCAGTCGCCGGCATCTTCCACGCCCCCGAGTGGGACAGCCACATCCTGATCGGGTTTGATCGCGACTTCATCTACACGATGGTGGAGGTGCTCTTCGGATCGGACGGATCCGAAGCGCCCGTTGAGGAAGCCCGTGGCTTCTCCACCATCGAGCTGCGGATGGCGCAGACGCTGTTCGAGCAGGTTGCCAAGGCCCTGCAGGCCTCCTTTGCGCTGGTCGCCGATACCAAGTTCAAGCTCGAGCGCATCGAAACCCGCATGGACTTTGCGGTCATCGGGCGCCGGAACAATCAGGCTGTGGCCGCGAAGTTCCTGCTCCAGGCGCTGAACCGCGGCGGCGAGATGTTCGTCGTCATTCCGCAATCGGTGTTGAACCCGATGCGCAAGGTGCTCTCCCGCGTGGTCTCCAGCGAATCCTCGGGCCGGGATCCGCGCTGGATGAAGCAGATCGCAACCGAGGTGAAGAAGACTGAGGTGACGCTCAAGGCGGTGCTCGAGGAGCGCTTCCTCTCTCTGGGCGAGATTGCCGATCTGAAAGTGGGCGACGTCATTGAGCTGCAGGCGACGCCGCGCAGCCGGGTCAAGCTCGAAGGCAACAATCAAGGCTTGTTCTGGTGCAATATCGGCCAGTCCGAAGGCACCTATGTTCTCAAGGTCGACGAACACATCGACCAGGAAAAGGAATTCCTCGACGATGTCCTCCCTCGCTAACATCATCCTCTTCTTGGCTCTCGTGACGACCAGCATCATGGTTGCGGTCATGTATGTGAAGCTCAAGAAGCTCGACCGGTACCACGCCGAGTATCAGCAGATCTTCGACAGGACCGGGGACGCTCTCAAGGGCGCTCAGACGGCCGTCATGAGCTTCGGGGCTGAGGGCAAAGAGACACTCGCGATGCTGGGTGCGCGCATCGAGGAGGCCAAGGCGGTCGCGGCACAGCTGGAGACCCTCACGCGAGAGGCAGGCCGGCACAACCAGCCACGCTCCAATTCTCTTAATTCGTAAGGTCAAATTCCATGACAAATCCCTTCGACAGCAAGCCCCAGGACAAGGCCATCTGGCAGCAGGAGAGCGCCATCTCCGCGCAGGACGACAAGCTCGGCGGCGGCAGGAATCTGGACTCGATCCTGCGCATTCCGGTCACGATCCAGGTGGTTCTCGGGTCCGCAACCATGCCTGTCGCCAACCTGATGAAGCTCGGCAGGGGCGCCATCGTTCCTCTCGATCACCGCGTGGGCGAGCCTGTTGATGTTGTCGTCAACGGCAGAATCATTGCCCGCGGCGAGGTGGTGGTTGTCGAAGACGACAACTCACGCTTCGGGATCTCGCTCACCGAGATCGTCGGCCCTCCGAGCAACGATCTTAACGGCTGAAGTGGCTTTTCCGCATGGTCGCACCAGTTCCCATGAAGGCGAATGGTTCCAAGGTCCTCAAAGGGCCTGAACGTGTCGCAACACTGCTCTTCGCGATGGGGAAGCCTGCTGCCAGTAGGGTCCTCAAGCATTTCAGCGAGGAGGAGATCCGTCTGGTCACCAAATCGGCCGCTCAGCTAGGCCCTGTCTCGCCCACGCAGATCGAGCAGCTGGTGGAGGAGTTCGCCTCCAACTTCACGGACGGAGCGGACCTCATCGGAGGCGCCTCCCACATCGAGAAGCTGCTGACGGGAATCCTAAGCCCGGAGCAGATCGCCAGCATCATGAGCGAGGTGGTCGGGAACGCCAACAGAAGCATCTGGGAGCGGATCTCGACGGTCTCGGAAAGCGCCATCGCCTCCTACCTGATGAAGGAGCACCCGCAGACGGCGGCCCTGATCCTCTCCAAGGTTAAACCCTCCTGCGCCGCCAAGGTGATGGCCCAGCTGCCTCAGCCGCTGCGGAACAACCTCATGCGTCGCATGCTCAGCATGAAGCCGATCGTGGACGAGACTATGAAGAACATCGAGAAGACGCTCCATGAGGACTTCATGGCGAACTTCTCGAAGAACGCCGGCGCGGACACCCACGCGAAGATCGCCGACATCATCAACAAGATGGAGCGCGATCATATGGAAGACGTCCTGACGAACCTCTCGACCGTCCGCCCGAAATCGGCCGAGATCCTCCGGGGTCTGCTCTTCACGTTCGACGATATCGTCAAGCTTACGCCCAAGGATCGCACGACCTTGTTCGACCAGGTGCCGCCGGATCGCGTCGTCCTCGCCCTCAAGGGCACGAACGACGAGTTCCGCAAGGTTGTCCTGTCCGCTCTCTCGTCACGCGTTCGCCGCATGATCGAGCACGAGTTGAACAGCAAGGAACCCTCGGCGCACCGCGATATTGCCGAAGCTCGCCGGACCATCACGGACCTCGCGCTCGAGATGGCCGGTCGCGGAGAGATCGTCATCAATTCAGATTCCGAGGATGAAGCCTACTTCTAACCGATCGGCTTCAGTTCATGTCTGATACGGATGACAAGGACAGCAAGACAGAAGCGCCTTCCGAAAAGAAGGTCCGCGATGCCGTGGAGAAGGGAAATATCCCCTTCTCCAGGGAAGCCCCCCTCTTCGCCTCGATTCTGGGCATCCTGATCGGCCTGGCTTTTGCGGTACGCGGCAATACCAGAACGCTTACGGAGAAACTGTCGCTTTTCATCAACCGGCCGCAGGATTTCCGCCTTGAGACGGGTGCTGACGCGGCGTCCCTGATCCAGGCTGTCGCCATCGAGGTTGGACAGTGCCTGATTCCCGTCATCGTCATCCTGGCTGCCTGCAGCCTCTCTGCCTCGATCATGCAGAACATGCCGTCCATGGTGACGGAGAGAATCAGGCCGCAATGGAACAGAATCTCTCCCATGGGCGGCTGGAAGCGCATCTTCGGCCGGCAGGGTCTCGTCGAATTCTTGAAGTCGTTGTTCAAGTTCGGAACGATGACACTGGTCAGCATCCTGCTCCTGAGATCGGAGCAATATAAGGTCTTGAATGCCATGTTCAGTGATCCGTCCCTTCTTCCGGAACTGATGTTGACCATGGCGATGCGCCTCGTCTCCGCCATCGCGATCGCGACCATCGTCCTTGTCGCCGCCGATCTGCTCTGGGCCCGCTTCAAGTGGCGGAGCGACTTGAAAATGACCAAGCAGGAGGTGAAGGAGGAATATAAGCAGATGGAAGGCGATCCCATGGTCAAGGCGCGCATGCGCTCCCTGGCCCAGGATCGAAGCCGCAAGCGTATGCTGGCTGCCGTACCGAAGGCCACTTTCGTCATCGCAAACCCGACTCACTACGCCATCGCCCTGCGCTACGAGCGCAGTGAAGCAAGCGCGCCGATCGTCGTTGCCAAGGGACAGGACCTCATCGCGCTCAAGATTCGCGAGATCGCAGAGAAGAGCGGCATTCCCGTCATCGAAGACAAGCCTCTGGCAAGATCCATGTACAATCATGTTGAAGTGGATCGAATGATTCCGCCTGACTTCTACAAAGCTGTCGCACAGATCCTGTTCTACATTCTCACGAGGTCGAAATGAGAAGCCTTCGCTCCGTAGACATGGTGGCTTCCTCAAGCGAGCATCTGGATATTCATGCTTTCGAAGAGGTGCTCGCTTGCAATATCAAGGATGTCATCGCCGACTTCTGTCTCGCGGATGCCGATATCATCAGGTTCTATGCCGACAACCAGCTGCACGGGAACATGGACGAGATGATGACCTCATCCGCCGAGCTGTTCTTCAAGGGTGAGACGCTGTCATATGGCCATGTCGCCCATGTCCGCACGGGCCGGGACGATCACTCCTGTGTCGTCCTCGATATGGAGTTCGTGCACGACGCCGTGACTGTCTTCTTCCAGCTCATCTTCGGTGATTATTACATCGGGGTAAAGATCAGCAGGGTTCTTCTCGATCCGGCCTTCAAGCGGTCGGAGTTCAACCTTTCCTCCTTCGCGCGCATGATCTCCTCCGCGCGCCTGAGGCCCCTTCCTCCTCGTTTCCGGTCCCCTTACTGCCTCGCCGATGCTGCTCGGCACTGATGGCTGAGCGCTGGCGGCTTACCTTCATGAATCGCAAATCAGTTTCCAAGGCTGCCGTATTCATGGCTGCGGGCATGGTCTCAGCCTGCACCTCGACAGACGGCCCCTATCGCCAGGGTCCATGGGGGCACGCCTCCACTCCAAGGAGCTACCCTGCATACTCCGCTCCCTGGGGCGGGAAGCCACCCGTCGCCGCATACACGGTTGCCGTTCAGCCGGTTTATGAGCCGCTTCATGTGGCGGACGCGCCTTTGCACCCCGTCCGGAAAGGCTATGAGGTCCATCTGGAGCCTGAACTGCCTCCCGGACCTCCTTTGGATCGACCCGCGCTTGATGCCGGCTCAAGCCCTGAACCCCTGTCCGGATCTGCTCCTCAACAGCTCGCCTCATCGCAACGCGAAACCAACGCTGATGTCCAGGCCAGCGCCCCAGGAGTCTTCACGCCACCCCAGCGCCCATCGTCCTACGCCGGGATGTGGAAAGCCAGCGTCGGCTCCGCCTCGTGCCGCATCCAGCTCTCGAGCGTCCCGTCGCTCGATCTCTACAAGGCTTCAGCACAAAACTGTTCCGATAATGCTCTGAAGACGGTCAACGGATGGAGCATCCGCGACAATCAGGTCATCCTGTTCTCCCGCGGGCAGGTTGTCGCCCGACTCTCGGGCGCCGAAGCGGCTTTGTCAGGCAGGCTGAACGGCTCTGAGGCTGAACTGACGATGACGCGCTAAGAACAGCGCGTCTCACCGGAAATCTCATGCGGTGAAATATTCTAATCTGCAGCAGCCGTTTGACCGGGCTTGAGGCCGGGAGCATCGGCGCAGAATGAGCGCGCCCCCGGGGTCCAGGCTCCGAAGCCCGATGCGACCATGTTGGCGATCACCCGGCAGACATAGCGCTTCTGCGCCGGATCGTTGTTGGGACCGGCGTGATATCGCGCGACCGCCATCGTCCATGTTTCATGGCGCCCCTTCAGCTCCTTGAGAAAGCGCGCAGCGTATTCCACGTTCATGCGCGGGTTCAGCATGCTCTCCAGCGATGGGAACTTTTCACGGTGATACAGGTGATTGATCTGCATGCAGCCCATGTCGATCAGCCTTGCTCCGGACCGGCTCGCCTGCTCGAATCTCTGGATCGCTTCGACTGCGCTGTTCGAGAAGACTGCCTTGCCTTCGACATTCATGGCATAGGGCTGCAAGCTCCCGCGGTTGCCGGTCTCCGTGAGACCCACGGAGTAGAGCATTCCCAGCGGAACGCCATACAAGGCAGAGGCCCGCATCATCTCCCGCTCGCACAACCCGGATGGAGGTTGTGCGACGGCTGAGGTCGCGTGAATGATGCTAAAGGTAGATCCCGCCAGTGCTGCTGCTGTCAGCAGGCCGATTTTGCTTCGGCTCGCTGCGTGATTCCGCCTCGTTCCGCCCATAGGGATCATGATGCCTGGAAGAATGGTTCTGGCCGTCTGCATTGCCCTGGAAGTTCTGGTCTTGCGACCCTGGCTGCATGCGCTGGAATGAATTTCGGTCATGGCTGGTGGATTCAGCAGTCTGGATGTTGATCACGTCGGGCCGGTATCCGGAGGTTCTCAGCAGGCTGGAGAGCTTCTCGGCATCGTTTCTGAGGAGCTCAGCCGTTTCCGGTTTCTCGACTTGAAGCTCCATCTCCAAGCTGTCGCCGGAAAGACGCATCTTGATCGTCACAAGCCCCAGTTCCACTGGATTGAGCTGCAGGCTGAGAACCCTCAGAACACCCCCGGAGGCGCGAGCCACGGCAACACGGTTCACGCCATCACCCTTGAGGCCCGACTGGTGAGTGCCAGTGGCTTCCGACACATCGTCCAGGATCGCTCTGGCCATCTGGTGGAGCGTTCCGGCCGGCAGCGAACCGCCCTCTGCCTTCTGGAGGCCGGGAGCAGCCTGCTTCTGCACCTCCGCGCGATCAGCCATGCGGCCGAGGGCAATTCTGTCGAAGCCCTGCTCCTTATCCCGTTCAAGGAGGCGGGCCGTCTCCGCATCGGAAACAACTGTCTCGTCGCCCGATCGCTGCCCCAGATTGGAATGAGGCGGCTTCGCTGTGGCTTCCACTGCCCTCTTAACGCCAAAAGCGTTCGGAAGAACTTCAGTCGACAGATCGGCTGCTTCAGTCGACGACGCTTCGTGAAGTGCTGTTTCGAAACCTTCGACAATGGGCCGGAAGTGGGTCTCCTGGTTCTGAACGGAAACCGATAGCTTCGGCCCGATGGCAGGGCTCAGGATGCTGTCAGCAGTCGCGTCGGAGGTGAGCAGCGGCAGCATCGAAGACGCACCGTTGCGCATTTCAGGGTCGGATTGGCCGCTCGCCCCACTCTGCGACAGGATTCGGGGCAAGAGGCTCTCAAGAACGGAATAGGCTTGACTGCCTGCAGGGGGAACGGCCGTTCCCGCCGTGGAACCATCCGGTGAAGTGGCCGAGAGCAGAGCCTGCAATGCAGTCGTGTCGGTACCGGATGCTTCCGCGGTCTGCTCCGTCAGGCTCAGCAGAGCATCATCCTGAAGGAGGTCCCCGCCTCCCCGGCTTTGCTCCCGCGAGAAGCCTTCGAGCAGCGTGTCGAACTCCGGCATTCCACTCCCGGTGCCTTTGCCGCCCTGCTGAGCATCGGTGGCGGAGGAAGGACCACGCGATGTCTGCGCCGTGTCCGCAACGCGGGATGGGGCCTGAGGCATGAGATCGAGACGGTTCATTGCGTTACGGAAGCCTGATTCTTGATTAGCCTGTCGACGCGGCTCAGGGCGTCGCGGGCCTTGGATAAGGCCTGAAGCTGTTCCAGCCCTTGCTCTTGCGTGCTTGTGTCTACCGTCTTCTCAGACGCAGCTTTCGTGAGCAAAGGTTTCGGTCTCTCCGCCAGGGCACCCGGTGCGTTTGGCATCGTCTGGATGTGCCCTGCCATTGCGATAGCCGAATCCAGCAAAGTCACGTCACTGGCAGAAAGATGGGACCGGTCGATCTGGCGGAGATCCTCGGCAGCGGCTTTGATATCTTCGGGCGACGTAATCATGGAGGCCGCACGATAAAGCTTCGCCCGCGAGGCACTCACCGGGTCACCCTCCGCCAGCTTCTGCGCTTGCTCCGACAGCAGGCGAGCCGACTTCGTGAACCCCTGCTCGACAGACGCGCGAGCGGCAAGAAGGTAAAGGTCCCGCCTTGCCTCCGGCTCCAGCTCCTGCATCATTGTGACAAAGCCATCGAACCGCGACTTGTCCTGACCGAAATCGATGCGCGTCGACGCCGAGGCCAGACGCTGCCGGAAATTGCCGGCATAGACGGAATGCCGGAAGCGTCTCAGATAACCTGTTGCAAGGGATTGAAACTTCTCGATGCGATCGGTCTGGCTCGCAACGAAAACCTGTCGACGCAGTGCAGCCTCTTCGAAAAGCGTGCCAGGAGCCTGGAGTCGCACGAAGTCGAGCAACTCATCGGATTTCGCAGGATCCTTCCTGACGACGAGTGCCGACTGGACCAATGCCAGCTGCGCGCTCATGGTCGGTGGAAAGGTGCTCGGGTCCAGGGTCACGAGCGCATTGGAGGCGGCCTCCTCCCGTCCCTCCACATAGGCGAGAGCGCCCTCGACGAGAGGCCTGTCATTCTCCGCGACCACGGAGGAGCCCAGATCCAGAAGTTTCCGAAGGAGACCGGGATTGCCGCCGCTCAGGACGAAGGACACTGCGGCATGAACGTTCTTGCCGCTCTGCCAGACCTCCGGCGCGAGTTCCATGAACCGCGTGTCGAGAACACCCAACAGGCCTCGCTGCCCGATATGAGCTTCCGTCGAGCCCGTTGCGATCTGATCCTGCATCAGGTGCAGCGTGCGCACCATCTGCAGGGGGCTGGGAGCTGGCAACGGCCGAGCCTCCTGCTCGACGGCAGGATCCTCCGCAGCATGGGCAGGGCGGCTGCTCTCATTGGCGGCTACATCCGCGGCGAACAGCAGAATCAACCCGAGAACAGCGAGCGGGCGCACCTTCACCGTCATCACTCCTGCAGAAGAATTTCGACGCGGCGGTTTTGATCGGCATTGGGATCGGCCGGGATCTTGGGTTCCCGATCCGCATGGCCCTCGACGCGCACGATTCTCTTCTCGTCCAGGCCACCTCGTACGAGCATGTACAGAGCCATCTGGGCTCTGGCGTGGGACAGGCGCCAATTGTCGTAGTTGGCGGACTTGAAAGGCCGAGCATCGGTGTGACCGCGGATCACGATCTTGCCCGGCCGGGCCTGAAGGATCTTGGCGATCTCGGCCATGGCGCGCACGACCTTGGCGTGCGGCTCCGCGGATCCCACCGCGAACATCGTGAAGTCGAAGTCATCGGTCAGGCTGATCAGGGTTCCAGAGCCGGTGCGGCGGACCTCGATATGCGGCTGAGGCGTGACATCCTTCGCCGGCTGAACGGCCTTGAGGATATCCCGCTTCAGCTCCGCGGCTTTCTGATCGGCGGCATTCGCCTCTGCAGCATTCTGTTCTGCCGAGGATCCGGGAGGAGCGGCCTGGCTGCCGGCTGACGGCGCCTGCTGTTGCGCCGTGTGGCCTGCCTGGGGCTTTTCACTTAAGGATGCGATCGCATCAATGACAGCTTTAGACGGTGCAGACGGCGCCGTGCCCGGCTTCAATGGGGTGTTCGTCTTCATTTCTTCGACGGGGGCAACCTGCCAGTAGAGCGGGTCGAATGGATCGCGGAAAGCCTCGCCGGCCTTCAGTCCGGGCACGTCGCTCTCACCGGGAGTCACGTCGGCGCCGAGGGTATCGTGGGGTGTTGCCTCGATCTCGTCCGCGATACGGGCGAGCACGGCATAGGGATCCTGGAACAGAGCGCCTTCCTTGAACCGAGGCTTCTGCAGCTGGTGGGACTTGCCGCCCGTTCCCTCGCCGCTCCCCTTCTCCTTGCCGTCCTTTGTGTTGTCGGTCTCGTTGTCGGGGGGCACGTTCTGCGGGTCGTCGAGCCCCTTCTTGTTCGGAGTCGACTCCGCAAGCTGCACCGGGTTGAAGTAATTGGCCACGCCGCTACGCGTTTCTTCGTCGGTCAGGCTGATGAGCCACATGACGAGAAAGAAAGCCATCATGGCTGTCATGAAATCGGCGTGAGCGATCTTCCACGCGCCGCCTTTCACGACCTCCTCACCGTCGTCGCCTCTCCTGACGATGACGATTTCCTGTTTATCCGATTTCGACATTATGATTCAGCTTTCAAAACCTGCTCGAGCCGGTCGGACCAAGCCTGTAGCTGGGTCTGCACGGTCGTGTCGCGGGCGATGACGCTCACCTCGACATGGTCGCCCGGGAGGAACTCTATCGCGCCTCCGTGAGGGCCAAGGGTTTCTTTCAGGACCAGCAAGAGATCCTCGGGTCCTGCAATCCTCATCGGCCCTGTCTCTTCGCCAAGGAGAAGCGTCGCGAGAGCCTCCTTGAACTCGACGATGCTCTGCTGCCGGAACGACTCCGCAACAAAGGGCTTCATGATATTCGCAACTCTGTCAGAGAGCATGGCTTCCATCCGGCCGATGCCCTCCACGATCAGTGTCGAGAGCTGGCCTGCCTGCTGCTCCACCCAGATCACGCGCTGTGACGCCAGCTCCTCCTCATAGCGGGCCTTCTCGGCCTCAATCGCCTCTTCAAGCTGCCGTCGAGCGGCCTCCCTTTCCTCAGCCCTCACCTTCGCCTCGACAGCTTTAAGGAGTTCGGCCTGCCGGTCCACCGCCGGTGGCGGCGGTGCAAGGTCGGGTTCGGCTGCGGCCTTGACGGCGCGCAGGACCCCGATTCCTAATGGCTCGCTCCGGGGCGCAGGCGAGAAATCCTCCAGCAGGCTGGCGATCGCTCCTGCCATCACGCAGCCTCCCGTCCGAGCCACTGCTTCAGCACAGCTGCGGCATGCTCTTCGCTGAGCTCAATGATCTGCTCCAGCTTGCGCTGCGGCGTGCGGGGCATTTCGATGAGGTTCTGCTCCTCCCGCTCGAGAGCGGCCTGCAGCGCCTGCCGTCCGTTCTCGTTCTCGGCTTCCTCGGCCTCGGCGGCAGCCAGAGCGGCTGCCTGCTCGCGCTGGAGCTCGAGTTCGGCCTGATGGCGCGCCATCAACATCCTGACGGCTGGACGCAGCCCGAACCAGATCATCATCGCGCACAGAGCCAGGATGGTGAGGGCATTCACGACCGTGCCGAACTGGCGCATCAGGATCTCGGTCAGAGACGGGCCGGGCACCGGCTGCAGCATACCGCCATCGTCGATGAAGCTCACGGCCGCGACCTTGATCTGATCGCCTCGCGTCTTGCTGAAGCCGGTAGCCGATGAAACCAGCTGCTCGATCTCCGTAATCTTGGCATCCATCTCTGCAGGCGTGGCATTCTCGCCCAGCAGGGAGGCAATCCGAGACTTGTTCACCAGCACGGCGACCGAGAGGTTCTTGATCTGATAGCCGTCGCTGATGGTCTGGATCGTCTTCGAGGAGATTTCATAATTGGTCAGCTCCTCGCGGCGCTGGTTGTCTTCGCTCGAGCTGTCCCCCGATTCGGCGCGGACGCTCTCGTCCGGCAGATTCTGCTGAACGGTGGTCGGCTTCTGCCCGCTCCTGTTCTGCGCGACCTCCGTCTCCTTGACCGTGCGCACCGAGCGCTCGACCTTCGATTCGGGGTTGAAGATCGTCTCGCTGGTGTTGACCTTGTCGGTGCTCAGGCGAGCGGCCACGCTGATTTCGAAGTTGCCGGTGCCGAGATAGGGCGCCAGGGTGCGGCGAACGTTGTCCTGGATCTCCAGACCAACCGTCTTCTCAAGTCGAGCCATCTTGCCTGTCGAAGCATTGGCGGCGTCATCCCCGGACATCAGAAGAGTACCGTCGGTGTTCATGACGGTCACCTTGTCCACCGCCATGCCCGGAATGGCGGCTGCCACCAAGTGCCGAATCGCCTGGGCCGATGATGCGTCATCGGCCGGCGAGGTGCGGATGACCACGGAGGCAGAGGGCGCCTGCTGCTCGCGGCGGAAGGAGCCACGATCCGGAAGAACGATGTGAACCCGGGCGGCCTTGATCCCCTTCATGCCCTGAATGGTGCGGGCCAACTCGCCTTCGAGAGCGCGAACCTTCGTCACCTCCTGCATGAAGGAGGTCAGGCCGAGAGAGCCGAGATCGTTGAAGAGCTCGTAGCCGGATTTCGTGCTGTG
This sequence comes from Microvirga arabica, assembly GCF_016811235.1. Taxonomy (GTDB): domain Bacteria; phylum Pseudomonadota; class Alphaproteobacteria; order Rhizobiales; family Beijerinckiaceae; genus Microvirga; species Microvirga arabica. Next base: position 206,970 of record NZ_JAFBID010000001.1, read on the forward strand.
CGGCAAGCCCTTCTCGGCGAGGAGCATCCTGGCCGAGGCCGTGTTGCCATAGCTGACCAGGAGAGCCGTTCCATCGGCGCTGACATCGAAGGGGATGCCGGCATCCTTGAGGACGGCCCCCATCCGACCGACATCCTCGCGGTCGAGACCGGTGTACAAGGTCTCCTGAGCCGGGCGGCTGAGATAATAGGCTCCGACACCGACGGACAGGAAGACGGCAAGGCCGATAAAGGCCAAGGCCGCCAGGCGACGCGGGCCCAGCAGCAGCAAGCTACTCCAGATTCTTTCGGCGTGTTGACGACCAGGCATGGGGAATCTCGGTACTGATAGAAGTTATCGAGACTACTTTTGCGTCGCCAACCTTGTGCGAAGGTTGCTGCCCCTCAGATCTTGAGAAAATCGTCGGTGAGGAGCCTGCAGTGCCAGACAGCAATCAGAAATAGGAGCGCACCAAACCGCTCACGAGGATGTTCCAGCCATCGATCAGGACGAAGAAGAGGATCTTGAACGGCAGGGCCAGCACGGTCGGCGGCATCATCATCATGCCCATGGACATCACCAGGGTGGCGACGATCATGTCGATCACGAGAAACGGGAGAGCGATGAGAAATCCGATCTCGAATCCGCGCCTCAGCTCGGAGATCATGAAGGCCGGAATCAGGATCCGAAGGTCGATCTTCTCGCCCTCTTCGGGCTTGGGGTAATTGACCGCTGCCAGGTCGCTGAACATCTGAAGGTCTTTCGGCCTCACATGCGTCAGCATGAAATCCCGGAATGGCTCCGTCGTCTTGGTGAAGGCCTCGGTCTCGGAGATGCGGTTTTCCGTCAGCGGCCGAACGCCCTCGTTCCATGCCTTATCGAAGGTTGGGCCCATGACGAACAAGGTCATGAACAGGGACAGACTGATCAGGAAGATGTTGGCCGGGGTGCTCTGAAGGCCGAGCCCCGAGCGCAGGAACGAAAAGGCTACCACGAAACGGGTGAAGCTCGTCACCATGATCAGAAGACCCGGTGCGAGAGACAGTACCGTCAGGAGAACGACAAGCTGAATAATGCGTCCGCTGACCGCACCCTCTCCCGAAGGAAGCAGAGCCTGGAGATCCGCCAGCTGGGCATTGGCGCCGGACGCCAGCAGGATGAATGCGCCGGTGAGGATCAGACGAAGAGGCATGGCAATGGTCTTTCGGGAAAATGAACAGGCGGCTTGAAAACTCAGACTGCGTTCGACCTACTGAACGATAAGGGTTTCGAGAACAAGCTCCTGAATGACGCCCTTCGAGCGCAATTTGACGCGCTCATTGAGATCTTCCCTGAGGTGCAGAAGGCCGCTGGGCCCCTGGATCTGCGCCAGCGACAAGGTGCGCAGGTAGGCCAGTATGTCCTGGCGAATCTCGCCAGCCAAAACGTCGGGATTCTGCTCCTCACCCATTCTATAAATGATGGAAGACTCCACCCTCACCCAATCGTCGGTCGATGCGGCGAGATTCGTGACGACCGGAGCGAGCTTCTTGATCCCGATATTGCCCGTATAGGGACTTGCAACCTCGGTCTTTTCGGGTTGCGCCTTGTACTTGGCCTCAATCCGCTTCTCAATGCCGGAGACCATGACGAGCCCGAACCCGCCTCCAATAGCAGCCGAGAGCAGCGTCAGAAGGCCGAGCGTCAGGAGCCACCGCAACGATCCTTCCTGAGCCGGTGCGCTGTCGGCTGGAGCAGGAAGTGCAAGTGCCTTGGCCATCGTCATAATCCTCGTATTGCGCCTAGAAGGGGGTCAGCACATCGAACAGCTGCTGCCCGTAGGCAGGCTGCTGAACTTCCATGAGGCGCCCGCGCCCGCCATAGGAAACCCTGGCCTCGGCGATCTTGTCGTAGCTGATGGTGTTCTTCGGCGAGATGTCGCGGGGCCGCACGATGCCGGCGATGTTGAGCACGCGGACCTCAAAGTTCACGCGCACTTCCTGCGAGCCGCTGATCACCACGTTGCCATTCGGCAAGACCTCATTGACGACTGCGGCAACCGACAGGCGCAGCTTCTCCGAGCGGTCGATGGTCCCCTGCCCCGTCGAGTCGGATGAGGAATTGATGCCGACATCCGCCGTTCCATCCGCGTTCCAGCCCTTGAATGAGAAGGCATAATCGAGACCGGCACTGACTGAGGATCGCCTCGACCTGTCGCTGGCGTTCTCAAACTCCGCCTTGTCGTCGATCTGAATATTCACCGTTACGATATCGCCCACCTGCCGAGCCCGCGGGCTCGTAAAAAGATCGGCGCTGGCATTGCTCCAGGTGGAGTTCGCGGCGGACGGGCCGCTACCCTTGAACAGGTGCGGAAGCGGTTCGCGCTCGACGGCAATGCCCGATCCGACCGGCGTCATGCCCGGCTCGCGCCCCAGATCCTCCGGCCTTGTCGCGCACGCGGCGAGGAAACACAGACCAAGGATGGCAACAAGATGCTTCAATTTTGCCTCACGGGGTTCTTTTCGCGCTTGGGAGCGTCGGTGATGACATTGGCCAGTTGGGCAGCCCGAGCCGGTTCCATCTCGTTCAGGACCGCACTTGCGGCTCGCGGATTGAGCTTGGCGATGACGGCGGCGGCGATCTCCTCGTCCATGTTCATGAGTTGCAGAGCCGCTGCATCCGGACGCATCCGCGCGTAGATCATGACGATCGTCTCATCTGCCTTCTCCAGAACTTCATTGCGGCGCCTGAGCCATTCCTCGTACTCGGCGCGCTTCGCTTCCAAGACCTTGATGCGGCCTTCGATTTCCTTTTCCATGCCGGCGAGCGCCTGCTTCTGCAGGGCAAAGCGTGCATCCGAGGCCGCATCGGCGATGTTGCTGCAATACTGGCTGTTCTTCGGTGACGCATTCGCTTCTTGTGCCTGAGCACTGCCGGAAGCCATGGCTCCCAGAAACAAGCTGCAGGCCACTATCCGCCGCATATTCTTGCGAGAGATCATTGGATCACCAACTCCGCTTGAAGGGCTCCGGCCGTCTTGACCGCTTGGAGGATCGCGATGACATCGGATGGCTTGAGACCCATCTGGTTCAATCCCTTGACCAGGGTCTGCAGATCCGAACCTCGGACGATTGCCAGGGGCACTCGCTCCTCCGCGGCCGTGATCTGGGTGCGCGGCACGACCACTGTCTGTCCCATCGAGAAGGGATCTGGCTGCGAGACCTCTGGCGTTTCCGTCACACGGATCGTGAGAGCTCCGTGCGTGATTGCGACGGTCGAGATCTGCACGTTCTTTCCAATGACAACCGTCCCGGTCCGCTGATCGATGACGATCCGGGCAGGCGTATCGGGCCTGATCTCGAGATCTCCGAGTTCGGCAATGAAGCGCGTCGCTGCAATGTTCTTCGGCTTCTGGAGCACGACGGTTCGGAAGTCGCGGGGGGATGCAACGCGAATGCCGAAACGCTGTTGGGCATATTGGTTGATCGCATCGGTGATCAGCGTCGCCGTCTTGTAATCGGGGTTCTTGAGCTCGAAGGCCAATCCGCCGACAGCATCGAAGCCTCCCTGGACCTCACGCTCGATCAGCGCACCGTTGGGAATGCGGCCCGCAGTCGCGACGCCGGAGGTCAGAGTCTCGGCTTGGCCCTGCGCGGAGAACCCGGACACCACGATAGCCCCCTGGGCAACCGCATAGACTTGGCCATCGCCGCCCTGCAGGGCGGTCAGCATGAGGGTACCGCCTTTCAACGACGTCGCATCGCCCATGGACGTAACGGTGACGTCGATGCGCGATCCGGTGCCGACGAAGGGGGGCAGGTCGGCCGTGACGATGACGGCGGCCACATTGCGGGTGCGCAGGTTGATGTCACGGACGTTCACGCCCATGCGGTCGAGCATGGATTGCAGGGACTGCTCGGTGAACTGGGAGTTGCGCAGCGTATCGCCGGTGCCCTGCAGGCCCATGACGAGGCCGTAGCCGATCAGCTGGTTGTCGCGGACGCCCTGCACCGACGCCACATCCTTGATGCGCGTAGCAGCCTGAGCCTGAACAGCGAACAGCGCGGCGAGGAGAAAGAGAATGACGCGGAGCATCAATAGACTCCGATCCGGATCCGGCCGTCGGCCTGAACGCGCCCGGTAATGACCCGCCCGCTGTCGGCATTCTTCACTTGAATCGTCTCGCCCATGGTACCGGACTGCAGGGGAATGCCGACGCCCATGATGGAGAGCCCGCCTTCCTCGAACACGATCTGAGCCTGAACGCCCCGTGTAACGAGCTTGGGATCGTCGACCGCATTCATCGGGATCGGCTCCCCTGGCAGGAGGGTCCGACGCGCCATCTTTCCGGTCAGGACGCGAGGAGACTCAACAACTGCGGTGCGGTAGCGGTAGTTCTCCGGGAAAGCCCTGTCCTTGAGCATCGACTCCTGGATCGTATCGCCCGCATAGATGGTGACGGCTGGAACCGGTAGGATCCGCTCCTCGGCAACCGCGCCATTTAGCGCACCCACGCTGAGGATGGTCGCGGCAAGAACGATCTGGGCGAAGTGCTTCATGATGAGATCACCTGGATGCCGCCTTTAGCGGATGCCTTTTGAGACGGTTCCGGCCATATCGTCCGCAGCCTGGATGACCTTGGAGTTCATCTCGAAGGCGCGCTGAGCCGAGATCAGGTTCGTGATTTCCTTGATGGGATCCACGTTCGAGGCTTCGAGGTAGCCCTGGTGAATTTTTCCGTAGCCGGGATCGGACGGGATCCCCACGGCCGGCGCGCCCGAAGCCAATGTCTCGCGATAGTAGTTGCCGCCGATGGGTTCCAGGCCGGCATCGTTGGCGAAGTTCGCGAGGGTGAGCTGGCCCAGATTCTGGGGCTGCGCCTCTCCGGCGATCTTCGCGAAGATCTCGCCCGATTCGTTGATTGTCACGTCGAGCGTGTTGGGCGGGACGATGATGGGCGGGTTGAGGGTATAGCCGTCGAGGGTGACGAGCTGTCCATCGCCGTTCTTGTTGAAGGATCCCGCACGGGTGTAGACGATCTCGCCGCTCGGCGCGTTCACCTGAAACCATCCGCGCCCGTTAAGTGCGAGATCGAACTGGTTCGAGGTATTCGTCAAGGAGCCCTGCCGGTGGAGGTTGCGGATGGCCGCCGTCTTCACGCCAAGGCCCAGCATGGCTCCTTCAGGCACGGGGCTGGAGCCCGCCTGGTTCGGAATGGCCTGGGAGCGCTCGGTTTGGTAGAGAAGGTCCGTGAACTCCGCCCGTGCCGCCTTGAAGGCCGTGGTGTTGACGTTCGAGATGTTGTTGGCAATCACCTCGACGTTCAGCTGCTGCGCATTCATTCCGGTGGCAGCAATCGCAAGCGCTCTCATGGTCTTATCCTCTTAAATCGCCATCCGGGCGATTTCCTGATAGGCCGCAACCACCTTGTCGCGGATGGCGATTGCCGTCTGAAGTGTCTGTTCGGCGGACATCACGGCCTCGACCACCTGCTGCACCGAGGCTTTGCCCTGGATGCCGGCAATCGATGCGGCCTCGCCCGCCTTCATCGTGTCGACGGCCGACGTCGCCACCTGGGCCATCATGTCGCTGAAGCTCACCTGCGAGGCACCGGCGACGGCTCCTACGGCCGGCGGCGCCGTGCCGAAGGCCGGGACGGCTGTGACCGCCGCAGGGCTGTCGATCATTGAGGAGATGGAGGATACGGCACTGATCATATCAGCCTCTCATGAGATCAATGGTTGCGGAGATCATGGCTCTCGCCTGCTTCATCATCTGCAGATTGGCCTGATAGGATCGATTGGCCTCCCGCATGTCGGCCATTTCGATCAGCATGTTCACGTTCGGCTTCTTGACCATGCCGTTCTCGTCGGCGGCCGGGTTGCCGGGGTCATACTCGACCGGGAAAGGCGCCTCGTCCTGGCCGACATCCTTTACCGACACAGAAGCAGCGCCCAATGTCCGCTCAAGCTCGGAGCGGAAGGTGATCGTCTTGCGCGTATAGGGATCGGATCCCGGTGTGCGTCCGGTCGAATTCGCGTTGGCGATGTTCTCGGACACCACACGCAGACGCGCGGATTGTGCTTCAAGGCCGGCACTCGAGAGCTTGCCAGAGGCAATCAACGGATCGATCATGACGGAGTCCTCACGCTGGTCAGCAGCATTCTATGGAATGACTTCACGATGGTCGTATTCAGGGTGTGCTGGCGGTTGACCTCACCCGCCTTGATGAGTTCCTGCTCAAGGCTCACAGAGTTCTTCGAGTAGACCGTGTCCCAGCTCTCTGACTTCTTCACCTTCGTGGCTTCGGTAGTCGAAGGTGAAATCCCGATATGATTGTTATTCGTGGCCGCCATGACCAGCTTCGTCTTATCGAGAACATCGGCGAAAGGCTCGACATCCCTGGCGCGATAGCCGGGAGTGTTGGCATTGGCGACATTGCCGGAAATGGTCGTCTGGCGGGTGGCAAGCCACTGGGCCTGTCGTGATGCCAGATCGAACAGATAGACAGGTGCCGTCACAGGAATCTCCGAGCGAACATGGTAAAGAGGCATTTAAGCCTCCAACCTTGCACGAGGCTGACTTGCCCTCTGCAGATGCCGTCAGGATCGACCAGTGAGCAGGTCGCTGCTTCGGAGCTTTGGCTGGATCCGAGACATGCTCTGCTGGTTCGCGCCCAAGGATCTGAAACTGTATTTCACCGCTGTTGGGCCAAATCCAAGTCGCGGTGCGCCTCCGAGCGCTACCATGTCGCAACCGAATCAGTTGCTTTTCAGCCAGCTATCCTCATGAAGAGCGCGATCGCCGACACACTGTCCCATGACGCATGATCCCGTTGAGTCTCGGATTTGCGCGATCGATTGCCAATACGTTAAAAAGCCTGCAAGCAACGCAGCTCTTGGGTTGGGGGGTTATGACTCATACATCTGCGTTAAAGGATTCTGTGAGTAGGCCTGCGGTTCACGCGAGCCCTGATCCTGCCCGTGTTCTGAATGCCGTAACTGACTTCGCCCTGATCACCCTCGATCATGTGGGAAACATTATATCGTGGAATGCTGGTGCAGAGCGTATCTATGGCTGGTTGCCGGATGAGATCCTGAACTGCCACTTCTCCCTTCTCTACTCCCCAGAGGCGCAACTTCGCGGAAAGCCGCTGCAGGACCTCAACACAGCAGCCATTTCCGGGCACTCCGCAGACCAGATACGCTGCAGGACAAAAGACGGCATTCATATCCTGTGCCGGGTAACGCTTGACGCGATCGGCTCCGAAGCAGGCGCGAATTGCCACTTTGTTTTGACCGCTCGCGACATCAGTCGCTTCATGGCTGCGGAAGCGGCTCTGAAGACCCAAGAGGAGCGTTACCGGGCTCTCATTGAGGCAAGCTCGGCAATGGTCTGGCGTGCAGACACCAGCGGCATGATCGTCGACGGACCGCTGAGTTGGAATGCATCCTCCCGTACGATATCGGAAAACGGCGGAGACTATGCTTGGCTGGACTCCGTTCATTCAGAAGATCGGGAGCGCGTGACCACAGCCTGGCTGGAAACGCTGGCCTCAGAGGAAGCAGGCACCAACGAATACCGGATGCTCGCCTCTGATGGCGAATACCGCTGGGTCCTGATGAGAGCTGTTCCTCTTCATGATGCGGATGGAGCGGTTCAGGAATGGATCGGAACCGTCACGGATATTCACGAGCAGAAGCTAGCCGCTGAACGGCTGCGCCAAAGCGAAGAGCAGTACCGCGCCTTGATCGAGGCCAGTTCCGCTATTGTCTGGCGGGCAGAGATCGATGGGGCGATCACCAAGGTTTGGGGGTGGGCAGCCTTCAGCGGCCAATCCAATCGGAACTATACAGGGTTCGGCTTCCTGAACACCGTTCATCCGGACGACCGGGCCAAGTTTCTCACGCAGTGGCAGGCCATCCGTGCATCGGAAGAGCCTGGAACGGTTGAGTACCGCGTCCGCCGCCTCGACGGCAAATACCGCTGGATGCTCGCCCGCGCAGTCCCGTTGCTGAACGGAGATAGCCGGGTTCAGGAATGGGTCGGCACCGTTACGGACATCCATGATCAGCGCCAGGCGGAGATGAGGCTTCGCAGCAGTGAGGAAAGGCTGCGCCTGGCCATCGAAACAACAGCCCTGGGCATCTGGGATCAGGATCTTGTCACCGGCCGGCGCCAGTGGATGCCCGAGGCACGGCAGATCCTTGGCCTGGCGCCAGATGTAACCATCACGCGCGAAATCATTCTCGACTGCGTCCACCCCGACGATCGTGAGCGGATGGCGAATACTTTTTACGACGATCAGCCGGGCAGTGACCTGACCTATAGCGGCAGCTTCAGGATCATCCGTGCCGATACTGGCGAAGAACGCTGGGTCACGGCCATCGGCCGCACTTTGGTTGATGATGACGAGCGCCCCATTCGCAAGATCGGTACGGTGCAGGACATCACGGAACGCAAGCTGGCCGAGAATGCTCTGCGCTCGAGCGAAGAGCGCCTGCGTACCAGCGAGGCGCATCTCAGGTCCATTCTTGAGACCGTTCCCGATGCCATGGTCGTAGCTGACGAGAGCGGCATAATCCGCTCCTTCAGTGCGACAGCCGTGAACATGTTCGGTTATCAACCCGAGGAGATTATCGGTACGAACGTCAAGTTCCTGATGCCTCTGCCTTACCGCGAGCAGCATGACGGTTATATCCGCCGTTACCGCGAGACGGGAGAACGGCGGATCATCGGGAGCGGGCGTGTGGTGGTCGCCCAGCGCAAGGATGGCTCGACCTTCCCGATGGAGGTCCAAGTCGGCGAGATGGAATCGGAAGGAGAACGCTTCTTTACCGCGTTCATCCGCGATCTGACAGAGCGCCAGCGCACAGAAACCCGAATGCAGGAGCTGCAATCAGAACTCGCCTACATGTCGCGTTTCACGGCCTTGGGAGAGATGGGCTCGACCCTCGCCCATGAGATCAACCAACCCCTGACAGCCATCACGAGTTACCTGAAGGGTTGCGGGTTTATCCTAAGCAACGTGGAGGGCGACAAGATATCTCTCGTCCGCCACGCGGTGAACGAGGCTGCAGAGGAGGCGTTACGTGCCGGAGAAGTGATCCGGCAGTTGCGAGAATTCGTGGCCCGTGGGGGAAGCGAGCATCAGATCGAAGGTCTTCAGCGCCTCGTGGAGGAGGCTAGCGCCTTGGCCTTGGTGGGCGCCAAGGAGAAGGACGTGAAGGTCGATTACGACTTTCCATCCGATAACCCGCTGGTTTTCGTGAACCGTGTCCAGATCCAGCAGGTTCTTCTCAACCTGATCCGCAATGCTATCGAGGCAATGCAGGATGCAGACCGTCGCGAACTGGTAATCAGGGCTCGACCTGTGCCATCCGAGTCCATGGTCCAGGTCAGTGTACAGGACACAGGATCCGGAATTGCCCCGGAGGTCTTGAAGAACCTTTTCAAGCCATTTACCACCACGAAGCGAAGCGGCATGGGCGTTGGGCTCTCGATCAGCCGGACAATCGTGGAATCTCATGGCGGCAAGATCTGGGCCGAGTCCGTCCCCAGTGAAGGCACCACCTTTCATTTCACCCTGAGAACCGTCGACAAGGAGGACATGGCCAGTGTCGAACACGCCGATCGTGTATGTGGTTGATGATGACGTCGGAGTGCGAAAGGCCTTGTCCTTCCTGCTGGTGTCGGTTGGCCTGAACGTGCGTCTATATGAGTCGGCGAAAGCCTTTCTCGACGAGGTCAGCAATCCCGGACAATGCTGCATTGTTACAGATGTGCGGATGCCCGGTATTGATGGCCTGGAATTTATTCGTCGCCTCAACGCGCGCGGGTTGAACGTTCCCGTTGTTGTCATAACCGGACATGCGGACATTCCACTCGCTGTCGAAGCCATGAAGACGGGTGCGATCGACTTTCTCGAAAAGCCATTCCGGGAGGACCGCTTTCTGGAGGTGGTCCGCTTTGCGCTGGTCTGCGACGAGAAGAGCGTTCGCAGAAATCAGGAGCTCCTTAGGACCCAAGCGCGGCTCCAGTCTCTCTCACAGCGGGAGCGCCAGGTGCTGGATGGCTTGGTTGCCGGAAAAGCCAACAAGATGATTGCCCATGAGTTGAACATCAGCATCCGGACAGTGGAAATCCATCGGTCGAATGTCATGGCAAAGATGGAGGCGAAGAGTCTCTCCGAACTAATCCGCATGGCGCTGTTTCTGGAAGTCGCAACCGGGAGCTGAGCGTACCTACAGGCAGTGTCGAAGCTTATGTCGCTGCACTCAGACTTGCAGAAGGGACTGCGAAGGTTGCATTGACCGATGCCCGGCTCTGCTGGAAGCACATGAGGCTTACCGATGCCTCTGGATCCGCACAGGCGTGTCAAGGCAGCCTCCTTTCGACAAATCTCCCAACCTCGAACTCTGGTTCCTTAATGGTCGATGTCAGACAAATTCTTCCGACGCCGCGAGAACGCGGCGACGAGTCCTCTCAAGAGGGCACTGACACTCGGCAGCATGTCGTTTCGAACCAGAACCGGTGGTCGCGAGCCACTCTCGACTTCAGAGATCTTTCCCAGGATGTGTGGTGCGAGCTGACCTTCCAGATCTGCTGGCACCCTGAAGAGAAGAGCCGGGCAGCACACGACTTCGCTGTTATTGGCGTTGACTTCCTGACTGAGGATGGCTCAAGCATCGACTTTGCCTATGCTCCTGGCTTGAACAGGGCTCAGATCGACCCTCACAGCTGCCACATCGCCGGGCCTGACTACTATGACCCGAGCAGCGATCAGACACATACCGGAAGGGTTCACTGCACCTTTCTGGTGCCATCTCCAACGAAGCACATTGCGGTCACCATCCGCAGCTGGCGCAACTCCCATCCGTTCACGATCCAAGACGCGAAGCTTCTGCAGGTTGCTCACACTACGGATGACGCCGCTCAAGCGGATCCTTCACAATCAGTTCCTCCTCCAACTCTGAATGACCCTCGCCGCTCCTGGGTTGAGCTGAAAATGGAACCAGCGTGGCTCACCTATGGAGTTGTCCCGGCCGAAACACTTTTCGTACGTGGCCAGCTGATCACCCAGAATGTAAGCGCCGGGGGAGCCTTGGCGCGTGTCATCTTCCGCAACAGGAACGGAGAAATCGTCGCTTCGCCAGACGATCTGCCGACTTCGCCTGTTGTAGGTGCCTATATCGACATTCCAGTCAACCGGCAGACAAGGCGCTTCACCCTTGAGCTCACCCCACCGGATCAGGCTGTAACGGTGGACATTGGTTTTCAGGTCTGGCGCGATGAGGCACAGATCAGCCTTGTGACACCCCTTGAGACATCATTAAGTGATAATCTCCTGCTTGAGAGCATCCTCAGCGAAGAGATCGCCGATGCCTCAGCTCTTGTCGGTGAAGTCTTCAGAAGGCTTCGTCCAGCCTCTGTCTCCAGAACCAATATCGGGACTCCCGGCCTGATCGACAATCTGATCGACTTCCAGGCCCTGGCGACGGCTCCAACCATACAAGACAAGTTGCAAGCCTTGCAGCAAGGTCAACCGGAGACCCTTGTCGGGGACCAGCTTACGTTCGGCGGCCTCAAGGCATGGCCCTTGCCTTCAATGCCGGATTGGACCGAGGACCCTTATCAGTCACCCGCCTGGCGCCTTGAGTATCATTCGCTGTCGTGGCTTCTGGATCTCGTTCGCGACCGGCAAGCAAGTGGAGCAAACAGGGCCGTTGACCTTGCCGTCTCCTGGTCGCGTGCCAATCCGCCCGCCAATCCCAAGGATCCTCTTAGCGCTTATCCTGCGTCCGTCGCCATACGCGCAGAGGTTCTGCTCCGATTGCTCGCAGTTGCGACTTCACTCAAGAGCAGACCGCCTGAAAAGTTGCGCATGCTCGTTGCAGAGATCATTCAGCATGGCCTCGCGCTCGCCGAGATCCTGAGTCAGAACATCTTTCTGCATTCCATTCTGCAGGTTCGGGTCGCCTGCGCTCTGCTGAGTGCCTCGATTGGCCTCCCGAATTTCCCTCTTTCTCCCTATTGGAGATCCGTCGCCCTCGCTCAACTGCGGAACGGCTTCGACCATCTCCTGGGTCCCCAGGGCTCGTCGAATGAGCAGTCCCAGCATTGCCGCCTTGAATTGATCTCAATCGGCATGATTCTGGCCGAGCACCTGAAGGACCAACATGAGGCTGAGGATCTTCGGCAACTTCTCGATGCCCGCCTGAAAGACAGCCTGAAAGCTCTCGTCGCAGTAACAGACCCGGCCGGCATGCTTGCTCCATTCGGAGACACTCCCCGCAAGCTCCATCATGCCTCCTGGTTGCGGCGTCTCATCTCCACATACGGAAGACACCTCCTGTCGGATCGGGCACTCGCGGAGGAACTGGCATATCCCCAGGGCCCAAGGCTTCATACATCAGACCATGCTGGGCTCATTGCATTCCGAAACTACCTGCAAAAGCCGGACTGGAGCTATCTCTGCGCCTCGATCAACGAGCAGCGCCAAGACAACGGGCACCATGACTGCACCTCCTTCGTTTACTCCGCTCGGGGCGTGAGATGGATCACAGATCCAGGCGGTTCAGGAATGATGGAATCAGGTCCCACACGCCACTATCTGCTCTCCTCACGAGCACACAATGTAGCCATTCCGGATTTTCGTGAGCAGACTGCAGGCTTCGGGTGGATCGAGGCAACGCTATCGCTCGACCAAGCGCGAGCAGTGAAGGTAGGCACGAATGTGCATGGCCCTTGCTACAAGCATTCGCGCGTTTTTGTATGCTTGGACGACATGAACGCGATCGCCATCTTCGACCGTTTTCGGTCGTCCCGAGGCGCTGCCAAGTTTGAGGCGAATCTTCACTTCGAAGACAACATTGCGCTTGCTCTCGTCAACGGCAAGCTCGCTATTGCTTTCCACAAACGGGATAGGTTGCGAATACTCCCTTATCCTGTTGCAGGTCAGTTTACCGGCTTCATGGTCAAGAATGGCCATGCCGGCCGAGCCGGTACCATGCAGGGCTACATCACGGACGGCGCCAGCGGCCTTAAGTCGGCCAATGTGCTGAACCATGGCTTCGCTGGCGCATCTGATGTGTGCGGAGGCGTGGTCCTTGGAGTAACGGAAGACGGATTGAAGAGGCTTATGAGTCTTATAGCCTCGCAACAGGTGCAGAACCTACTGAGCTAAACCGTACAGCGAGCCTCGCACGAAGAGCCCAGCTTTCGGTGACTGGGCTCAGCCGCTCAGTTCGACTCAATTGAACAACGCGTCAATTGCATCCTGGGATGTCACACCATTGTCAGAAGCCAGGGCGGGCCCGTTCAGGAGCGCCTTTTCTCCCTGGCGTTTCGGATCCTCAATCGTCTCAACATCCTTGAAGCTTTCCATGCCGCCCCAGATTTCCATCATGTGGTGAACCCGTTCCTCGACAAACTTCATCGCACCGACGACTTTGCTAATGCGTTGCCCGGTAATGTCCTGGAAGTTGCAGGCCTCGAAAATGTTGATCACATGATCGAGAATCTCACGGGCGATATCCTGATCGCTTCCAGCCAGTCTGGACGACAGATTGCTTGAGAGATCGTCGATCTTTTCCGCGGCTGCCAGGATCGAATTCGTGGCTGTTTCCGTTCCGGTCACGATGGCGCCGAGTTCGTCCGTGACCCGGGTGATCTCTTTTCCCTGAGCACCAGCATAGCGGAGTGTAGCGATCTCTCTCTTCGTGCGCTCAATCGCCTCGTAGATCGAATCGAGCTCCGACTTCAAGCGGAGAGCCTCCTGCATGTCACGGCGGTGCTCCTCCAGCAGGGAGGTCGAGATCTCCTTCGCGGGAACGATCGACTCCTTGATTGTGGCCAGCATGCCCATAACTTCCGAATGACGTTCCAGGATCCCTTCATCCTGAGACAAGACACCCAGGTTCGCTTCAATGCGATAGCTCTTTCTGTAAGTCATGACCGTCGCTCTCGTTCTGCTCATGCACCGAAGACAACGCTAATTTTGGACCGCAGGGTATCGGCGTTGAAGGGCTTGACGATGTAGTTGTTGACGCCGGCCTGCTTGGCCGCGACCACGTTCTCGGT
>NZ_JAFBID010000200.1 GCF_016811235.1 Microvirga arabica
TCTTTGGTCCACATCCGGCTCATGTGGACTCGAGACTATCCCAATCCGACCCCGTGCGACATTCTCAAACAGGCTCTGAGTTGCCGGCCCTAAGCCGATTGTAGTCGTGACTGAACTTGTCGGTATTTTGGAGCAGCATTGCTTCCAAAAAGCCAGCAAGCTGGATCCAACCATGATTCGACTTAGGTGTCAGGCACTGTAGGGGAGTGTGGATTATGAGTTGCTGAAGTTGATCTCTAGATGTTTAAACCCAGACTTTGATGGTGCAATCTTTTCGCATGAGTGGAGGGAAGCACTATGGAGCAGGTTCTACACTGCAGCGCCACGACGACAGAGGCAATCCGTCGAGCATTACATAATTGTCAAGAGAGCCTGAGGGCTCTGGCCAAGCGTTCTCTCTTCGGACGCGCCGAGACGTCCCTGCCGGGACGTAGGTCAGGTCATTCCGCGGATGGGACTACAGGTGCGTGTGATTGACCCGCGGACCGCATCGAATACATTGGAAGGCCTCCACCTGCGAAGACCATCATGCGGCGAACTGATGTCGACTGGGAAGACAACCCTGCTCCCGGCAAGCGACCATCACTGGCGCCAAAAGGAACAAGCAGCGCGATCGCAATACCTTGTGTTCGTGATCTGTCGACCGATCGGCAATGGTATCGTCGAGCAATTTCTATAAAGAGCTTGCTTAAGGGGCTGCGATTAGACAACCCCATCTAAACACCTAGGACCCGATGGCGGCGGGTTACCATCGCAAACTCGTACGGAGGACAGGATCGGCAGCTTGCAATCACCTCCGGCACGGCGCTCTGGTACCACCCACGCAAGAGTGTGAGGTGGCTTGGTTTGGCTGAACAGCGTTTTTGGCTGGTTAAGTGGAGTGTCTGCCGGGGTTAAGCTGCCGCGCGTTGCGGCAGCGGGGTGAAGTAGGCCTGATCGGGTGTCCTCCGGTCAAGGCTCGGATGAGGCCTCCGGCCATTGTAGAAGGCCAGATACCGACCAATCGAAGTCCGGGCCTCGGCGACACTGTCGTAGGCCCTCAGATACACCTCCTCGTATTTGACGCTGCGCCAGAGCCGCTCAACAAAGACGTTGTCGCGCCGGGCGCCCTTGCCATCCATGCTGATCGATATCCCGTTCTTGAGCAGCACGCTGGTGAAGTTGTGGCTGGTGAACTGGCTGCCTTGATCGGTGTTGAAGATCTCAGGCCGG
>NZ_JAFBID010000201.1 GCF_016811235.1 Microvirga arabica
GCGGTGTCGCCTTCAGCAACAATCTGAGCAAATCCGGCGTCGGCGACCGCAACCTCTACGTCGATGAGGTGACGTTCAACGGTCGGGTGCAGTCACAAGATGTGGCCATCACCAACAGCATCGACAAGAACTGGTTTTTCACCCTGTTAAAAGGATAGTAAGATGGCAGTACCGAGAGTTTTCATTTCCACCGATCTGCGCCTGTCGTCCGAGGAGAAGGATGACGCCCAGTCGCTGATCCACGCCCTGCTGTACCAGGACAAGATGAACATTGTCGGCATCGCCGGCACCGCGTCCAAGTGGAACCATCAGGACGGCCTCGTCGGCGACATCGACAAGATCATCGACGTCTACGCCAAGGACTACGCCAAGCTGGAGGCAAAACACCCGGCCTTCAAATCGCCGGCCGAACTGAAAGCGGTCTCATGGCAGGGTGCCACCGACACCGCTCCGTGGGCGGGATGGTCGAGCCCGACCGACTCGTCCAAGGCGATCATTGCCGAGGCCAAGAAGGCCGCCGCTGCCGGTGAGAAGCTGAACGTGCTGACGTGGGGCGGCGGCACCGATCTTGCGCAGGCCCTGCACGACGATCCGAGCATCGCCCCGACCATCCGCTACTTCAACATCAGCAATCAGGACGCCAACGCCCACAATTACATCGGCAAATTCAAGGGCAAGCTGGATATGTGGGTGGATGATATGTCCACCTATCGCGGCATCTACCAGTCGCCGGAAAGTTCGGCCATCATCAAGGGCTGGCATCAGCAGCACGCCGACGGCCACGGTGCCCTCGGTGACTACTTCGCTCAGCTCTCGGGCGACATCTTCAATTCCTCCGGCGTCAAGATGGGCGACAGCCCGACCGTGCTGCGCTTCCTCTCGGGCGACCTGAACGATCCGTCCAAGGAAAGCTGGGGCGGCGAGTTCATCAAGACCGGCACCAACTACTGGACCGACAACCCAAGCCCTTCCGTCGACCTCAACCGCTCCGGCACCAACGGCGCGTGGACGATCTACGAGGACCGCGCCGCCTGGCTGAACAGCTTCGCCGAGCGCTTCGACTGGCTCAAGGGCGGCGGCTCCACCCCGACCCCGACGCCCACTCCGGTTCCGTCGCAGCCGATACCGACCCCCACGCCCACGCCCGCGCCGACGGACCCTGC
>NZ_JAFBID010000202.1 GCF_016811235.1 Microvirga arabica
TATGTTGGGGTGTGGGAGCAGCCGGGAGGCCGCCATGCACCCCATTTGCCTGGATGCGCTTAGCCCAGAGCAGCTGAGCGAACTTGACCAGCTTTATCACACCAGTCCAGACCCGCGGGTGCGTATTCGCGCCCTGATGATCCTGCTCTCGGCCGAGCGTCGTCTGGTGGCGGCCGAGATTGCTGCCATCGTGCGCCAGCACGGGGAGACAGTCAGGCGCTGGTTGGTCCGCTATGCGGCGGAAGGCACGGCCGGTCTGGCCGATGCCTCACGCTCGGGCACACCCCCGAAGGCCTCGCCCGCTTACCGAGCCCGTCTGCTGGAGCTCGTGCGCCGACGCCCACGTGCCTTGGGCCTGCCGTTCTCCCTCTGGACGGCCGCCCGGCTGGCCGATCATCTGGCCGGGGAGACGGGCTTGAGAATGAGTGTGCCCAGTGTGCAGCGGCTCCTGCGAGCCGGTGGCATGGCGCTGAGCCGGCCGCAGCACACGATCACCAGCCCCGATCCTGATTATGCGCTCAAAAAAGACGGTTGAGGACGCCCGCGATGGGCTAAAGCCCGATGCGGTGTTCTACTACGCCGACGAATTCAACATCAGCTGGCATCCGACCCTACGCGCGATGTGGAGTCCGAAAGGCCAGCAGGTGATGATCCCTACGCCGATGCAGCCCTCCCGCCGCTATGGCCTTGGGGCAGTGAACTGGCACACCGGCGAGAGCCTGGTCATCACGCGCCATCACAAGCGTCGGCGGGAGGTGGCGGAACTGCTCCAGGCGCTGCTTGATCACCATCCCGACAAGACGGTGTATGTGGCCTGGGACAATGCCAGCACGCATGAGGACGAGGAGGTGGAAGCGGTGCTACGAGGGGCCGCAGGTCGTCTCGTGCTGCTGTATCTGCCCACCTACAGTCCGTGGCTCAACCCGATCGAGATGCTCTGGCGGCAGTTCCGGCGCGAGGTCACGCACTGTGAGCTGTTCGACACCCTGCAGGACCTGCTCGCCGCCACCAGAGCCTTCTTCGACCGCTGCAACAACACGCCGGACAAGGTGCGCACCATCATCGGTGCACATCCCACATGAGTTCCGACGCTGTACTTAG
>NZ_JAFBID010000203.1 GCF_016811235.1 Microvirga arabica
TAAAGCGCTTTTGGTTTCAGTGTAGGGCATAGCCGGCGTGCCTGATCCAGCCTCTGGCATTCTGGGCAGTGATGGACCCGAGAGCCGGTTTGAGTTCTGCCTCAAGCGCCTCCAGGCTGCGGGGCGCTTTGGCCTTGAGCCGCTCTTTCATCTTTGCCCAGGCCTGCTCAATCGGGTTGAACTCCGGTGAGTATCGCGGGAGGTACAGCAGCCCGATCCCAGCCTGAGCGAGCAGGTTCTGCACTTCGGTGGCATGGTGCGCACGCAGGTTATCCATCACCAGAATGGCATTCGGCTTGGTGCGTTTGAGAACCGGCACCAGCACCTGTTCGAGATAGGCCAGCAGCACCGGCGTCGAGGTCGCGGCCTCGATGCTCATCGTGGCCACCAGGCCCTCACACGCAAGCGCACCTAAGACCGTCAGCCGCTGCCAGGAGCCGAGGGGAATGGAGCCATAGGCGCGTTGCCCCCGTGGGGCTCGCGCATGGGTGCGGGCCATCTTGGTCGTCACCCCGCTTTCATCCAGGAACACCAACCGTTCTGCCGGAATCCCGCTCATCTGCTGGCGGTAAGCCTCGCGCTCGGCGCCAATCTCAGGCCGCTCCTGCTCGGCCGCCCGAAGCGTCTTTTTTTCGGACGCAGCTTGAGCCGCTTGAGCGCCTCGCAGATCACCGCCAGACACACCGTCACGCCGGTGCGCTCGGCCAGACGCTCACGGTACTCGCGCAGCAGCGCATCATTATCTTCGATGACGAGCTGACGCAGCACCCCGAGAGCCGCCGCATCCAGGCGCGAGGGCACGCCGCCGCTGTGCGGCTTGGGAGCACGCCGGCCCTCCTCGCGTTCCTGGCGGCGCCAGTTCGACACGGTGGCGGGACAGACCTGGAAGCGGCGGGCAATCTCGATCTGAGGAAGGTCGCCCCGCTCGCAGGCAACCAGAACGCGCGCACGCAGATCAGCAGAATAGGGCTGGGGCATCGCTTGCCTCCTGGGCCATATCCGGGTCAACGCACAACCGACCCAAATGGATTCAAGCCCGGATCAAAAGCGCTTTAGC
>NZ_JAFBID010000204.1 GCF_016811235.1 Microvirga arabica
CTAAAGCGGATTGCGAGCTGGTTTAAATCCAAAGCAATGGGTTGAGCGTTGAAGAGGTGTTGGTGCAGGAGATCATCATGCCCCAGCCCTATTCCGCCGATTTGCGCGAGCGCGTTCTGGTTGCCTATGAGCACGGAGAAGGCACTCAGGTGGCGATTGCCCACCGCTTTCGCGTGAGCCCGGCCACTGTCTGCAATTGGGTCCGCCAGGCTCGCCAGGACGGCCGGCGCAGGCCTAAGCCGCACCGCGGCGGACCTGCCGGTCGGCTGGGTCCTGCTGAGCTGGCGCTGCTGCAAGACCTCGTGGCTGAGACCAACGATGCTCGCCTGGACGCGTATGCCGAGCGCCTGTTCGCGCTCACCGGCAAGCGCGTCAGCCGTCCGGTGATGTGCCGCACGCTCCAGCGGCTCAAGCTGCGTCCGAAAAAAAGACCCTCCGGGCAGCTGAGCAGGACCGGTCCGAGATCGCGGCTGAGCGTGAGGCTTATCGCCAGCAGATGAGCGAGCTTCCCGTGGACCGCCTGGTGTTCCTGGACGAAAGCGGGGTGACCACCAAGATGGCCCGTACTCACGCGCGAGCCCCACGTGGGCAACGCGCCTACGGGTCAATCCCGCTGGGCTCGTGGCAGCGGCTGACGGTCTTGGGCGCGCTCGCGTGTGAGGGCCTGATCGCCACGATGAGCATCGAGGCGTCGACCTCCACGCCGGTGCTGCTGGCCTACCTCGAACAGGTGCTGGTGCCCAAGCTCCAGCAGGTGAAGCCGGATGCTATTCTGGTGATGGACAACCTGCGCCCGCATCACGCCACCGAAGTGCGGGACCTGCTCGCCCGAGCCGGGATTGGACTGCTGTACCTGCCGCGCTACTCGCCCGAGTTCAATCCGATCGAGCCGGCCTGGGGCAAGATGAAAGAGCGGCTCAAGGCGAAAGCGCCACGCACTCTTGAAGCCTTGGAAGCGGAACTCAAACCAGCCCTCGACACCATCACCGCACAGGATGCCCGAGGCTGGATCAGGCACGCCGGCTATGCCCTACACTGATCCGCAATTCGCTTTA
>NZ_JAFBID010000205.1 GCF_016811235.1 Microvirga arabica
GATGACGGGAGCGATGGGCCGGTTGGCTGATGGCGATCTGGACGTGAGCGTCACGGGCACGGAGCGGAAGGACGAGGTGGGGCAGCTGGCCCGCTCGCTGCAGGTGTTCAAGGACAACGCCGTTGAGGCCCGCCGCCTTGCCGCCGCGCAGGACGCCGAGAACCAGGCCAAGATGCGCCGCGCCGAGCTGCTCGACCAGATCACCCGGCGCTTCGAGAGCAACGTGTCGGCGCTCACGCAAGGCCTGTCCTCGGCCGCCACCGAGATGGAGGCCACGGCGCAAACCATGACGGCAGTGGCCAGCCAGACCACCCAGCAGTCGGTCACCGTCTCGTCGGCTGCCCAGCAGACCTCGGCCAACGTGCAGACGGTCGCGGCCGCCACCGAGGAGCTGTCGATCTCGATCCGGGAGATCGCCTCCCAGGTGGCCCAGTCCTCGCAGATTGCCGACCGGGCCGTGCAGGGCGCGCGCCGCACGGATGCTGCCGTGCAGGATCTGGCCTCCACGGCCAGCCGCATCGGCGACGTGGTGCAGCTGATCAACACCATCGCGGGCCAGACCAACCTGCTGGCGCTGAACGCCACCATCGAGGCGGCGCGGGCCGGCGAGGCCGGCAAGGGCTTTGCCGTGGTGGCCACAGAGGTGAAGGAGCTGGCCTCGCAGACGGCCAAGGCCACCGAGGAGATCTCGGCCCAGATCGGCTCGGTGCAGCAGGCGACGCAGCAGACGGTGTCGGCCATTCAGGAGATCGCCCGCACGATCACCGAGATGAGCCAGATCTCCACCTCGATTGCGGCTGCCATGGAGGAGCAGGGGGCGGCCACCGCCGAGATCGCCCGCAACGTGCAGGAGGCGGCGCGGGGTACGGAAGCGGTGACCGGCAGCATCGTGGACGTGCAGCAGGGCGCCGGCGAGACCACCTCGGCGGCCAGCCAGGTGCTGGGCGCCGCCCAGGAGCTGTCGCGCCACTCCAACGACCTCTCCAGAGAGGTCCAGGACTTCCTCCAAGGCGTCAAAGCCGCTTA
>NZ_JAFBID010000206.1 GCF_016811235.1 Microvirga arabica
GCGGTGTCGCCTTCAGCAACAATCTGAGCAAATCCGGCGTCGGCGACCGCAACCTCTACGTCGATGAGGTGACGTTCGATGGCGTAACCAATTCCACCGATACCACCTTCAGCATGAACATGACCAAGTACTGGGACTTTGCACTCTAATGCCAACACCAAGCACCGACTACAAGCTCGTCTGGTCTGACGAGTTCAGCACAATGAGCATCAGCTCTGATCGAGCGGACACCACCAAGAACTGGTGGCACACCCTTCCCGGCAGCAGCTATTTCGGGGACGCGCCATTCCGCGCTCCCAATCACCCTACCAAGCCATTTGCCATCGAAACGAAGGGGGGCGAGACCGCGCTCAAGATCACCATGGATAAGAACCCAACGACCGGCCAGCTTGAAAGCGGGTTGATCTCGACGTTCTACCATGATGGCACAAGCCACGATAAGCTTGATGGCGACCCCTACGGTTACTATGAGGCCCGACTGTGGTTGCCCGAGGGTAATGGCACTTGGCCTGCCTTCTGGTCACTTGAAAGCGAGCGGCTTAAGCCTGCTGCGGAGCGGGATCACGTCATCGAAGTCGATGTGATGGAGCATCATGGCAACACTCCCACCAGCTATGCCAGCGTAATCCATGATTGGAACTGGGACAACGGAAAGGTCGTCAGCGGTCACACCGGCCCCTACCATCGCAATGTGGTCGGCGATGATGTGATGACGCATGGTTGGCACACCTATGGTGTAGAAGTCACTAAGGAGAAGATGAACTTCTACATGGATGGGAAGCTTCACTGGAGTTACGCCACTCCGGCCACCTATACAGAAGACCCGATGTTCATGATCAATCTGGCGGCGGGCGGCAACTGGTCTATCGACCCTAACCTCAACAATGTGAGCATGTGGGTCGACTACTTCCGCCATTACGAGAAGATGCCAACAACGGCACCGACCCCGACGCCCACTCCGGTTCCGTCGCAGCCGATACCGACCCCCACGCCCACGCCCGCGCCGACGGACCCTGC
>NZ_JAFBID010000207.1 GCF_016811235.1 Microvirga arabica
TCCACTCCGCGCCCGGCCTCGGCTCTTGCCTCAGCCTAACGACACCGTCTGTCAGATTAAGTCCAAACTACTTCAGCGGAACCGTTGTCAGACGGCGCATCGACAGCTTCGGAGAAGAGGTTGTTAGACAGGATCGCGTTTGCGGCTCTACAGGTGAGATAGAAACCGCAGAGCCTTGGGAGCGCCGAGCCCCTCGTCACAGCCGCTATTCCAGTCCAGTTGAGCCGCCACCAGAGGACGTTCCATACGTCGATTGAACAGCAGTCGACCAAGGTTACGAAGGAGAGTTCCGGTTCGCAGCCGGAGCTCTCCCTTAGTCTGTCTAAATTGTCTTCGAACCTGGGCTTCGCTCTCACTGAACAGCGATACTCCAATTCTGGCTTTCCGAAGCGGGAGGCCTCCCTATCGACTTGGTAGCAATGGTAGGAGAGGCTGTTCCCTTCAGCCTACAGTCGTAATCGGGTGGCCTGCTACCCAACACTCGCTCCTGATGAGTCCCAGTAATTAGGGTGGCACTCCTGTGCAGTGGTCACTCGCCATGTTCGCCATAGTGCGGATGATATCCAAGGGTCGCCGGCAGGACCACTTTGGCACGTCTAAAGTGCATGAGCCGGCAGATATGTCCCTGAGCGACCCACCATAATAATCGGCTGTCGGTGATTACGTTTGGCTAACCATACGGATGGCTGACCCGGACCAGCCCCACTCATGTCACATCTTGGACCCATTCCGGATCTGTCATAAGCACATGAGCGCTCAAGCGCTCCAATCTTTTAGTCGTGAGTACGATCATGAGTGATGCGAGAAACCATGCCGGATTACTGTTCCAAGTGGCTGGAAAAGGCCTCTTGGCTGCTACCATCATCGGCTTGGGGCTGTTTGCCTACTCGGTGCTGTTCTCCGGGACTGAAGAGCGATCTGCTCAAGCTGAAATTGCGCGGCTTCATCAGCAGATCCAGACAGTCACGGCCGAACGCGACCAGTTCGCGCACG
>NZ_JAFBID010000208.1 GCF_016811235.1 Microvirga arabica
TTCACTTGCTTGCCGCGTGAGCGCTCTACCGAGCGATTGAGCCTTTCGCGTCCCCTCTCCAAATTTGCGACACAATCGTTCGGAGTGCTTCAGGTGACCGTCTCCAGCCGGCTGAAGCGAACCGGAAGGAGACTCCGAACTCTTGTCTGACCGTCTCCATCCTTGTCGATAACCGTGAGCCGCTGCATCTCTTCCGGACCCAAGGGCATCACTAAGCGCCCGCCCGACTTGAGCTGGTCAAGCAGAGCGGCAGGCGCCATGTCAGCCGCAGCCGTCACCAAGATCTTGTCGAAGGGCGCGCGCTCAAGCCATCCACGGGATCCATCTCCCACGCGGATCTCGACATTAGTGTAGCCGAGTTGGCGCAGAAGATCCTGCGCAAGGCTAGCAAACTCCTCAACAATCTCGATGCTCGAGACTTGACCCGCGAGCTCCGCCAAGATCACCGTCTGATATCCCAGCCCGGTCCCCACCTCGAGCACCTTCTCGCCGGGTTGCGGCGACAGAAGATCGGACATGAGTGCCACGATGAAGGGCTGTGATATTGTCTTGTCGAAACCGATGGGCAGGGGTGTGTCCTGGTAGGCATAAGCCGCAAGAGGTGCAGGGACAAACAGATGTCGTGGCACTTTCCGCATCGCGGCCATTACCCGATCATCCAGCACGGTTCTGCCGATCTCGTCGCTGGCCAGATCAGTGTGGATGGCAATCAACTCGACCATATGCCGCCGCAGAATTGCCAAGTGGCTCTCGTTCATGGCTTTCATGACAATCGGGTTCCGATCAAACCGCTCGCCGGTCAGTCTGCCTGCAAGCGATTGGCTCACCCGGAGTAACGCTCAGGGTGGCTGTCAGGTTGTCCCGATTGACCGCGCCCCAAATCTCAGTCGGGCATGGAACCTTAGCTGTTTTCGGGATTGTGTCGCAAATTTGGAGAGGGGACGCGAAAGGCTCAATCGCTCGGTAGAGCGCTCACGCGGCAAGCAAGTGA
>NZ_JAFBID010000209.1 GCF_016811235.1 Microvirga arabica
TGCCACGAGCGGGTCTCGTTGTGAGTGAGCCCCAACTCGGTCTTGGCGGTCTCAAACGCATCCTCGATCGCCCAGCGCTCGCCTTCCACCCGCACCAACGTGTCGATCGGCGTGCCGGCCGGGCACCAGGTCGAGAAGAACGCCAGGTCCTCATCAGAAAGGCTGCGCCGGATCAGCAGGCCACGCGTCCACAGGCCGGTGAACGCCTCGTTGTATTCCGCAGCCTCAAGATCAGCCAGCTCGACATAGGCCCAGTCATACAGGCGCGCTCCCTTGGTGCCGTCTCCCGCCGAGAGGCGCTTCCATGCCCCAGGGGCGAGTTCCTGTGCGATCTCTTCGGCCGTGCCGGCGACTTCGGGTTTGCCGATCCAGGAGGAGAACTGATCGGTCGCATGAGCGCCGAGCACGTAACCCTTGCCAGCCCGGCGCAGTTGCATCTCAATCCGACCCACACCATAGATCGCGTCGGCGGCGACCCAGTCGAACGGCACAGCGGCCGCAAGCGCCCGCTCGATCATCTGAGAGGCAATCTCGGGTTTGGTGACAAAGCCGATGCTGTCAGGCACATGAGCAGCGGTGCGGCGCTCTGGCTTGTTCGTCCAGTCTTGCGGCAGATAGAGCTGACGGTCGATGAAGGCGCAGCCCTTGTCTGACACGTACGCCGCAAACACCCCGATCTGGCAGTTCGTGATCTTGCCCGCTGATCCGGTGTACTGACGCCCGACCCCGCACGAGCGAGTACCCTGCTTGAGAAAGCCGGTCTCATCGATCACCAGCACGGCCCCGGGCGCGGCGAGCGTCTCGAGCGCATAGTCGCGCACCATATCGCGCAAGGCATCAGCGTCCCAGTGGCTGCGGCCGAGCACCGCCTGCTGGCGCCAGGGGCCCGAGTCGCCCGCAGCCTCGGCCCGCATCCAGCCGGTCTTGCGCCGCTCGGGGCCGAGCACCCCATCGAGGAAGGCGGCGGC
>NZ_JAFBID010000020.1 GCF_016811235.1 Microvirga arabica
TCCAGCGCAGTTCCCAGTTCCGGTCGTCATAGGTCACAACCGTGCCGGTGCGCAGGCGCCGCTTCAGCTCCTCGCCGCGCTCGCCGGTAACCTGAACTGCCGCCTCCTGGAGGGCGACCTGGATTTCGGCGAGCGCCGGAATCGGGATTTCCGGCGGCACGGCGCCGTCGAGGATGTGGTCGCGCCGGAGATAGCCGTGGGCCAGCACGTAGTCGCCGATGGACTGCGACTGGCGCAGGCCGCCGCAATGGCCGACCATGAGCCAGCAATGGGGGCGCAGCACGGCAAGGTGGTCCGTGATGTTCTTCGCGTTCGACGGGCCGACGCCGATATTGACGAGCGTCACGCCCTGCCCGTCCTTGCGCATGAGGTGGTAGGCCGGCATCTGGAACCGGTGCCACGGGGATGAACCGATCAGATCTTCGACCTTCGCATCGTCCAGTCCCCGCTCGATGCTGACGCCGCCGGGCAGGTCGAGCCTCGTGTAGGGCCCGTTCTCGTCGGCCAGCTCCTTCACGGCCCAGCGGATGAACTGGTCCACGTAGCGGTGATAGTTGGTGAGCAGGATCCAGGGCTGCACGCAACGCCAATCGCTGCCGGTGTAGTGTACGAGGCGACGCAGGGAATAATCCACCCGGGCCGCATCGAACAGCGCCAGCGGCCGCGCCTCGTTCTCATGAAACATCCAGGTGCCGTCGGCGATCTCGTCACCGACCTTGGCGAGAAGCGGGGTCGGGAAGTGCTGGGCGAGTTCGGAGGCGGAATGCGCCCCCCGGCCCAGTTCGTCGCCGCGCTCGAACACATAAGGATACGGGATCTCCTGGTCGCTGACCCCGACCTCGATGGTGGCGCCATAGTCGCGCACGAGGAAGTTCAGCTGCTCCAGCAGGTAGTTGCGGTAGAAGGTCGGTTGCGTGATCGTCGTGGCGTAGACGCCCGGCCCCTGGAACTTCGCATAGGCGCGCTGCTTGATCGGTGGCACCGATGAGGCCCGGTAGTCCAGGCGCAACTCCGGATAGCGGAAGCGGGAGCGCTCGAGGGGCGTGGGGGCCGTGCCGGTGGCGAAGAAATGCTCCAGAGCATGGCGCTGCGCCTCGATGGCGGTGTCATGGAGCTCGATGAGGCGCTCGACGGCTTCCTCAGGCGTAGCAACGGATTCAAAGCTGGAAATGTTGTCGACTGGCACGGAACGTCTTCTTTCTTATGTCTCGTGCCTCAAGGGTCATACACTGTTTCGTCGAAGAACCCAACCGGGTTGATCGATCAGAATGGAATCCGGGCTCCTGTCCAGTCGAAAAACTCTCCCGTATCCTCAAGCGTAAGCCCGTCGATAAGCTTTACGAGACCAGCGGCGCTTTCCTGGACCGTGATGTCGGCCTCAGAGCCACCCATATCCGTTTGGACCCAGCCGGGATGCACCGATACTGCAATGATCCCGTCAGCATGGAGATCCGTCGCAAGGCCCTGCATTACCTTGTTCACGGCGGCCTTCGAGGCGCGATAGGCAATGCGGTCAGACTTGGCATAGGAGAGGGAGCCCATCCGGCTGGAGACCGTCACGATCTTCGCGTTCTTTGCCCTCCGTAGGAACGGGAGAAACGCCTGTGCGACCCGCAATGGTCCAAGGGTATTGATGTCGAGAGTATCGAGAAAGCCCTTGAAATCCATATCCAGGGTGGATTGCTGTTTTGGACCTATCACGCCCGCATTGCTGATGAGAACATCCACAGGCTCATCCAACTGCCGGACGGCTGCTTCAATTGAGGCCTGATCACGAACGTCGAAGATCAATGTGCTGAAACGGCCTTGCGTCTTCGCATTGTGAAGCTCCTCCGGAACAGATGCATCATCGCGCACCGTTCCGACGACCCGCTCGCCGCGGAGGAGGAACTGCCTGGCAAGTTCGCACCCAATGCCTCGGCCGATGCCGGTGATCACATAGGTTTTCATGCACGCCCCTCTAAACAAAACGCCCCTCTTGGAGGGGCGTTTGACTTCTTACCGCGAGAACTTCTTGTACTTGATCCGGTGCGGGATCGTGGAATCCGTGCCGAGGCGGCGCTTCTTGTCCTCCTCGTAATCGGCGAAGTTGCCCTCGAACCATTCCACGTGGCTGTCGCCCTCGAAGGCCAGGATGTGGGTGGCGATGCGGTCGAGGAACCAGCGATCGTGCGAGATGATCACGGCGCAGCCCGCGTAATCCTCCAGCGCCTCTTCGAGCGCCCGCAGGGTGTCCACGTCGAGGTCGTTGGTGGGCTCGTCGAGGAGCAGGACGTTCGAGCCCGATTTCAGGATCTTGGCGAGGTGCACGCGATTGCGCTCGCCGCCCGAGAGCACGCCCACCTTCTTCTGCTGGTCGGAGCCCTTGAAGTTGAACGCGCCGCAATAGGCGCGCGCGTTGATCTCGCGCTTGCCGAGATAGAGCACCTCGTTGCCGCCGGAGATCTCCTCGTAGAGAGTCTTGTTGGCATCGAGCGAGTCGCGGCTCTGGTCAACGTAGCCGAGCTTGACGCTCTCGCCGATCTTGATCGAGCCCTCGTCCGGCTGCTCCTGGCCGGTGATCATGCGGAACAGGGTGGTCTTGCCGGCGCCGTTCGGACCGATGACGCCCACGATGCCGCCCGGCGGCAGCTTGAACGACAGGCCGTCGATGAGGAGCTTGTCGCCAAAAGCTTTTTTGAGATTGTCGAACTCGATGACGTTGTTGCCCAGGCGCTCGGCGATCGGAATGATGATCTGTGCGGTCGTCGGGCCCTTCTCGTTGGCCTTGGCCACGAGTTCCTCATAGCGCTGGATACGGGCCTTCGACTTGGCCTGACGGGCCTTCGGCGAGGCCGACACCCACTCGCGCTCGCGCTCGATGGTGCGCTGGTGAGCCGCGTCCTCGCGACCCTCCTGCTCAAGGCGCTTCTGCTTCTGCTCGAGCCAGGACGAGTAGTTGCCCTCGTAGGGAATGCCCCGGCCGCGGTCGAGCTCAAGGATCCAGCCCGTGACGTTGTCGAGGAAGTAGCGGTCGTGGGTGACGATCAGGATCGCGCCCGGATAGCTGCGCAGATGGCCCTCGAGCCAAGCGGTGGTCTCGGCGTCGAGATGGTTGGTAGGCTCGTCGAGGAGCAGCAGTTCCGGCTGCTCCAGGAGCAGCTTGCACAGGGCCACGCGGCGGCGCTCGCCGCCCGAGAGCTTGTCCACCGCCCAGTCATCCGGCGGGCAGCGCAGGGCGTCCATGGCCTGATCGACCTGGGAGTCGAGATCCCACAGGCCCTTGGCCTCGATCTCGTCCTGGAGACGGGTCATCTCGTCCATGGTCTCTTCGGAATAGTTCATGGCGAGCTCGTTGTAGCGGTCGAGGATCGCCTTCTTGGCGGCCACGCCCTCCATGACGTTCTCGCGCACGTTCTTGGACGGATCGAGCTGCGGCTCTTGCGGCAGGTAGCCAACGCGGGCGCCTTCCGCCACCCAGCCCTCGCCGGTCCAGTCCGTATCGGTGCCGGCCATGATGCGCAGCAGGGTCGACTTACCGGCGCCGTTGACGCCGAGCACGCCGATCTTGGCGTCCGGGTAGAAGGAGAGATGGATGTTATCCAGGACCTTCTTGCCGCCCGAATAGGTCTTGGTGAGGCCACGCATGTGGTAGATGAATTGACGGGACACGGAAAAAGCCCTGCTTGATCGAGATGTGAATGGAATTGGCCGTCAGTTAGCAGGGGCGGACTTCCGGGGCAAGGCGGGCGAGTGTCGCCAGCAGAAGTGCAAGAAGCCAGCACCTTGTGGCCCGCAGCGTGAGCTGCGAGCCTGTGGGTAGGATCGAGGGTGGCGCGACGGGCAGCCCGGCTCGATGTGTGGTGGTGAGAATGGAAGAGCCGAGGTGTCTCTTCGCGCACGGCTTCTTTAGGAGGACAAGCGGTGCCGGCCCGGTGACCGCCTCAGGCGGGATCCGTCTCCTCGACGGGGGCCTGAGACCGATTCCGACCACCGGCCCACAGCCTGGGCCTCCTGTGCATGTACCTGCGTAGCGGCACATGTACAGGACCGTGCCTGCCTCCACACTGCGACGCCTCGCGAGCGCGCCCCTCAACAGAGGCAGGTCTACACAACAATATAGCCGAGCTTGCAGCAACAGTCAAGAACAAAGCAAGAACATGCGCTCACCTTCACCCGTCATGGCCGGCCTTGTGCCGGCCATCCACGTCTTCACCCTTGCGTCTTCCTCTGCTCTCATCCTGAGGAGCAGACGCAGTCTGCGTCTCGAAGGATCGTCCAGTGCCCGCTGGTGCCTCCTTCGAGACGGTCGCTGACGCGACCTCCTCAGGATGAGGCTGGAGAAGCGGAAAGGGAAAACTTGGATCCCCGGATCAAGTCCGGGGATGACGGGGAGGGTGTCATTCCCGGCCGGAGCGCAGCGGAGGGGAAAGGAATCCAGTCACACCCTCAGCGCCTGATCGGGGATTCCCTTCCCAGTCCTGCGGACCGCCGGGGATGACACCCGCTCGTCATCACCGGTCTGAGGCCGGTAATCCCGATGGAATGGAACGTGGAGCCTCACCGGATCGGGATGGCCGACACAGGACCGTCGATGGTGTTATCGCTCGACAAGAATAGCGTGCACCCTCTCCCGAGAAGGTGAAACTTATCCGCATCAAAGCCCGAACGGATAGGTGTCCGGCATGCCTTTGCCGTGGGCATGGCTGAGCGGCTTCAAGGCCCTGGTCTCGTCGAACCAGACGAAGGCGTCGAACTGCTCGGCCAGGACCGCTTCGAAGTAATGGCTGTAGAGCTCCGTGTCCGGCCGGTAGACCACACCGATGGCCCGCTCCAGCCGAGGCCGGGAGAGAACCTCGGTCAAATCGGCCTGGCCGTTCTCGCGCCAATCGGTGAGGAAACAGCCAAGGCCCGTGTCGCGAAAAATCCGCTCGTGGCTGTCCGGCCGTGCCGGGCGGACGCTTTTGACCTGCATGGGCTCGTCCCAATCATCGGCCGCCGCCACAGTGCCGCGATCCGTTCCGAAGCCGATGAGCACGGCCTCGTTGCGGTAGGTCTTGCGGCAGAGCTCGCCGATGTTGAACTCGCCCTGCCATCCCATGGCCGTGGCGGCGGCGTTGCCGATGTGGGAGTTGTGCGCCCAGACCACGGCCTTGGCGTTGTCGCGTCGGGCCAACAGGCTCTGGAGCGTCTCGAACATGTGACGGTCGCGCAGGTTCCAGGACTCGGTCGCGCCCTCATACATGATCCGGTAGTAGTGCTCGGCCGCGTGGACGATCTTGGCGTTCTGCACCGCATCGAAGAAGGCCTCGCCGCCATCGGCCTCAAGGTACTCCATCCGCTTATCGAGGATCGTCTGAAGCTGGCGCAGCAAGGCCTCGTCGCAGGGCTTCTTCTGCCCGGTGAGCACGGCACGGCCGTAGCGGGCCGGATCCGACTGCCAGGGGCTGAGGCAGCCATAGCGTCCCCTCGCCTCCTTGGCGGCTTCCGGATCGACCTTGTCGAGATAATCGAGAACGGAGCGGATGGACCCATTCAGGCTGTAGACGTCAAGGCCACGGAACTCGGCCCGCTCGTCCTCGGCGCGTTCCCTGTTGTGCTCGCGCATCCAGTTGACGAAATCGGCCACCTCCTCGTTGCGCCACATCCAGGTGGGAAAGCGCTCGAAGGCCTCATTGTCGCCGTCAGGCATCGGGCGGTGGCGCACATAAGCATCGATCCGCGCTGCATCCGGCCAGTCCGCCTCGACGGCCACGACGGTGAAACCGTGCTGCTCGATTAGGCGCTTCGTGATGGCAGCCCGCGCCCGGTAGAACTCCGATGTCCCGTGGCTCGCCTCACCCAACAACACCACCTTGGCGTCGGCGAAGCGGTCGAACATGGCGCCGAACGCCTGCTCGTCGGCGATCGGCGGCAGGGTCTCGCCGTGCTCCCGCACAAGGTCGACGGCTTCCCTAATCGAGGCGTCGTTCTCGTTCTGCTTCCAGGACAACCGCGCCATGGCGTTCAACTCCCGCAAGGCCGGGTGCACCATATCCCGGCTCAGCCGAAGAACGGCGGCAGGACTCGGCTTGTTCCGCAGGACGGATCCAGCATCTGTGAAATGAAAACGGCCGGAGGAACCCCCACCGGCCGTGCTTTGACTTTGGAAACGCTTGGTTCTTACCAGAACCAGATGTCGCCGCGTTCCAGGGTAGAAGCCTTGAAGTTCTTCAGGGTCAGGACGTCACCATCGCCGAAGTTCATGACGGTATCGCGACCGACCTGCTTCACCAGTTTCCTGAAGTTCTGCATGACCTCCGCGTCGGTGCTGCCACTGCCGATGCCGGTGCCGTTCATGTTGTCCTGGATGATCAGCTGGTCGCCCTGCTTGAGCTTGAAGTCGTAAATAACGTCCTTGCCCATGCCGCTGCCGAAGATGAAATCGTCGGCACCCTTGCCGCCCCAGAGCTTGTCGGTTCCGCCGCCCGCGATTATGGCGTCGTTTCTGCCCCCGCCCCAAATCTGATCGTTGCCGAACCAGCCCTCGACAATATCGTCACCGTTGCCGCCATAGAGCTTGTCGTCACCTTCATCGCCATCAACGTTGTCGTTTCCGTCACCGCCATTGACGAGATCGTTGCCTTCGCCGCCGCTGAGCTAGTCGTTGTCGGCCTCGCCATAGAGCTTGTCATGACAATCGCCGCCGTTGGCGACATCGTAGCCAGCGCCGCCGCGAAGAAGATCGTTGCCGGCATCGCCATTGAGCATACCGTCGCCGCTGTCGCCCCGGAGGTGATCGTTCTCGGCACCGCCGGAGATGACATCGCTGTCATTGCCGCCGTAGATCCGATCGGCTCCGCTGCCGCCGTCGAGATAATCGTCTCCCCGATCCCCATAGAGAACGTCGGCGCCCGTGCCCCCATCGATGGTGTCATTACCGAGGCCGCCGTTCACCCGGTCGCTGCCGCAAGGCCGAGAACGGTGTCGTCGCCCGCCAGAGCGTTGATGATGTTGGCTTTGCTGGTTCCGGTGATGGTGTCGTCACCATCTGTGGGCTTGATCGACGGACCAGCCCCAGCCGTGAAGGTGAACCAGTTCGCGTTCAGGTTATTGTCGGTCGTCAGGATAGTGAGGCTGCCGCCGTCCGGGAAGCGGACGATGTAGCCGCCCGTGATCTGCACGATCTGGAGATCGGCATAGCCTGCCGCTCCCACATTGATCAGGCGAATCCTGTCACCCTGCAAAGACCGGAAATCGGTGATGGTGTCGGCGCCATCGCCGCCGGTATAGACGAAGGGATCACCGCCATTATTGCCCGTTAGGGTGTCGTTTCCTGCGCCGCCAGTAAGCGTGTCGTCGTTGAACCCGCCCACGAGCCTGTCGGCGGAGGTGGTGCCATCGAGCTTGAGACCGGCCACCGGTTGCGGGTTCTTGAAGTACTGCTCGACCAAGGCATCGGAGAGCTTACCATCGGTGTTGTAGCCGACATCAGGAGCGGGATTGGGCTGGTTGGCGTCGTAGTTCCAGAGCCAGTAGCCTCCCATCCAGCCTTCATCGAGGCGATCAGTGATGATCTTGTAGAAGGCCTTGAACATGTTGAGCTGTTCAGGCTCATCGATGAAATTGTCCTCGCCCCATTCCCAAGGCGAGGTATTGTTGAGGTTCATGCTGCGGAAGCCGGTTTCCGTGAAGATCAGCTTCTTGCCGAATTGTTGGGCGACCTGCTTCAGAGCATCCATCGCCGAGATGTTCTGGCCGAATTTGGCAATGAGGGCGTACTCGTGCTGGATACGTTGGACGGCTTGGTCCAGCCGTCGACAAGCTGCTGCACGGTCGGGTTCGGATTGTCCCTGGTAAAGGCGATGTAGGGATTGGCGCCCATGTAGTCGAGCTGATCCCAGAGCTCGACGTGAAGAGCCTCCGTCCAGGTTGCCGCGTAGGTGAGCTTGATGTCGGAGCCGACCTCGTTGCGGACAGCGGTGATGATGTCGCGCCAATACGCTGTGTATTGCGGCTGGGTCATGCTTTCGCATTCGTTACCGATGGCAAAGGCCGTGACGCCTTCCGCCTTCGCAAGCCGGGCATAGTGCAAAACGGCTTCCTTATACGAAGCGAACCAAGCGTCCGCCCACTCCTTGGCTTGAGCGGGCGTAGATCCTGCGGGAGGGCCGATGAGGGCATTCCAGTCATCGTTCTGCATGTTCACATGCAGCTTAAAGATCACCTCGAGACCACGGGCTTGCGCCGCCTTGATCGCCACCCTGATGGATGCATCGCTCTCGGTTCGCGGAGCACCATCCGTATTATGCCCGCCAACATCACCATTGTCGCGATAGACGCGGGTAGAGGTCAGGGAGTCCATAACGACGGTTGGGACAAGCACGACCTGGGAGGCGCCATCACCGGCGATGAGGTCGAGATTGGCACCCTGATTTGGGTAATTGCCGTCCCACCAGGAGGGAAGGCTTTCCGCCTGAAAATCGAACAACTTAGGCATGGTGGTAAGGCCTCTACGAAAAAGCTTATCCGCGTCGATGCGCGGGTTAGATTATCATCATAATATAACGTTATTAAGCTTTACTCGCAAGCGCGAAACCGGGAACCGTGTTAAGGGTTCCTTTCTATCTTTAGGGTTTGAACCTCTGGGGTGTGCAGTCGATTGATGAAGAGAACGAGATCCTGAGGTTACATCATCACGATTGGCCCCGCCTCTCCCCAACCGGCCGACACGTACTCAAGCCATGCCGGTCATGATCGACGCATAAGCCTCTTCGGCGGCAATGACGGTGGCCATCTGCACCGTGTGCGCAAACCGATAGGCCTCACCATAGATCGTCTCGTCCGGGAACTCCGTGATCAGCGTCAGCGGGCTCGGGTGACGCTCGTCGGCCGTGATCAGGCAAGGGATGTCGTTGATGATCTCGTAGGGCGTGCCGCCGGAATGAATCGAGCAGATCTCGATCTGACGCCGGTTGAACTCGGCCAGGCCGGGAACGGCCGACAGTCCCGTCGTGACGGCTTCGACCAGCGTCCTCGCCGTCACGCCCCAGGCGGGATGGTGCCTCATGATCAGGAAGAAGCCTTTGGGGATCGTCCAGAGCTCAAAACCGCGCGGCAGGTAGCCCGTGAAGGGCCTCGTCCACTCATGGGCCGGGTAGCCGTGCAGATTGAGGTGAAGCTGCGCGCCCGACAGGGCGAGAGCCTGGTTGCGGGCGCCGATCTCATACAGAGGCTCGCTGCCGCCGTATTCCAGATCGTTGCCGAGCGACGTGTAGCGCGCGGCGTGGTGCATGTGGCGCGGGCTGCCTTCGCA
The DNA here is from genome assembly GCF_016811235.1 of Microvirga arabica. Classification (GTDB taxonomy): domain Bacteria; phylum Pseudomonadota; class Alphaproteobacteria; order Rhizobiales; family Beijerinckiaceae; genus Microvirga; species Microvirga arabica. The sequence continues at coordinate 9,275 of NZ_JAFBID010000020.1, forward strand.
GAGGCGGCCATGCAGCGCATAGCCGTCCGGGTTCTCGACCGGGATAAAGGCGATGTTCGCCTCCGGGTTGGCGAGAAGCCGGCGCACGGCCCGCAAGGTTCCGACGGGAGCCGAGGTCTCGTTGGCATGCTGCCCGCTCGTCACGAGAACGGCCGGACGCGAGCCGGCACGATAGAGGCCGCGAACCGGCCGCCCCTCGCGGGAGACGCCCTCGAAGGTTTCGCCCGGAAGCGATGCAAGCTCGCGGTGGATCTGGGCCAGGGACGGCGCGGCATCCGCCGTCTCGATATCCTGCTCCGGCCGCGCCGGATCGGACGGCACCCCGAAGGAGCGCAGGGTCACGCGAACGTCCGCATCGCCCTCGCCTGCGCGGATGTCCGGCACGATCTGGCCCGGCTGCAAGCCGCGGTCTTCAAGCGCGCGGCCGGAGCGGTGCTTGAAGAACTCGAGGATCGAGAAATAGAAATCCTCGTGCAGCGCCTCGCGGGTGCTCATGACCTCGTCGCCGTAAGCGAGCTCACGCTCGATGCCCGGAATGGCGACATCGATGGCGAGCGTCTCCACATAAGGCTCGGTGGCGGGCCAGTCATGGGCCATGACGGCCGCCATCACCTTATGGAACACCTGCTCGATTTCTGTTTCGACCGGCTCGTCCAGATCGGCGCCCCCGTCGGAACGCCCGGTCACTTTGAGCCAGCCGGTCGGCGTGAGGTCGACCTGATCGAGATGGTTGGTGCGCAGGCGGTTGGGCGCGAAGACCTCATGCTTCGCGACGCTTCCATCGGCATAGTCCAGCGTGATCTCATAGGTCAGATCGGCCTCGCCGGGCTCGAAGCGTGTCTCGATGGTCCCGAGCAGGGCCGCCAGGGGATAGGCCTCGGAGAGGAAGCGCAGGCGGTCGGCTTTCTCGTGCACGGGGTAGCGCACGCTCGCCCGCGTCACCCCCGCCATGTCGAACTCTTCCAGGAAGGCATGCACGAGCGGCTTGTAGGCGCTGCGCAGGCGGGCATGGATGCCGGATGCCGCAAAGATCTGTTCGGCGCGGCGACGCGCGGCCTCGTCCTCGAACAGCCAGGCCTCGAGGATCATGCCGCGATGGTCATCGCTGGCCCATTCGCGCATGAGACCGTCGAGAGTGCGCGGAACCCGCTCGTCGAGCAAAATCGTCATTTCGAGGTCTGTCCTGTCGGGTCGAGAAGATCGCGCAGCCAGTCGCCCAGGAGGTTGAGGCCGAGCACGGTGAACATGATAGCGAGCCCGGGAAACACGCTGACCCACCAGGCCGTCTGCAGATAGGTGCGCCCGTCGGCCAGCATGCCGCCCCAGCTCGGGATGAGCGGATCGACGCCGAGGCCGAGGAAGGTCAGGCTGCTCTCCAACAGGATGTTGTTGGCCACCTGCAGGGTCATGAGGATGACGATGGGGCCGAGCACGTTGGGGAGCACGTGCGTGAAGATGATGCGCCCGTTGCCGACGCCGATGGCGCGGGCGGAGAGGATGAACTCCCGCTCCCGCAGGGCCAGCACGGAGCCGCGCACGAGGCGGGCATATTGCACCCATTGGGTGGCGATCATCACGAGGATCACCTTGTCGATGCCCGCACCCAGGATGGCCAGAAACATGATCGCAACCAGGATGAAGGGCAGCGCGAGCTGAATGTCGGCGAAGCGCATCAGGAGCATCTCGGCGATGCCGCGATAATAGCCCGCCACCAGGCCGACGAGCGTGCCGATGGTGACGGCGCCGAGCACCGATAGAAAGCCGACCATGAGGGAGATCTTGCCGCCCACGGCGACCCGAGCCAGCACGTCGCGGCCAAGGGGATCAGTGCCGAGGATGTGGGCCCAGCTCTGGAACGGCGGGATAAGCCGGGCCATGAGGTCCATGCCCTCGCCACCGTCCGGAAACAGCACGGGGGAGAGCAGCACGAGCAGGGCGATTCCGCCCGCGAAGAGGAGGCCGAGGACGAGCTCGAGCGACTTGAACCACGAGCGCGACGAGGAGACAGCCTGAGCGGCAGCCATGGGCGTCACTCCGTCCGGATGCGCGGGTCGATCAGCCCATAGGCGATATCGACCAGGAGGTTGATAAGAACGATGAACAGCGCCAGCACCGTGATGGTGCCCTGGAGCACCGGATAGTCGCGGTTGGAGATGGCATCGAACGCGAGCGTGCCCATGCCGGGCCAGTTGAATACCCGCTCGACGATCACGATGCCGCCGATGAGGCCGCCGAACTGCAGGCCGATATAGGTGACGAGCGGAATGGCCGAATTGCGCAGGGCATGCTTGTAGAGCACCACCCGGTCGCGCAGACCTTTGGAGCGCGCCACCATGATGTATTGCTGGGACAGGGTCTCCAGCATGGAGGTACGCACGAGGCGCACATTGGTGGCGGTGAGAATGACCGCCATGGTGAGCGCCGGCATGACGAAGCTCTCAGGTCCTTCCATGCCGCTCGGCGGCAACAGCCCGAGCACGATGGAGAACAGCAGCACCAGCATGATGGCGAGCCAAAAATTCGGGAACGACAGGCCGACCAGCGACAGGATGCGGATCAGCTGATCCGGCCAGCGGCCGCGATGCACGGCCGCGTAGATGCCGAGCGGCACCGACAGAATGATCGACGCAATCAGAGAGGTGAAGGCCAGCAGGAGGGTCGCGGGCAGAGCGTTGGCGATCAGCAGGGACACCGGCGTACCGCCCATGAAGCTCTTGCCGAAATCTCCCCTCAGAATTCCTTTGAGAAAGCTGAGATACTGAACATAGAACGGTCGCTCGAGGCCCAGCGCCTGTCGGATGTTCTGTAGATCCTGCTCCGTGATGTTGCCGCCGCCGCCCATCAGAATCACGGCGGGGTCGCCCGACAATCTGATCGCAAAGGAGACGATCAGGGTTACCGCGAAGACCACGAAAACGGCCTGCAGCATTCTCTTGAGAATAAATCCCGCCACGGAGGATCCTTCTTGCATCTTGGAAAAAGGCGCCACCTTGGTGGCGCCTTCTCGATAGTGAGAGTTGATCGGGCTTTACTCGACCGTCACATCGGTGAAGCGGAAGCGCAGATCCGCCGGCGGAACGAAGTTCTTCACCCGCTTGTTCACGCCTATCACGGTGTTCTGATTGTAAAGCGGGATTTCGAGTGCCTGATCGGCCACGTAGCGTGCGACCTCCTGCAGCACCTTCTCGCGCTCCTTCACGTCAAAGATCGTGCGCTGCTTCTCAAGAAGAGCATTCAGCTTAGGATCGTTGTCGTACGGGTTCCACTTCTCGCCCGAGTGATACATCAGGTAGGCATTGTTGTCGTAGTCGAAAGTCCAGCCGCCCCAGGCCTGATGCCAGGCCTCGCCGGTCTTACCGTTCGGGATGATATCGTTGAGCAGAACCGGAGGCTCGTGCGGCTGCAGAGCGGGCTTGAGGCCCAGCGCCTGGAAGTAGCCGGCCGCGGCCTGCGCCACCTCGCGGAAGGTCGCATCATTGCCGCGGAAGTCGATCCGCACCGGCGCACCGGCGGGAACCTTCGCCTGCTGCAGCATCTGCTTCGCTTTGGCGAGATCGAAGGGCAGCGGCTTCAGGGCGGGGTCGTTGCCGAAGGACAGCTCGGACTGGAAACTCGCGATCGGCTTGCCATGGCCGAGCAGAACCGCCTTGATGATCGCATCGCGATCAATGCCCATGATCAGCGCCTTGCGAACATTCACGTCCTTGGTGATCCCTTCCTTCGTATTGAGGCGAAGCGAAACGACGGTCGGACCGGGAATGCTGACGAGGTTGAGATTCGGGCTCTTCTCGACCGTCGGCGTGAGGCCGAACGGAATAAGGGTCGCGATGTCGAGACGGCCGGACTGAAGCTCGGCCACCTGCGTGTTCGCTTCCGAGATGAAGCGGAGGACCACCCTATCCAGCTTCGGCGCACCATTCCAATGCTCAGGGGAGGCCTCGAGAGTCAGGCTGACCTTCGGCGAATACTCGACGAACTTGAACGGGCCAGTGCCGACCGGATTCATGTTGAAATGGGCGTCACCTTTTTCCTGAATGTATTTCGGCGGCACGATCACGCCGCCATAGCCGGCGAGCTTCGTCAGCAAGACCGGGTCAGGTTGTTTCATCATGAAATCGACCGTGTAGTCATCGACGATCTCCACCTTTGAGATAGAGGTGTAGTTCGACTGCTGCGGTCCCTTCTTACCCTCGTCGCCGAGCAGGCGGTCGAAGGTGAACTTCACGGCGCCTGCATTGAACGGCTCGCCGTTGTGGAACTTCACATTCTGACGCAGCTTGAAGCGGATGCGGCTGCCGTCGTCGAGAAACTCCCAGGATGTCGCCAAGCCCGGCTGCAGCTTCATGTCCGGACCGCGTGCGGTCAGGCCGTCGAAGAGGTTGTTGCCCGCAGCCGACCATGACACCAGGAAGGTGTCGATCGGGTCCCAGCTGCCGGGATCGATACTCGTCGCGACCGTGATCGTTCCGGCAGCTTGAGCGCCCGACGCCATCAGCGGCGCCAATGCGACAGCGGCCGTCAGACCGAGCGCTTTCAGTGCTTTTGAAAACTTCATCGTGTTATCTCCCTCTGGATAGTCTTTTTTACGCTGCGCCACGAAGCGTGTCCGCCTCGATGGCAACCCAGTGCCCCGGCTCGACCTCGCGCATGCGGTGGATGGCGGGCTCCTGCCCGACCGGACGCACCGGGCTCGGGATTTCGCCCTCGATCCGCACCTTCGCCCGCTCGCGCTGCGGATCGGCGATGGGCACCGCTGCCAGCAGCTTGCGGGTGTAGGAATGCTGCGGGTTCTCGAAGATCGCCTGCCGCGGCCCGAGCTCGACGATCTGGCCGAGATACATCACCGCGACGCGATGGCTGATCTTTTCCACCACCGCCATGTCGTGGGTGATGAAGAGATAGGACAGGCGCCGCCGCTCCTGCAATTCCATGAGCAGATTGACGATCTGCGCCTGGATCGACACGTCGAGAGCGGACACGGATTCGTCCGCAATGACGAGCTTGGGATCGCTGGCGAGGGCCCTGGCGATGCAGATGCGCTGGCGCTGGCCGCCGGAGAATTCGTGCGGATAGCGCTTGGCATGCTGCGGCTGCAGGCCGACTTGATCGAGCAGCTCGTGCACGCGGCGCTCGCGCGCTTTCGAATCCTTGATCAGGCCGTGGACGATGATGGGCTCGGCGATGCTGTAGCCCACCGTGTGGCGCGGATCGAGAGATGCGAAGGGATCCTGGAAGATGTACTGAATCTCCTGGCGCAGGCGGCGGCGCTCGGCCTGGCTCATGGCCCCCATGTCGCGCCCGTCGAAGCGCACCGTGCCGCCCGTGGGCTCGACGAGCTGCTGCAGCGTGCGGCCGATGGTGGATTTGCCGGAGCCGGACTCGCCCACCAGAGCCAGCGTCTCGCCGGGATAGATGTCGAAACTCACCTCCTCGACCGCATGGACGCGGTGCGTCACGCGGCCGAAGAAAGTCTTGCCCACGTCGAAGCGTGTGGTGAGCTTCTCCACCTGGAGAACGGGCTTAGTGTAATCGGCCGTGTTCTGCTCGTGCGTGCCGCCCACGGGCTTGGCCACGTCGCCATCCATCACCATCACGGGCGTGCGCTTCGGCAGCGGCTGGCCCGTGAGGCTCCCTAAGCGCGGCACGGCGGAGAGCAGCGCGCGGGTATAGGGATGCTGCGGCGCGGCGAAGATGTCGCGCACCGGCGCCTGCTCCACCTTCTCGCCCTTCCACATCACCACCACGTCGTCGGCCATCTCGGCCACCACGCCCATATCGTGCGTGATGAAGATGACCGCGGTGCCCATTTCCTGCTGCAGGTCGCGGATGATGTTGAGGATCTGCGCCTGGATCGTCACGTCGAGGGCCGTCGTCGGCTCATCGGCGATCAGGAGCCTGGGATTGCAGGCGAGCGCCATGGCGATCATCACGCGCTGGCGCATGCCGCCGGAGAGTTGGTGCGGATAGCGGTCGAGGAGCCTGTCCGCATCGGGCAGGCGCACCTTCTGCAGCAGGTCCCTGGCCCGCAGCCGGGCCTCGCGCCCGTTCAGGCCCTGGTGCAGGATCAGCGTCTCGGAAATCTGGTTGCCGATGGTGAAGACCGGATTGAGCGAGGTCATCGGCTCCTGGAAGATCATGGCAATGTCGTTGCCACGGATCTCCCGAAGTTTGGTGTCGGAGGCCCGGACGAGGTCGATGGCCTCAGCTCCGTCGGGGCGGAACAGCACCTGCCCGCTGGTGATGCGCCCGCCCGTGTAGTCCGTCAGACGCATGATCGCGAGAGACGTGACGGACTTGCCCGATCCCGATTCACCGACAACCGCCAGGGTCTTGCCCGGCTGCACGTCGAAGCTGACATCCTTGACGGCTTTGAAGGGTCCATTCCCCGTGCCGAACTCCACCGACAGGGAGCGGACCGACAGGAGGGCTTCAGATTGACGATTGGGTGTGTCCGACATCCATCCACGCTCTTGAGACAGCACCGGCCTGAAAACCTATCAGGCCGGTACCTCTTTGATACCTGTATCCATCACAGCCACGATACCGATACGTCAAGCACCGTTTGCGTCAGAGCAGGCAATTGCCTGGATCATAGATCCAGCACGGCGCGAAGTGCGAGTCATTTGTTACGATGTCACCCACTCGCCGCCGCGCATGAGCGGCTCGGCCCTGCCGTCCTGTGTGATACCATCCACATCCACCCGGTCGGAGCCGATCATCCAGTCGATATGGATCAGGCTCTTGTTGGAGCCGTGGGACGCCAACTCCTCCTCGTTCATGCCGCCGCCGCCGCGGATGCACTTGCTATAGGCCTGGCCGAGCGCGATGTGGCTTGAGGCGTTCTCGTCGAACAGGGTGTTGAAGAACAGAAGCCCGCTCTGCGAGATCGGCGAGGAATAGGGCACGAGGGCGACCTCGCCGAGACGGCGTGCGCCCTCATCGGTATCCAGCACCTTGTTCAGCACGGCCTCGCCCGTGCGCGCCTTGCTCTCGACGATGCGCCCGCCCTCGAACCGCACCTGAATGTCTTGGATCAGGGTGCCGTTGTAGGAAAGCGGCTTGGTGCTCGTCACGGTGCCGTCGACGCGGTCCTTGTGCGGGGTGGTGAACACCTCCTCAGTGGGGATGTTGGCGTTGCAGACGAGACCGTTCTTCGCTGTCGTCGAGCCACCGTTCCATTCATGCCCGTCGGCCAGGCCGACGCGCAGGTCGGTGCCGGGGCCGCGGAAATGGAGCGCGGCATAGTTCTTCTCGTTCAGCATGCGCGTGCGGGTCTGCAGGGCGGCGTTGTGCTGTTCCCAGGCGGCTATCGGATCCGGCGTGTCGACGCGGGACGCGGAGAAGATCGCCTGCCAAAGCTTGGCCAGGGCGACCTCGTCCGGATCGTTCGGGAACACGGTCTTAGCCCAGGCCGGTGTGGCGGCGGACACGATGGTCCAGTTGATGTCGAAACCCGCGATCATGTTGAGGGCCGGCATATAGGCCTTGGAGCGGGCCCGGTTGGCGCGGGAGACCTTCTCCGGATCCTCCTTGGCAAGGAGCGACGGATCCTCGCCCACGATGGCAAGCCTGGCCGCACCCTTCTTGTAGGCCTCGGCCATGCCCTCGTAGAGCCAGGCCGGGGCCGTATCGAAGCTCTCGTCCCGCCCGTGGCGGAAGCGCATCAGTGTGCTCTCCTCGTCGGAAAAGATCGTGGTGACGAGGGACGCCCCGGCCTTATAGGCATGCTCGGTGATACGCCGCACCAGGGCCACGGCATCGAGTGGCGCGGTCAGCACCAGCTCCTGCCCTGGCTTCAGCCCGAGCCCGACCCGAACGGCGACCTCCGCCAGACGGTCGAGAAGCTGGGCATGGGAGGCCGCATCGGGCAGATTCCGCACTTGTTCGTTCATGATCCTAGTCTCTCAAGACTGAAAAAGATGGTTGGAGAGGCTACACGGCCCGGCCGTTCATGCAACCTCAAGGGCGCAGGTTTCGGATATTCTTCTGTCCCGCAACGCCGAGGGCCTCGGGATCGAATGCGATGCTCTTGATGATGGCGTGAACGGCAAGGCCGGACTTGAGGCCAAGCTCCTCGACGGACCTGCGGGTCACGCGGGCCACGACGGGATCCCCGCCGCAATCGAGCTGCACGTCCACGCTCGCTCGCCCGGCTTCGTCGATGGAGGAAATGAATCCCGGCAGCACATTGAGGGCGCTCAGGCCCTCGGGTGCCCTCAGCGACAGGATGATGTCGCGGGCGCGCAGGCGCACGCGCAGGCTCGTGCCGACGGGATGCGGCAGGCGCGGGACGCTTAAAGTACCGGCTCTGGCCTGCAGCTCCGTGAGCTCGTAGCGCTCGTCATGCCGCAACACGCGGGCTTCGATCAGTGCCCCGGCCTCGGTGAGGCCGCCCTGTTCGAAGAAATTCGTGTGCCGCAGCACTTCGGCGGCCGGTCCCGATGCCACGACCCGCCCCTCGGAGAGAACGACAACCGATGTGGCCAAGCGCGCGATCTCGGCCACGGAATGGCTGACGAGCACGATGGGAACGCCGCCCTGGTCACGCAGACGCTCGATGTAAGGATAGATCTCGCTTTTTCGCGCGTCGTCGAGGGAGGCGAGCGGCTCATCCATCAGCAGGAGCTGGGGATCGGCGAGCAGCGCACGGCCGATGGCCACGCGCTGCTTCTCGCCGCCGGACAATGTCGACGGGCGGCGGTCGAGCAGATGGCCGATGCCGAGAAGCTCCACCACGTGATCGAAGCCCGCCTTCCGCTCGTTCCTCTGTGTGAACCAGCGGCCGAAGAGCAGGTTGTGCCGCACGCTGAGATGCGGAAAGAGCCGTCCCTCCTGGAATACATAGCCGATACGCCGCCGGTGCTTCGGCACGTCGATGCTCTTCTTCGTATCGACAAGCACTCGCCCCTGCACAGCGATGCGAGCATGATCCGGCTGCACGAGGCCACTGACGGCATTCACGATGGTTGTTTTGCCGGAGCCTGACGGACCGAACAGCGCAGTGAGCTTTCCATCGGACTGAAAACGTGCGTGCAGCGCGAACGCACCCTGCTGGTGACGGATGTCGACGTCGAGGATCATCAGGCGTGGACCCTGCGACGCGCGCGCCGCGCCAGCCACTCGGAGAGCCAGAGTGCACCGATGGAGATGACAATCGATACAAGCGTCAGCCGCATCGCACCGCCCTCGCCTCCCGGCACCTGGGTATAGGCATAGATCGCCGATGGAATGGTCTGCGTCTCGCCGGGGATGCTGGACACGAAGGTGATCGTCGCGCCAAATTCGCCCATCGCCTTGGCGAAGGACAACACCATGCCGGCGATGATGCCGGGCAAGATGAGCGGCAGCGTCACCACGCCGAACACCCAGGCAGGATGCGCGCCGAGCGTGCCTGCCGCATCTTCAAGTTTGCGGTCGACAGATGCGATGGACAACCGGATGGCGCGCACGAGCAGGGGAAAGCCCATGATGGCGCAGGCGAGCGCCGCGCCCGTCCAGCGAAACGAGAACACGATGCCGAATTGCTCGGCGAGAAAGGCCCCGATGGGGCCGCGCCGCCCGAAGCCGATGAGCAGGAACCAGCCGACCACGACAGGCGGCAGAACCAGCGGCAGATGCACAAGCACGTCGAGCGCCTGCCGCCCCCAGAAGCGCCCGCGCTCCAGCAGGAACGCGATGGCAATGCCGGGAATGAGGCTTGCCGCCATCGCCACGAAGGCGACCTTCAGGCTCAGGCGAACGGCGGTCCATTCTTCAGGAGAAAGTCCCTCCATCACGAGCCCGCTTTATTCAACAGGGTGAAGCCCTGTTTTTCGAAGAAGGGTTTGGCTTTGTCCGAGCGGAGAAAAGCCAGAAACTGCGCGGCATCGGGATTGGTCGCATCCTTCGTGAGCGCGGCCGGATAGACGATGGCTGGGTGGCTGCCTTCCGGAAACGTTCCGACGATGGTGACGTTCGCGTCGGATACGGCGTCGGTCTTGTACACGATCCCCAGGGGCGCCTCGCCACGGGAGGCGAGCAGAAGCGCTGCGCGCACGTTCTCGGTCTGAGCGACCTTGTCCCTCACGCCCGCCCATGCGCCGAGATGCTCGAGAGCCGCCTTGCCGTATTTGCCGGCCGGCACCGCATTCACATGCCCCATGGCCAGGCGGTTGCTGCCAAGAGCGGCCGCGAGGTCGAGGCCCGGCTTGAGCTCGACCTGCACCGCGGAGTCCTTCGGCGCGATGAGCACAAGGGAATTGCCGAGGAGACTGACGCGGCTTTCAGGCCGGATCAGCCCCTTGGAAGCGGCATAATCCATCCAGTCGAGATCGGCGGAGAAGAAGATGTCGGCCGGGGCTCCCGCTTCGATCTGCTTGGCCAGCGCATTGCTGGCGGCATAAGACACCACGGCTCGCCTGCCGCTGTCGCGCATCCAGGCGGCAGCGGCATCGTCGAGCGCGTTCTTCAGGCTGGCCGCGGCAAAGACAATCACGTCCCGGTTCTCGGCCGAGGCTTCACTGGGCACCACGAGGCTCGCCCAGACCAGCCCGATCAGGAGCACCCTGGCGAATGCGCCGACGACGAAGCCCGCTCGATGGATGATCCTGCCGTTCAAAGGAGAAGCCTTGCTTTTACCCGGAGCATCCTAGCCGAGTAGGCTGGCTCTTCAAGCAGTGCGCCGCCGGGGAGACGGCTTCTTCACCAGAGAACGGAACAATCGGTAGCTCAGGAGCACGGCCACGATGGCGGCATAGATCAGGGGCTCAAGCGGCCAGGACTTCACCACAAGGATGTAATGGAGCACCGCGCCGATGGCCGCCACATAGACCAGCTTGTGCAGCTTGGCCCAGGCCTGCCCGCCCATGCGCCGGATGGCGGCGTTGTTGGAGGTCACGGCGAGCGGCACGAGGATGACGAAGGTTGCCATGCCGATGGTGATGTAGGGTCGCTTGACGATGTCGGCCGCGATGGCTGCTCCATCCAAGCCCTGGTCGAGCACGAGATAGGTGATAAGGTGAAGAGCGGCATAATAGAACGCCAGCAGCCCGATGGCCCGGCGGTAGCGCAGCAGGTTGATGTTGAAGAGCTGCCGCAGCGGCGTGATCGCGAGCGTCGCGACGAGGAAGCGCAACGCCCAGAGGCCGAGCGCCTGTTCCAGATAGCGCATGGGATCGGCGCCGAGCTGATCCATGATGCCGGCATAGAACAGCCACACGGCCGGAACGAAGCCGATGATGTAGACGAGGATCTTCGGCACCTGCGGCAGGGCGAACCCCTTGGCGCCGGGCGCAGAGGCTCTTCCCGCCATCAATAGAGCTTCCGCAGGTCCATGCCGGTATAGAGGCTCGCCACCTGCTCGGCATAGCCGTTGAACATCAGCGTCGGCCGGCGTTTCACGAACAGACCGCCCTCGCCAATGCGCCGCTCGGTCGCCTGGCTCCAGCGCGGATGGTCCACGCTCGGGTTCACGTTGGCGTAGAAGCCGTACTCGCTCGGTGCCTGCTTGTTCCAGGAGGTCGGCGGCTGCTTGTCGACGAAGCTGATGCGGGTGATCGACTTGATGCCCTTGAAGCCGTATTTCCACGGCACGACGAGACGGATGGGTGCGCCGTTCTGGTTCGGCAGCGTCTCGCCGTAGAGCCCGACCGCCAGGATGGTGAGCGGGTTCATGGCCTCGTCCAGGCGCAGGCCCTCCACATAGGGCCATTCGAGCACCGGGAAGAGCGTGTCCATTCCCGGCATCTCCTCGGGCCGATAGGCCGTCTCGAACGCCACGTATTTCGCGCTTCCTAAGGGCTCCACGCGCTTGATGAGGTCGGCCAGCGGGAAGCCGACCCACGGAATGACCATGGACCAGCCCTCGACGCAGCGCATGCGGTAGATGCGCTCCTCGAGCGCCGAGGATTTGATCAGGTCCTCGACCGCGAACTCGGCGGGCTTTCCGACCATGCCGTCGACCTTGACGGTCCAGGGCGAGGTCTTGAGGGACTTGGCCTTGGCGGCCGGATCGTCCTTGCCGGTGCCGAACTCATAGAAGTTGTTGTAGCTCGTGACGTCCTCGCGGCTCGTCAGCTTCTCGTCAGTGGAAAACGGGCTCTTGCCTGCCTGCAGCGGCGCGGCTTCCAGGCCGCCCGGCAGGGCCGCCGCGAGTGCAAGCCCGGCCGCGCCCGTCATCCATTGGCGACGGTTAAGATAGACCTCCCGAGGCGTGATCTCGGAGGGCAGGATATCGGAAGGGCGGCGGATCAGCACGACATCACCTCGTTTGGAACCCATTGTGGATGGGTACACCCGAGAACGCCAGAGGTGCTCTCACGTTTCCGTTACAAGCTAACTGCGACGGCCCTCAGGGTGCGGCCTGTACAAACTTCTTCGTGATCTCGCGCGGATTTGTTACGGCCGTGCCCACAACAACTGCGTGAGCGCCGCGCCTGAACGCCTCCGCGACGAGGTCGGGCGTGTCGAAGCGCCCTTCCGCAACGATAGGAAGCGGCAGCTCGGCCACGAGGGCGGACAGGAGATCCAGATCGGGGCCGCCGGCTTTGCGGGAGGCTGTCCCCTCCGTGTAGCCGGCGAGCGTCGTCGCAACATAGGTGGTGCCGGCGGCATGGGCGGCCCGCCCCTCCTCCAGCGTGGCGATGTCGGCGAAGACCTCCCGGCCGAGTTCGCTGCGGATGCGTCCGATCAGAATCTCCACCGGTTCTCCGTCACGCGGGCGCGGCGTGGCATCGAGGCCGATGATGTCGGCACCGGCACCGGCGATCTCGGCAGCCTGAGCGAAGCCCGGCGTGATGTAGACCGGAAAGCGATCGGTCCAGACCTTGGCGATGCCGATGATCGGGAGTGCAGACACGGCGCGGATCGCCGCGATGTCGTCCGCGCCGTTAGCGCGGATGCCTCTCGCGCCGCCCTGCTCCGCTGCGCGCGCCATGGCGGCCATGTGGACCGGCCCATGAAGCGGATTATCGGCGCGGGCTTGGCAGGAGACGACGAGCGCGCCCTTCGGGATCAGCATGCTACTTCACCGCGCCAGCCGTCATGCCCTGGATGAACTGGCGCGACAGGGCGATGTAGAGGAGCGTGATGGGCGCGGCCGCGATGGTGAGGCCGGCGAACAGCATGCCCCAGTCGGTGGTGTATTCACCCATGAAGGTGGTGAGCCCCTGCGGCAGGGTTTTCCGCGCATCCGTCTGGATGAAGACCAGCGGGAAGAAGAAGTCGTTCCAGATCGGCACCGCATTCTGGATCGCCGCAATGGCCATCGGAGGACGCGCCAGTGGCAGCATCACGGACCACATGATGCGCGGCTCGGAGGCGCCGTCGATGCGGGCCGCATCCTCGAGTTCCGAGGGCAGCGTGCGCAGGAAGCCCGCCATGATGAACACGGCCGACGGCAGGCCGATGGCCGTGTAGGTGACGATGAGGCTCCAGCGGCTGTCGAGGAGGCCGAGATCCCGCAGCAGGATGAAGAGCGGGATCACCGCGAGCTTCAGGGGCAGCATGAGGCCTGCCAGGAAGAACAGCAGGATGAAGGTGTTGGTGCGCGACTCGTAGCGCGCCACCGCGTAACCCGCCATGGTGCCGAGCACGAGGATCAGGAGAACCGACGTGCCCGTCACCAGGATCGAATTCACGAAATAGGTCGGCATCGCGGTTTCGCCGAGAACCTTGGCGAAGTTGCCCACTTGCGTGAAATCGGGCAGCGCGAAGGGATGCTCGAAGATCTCGCCCGTTGTCTTGAAGGCGGAGAGCACCATCACCACGACCGGATAGAGCATGATGAAGGAGTTGGCGATCAGGATGACCTGCGCGAGCAGCGCGAAGGAGATCGGCTGGCGCGACGAGGGCGCCTGAGATGTGAGGGCGTTCAAAACTGGATCTCCCGACGGCGCAGCCACAGGGTCAGCATGGACGCGAAGACGACGATGAACAGGAACAGGAGCGTGGCAAGCGCCGAACCCATGCCGAAGTTCTGGATGCTGGCGCTCTGATTGCCGAAGGCCGTGCGGTAGAAGACGAGGCCCAGCACGTCCGTGGTGCCGAAGGGCGAACCATCGAGGCCTACCATCACATAGGGAATCTCGAACCAGTTGAACGCGCCGATGAAGAGCAGCGTGAACAGGATGGTCGTGCTCGGCGCCACCAGCGGCCACACGATGTTCTTCAACAGCTGCCATTCATTGGTGCCGTCGAGCCGCGCCGCCTCGATGATCTCAGGCGGGATGCGCTGCATGCCGGCGAGATAAACCAGGGTCGGGAAGCCGACGAAGTGCCAGGCATTGGCCAGAATCAGCGCGCCGAGTGCCGTCGAGGAATCGCCGAGCCAGGGCTTGGCCCATGAATCGAGGCCCAATGAGTAGAGCGCCTGGTTGATGATGCCGAAGTTCGGATTGAGGAAGAGCTTCCAGAGAAAACCCACGATGATGGTCGAGAGCACCACCGGCACGAACACGGCAATCCGGTGGAAGCGGAAGCCGAAGGGCTCCTTGTAGAGCAGCCAGGCGAGGAGGAACCCGCCGCCGTTCTGGATGATCATGAGCGCGATCAGAGCATAGACGTTGTGCAGGAAGGCGTTCCACACCACGGGCGCCATGGTGGCGCCGAACAGCACTTCCTTGAAGTTTTTGAGACCCACGAACTCGCCACGCGCCAGCCCCTGCCAGTCGTAGAAGGCATAGGCGAAGGCCGACAGGATCGGGTAGACCACGAACAGCGACATGAACACGATGGGCGGAACGACGAGGAACGCCACCCACAATTGCCGCTTCAGCGACGGAGCCTGTTTGCGCGAGACGAGCATGGAAACGACAGCTTTCAAAAAAGGCGGCGAGCCCGAGAGCCCGCCGCCCCTGTGTCACAGACTTACTTCTGGAACGGCTTGTAGTAGGTCGCGATGCCCTTGTTGATCTCGGCCGCGGCCTGCTCCGGGGTCTGCTGGCCGGCGAGCATCTTCTGAACGTTCGACTGCAGCAGCACCGAGCCGCTCGGCTCCTGATAGCGGAAACGCACGAGCATCAGGTACGACATGGAGTTCTCGGCGAGCTTCGCCACCTCCTGGGTGATCGGGTCCTCGATCTTGATGCCCTTGATCGGGGACAGGTTCTTGAGCGTATTGGTGAAGGCCGTGCCGTATTCGGGCGTGGCAAGGTAGCGCACGAACTTGAGCGCCGCGTCTTTCTTCTCGGTCTTGGCGTTCACCGCATAACCGCCATCATAATAGGTGGCGATCAGGTGCTGGTCGCCCGTCTTCGCGACGGGAGCCGGGAACACCCCGAGGTCGAGGGTCGGGTTCTGGTTCTTGAAGTTCGCCACCTCGTAGGAGCCGCCCGCGAACATGGCCGCGCGGCCTGCCACGAAGAGCTGCTGCGAGGACGGGTAATCGACGCCGGTGAAGTTCGGCGAGAAGTACTGGCTGACATCCTTGAGCTTCGTCAGCGCGGTGACGAAGCGCGGATCGGTGAAGTTCGCCTTGCCGGACACGATGTCGGCCTCGAACTCTTTGCCGAGCATGGACGAGAGCAGGCCGCCGACGATGGTCTCGTTCTGCCAGGCGGTGGCCGTTCCGTTGGCGAACGGCGTGATGTTCTTGGCCTTCAGCGCCTGGGCGAGCGTCATCAGCTCATCCCAGGTCTTGGGCGGGTTCACGCCGTTATCCTTGAAGATCTTCTTGTTGTAGACCACGAGCTGGGCCTGCATGGCGAAGGGAACGGCATAGACCTTGCCGTCGGCGCGCAGGGTCTCGGCGGCGAGCGATGCTTCAGGGAAGTTCGCCAGCTCCGGCACGTTCTGCTGGTCGAGAGCGAGCAGGTAGCCGGGGGTCGCAATCGTCTCCAGGTTGCCGTAGGCGCGCACCTGGATCACGTCCGGGCCGCGGCCGGCGGCGAGCGCCGTGGAGAGGATCGTCTGGTAGTTCTCAGGCGCATAGGTCTCGAACTTGACCGTGATGCCCGGGTTCTTCTCCTGAAACTTCTTGATGGTGTCCTGGTAGAAGGCGCGGTCTTCCTGGCGCCAGCTCCAGAAGGTCAGCTCGGTCTGCTGGGCCATGGCGACGGTGCCTGAGAGCAGGAGGCTGCCGGCGGCAGCGCCCATCAGAATGCGTCGGGTCAGTTTCATCGTCGTTTCCCTCATTGTTGAAGTCCTTGTCCTCCCACCGCAGGGCCTGCTCGTCGAACAGACCTTGCGGAACTCGTTCAGCGCGATCGCTCGGCTGCAATGACGAGAAAGGTCGCGTCGTCGTGGGTTTTAACACGAGGATAGGCGCCTGCCATGAGGTCGCCCCGCTCCCTATCCCGTAATTCCTGCATCAGGTCCGGCCCTTTCCCCGCGGCGAGCCGGTCGTAGAGATCCTCGTCCGAGTATGCGGCGAACACATCCACGAGCCGCATGAAGCCGTCAGTGGCGAGCACGATGGGTGCGCCCGGCTTCACCTGTGCGGTGAACCGCAGCTCCTGACCGGCCCAGGGCCGACGCGGGTTCACCACCCAATAACCGTCCTGTTGGTTCAGACGGGTGCGGTTTTCCAGGATTTGGCGCCTGACCGCTTCAGGGATCTGCCCCGGCTCATGGCCCTGCGCGCCCAGAGCCGCCAGCGTCCGGCGCTCGAAAGGCTTCGCCCGCTCGTCGCTCCAGCGGGCGACCCCGTGCTCCGACGGCACGAGAACGACCACGTCGCCCAGGAGGCGCCCCTGGATCCCGAAGTAACCGCCCTCCCCGGGCGTCACCTCGATCAGGCCGAGGCACGCGGAGGGGGCATGGTAGTCGCTGACCTCCGGCACATGCGCGGTCTCATCCTCGAATGCCGCCATGATGCCGGCCTCCAGGCTGCCCAGCAGCGCATCAGCGTCTTCCTGTGAGGACAGGGCAGCCAACCGCTCGTCGATGAGGGAGGCCAGCCAGGCCGCATCGCTGCCTCCGGAGGTCAAGCGGTCGTCGGAGAGACCTGTGGCTCCATCGACGATCCAGGCAAAGCGGCCGTGCAGGCCGGCCCCGTCCTCATTGACGCGGGAGCCGGTCAGGGAAAGCCGGTCGAGGGACCGGAAGCAGACAGTGGAGCCAGTCACGTTCACAGCTTAACTGGTCTCATATTGGTTGCCTCATGTCCATACTGGTCTTAAGGGCTGTTCACACCCTTCCTGAAGACCCGGAAAGGCTTAACCAGGTTCGGTTTGATCGAATTCCGGGCTTGAGCGTTAGTCCCTCGGATCCCATTGCAGCGGCAAAGGACGAGCCATGGTCACCCTTGAGATAGCCGGCAAGGCGGTTGCCGTAACGAACGCCGATGAGGAGCAGGCTCGCGAACTCTTTCTCAGCGAGAGCTTTAAAGATGACCTGAAGTCGTTTAAGAGCGAGAGCCGCTCCCTCTGGGACGGCTCAGCTGCCTTGACGACACGGCCCGCATCGGAAGACGAAATCGATGCCTTCTATGAGGCCCTGGACGAAGAGGACGAGGTCGACGAAGACGGCGAAGACGATGATGACGACCTCGATATCGATGTCGTGTTCCTGGTGTCCATCGACGAAATAGACGACGCCGCTGCCTCCGGCTGATCATCCTTACCGGAGCCCTTGAGGGCTCCTCTTGAAACGGTTCAGCCCATTCTCATGCCTTTCCCCAAGTCCAATCCCAGCCTCGACCGCGCCCTGGCCGACAAAGGCTACAACGACCCGACCCCCGTCCAGGCCGCCGTGCTGCAGCCGGAGGCTGTCGATCGGGATCTTCTCGTTTCCGCACAGACGGGTTCGGGCAAGACGGTTGCCTACGGCCTCGCCATGGCGTCCACCCTGCTGGGCGACGCCGAGCGCTTCGAGGCGCCGCGCGAGCCCCTGGCCCTGATCATCGCCCCCACCCGCGAGCTCGCCCTCCAGGTCAACCGGGAGCTGATCTGGCTCTACGGCCCGGCCGGTGCGCGGGTCGCCTCCTGCGTCGGCGGCATGGATGTGCGCCGTGAGCAGCGGGCGCTCGCCGATGGCTGCCACATCGTGGTCGGCACCCCGGGCCGTCTGCGCGACCACCTCGAGCGTGGGCGCCTCGACACCTCCAAGATGCGCGTCGTGGTGCTCGACGAGGCCGACGAGATGCTCGATCTCGGATTCCGCGAGGATCTGGAGTTCATCCTCGACGCTACGCCGGACGAGCGCCGCACGCTCCTGTTCTCGGCCACCCTGCCGAAGAACATCGTCGCCCTGGCCCGGCGCTACCAGCGCGAGGCGCACCGGATCGACACCCTGGTCGAGAACGAGCCTCATGGCGACATCGAGTATCGCGCCCTCAGGATCGCGCCTAACGAGGTCGAGCATGCGGTGGTCAACGTTCTGCGCTTCTACGAGAGCCGTGGCGCCATGGTGTTCTGCCATACCCGCGAGGCAGTGCGTCATCTCCATGCGAGCCTGATCGAGCGCGGCTTCGCGGCCGTGGCGATCTCGGGCGAGCTGACCCAGAACGAGCGCAGCAACGCCCTGCAGTCGCTTCGTGACGGCCGCGCCCGCGTGTGCGTCGCCACCGACGTGGCGGCCCGCGGCATCGACCTGCCGGATCTGGGCCTCGTGATCCACTTCGACCTGCCGAACGACCATGAGACGCTTCTGCACCGCAGCGGCCGCACGGGCCGCGCGGGCCGCAAGGGCGTGTGCGTGATGCTCGTGCCTTATACCCGCCGCCGCAAGGCCGAGCGGCTCATCGACATGGCCGGCGTCGACGTGACCTGGGCCGGCGCTCCCTCGGCGGACGAAATCCGCCTGCGGGACCGCGAGCGCCTGATGCAGGATCCGATCTTCGCCGAAGAGGCGACGGACGAAGACATGGGCATGGCGCGCGCGCTTCTCGCTGAGCGTTCGGCCGAGGAAATCGCCAACGCCCTGGTCAAGTTCCACCGCGCCCGCCTGCCGGCGCCGGAAGAGATCGTCGATGCGGGCACCGACCGCGAGCCGCGCCAGCGCAAGGACAAGCGCGAGCGGAGCGAGGAGCGCACCCGCGGCTTCAAGGATCGTGGCGCATCCGAGGGCGGCTTCGAGCGCTCGTCCGAGGACATGGTATGGTTCCGCATGAGCGTCGGGCGCCGCAACAACGCTGATCCTCGTTGGCTGCTGCCGATCATCTGCCGCCTCGGGCACGTGACGAAGAAGGAGATCGGCTCGATCAAGATCTTCGACCGGGAAACGAAGTTCGAGATCGTGAAATCCCAGGCCTCGAAGTTTGCCTCTGCGGTCCGCAAGACCAATGACGAGGACATTCAGATTGAGCCTGCCGATGCAGGTCCCGGCAAGCCAGGATTCGGCAAGGCAGGCCCCGGCAAGCCGCGCGACGCCAAGCCCTGGAGCGGGCCGAAAGGCAACGGCCCGAAGAGTCATGGTCCCAAGGAGCGAAGTGCCCATCCTGCTCGCAAGGGACCGCCAGCCGACAAGGGACCGAAAGATTTCAAGCGTCCGAAGGACAAGAAGCGCTCATCCGACAAGCGCCCCTGATCAAAAGCAACAGGCCGGGACATGAACATGTCCCGGCCTCATCATTTGAGATGTGGAACCGGAAAAAGCCTATTCCGGCTTCGTCAACCCCTTGATGACAGCGCCGGCCAGCGGCACGAGCATGCCGGGCAGCACGGAGTCGAGCGGGTGACGAACGAAGCCGACGACCGCCTCGCGGACGCCGCGCACCTCATTCCGGAAATCGCTGAGCTGCTGCTGGATCGCCTGAGCGTCCGTCTCAAGGGACTGCAGGGCCATGTTGCGCACCTCGAGGGCCAGCTCCATCTCGCGGCCGGGTTTCGACCGCTCCGCCACGACCAGAAGGATGATCGCCAGCAGGAGATTGGCGAGTCCGATCAAGGCCGCAGCCCAAATAGTCCCCCAGGCTTGCTCCAAGGCGAAGAACAGGGCCAGATTTCCCATGAGGAATGCAAAGGCTCCAAGGAGAGCCGCGATGCCTCTCAAGGAGGAGCGGGTCATCATCTGCCGGAAGCGAATATCCGCGATGATCGACTCAGCGCGCCACAGTACGCGAAGATTACGGACGAGATTGTCCATCATGATGTCAGGCCCTTCCCATCAGACGTCCGACCACGATCCCAAGTGTGAAAGTAGCGAGCACCGACGCGAGCGGGCGCTCCTTGACGAATTCCTCAATGCCGCCCGTATGCTCGGAGAGCGCTTTTCCCAATTCGCCAAGCTGCTCCCTCAGATCCGCCACGGCTTCGGCTTGCGGCGCAGCCTCGCTGCCGGTCTTCACTGATAGCGGATCGGCGGATGCTGGCTGCTTCCCTGGCTCTTTGCGTCCAAGCTCCGCCCGCAAGATGTGAAGCTCCTCACGGAGGCTGGTAGCTCCGACCATGATCAGAGCGCCTTCCGAACCCTGGTGAGCGCTTCCTTCAGCTCGGCGCCGAGGATCTTCACCGCGTCGTTCACGTCCTTGGCGCTCTTGTCTAGCTCCGCCTTGCTCTCGAAGACGCTCCAGCGGCTCTCGATCTCAGCCCATTCCTCCTGCAGCTCCTTGGAGGCAAGGTGGATCTGAAGCCGGATCTCGTCGCGGGTGCGCTTCAGGTCTTCAACGAACTTGGTGAATTCGGGCATCTGTCGCTCCTCCATCAGGCATCTCGCTCAGGCGCGATGGGAGGAAGCTTAGCCATTCATGGTGCCTCTGCATTGATTTCGGTCAAGAAACAGCCAGGCTTGGCAGGAGCCAAATGCTTTGCTGCGCAGCAATCCGCGTATTGTGCACTGCAACAAAGCCCCCATATGAGGCGTTCTGTTTAGAACAACCACTTACCCGGAAGGGCCAAATATTATGCAACGCTTAGGGCAAATGATCCGGCAGATAGCCCAACAGAAGCGCCATTGGGAAACCGTCATGGCAGCCACCGGGGCGGCAGCTTCAAGTGAGAGCCCGGCAGTGCCGAACCGTCTGACCGAGGTCTCGGGGTTTGGTGCTAATCCGGGCAATTTGCGCATGCTGACCTATGTGCCGGAGGAGGTTTCAGCATCGCCGGCTCTCGTAGTCGTTCTGCATGGCTGCACCCAAACGGCGGCCGGTTATGACCATGGCTCCGGCTGGTCGACCCTTGCCGATCGCTACGGGTTCATCCTGCTTTATGCGGAGCAACGGGAGGCCAACAATCCGAAACGCTGCTTCAACTGGTTCCAGACCGGAGACACCGAACGTGGGCAGGGCGAGGCAGGCTCGATCCGGCAGATGGTGGAGCATGCGATCCAGCAGCATCATGTGGACCGCAGCCGCGTCTTCGTCACCGGGCTCTCCGCCGGCGGGGCCATGACGGCCACCATGCTGGCCACCTATCCGGAAGTCTTTGCCGCTGGCGCCATCATCGCGGGCCTGCCCTATCGCTGCGCCACCAGCGTGCCCGAGGCCTTCGAATGCATGTTCCAGGGCCAGGTCCGGTCGGCGCAGGAATGGGGTGGCTTGGTGCGCAACGCCTCGTCCCATCGGGGATCATGGCCCAAGGTCTCCGTCTGGCATGGCAGCGCCGATGCCACCGTGAAGCCGATGAATGCAGGCGAGATCGTCAAGCAATGGACGGATGTCCATGGCCTCAAGCCGAGTCCCAGCTTCAGCGAAACCGTCGATGGCTATCCGCGCCGTGTCTGGACCAACGCGTCCGGCGACGACGTGATCGAGGAATATGTCATCACCGGCATGGCCCATGGCACACCACTGGCCGTTGGTGACGATGAGAACAGCTATGGTGCGGCCGGCCCCTTCCTTCTCGATGTGGGCATCTCATCGAGCTACCGCATCGCACAGTTCTGGGGGCTGACGGAGCAGGCGGATGACGCCTCGCGCATCCGCACCGCTCCTGAGCCCGTTCAGCACGACCTGCCGACGATGTTCACCGGCAAGCGGCCTCCCGCAGATGAGTGGGCAGCACGAGGCGCCACGCGCAATCAGCGCCAGGAGGCACCGAAACCTGGGGCGCCGCACATGGATGTGGGGTCGGTGATCACGAAAGCCCTCAGGGCGGCAGGACTGATGAAGTAGGCCTGCAAGGGTTCGTCAGCGCATCGTGCGGAAAAGTGGACCCGGTTTTCGCTGGCGCGGCCCCCTGGGTCCGGTCCACACGATGCACTCTTTAGGAATGGAGCATCGGATGGATCCCAAAAGTGCAAGTCCACTTTTGGGTCCGATGCTCTAGCGAGGGCCGGGCATCTGTTGCTGCCTGGCCCTTTTCACGCCGTCATGGCTTTCTCTCCTGACTCAGCAGGTCCTCCTGTTTTCGCTTCTCGCCCGTCACGCAGTTCATGCTCGGCATGCCGGTCTGCGCGGGAATGATGCGGGGAACGGCATTATCGACTCCTGCAATCTCGCGCATGATCTTCGTGCGGATGACCATGGCAAACTGCTCGGGATCGTGCAGGGGCAGAACGAATGAGCCGGTGCCGCCGATGACGCATTCCTTGAAGTAGAGATCGAGATCCTGCAGTTCCGTGCTGCCGGACGCCCGCCTGAACATGATCGGCAATCCATTGATGACGATGCCATCCGCAACAGCCTCGTCCCGCGCGTAGGTAACGCGGCGGCCGTCGTTGTTGGGACCATCCCCGGACACGTCGACCACACGGCGGATCGGAACTCCGCCCAGTTGCTCGAACAGCTTGCGGCTGTGATCGATGATGCCGGAGATCGATGTCATCCCCGCCTGGCGAATGGGCTGGTAGGCGAGATGATTGGCAAATGAAGTCGCCTTCTCCGGGCTGTCGATGATGGTCCACGGCACAAGCACGCGCTGATCCTTCACGCCTGACCATTCCACATAAGTGACGGCGATGCGGCCATGCAGACCATTTGCGATGGCCTCATGCACGAGGGACGACCGGAACGCTTCCACGAAACCCTCGCGCTGCAGGCCCTGCTCTTCACCCTCCATGGATGACGAGACATCGACCGCGATGACGAGCGCAACATCGAGTTCCGCGTCGGGAGCGATCGGCCCGGCCGCAAGAACCTCACCGGCCAGAAGAAAGAACGCGAGAGTACTCAAGAGCCTGTTCGCCATGACCACCTCCGCTCCCGGCTACCGGTCCACCGACGGCGGCCAAGGCTGCGCTTGGTCAACGCGCCAATCGCGCATTTGATACGAAGGGCTCGTCACAATTCTTGCGACCGGCGGATCGGAAGAAAGCAGATTTTAGAGTATGTCTGGCGATTTTTCGCGACTGAAACAGCAAAGATATCAAAGAGACAAGTCAAAAGAAACAAACGTAACAAAATCCGCTCTCTATATGCAGAGCAGACAAGGATTGGGCCATTCGGTAAAGTTTAATGACGTTACGCAAGGGGCTTTAAAAATGAAACCGGACATGGACCTGATCGGCGCTCTCACCAGCTTTTCCGTCGGCACGCTCGACGGTCGGGACGCGATGATGGTGATCGAGCTTGCCACCACGCCTGAGGAATACGAGCAGGGCATCCGGCGTCAGATGCCGGTGGCCATGACCCCCGAGCATGCCCGCGAACTCGGCGAAGCGCTCCTTCTGGCGGCCAAGGCGGCTCAGATGGGCGAGGCCCCCAGCTACGCGATGAACTGATCGGTCTGCTCCTGACCGATGCGGGATCTGCTACCGGCACGCCCGGTAGGATCCCATATCGAAGTGGAAGTGATCGTGGTGAGCCTCGTTATAATCGGGGCTGAGCACCACATCGAAGAAGCGACAAGCCCCATCTCTTAGGGCCCGCAGGAAAGCCTCACGGCGCTCATCGCCTCCCGACCAATAGCTCCTCACCGTGATCTGCCGCCCGTCGGCAAGGACGAAGCCTGCAATGTCGATGGCATTGGCGGTGGCATGTTCGCTGCGCCGCCCGCCAGCCCGGTGATTGATGTTCCGGCAGGCATAAGTGCCGAAATGCACGACTCTCACGACCTCCTGTCCAAGATGGTCCCGTGCCGCGGGAAGCAGCACATGCCGTTCGAACAGGGCCCAGGCCACCGTCAGCGGGCATGTGGCCGTGAAGCTCCCGCTCAACCCAACCGAAGACCGCGATACCTCGACGGCATTCGACAGCCCGCAGCCATCCTCTGAGGCACGGTCCGGCACGGCCCTGTGCGCAACCGGCGACCCGTCGAGCACAGCGAGGCACTGGCCGCGATTGCCTTCAAGGCGGGAGAGCTTCCATCGGGTCAGCCAACTGACATCGTCCGCAACCCTCAACGGCGTGAAAGGATTGAACCTGTTCGGGATGTCGAGAAAGCCGGCCCGGATCAACCCCGACGCGACAGCAAGCCCGAGCGCAAGAGCAAGGATCAGCCGGGCAAGGACGACCCGTGTGATGCTGGAGCGACGCGGCGGCTGAGGCTGATTGTCATGCACCCTCCTGTTCTAGGGCTGTATCGTTCGGGATCTAGCTGAACGTCTTATGCGGAGCATCCGTCAGCGATGCATTGAGACAGGATGGTCATGCGGCTCCGGCGCGAGGCAACAAAAAAGCAAGGCAGTTTCCTGCCTTGCTTGCGTAGAGATCCGGTGTCTCTTGCGGTCGAAGAGGTTCCCCTCCAAACGCAGCGACCCCTTAGATCGAGTCCTTGAGGTCCTTGGCCGCGCGGAAGGCGATCTTCTTCGAAGCCTTGATCTTCACGGGCTCGCCGGTCTGCGGGTTGCGGCCCATGCGGGCGGCGCGCTTGCGCACCTGCAGGATGCCGAGGCCGCTCAGGCGGATCTTGTCGCCCTTCTTCAGGCTCTTGGCGATCATCTCGACCACCTGGGTCATCATCTCGTTGGCCTGGCGCTTGGGCACCTCGTGCATCTCGGAGAGACGATCGGCAATGTTGCGCAGCGTCAGGATCGGGGAAGCCGACGAGGTAGAAGCCTTCGCGGTCTTCTTCACGGCAGCCTTCGAGGTCTTGCTCGCAGCCTTGGTCGCAGCCGCCTTGCCGGCAGCCTTGGCGGGCGCCTTCGCGGTCTTCGACGTTGCCTTTGCTGCAGCCTTCGGCGCCGCAGCCTTCTTGGCCGGGGCCTTCTTGGAAACCTTGGTTGCAGTCTTGGCCATCAGGAACTCCTTGTTTTCGACGGTGAATGCATAAGACAGCATTTCCTCATTAGCGCGTTCAGCCAGGAATTAAAGTGGCAAAGTTCAATTTACGCACAATAGACAAGGGATACTTGCCCATATCTCATCAAAGACTGCCTGAATGCTGCCTTGCCTTCACAGGCTCCGCTTCGATGCACGGGCGCCAGCGAGGTCCCGCGCTTTCAGGGAATCAGCTTGAGATTGTTAGACGCGAGTTCTTGGTGTGTCTGCGGCGGCGCGGGACAGCGATGAGCCCCTTTTGGCGATGAACCAAGCGAATGATCGCAATATTCGGATCGACAAAGAGCCTCGTCCCATCATATTCCCTAGCGGGATAGAACAACGCCACGGTGAAAGCATGACACGGGTCGCCTGCATTGGGGAATGCATGATCGAGCTTCGGGAGGAGGCCGACGGCAGGCTGTCCCGCAGCTTCGGCGGGGATACCCTCAACACCGCCGTCTATCTCGCCCGCCTCGGCTCGCAGGTGGATTACATCACCGCCCTGGGGGACGACAGCTGGAGCGACGAGCTGATCGCAGCCTGGAAGGCGGAGGGCGTGGGCACTGGCCGCGTGCTGCGCCTGCCTGGCCGCCTACCCGGCCTCTACATCATTCAGACGGATCCCAAAGGCGAGCGCCGGTTCTCCTATTGGCGCGAGACCGCAGCCGCCCGCCTGCTCTTCCAAGCCACTGAAGCCCGCACGATCATCGACTCCCTCACCGGCGACGATCTCGTCTACTTCTCGGGCATCTCGCTGGCCCTCTACGGGGATGAAGGGCGCGGGCGTTTGTTCGAAGCCTTGCGCGACATACGCTCGGCCGGCAAACGCGTGGCCTTCGACACCAATTTCCGCCCGCGCGGCTGGCCCGATCAAGCGATTGCGAGGAAGGCCTTCCAGCAAGCTTTCGAATGCGCCGATATCATCCTCGCCTCCACGGAGGATCTTGAACTTCTGTTTGGCAATGCCGGAGTTGATGAAGTGCTGGCCTTCGCGGACCGAGCGGAGATCGTGCTCAAATATTCGGACCTGACCTGCCGAGTCATGCTGAAGGGCGAGGAGATTGTCGTTCCGGGCAAACCTGCGGACGACGTGGTCGATACGACTGCCGCCGGTGACAGCTTCGCGGCCGCCTATCTGCACGCGCGCCTTCTGGGACAAGGCCCAGAGGCGGCAGCCCAGGCAGGGCATCGCCTCGCCGGCCAAGTGGTTCGCTATCGCGGCGCGATCATTCCTCGCGACGCCATGCCAAAGCCGTAACACATCGCTCAAGGAGTTTCTCGGATGAACCAAGATCTGTCACCTCTGGCTGAATCCCGCGACCGGCAGCTTGCCGATCTGCTCCGCTCCGGCCCGGTCGTTCCGGTCATCACGCTGGAGCGCGTGGAGGATGCAGTTCCTCTCGCCCGCGCCCTCGTGGCAGGCGGTCTGCGCCTTCTCGAGATCACTCTGCGCACACCGGCGGCGGCCGATGCGGCGGCCGCCATCATCCGGGACGTGCCGGACGCAATCGTGGGCATCGGCACGGTCCTGACGCCGAAGGACCTGGAGCGGGCACAGGCGCTCGGCGCCCGTTATGCCCTGAGCCCCGGCGCCACGCCGGACCTGCTCGATGCGGCATCTCGCAGCGAGATGCCGTTCATCCCCGGCATCGCGACGGCGTCCGAGTTGATGATGGCGCTCGCTCATGGCTTCCAGACCGTCAAGTTCTTCCCCGCCGTTACAGCGGGCGGCATTCCTGCTCTGAAGGCTCTCGCAGGACCATTCCCGCAGGCGCGTTTCTGCCCCACGGGCGGCATCGACGAGAAGAACGCCAAGGATTGGCTCGCCCTTCCCAATGTGGTGGCCATCGGCGGCTCATGGATCAGCCCGGTCTCGGACATCCGCGCCGGGGCCTGGGATGAGATCACGGCGAAAGCGCAGAGAGCCGTTGCCTCGGCAGAGGGGTGAACGCAGCTCCTCACATTTGGTAGGATTGTCAGGCCCCTCCCCCGTGGCGATACTTGCCACCAAGGGGAGGACCAGACGTGGCTCCGAGCATCTACGACACCCATCTCGACAAGAACCCGGCGAACTATCAGCCGCTGACGCCCCTCAGCTTCCTGGAGCGCGCGGCTGGCGTGCATCCGGATCGGGTCGCCGTCATCCATGGCCCGTTGCGGCGCAACTATCGCGACCTCTATGCGCGCACACGGCGCCTCGCCTCGGCCCTGGCCCGGCGCGGCATCGGGCGAGGCGATACGGTGTCAGTGATGCTGCCGAACACACCGGCCATGCTCGAATGCCACTACGGCGTGCCGATGGCCGGCGCGGTGCTCAACACCCTCAATACCCGCCTCGATGCGAAGATTATCGCCTTCTCCCTGGAGCACAGCGAAGCCAAGGTTCTGATCACGGACAGGGAGTTCTCGAGCACCGTCAAAGCCGCTCTTGAACTGAGCACGAACAAGCCTCTGGTGATCGACTACGACGATCCGGAATTCACCGGCTCAGGCGAGCGCCTCGGTGGCATGGAGTATGAGGCGCTTGTTGCGGAAGGCGATCCGGATTTCGCCTGGAGCCCACCACAGGACGAGTGGGACGCGATCACGCTCAACTACACGTCCGGCACCACGGGCGATCCGAAGGGTGTCGTCTATCACCATCGCGGCGCCTACCTGCTCGCCATGGGCAACATCATCACGGGAGCCATGGGCCAGCACCCGGTGTATCTGTGGACCCTGCCCATGTTCCACTGCAACGGCTGGTGCTTTCCCTGGTCGCTCTCTATCGTGGCCGGCACCCATGTGTGCCTGCGTGCGGTGCGGGCCAAGCCCGTCTACGATGCGCTCGCCGATCACAAGGTCACGCATCTGTGCGGCGCGCCCATCGTTATGTCGACGCTGCTCAATGCACCTGAGGCCGAGAAGCGGCCGGTGCCGCATACGGTGAAGTTCATGACCGCGGCGGCTCCACCGCCGGAAGCGGTGCTCGCCGCCATGAAGAGTGCAGGCTTCGACGTCACCCATGTCTATGGCCTGACGGAAGTCTACGGTCCTGCCGTCGTCAACGAGTGGCACCAGGAATGGGATGAACTCGACGCTGGCGAATACGCGGCGAAGAAGGCGCGCCAGGGCGTGCGCTACCCGGTACTCGAGTCCCTCGACGTGCTCGATCCCGAAACCCTGCAGTCTGTTCCGGCGGACGGCCAGACCCTGGGCGAGGTCATGTTCCGCGGCAACGTGGTGATGAAGGGCTATCTCAAGAACCCGTCCGGCACCGCCAAGGCCTTCGAGGGCGGCTGGTTCCATTCCGGCGATCTCGGGGTGAAATACCCGGACGGCTATGTGCAGCTGAAGGACCGCTCGAAGGACATCATCATCTCGGGCGGCGAGAACATCTCCTCCATCGAGGTGGAGGATGCGCTCTATAAGCACCCGGCCATTCAGGCGGCCGCTGTGGTGGCGATGCCAGACGAGAAATGGGGCGAGACGCCCTGCGCCTTCGTCGAGCTGAAGCCAGACCTATCAGTGACGCCTGATGACATCATCACCTGGTGCCGCCAGAACCTTGCGTCTTACAAATGTCCGCGCACAGTGATCTTCACGGAGCTGCCCAAGACCTCGACGGGCAAGATCCAGAAGTTCCAGCTCCGGGAGATGGCGCGGGCTTATAAAGCCGCAGGCTGAGGAGTTAGCGCCCCTTCCACACCGGCTTGCGCTTCTCGATGAAGGCATCGATGCCCTCCGCGGCGTCCTCGGCCATCATGTTGCAGGCCATGATGTTGCCTGCGTAGGAATAGGCGTCCTCCAAGCTCATGGAGCGCTGACGGCCGAACATGGCCTTTCCGGTGCGGATCGCCACCGGGCTCTTGGCGCAGATGCTCGCCGTCAGCGCTTCTACAGCTTCGTCGAGAGATGCGTTCGGCGCGACGCGGCTCACGAGCCCGAAGGACAAGGCCTCAGCGGATGAGATGAAGCGGCCCGTCACCAGCATGTCGAAGGCGTGCTTCGGCGAGACGTTGCGCGAAAGCGCCACCGCAGGCGTGGAGCAGAACAAGCCTACATTGATGCCGGAGACCGCGAAGGTGGCGCTCTCGGCGGCAACGGCGAGATCGCAGGAGGCCACCAGCTGGCAGCCTGCGGCGGTCGCCATGCCATGCACCCGCGCGATCACCGGGACGGGCAGATTCACGATGTCCTGCATCACCCGACCGCATTGGGCGAACAGGGCATCGTAGTAATCCTGACGCGGATTGGCGCGCATCTGCTTGAGGTCGTGGCCAGCGCAGAAGGCCTTGCCAGATGCCGCGATGACAACGCAGCGAACGGCCTCGTCCTGCTTCAGATCGTCGAGCGCCTCTTGGAGAGCCTCCAGCATCTCCTCGGACAGGGCATTGAACTGGGCCGGACGGTTGAGGGTGAGCGTGACGACCCCACCCTGCTCCTCCCGCAGCAGGATGTTCTCATCGGACAAGGCCTGCTGGGCGCTCATGGATGCTCTCCTTAGATCAGGACACGTTGTTTACCGAATCCAACCCGAATAAGCTCGATCTGGCAAGAAGCCTCTGGAAAGCGCCCTCCGGAGAGGCCCATCGAGAAGAGGTGTCCCGTGAGCAAGCCTGACATCAGCCGCTTTTCCATCCCTGAGATCGCCGACCTGCCGGAAGATATCCGCTCGCGCATCTTGGCCGTTCAGGAGAAGTCCGGCTTTGTGCCGAACGTCTTCCTGGTGCTGGCACGCCGGCCCGACGAGTTCCGCGCTTTCTTCGCCTATCACGATGCGCTCATGGACAAGCCCGGCAATCTCACCAAGGCCGAGCGCGAGATGATCGTGGTGGCAACCAGCAACGCCAACCAGTGCCAATATTGCGTGATCGCCCATGGGGCCATCCTGCGCATCCGGGCCAAGAACCCGCTGATCGCCGATCAGGTCGCGGTGAACTACCGCAAGGCCGACATCACGCCCCGCCAGAGAGCCATGCTGGATTTTGCCATGAAGGTCGCTCTCGAAGCCCACACCGTGGGTGACGCGGACATTGCAGCCCTGAGCGCCCACGACTTCAGCGAGGAAGACGTGTGGGACATCGCGGCGATTGCCGCCTTCTTCGCCATGTCGAACCGCCTCGCCAATATCAGCAACATGCGCCCGAACGACGAGTTCTACATGCTGGGTCGGACCGAGAGGCAGGCTTAGGGCAGGAGCACCTTGCCCGGATTGAGCCGGTTGTCGGGATCGAGCGCCCGTTTGATAGCGCGGGCAAGGTTCATCTCGGTGGAGGCGCGGTAGCGGGCGAGCTCGCCGACGCGGTACTGGCCGATGCCGTGTTCCGCCGAGATGCTGCCGCCGAAGGCCGCCACCACGTCATGCACGATGCGATTCACCACGCCTGCATCGTGATCCGGTCCAACGAGGATATTGTAGTGGATGTTGCCATCGCCCAGATGCCCGAAGGCGTTCACGCGCGTTCCCGGCGCTCCGGCGGCCAACGCGTTCCCGGCCTCGGACAGGAACCGCGGGACCTCCGTGAGCGGCACCGAGACATCGTGCTTCACGCTCCTGCCCTCACGCGCCTCCGATTCTGTCACATGCTCGCGCAGGGCCCAGAGCTGGGCCGCCTGCGCGACTGACTCGGCAATGACCCCGTCGAGGGCGATCTCCTGCTCGAAAGCTGCACCCAGCATGGTATCGGCGGCTTCGCGCAGGCCTGCGAGGCTGGCGGCCGCCTCGATCAGCACGAACCATTCCCCTTCCGCGATGGGAGTCTTCAGGCCGGCATGCTTGGCGACAAGCTGCATGGAGGTGGCGGAGATCAGCTCGAAGGCGGAGATCTGGTCGCCGAGTTCGTCCTGGGACAGGGCCAGGAGCCGCAGGGCGGCGGGGGGATCGGCCACCGAGATCAGCGCGGTGACAGAATGCTTCGGCCGAGGCAGGAGCCTCAGGACGGCCGCCGTCACGATCCCGAGCGTGCCCTCGCTGCCGATGAAGAGCTGCTTCCAGTCATAGCCCGCATTGTCCTTGCGCAGGCGGCGCAGGCCGTTGGCGACGGTGCCGTCCGGCAGCACCACTTCGAGGCCGAGCACGAGGCTGCGGGTCATCCCGTAGCGCAGCACGTTCACGCCGCCCGCATTGGCCGCCACGACCCCGCCGATGGTGGCTGAGCCTTCCGCCGCCAGGCTGATCGGCAGGAGCCGGCCGTCGGCCGCAGCGGCGTCCTGCGCGACTTTCAGGATGCACCCGGCCTCCGCCTCGATGGTCAGGCCGACGGGATCGACATGGCGGATGGCTCCCATGCGGTTGAGTGACAGGACGACCTGGGTGCCGGACGCATCCGGCACTGCGCCGCCGGCGAGCCCCGTATTGCCGCCCTGGGGCACGATGGCCACCCCCGCTTCGCGGCAGACCTGCACGATCCCGGCGACCTGCTCGGTCGAGGACGGGCGCACGACGCAGGCCGGCTTGCCTGGGAAGAGCTTGCGCCAGTCCACCGCATAGGGTTCGAGATCGGAACCATCCGTGACGACACCCGTAGGCCCGACAAGGCCAGTCAGGCGCTGCAGCAGATCCGTCGGCATCGTCATGGCAAAACCCTCGTGGCCGCCCATTCACGGCATGGTTCACCGCTCCTGACCGATCACGACGGGATCGTCAACGCGGCATGCACGAGAGACAGCGTGAACGCAGCAGGATTACGTTCACTTCTTCCCGGATCCGGGCTCGGCCATCTTGCGGTGCTGCTGTGCCAGCATGCCTGCCGGAGTCACGGAGGCCAGAACGGTGGTGAACTTGTTCTTCCACCCGCTCACCACGTCGCCATCGCCGCGCATCATGGCATCGAAGCCGACCTTGGCCACATCGGCCGGATCGTCCTTCTTGTCCTGCCCGACCTGCGTATCCAGCATGTCGGCGCGCTCAAAGAACTCGGTGTCGGTGGCGCCGGGCATGAGGCAGGTCACCGTCACGCCAGCATCCTTCAACTCGTTGCGCAACGCGAACGAGAAGGAATCGATGAAGGCCTTGGTGCCGTTGTAGACCGCCTGGAACGAGCCCGGCATGAAGCCGGCAATGGAACCGGTGATGAGGATGCGCCCCTCACCGCGTTCCCGCATGTCACGCCCGACCTTATGAATCAGATAGATCGTACCGGTGATGTTGGTGTCAATCACATGGCGCGCCTGGGCAAAGTCCTGATCCAGGAACGCATGCCCGAGCCCGTGCCCCGCATTGGCCAGGAGCGCGCCGACCGGGCGGCCTTTCACAGCCGCATAGAGCTTGTCGACGCCCTCGATGGTGGCAAGGTCAACCTCAAGCGCATCGACAGCGGCGCCGAGAGATTCGAAATCCTTCGCAGCGTCGCGAATGGCAGCCTGATCGGCCGCAATCAGCAGATCATAGCCGTTCTCGGCGCAGAGCTTGGCAAGCTCATACCCGATGCCGGTTGAGGCTCCGGTGACGATGGCGAGTGGTCTGGATGTATCCGGCATGGCGCTCTCTTTCGCAGGTGTAACGGCCTTCAACCGGCCACCGCTCGAGACGAGTGAACCCGGCGCATAGGCTTGAACTCCCGAAGGACGCGAGAGTTCAATGGCTTGCCGTGACTTGCAGCAGGCGTCGTTTGATAGAGTACTCTCAGTCCACTCAAAGACCAGTTCCGGACCCAGTACCACCCGGTTGCTTTCGGCCAGAGGGCAAGATACCTTCACCATAACAACAACGACAGATCAGACCCGGAGGGTCGGCAGTCGGGAGAAGCGCTCTTGGTTCCGCAGACAACGGCGACGCTGTGCGTCGCGGTGAGGGATGGCGCATACGGGCACGGCAAAGCCCATGACGCGACCAAACGTGTCGCCGGGATAAACTTTGCCGGATACGGAATGCCCGCACCTCCACGGCCTTGTCAAAGCGGATCGGCATCAACCCTTTCATTCTCTTCTTCTCCTTTGCAGCTCGACCTCCAGGGAAGTGCCGATGACACTCGTTCTTGATGGCGTCTCGAAGAAGGTCGGAGCCTCCACCCATATCCAGGATGTCAACCTCACCCTGGAGCGCGGCTCGCTCAACGTGCTTCTTGGGGCGACATTGGCCGGCAAGACCTCGCTCATGCGCCTCATGGCCGGGCTCGATGCGCCGACGAGCGGCCGTGTTCTGATCGAGGGCAAGGATGTAACAGGCTGGCCCGTGCAACGGCGCAGCGTCGCGATGGTCTACCAGCAGTTCATCAATTATCCGTCGCTCAGCGTCTATGAGAACATCGCCTCGCCCTTGCGTGTCTCCGGCGTCGACAGGAGCGAGGTCGATGCACGCGTGCGCGATGCCGCCAAGCTGTTGAAGCTCGAGCCATATCTTGACCGCAAGCCGCTCAATCTCTCCGGCGGGCAGCAGCAGCGGACCGCCATCGCGCGGGCGCTGGTGAAACGTGCCGACCTCGTCCTTCTCGACGAGCCGCTGGCCAATCTCGATTACAAGCTACGCGAGGAACTGCGCGAGGAACTGCCGCGGGTCTTTGCGGCCTCGGGCGCCATCTTCGTCTATGCCACGACCGAGCCCTCGGAGGCCCTGCTGCTCGGCGGCAACACGGTCACCCTGTTCCAGGGACGGGTGACTCAGTTCGGACCAACCCCGCAGGTTTATCGCCAGCCGCATGATCTCGTCACGGCCCGGGTCTTTTCCGATCCGCCGCTCAATACCCTGAAAGCCCGCAAGACCGATGGCACTGCAGCCTTCAGCACCGGCGGGCAGGTTCCTGCCATCGGGCCACTCGCCAGCGTTCCCGACGGTGAGTACACGGTCGGCTTCCGGGCCCATCATCTCACCCTTGAGCCGACGGGAACCCATGAGATCACGATTCCCGCGACCGTGTCCGTGGCCGAGATCACGGGCTCGGAGAGCTACGTGCATCTCGACTCGGGCGACCACCGCTTCGTGGCCCTGGTGCCTGGCGTGAGGCGCTTGGAGCCGAAATCTTCCGTGACCGCCTATCTCGATCCCCGCCGCCTCTTCCTCTTCGATGCGGATGGCCGCCTAGCCGCTGCAGACCCTACACAGAAAGCAGCGTGAGAAAGACCCATGGCCCGCATCACGCTCGATCATCTCGCCCACGCCTACAAGGCCAATCCCCGCACGGCGGAGGATTACGCCCTCAAGGAGATCAACCACGTCTGGAGCCAGGGCGGCGCCTATGCCCTCCTGGGTCCTTCGGGTTGCGGCAAGACAACCCTGCTCAACATCATCTCCGGTCTCGTGCGCCCGACCCGCGGACGCGTGCTCTTCGACGACCTCGACGTGACGGACCTGTCGACGGAAGCCCGCAACATCGCGCAGGTGTTCCAGTTCCCCGTCGTCTACGACACGATGACTGTTCGCGAGAACCTCGCCTTCCCGCTCAAGAACAGGAACGTGTCCCGCGAGAGAACGGCCCGGCGGGTGGAGGAGATCGCCAGTCTCCTCGACCTCACCCGCGTGCTCGACCGCAAGGCGAGCAATCTCACGGCCGACATGAAACAGAAGATCTCCCTCGGCCGCGGCCTCGTGCGGCCCGACGTAGCGGCGATCCTGTTCGACGAGCCGCTCACTGTGATCGATCCGCACCTGAAGTGGCAGTTGCGCTCCACCCTGAAGGAAATCCACCGGGCGCTGGACATCACCATGATCTACGTGACGCACGACCAGACCGAGGCGCTCACCTTTGCCGACAAGGTCGTGGTCATGCATGACGGCGCCGTGGTGCAGACCGGCACTCCGGACGAGCTGTTCGAGCGCCCAGCCCATACTTTCGTGGGCCACTTCATCGGTTCGCCCGGCATGAACATCCTGCCCTGCAGGGTCGAGGGCGCCACCGCTTTCGTCGGCACCAGCCTGATCTCCCTTAGGCGCACCTACCGCACCCTCTCCGACGGCGAGCGCATCGAGCTCGGCATCCGGCCGGAATTCGTGCGGCTCCAGCCGAAGGGGGCGGGCCTGCCCGTTCAGATACGGCGCATCGACGATATCGGGCGCGCACGCATCGCCCGCGTGGAGATGAGCGGCCGCCCTCTTGCCGCAAGCATTCCGGACGGCATCTCCATCGAAGGGAATGAGGCTTCGCTCGTGCTCGATCCGAACCACGTGCATATCTATGCCAACGGCCACTTGGTTGCGGGCGAAGCCACCGGAGGGCACGCGGCATGACGAAGCCCCTCAACAACAGGGCCTGGTTCTTCGTCCTGCCCGTCTTCGCGATCGTGGCTTTCTCGGCGATCCTGCCGCTGATGACGGTGGTGAACTATTCGGTCCAAGACACGTTCGGCAACAACCAGTTCTTCTGGAACGGCATCGGCTGGTTCCAGGAGCTGCTCGATCCGTCGAGCCAGCTCGGCGAGCAGTTCTTGTCCTCGCTCATGCGCACGCTGCTGTTCTCCGCCATCATCCTGCTGATCGAAGTGCCGCTCGGCATCGCGGTGGCTTTGTCCATGCCGCGCGAGGGCTGGACGGTGGCGCTCTGCCTCGTGTTGATGGCGATCCCGCTGCTGATTCCGTGGAACGTGGTCGGCACCATCTGGCAGGTCTTCGCCCGCGGCGACATCGGCCTCCTCGGCTGGGTCGTCAACCGCCTCGGCATCGACTACAACTATACGGGCGACCCCATCGACGCCTGGGTGACGATCATCGTCATGGACGTGTGGCACTGGACGAGCCTCGTCGCCCTCCTCTGCTATGCCGGTCTGAAATCCATTCCGGATGCCTATTACCAAGCCGCCCGCATTGATGGAGCTTCGCGCTGGGCCGTGTTCAGCACGATCCAGCTGCCGAAGATGCGGCGCGTTCTGCTGATCGCCGTGCTGCTGCGCTTCATGGATTCCTTCATGATCTACACCGAGCCCTTCGTGCTCACCGGCGGCGGTCCGGGCAACGCCACTACCTTCCTGTCCATCGATCTGGTGAAGCTGGCCTTGGGACAGTTCGACCTCGGCAAGGCCGCGGCCATGTCGCTGGTCTACAACCTGATCATCCTCGCTATCTGCTGGGTCTTCTACACCGTCATGACCAATGTGGATGCCGAGCGCGAGAGAATTGAAGCATGAGCGGAACCATTGCCGTCGGCCGTTCGGACACAAAGTCTATTGCGGCTCCTCAGGCTGCAAACCGCGCCCTGTCAGGCCCAAGGGTGACCGGGCGGGTGGTGGTGATGACCCTTTACCTCCTCTTTCTCATGCTGCCGATTTACTGGCTCCTGAACATGAGCCTGAAGACCAACATGGAGATCACCTCAGGCCTCACCCTCTGGCCGCGCGAGATCACCTTCGACAACTACATCAAGATCTTCACGGACGAGAGCTGGTACTCGGGCTACATCAACTCGCTCACCTATGTGCTCATCAATACGGTGCTGTCGATTGCCTTCGCGCTGCCGGCGGCTTACGCCTTCTCCCGCTACAGGTTTCTTGGCGACAAGCACCTGTTCTTCTGGCTGCTCACCAACCGGATGGCGCCGCCGGCGGTGTTCGCGCTTCCCTTCTTCAACCTCTACTCGGCCATTGGCCTCTTCGACACGCCCTGGGCCGTGGCCCTCGCCCATTGCCTGTTCAACGTGCCGCTCGCCGTCTGGATTCTCGAAGGCTTCATGTCGGGCGTGCCGCGGGAGATCGACGAGACCGCCGCCATCGACGGCTATTCCTTCCCGCGCTTCTTCATCAAGATCTTCATGCCGCTGATTGCCTCGGGCGTCGGCGTGGCGGCCTTCTTCTGCTTCATGTTCTCCTGGGTCGAGCTGCTGCTGGCGCGCACCCTGACCTCGGTGGACACCAAGCCCATCGCCGCCACCATGACGCGCACGGTCTCGGCCGCCGGCATGGACTGGGGTCTCCTGGCGGCTGCCGGCGTGCTGACCATCGTGCCGGGCGCGCTCGTGATCTGGTTCGTCCGCAACTACATCGCCAAGGGCTTTGCCCTGGGGAGGGTGTGATGACGCATCAGAAGATTGCCGTCAGCGAAATACGGCGATGGATGAACACGATTTGCGATGTGCTTGAAATGAGAGGCATCAGTCAGATCGATGTTGAGCAGGAAGGCTACTGGGATGTATTTTATGAGGAGGCTTACGACTTCTCGCGTCAGCCAGAGCCGCAAGTCGGCTCTTTGAGCGATGACATTGCCGATCTCCGTAAGGAAAGGGAGGCCTTCCACTCCGATGACATTGGCATGGTCGTGGACCATGCCTGCCACCATTTGCAAGGGATCGTGAAGTACCTGTCCGTAATCTCCGCTGGCCCGGTGGTGAGTGCTTCCGACAGGTCCAAAGGAGGCGCCCATGGCTGATCTCGCCTGGATGGCCTGGACGTGGCAGACCGGCCTCTTCTTTGCGGCCATCGCGAGCCTGCTGCTGATCATGACAGGGCTGGCGATCTATCGACCCGAGACGGAGCGGGTCGGCATCCTGCGCATCCCCACCACGCGCGGCGACAGGCTCTTCATCTCGCTTCTCGGCTCCGCCTTCATCCACCTCGCCTGGCTCGGACTTGTCGGGCCTGACCTGTGGTGGGCGTCTGCGCTTTCGCTTCTCTATGCGGCGGCAGTGTTCCGCTACGTATAAGGAGCGACAATTCAAGACCTTCGGTTCATCCGAACGGAAGGGACAAGACCGGCAGGCAAGCTGGCTATGGGGTTATCTGGGAGGACAAGAATGAAACTCACCCAATCACACCGGCGCCTGAAACTCTTCGTCTCGACAAGCGCCCTCGCCATGGCACTCGGCACCGGCGCCGCTCTCGCCGGCATGGAAGAAGCCCGTCGCTGGATCGACAGCGAATTCCAGCCTTCCACGCTCTCGAAGGACGAGCAGCTGAAGGAGATGGAATGGTTCGTGAATGCGGCCAAGCCCTTCGCCGGCATGGAGATCAACGTGGTCTCGGAGACCATCACGACCCATGAATACGAGGCGCGCACGCTTGCCAAGGCATTCTCGGAAATCACCGGCATCAAGCTCACCCACGACCTGATCCAGGAAGGCGACGTGGTGGAGAAGATCCAGACACAGATGCAGTCGGGCCGCAACATCTACGACGCCTGGGTCAATGACTCCGACCTCATCGGCACCCACTTCCGCTACAAGCAGGCGGTGGCGCTCGACGACTGGATGGCGGGCGAAGGCAAGGACGTCACCTCGCCGACGCTGGACATCAACGACTTCATCGGCAAGTCCTTCACCACGGCTCCGGACGGCAAGATGTACCAGCTGCCGGACCAGCAATTCGCGAACGTGTACTGGTTCCGCTACGACTGGTTCCAGCGTCCGGACATCAAGGAGAAGTTCAAGGCCAAGTACGGCTACGATCTCGGCGTGCCGGTGAACTGGTCGGCCTATGAGGACATCGCGGAGTTCTTCACCAACGACGTGAAGGAAGTCGACGGCGTCAAGGTCTACGGCCACATGGATTACGGCAAGAAGGACCCCTCGCTCGGCTGGCGCTTCACCGATGCGTGGCTCTCCATGGCCGGCAACGGCGACAAGGGCATTCCGAACGGACTGCCCGTCGATGAATGGGGCATCCGCATGGAAGGCTGCCGCCCGGTCGGCTCGTCCATCGAGCGCGGCGGCGACACCAACGGGCCTGCAGCCGTCTACTCGATCACGAAGTATCTCGACTGGCTGAAGAAATATGCCCCTCCGCAGGCCGCGGGCATGACCTTCTCCGAGTCCGGTCCGGTGCCGGCGCAGGGCAACATCGCCCAACAGATGTTCTGGTACACGGCCTTCACGGCCGACATGGTGAAGCCGGGTCTTCCGGTGGTGAACGCGGACAACACGCCGAAATGGCGCATGGCTCCTTCACCCAAGGGCGCATACTGGAAAGAGGGCATGAAGCTCGGCTACCAGGACGCAGGATCGTGGACGCTGCTCAAGTCCACGCCTGTCGAGCGCCGCAAGGCCGCCTGGCTCTACGCGCAGTTCGTGACCTCCAAGACGGTCTCGCTGAAGAAGAGCCATGTGGGTCTCACCTTCATCCGTGAGAGCGACATCTGGCATCAGTCGATGACGGATCGCGCACCACAGCTCGGCGGTCTCGTGGAGTTCTACCGCTCGCCTGCCCGCGTGCAGTGGACGCCCACCGGCAACAACATCCCGGACTACCCGAAGCTCGCGCAGCTCTGGTGGCAGAATATCGGCGATGCGGCCTCCGGGGCCAAGACACCGCAGCAGGCGATGGACTCTCTCGCCGCCGCACAGGACGACGTGCTCACCCGTCTCGAGCGCGCCAACGTGCAGGGCGAGTGCGGCCCGAAGATGAACCCGAAAACCTCAGCAGAGGAATGGTTCAAGAAGGCCGAAGCCGCCGGCACTATCGCGCCTCAGCGCAAGCTGGCGAACGAGAAGCCGAAGGGCGAGACGGTGGATTACGACACGCTCATCAAGAGCTGGCCGGCCAACCCGCCGAAGCGCAGCTGATCAACAGAAGGCTCCACCCGCAAGGGTGGAGCCTTTCCTGAGTGGGGCGCCAGACTGCGCTCTCGCCCCCCTCTCGCCGATTGTCGTCAGGCGCGATCCGCACCCGATCAGGAATAAGCGCTAGGCAGATCGAGAGTGCTTTTCCGACCAACGTGCTGGTAATTCTCCTCAAGCCAGTTCCGAGCGGCTTCCCGACCCAGATCCTTAAGCGTCTCGAAGAACTCCCACTTGGCGCTCAGGCGCGAGGCTGCGGTGAATTCATCAAGCTTCTCGCCGCCGTGAATCCGGTGCATCAGCACCCGCTTGTAGTCCTGTGTCGAGAGCTTGCCCTCGTCGATCAGACGCGTGACGAAATCGACGGCCCGCAATTGCTGCAGCAGATTGGCGTTGAACGTGATCTCCGTAAGACGGTTCTGGATTTCACGGGCACTCTGCGGCGTCGAGCGGCGTTCGATCGGGTTGATCTGGACGAGAACGATATCGTCAGAATGCGTCTCGTAGTAAAGCGGAAACAGCGCAGGATTGCCGGAATAGCCTCCATCCCAGTAGGGCTCGCCGTCGATCTCGACGGCCTTGAAGATCATGGGCAGGCAGGCCGAGGCGAGAACATGATCGACGGTCAGTTCGGGACCGGTGAAAATCCGGATCTTTCCGGACCAAACATTGGTCGCCGCGATGAAGAGCTTTGCATCCGTGCAGGCGCGCACCCGGTCGAAATCGATCAGCTCGCTGAGAGCATCCCGCAAAGGATTGATGTCGAGCGGGTTCAGATCGTAAGGACTCGCCACCCGCGACCAGGCATCGAGCCACAGATGGGTCGTGGCCCCGCCGACGCTCCAGAAGCTCAGCATGCGATCGAAAAGCGAGCGCTGAGCCGGCGACAGGCTGCCGTCCAGGCTCACGCGCTGCCAGAACGTACGAAGTTGCTCGCGGGCGCCGTCCCGACCGCCATCGATCCAGCCCTCGAACAGGACTACCGCGTTCATGGACCCGGCGCTGGCGCCGGTGATCGCCTCGATGGCGAGGCGACCGTCCTCCAGCAGATAGTCGAGAACGCCCCAGGTAAAGGCGCCGTGAGCCCCGCCGCCCTGCAGGGCCAGCGAAACCGTTTTTTCGGCATTGGGGCTCCGCAGCCCACGGACAAGGTGGCTGGTCTTTTCGGCTCGTCCGGTCATCGCAGGCTCCCAATCGTCTGCAAACCTAACACGAGGAGCATTCCAGAGGGCAATCCTGGACCGCTGCCGCTCCCTAGGGATCTAAATGCAGGCGACAGGCTGTGCGACAGCCAGGACCGGATGGCCATGACAGAACCGGCTTGACGGGGCGCGCGATGTATTACAGGAACATGAGAGGGTGCCGGGCATGCTCCGGCACCGGCCAAGGAGGAAGCATTTCCTCCTGGTAGAAGGCGACCCTCCTTCTCCGGAAGGGCCTGTAGCTCAATGGTTAGAGCCGGCCGCTCATAACGGTCTGGTTGCAGGTTCGAGTCCTGCCAGGCCCACCACCTATTAGAGTCAATGACTTAGGTGAGTGTTTAGCGTCATTAGCGACACTGATTAGCGACAGTTAGCACCTCGTTTGATCGGGCATTGTGAACCATGGCTGATTGCACTCACAGATTCGTGAGGGCGGAACGTTATCTCTTAAGTAGGAGGTAAGTTGCCGCTTGCGCTCGAAATCCTATTCACTAATGGACCGAGTTCAGTAGACGGCTATGGTCTTCTTACATGAGTCAGGCACGGAAGGCGAAGAATCACAGGTCCAATCGGCTTCTGGCCGCACTTGATCCAGACGACTTTGCCTACCTCGAACCTCACTTGGAGATTGTCGCCTTACGAAGAGGGACGGTGATCTATGAAACAGGCGACTTCATCCGCCACACCTATTTCCCTCATGATGCCATCGTCTCTCTGGTCAATGTTCTAGAGGATGGCCGCACTGTCGAAGTGGCAAACTTCGGCTGTGAGGGCATGTTCGGCTTACTCAGTGCGCTTGTGACCCGCGAGTCCTTCGGGCGCTACATCGTGCATGTGCCAGGAACGGCATCACGCATTCCCTTTGAGCAAATCAACCAGATTCGGAATACACGACCCGGCATTCGTCAGATCATCATGCGATATGGCGAGGCGCTGCTTGCCCGAACGTTCCAGATTCTCTCGTGCAATGCCGCCCATAGTGTCGAAGAGCGGTGCTGTGGCTGGATCCTGAACATGCAGGATCGGGTGAACCAAGAGGTTGTTCCCCTCACCCACGAGTTCTTGGCCGAACTGCTTTCCGTCCAGCGATCCACATTGAGCGCGGTTCTCGGCAGGCTCCAAGCCCAAGGCCTGATCAACCAACGCCGAGGGGCCATCGCGATCTTGGATCGTCATGGTCTCGAAGAAGCAGCGTGTGAGTGTCACGTGAGCATAAGAAAAGTATTTAATCGTTTGCTGCCTCATCCCAACTCGTCAGCCTGATGTTTAACAAGGCAGAACTTGGCTGTTTTAGCAGCTTCATGCGGCATTTAATGCCAAACACTTTCGAATATGTTCGCTTTGTCGCATTCCCGACAGACGCCATAAGGAAAGTTCTTCATGGGATCAGATGATGAAAGTGGCGTTCCATGGGAGCGGGGAATGACTTCTCAGAATGCAAATAGCGCAGCTTCGAGCGACAAGGCTAGAGGCTTTGCTGCAACTGTAGAGGATCATCCTCTTGTGAAGTCACTCCGGTCTATTCTGAAGGAGATTGACGATCAGTATGAGCGGGAGCGACACAACTTCGTCGCTACCTTGCCAAATACGAGCGCCAAAGATCGTGCCTTAGCCATGCTTAGATCTAGGCACCATCAACGTCGGGAGAACTACGTCCGAGAACTCGCCGCCCTTCTTGAGCGCACATCATGACAGCAAAAATCATCAGAATGCCTCTTCCTGACACTTGCAGGTTTTCCACGACTGAGACCGCTGTGTTTTGGCGACTGAAAGAAGGAGCGCAATCTGGCACGATTGCATCGGAACTCGGCCTAGCCGAACCGATGGTGAAGGAGTACATCAAATCCATTCTGAGGAAGGCCCGTACTCAAGAGTCCGGCTTAAGCGCCATAGATAACGTCGATCTTTGAGCGCAATCATCCTTTCGGATCAAGTTAGTTGGCCTATCTGCCGGGCCCACCACCATCTCTGATACTTTGAGACGCTTGTGCCTGGCCCAATGGTAGCTACCCGTCTACCGTATGTTGCCAGCAGGCTCTTGATCCAGCCGGAATCCGACCATCTGTCTGATCTCATGAGCGGTGGAGGAAGAGATGGGGCTGCTTGTCGACGGGGTCTGGCAGGACCGGTGGTATGACACCACGAGCACGGGCGGCCGCTTCGTGCGGACGAATGCCGTCTTCCGCAACTGGGTCACGGCGGACGGGTCTCCCGGCCCAACGGGCGAAGGCGGCTTCGCGGCCGAGAGCGGGCGCTATCACCTCTATGTATCGCTCGCCTGCCCCTGGGCGCACCGCACCCTGATCATTCGAAAGCTTAAAGGCCTGGAGGCAATGATCGGCGTCTCTGTCGTGCATTGGCGCATGCTTGAACACGGCTGGACGTTCGAGGAGGGTCCCGGCGTCGTTCCGGATCCCATCCATGGAGCCCGCTACCTGCATCAGGTCTACACGGCCGCCAAATCCGACTACTCAGGGCGTGTGACGGTGCCGGTGCTCTGGGACAGGGCGAAGGGCACCATCGTCAACAACGAATCCGCCGAGATCATCCGCATGATGAACGCGGCCTTCGACAGCATCGGAGCCAAACCCGGCGACTACTATCCTGAAGATCTCCGACCCGAGATCGACGCGCTGAACGCACGCATCTACGATCACGTCAACAACGGCGTTTACAAGGCTGGCTTCGCGACGACGCAGCAGGCCTATGAGGAGGCCGTGCGCCCGCTCTTCGAGGCGCTCGATAACCTCGACGAGCGGCTGTCCTCACGCCGCTATCTCTGCGGCGACAGGCTCACCGAGGCCGACATCCGGCTGTTCACCACGCTGGTGCGCTTCGATGCCGTCTATGTGGGGCATTTCAAATGCAACCTGCGCCGGATTGCGGACTATCCGCATCTCTCCGGCTACCTGCGTGACCTCTACCAGACGGACGGCATCGCCGAGATGGTCAACATGGCGCATATCAAAGGGCATTATTACGAGAGCCACAAGACCATCAATCCCACCGGCATCGTGCCCGCCGGACCGTTCCTGGATCTCGATGCACCGCACGGCCGCGAGCAACTGTCCGGAAGCTGATGCGCTTCCCGGACGGATATGCTGAGCGCTCTCCGGTGCAGCAGAGCAGGATCACGTTAAGAGGAGCAGAGCGCAACCTAGAGCCGTCCCTTCCGTTCGACTAGCAGGCCCGTCAGGGCTTTAATCGAGAGGAAAGAAAATATGATGAACCGTATCGGTCTCGGTCTGATTGCGAGCACGCTCCTGGCCGCTCCGGCCTTCGCACAGGCTCAAGCGCCGGCCCAGCCGCAAGGCCAGGCACCTGCCAGCGGCACCACCATGCAAGCGCCCATGAACCAGGGCGCTGGAACTGCCATGCAGGGCAGCGAGGTTCAGTACATCACGCAGAACCGCTCCGATCTGTGGCGTGCATCGCGGCTGGAAGGGGTCAACGTCTACAACCAGAACGACGAGCGGATCGGCGACATCAGCGAAGTTCTCGTAAACCGCCAGGGACAGGTCGAAGCCGTGGTCATCGGCGTCGGCGGCTTCCTCGGCATGGGCGAGCGCAGCGTTGCTGTGCCGTACAATGTCATCCAGTGGCAGCAGCAGAGTCAAGACCGCGTCGCGGGAACGACAGGCACGCCTGGCGCAGCCGGGACGACTGGTTCCACCACGATGGGCGCGGCGGGCTCGGCCAACACGGC
Organism: Microvirga arabica; assembly: GCF_016811235.1. Lineage (GTDB taxonomy): Bacteria > Pseudomonadota > Alphaproteobacteria > Rhizobiales > Beijerinckiaceae > Microvirga > Microvirga arabica. The sequence goes on from NZ_JAFBID010000020.1 coordinate 53,570, forward strand.
CGGCACGAATACCGCAATGACCAGCAACACCATGCAGCAGCCCGAGACGACGGGCACAGTCGGCACCGGCTATCAGGTCACCGCGGGCGATCGGATGCGCGACTATCCGGAACGGGCCATCCTGCCGAATGCCACGAAGGAGCAGCTCGAGAACGCTCCGGAATTCCGCTACGCCAATCAGTAAAGATTGTTACCGACGTGTTGAAGGAGCCCTTGAGGCTCCTTCTTCGTTTTCGGGAAGAGAGCGAGGCTCGCTTACGGCCGGTAGACCTCGATGGCTTCTGCAAAGCCTTCCACCGCATGGGCTCCGAGCGGCGCAGGATTGCCCCACAGGTGCTCCACGAACGGCTTCGACATGAGCAGCGGCTCGCCCAGGCGCTTGTTCAGTTCGGCGATGCGGCTGGCGAGATTCACGTCGCGTCCGATCACCGTGAAATCGAGGCGCTGGCCGGAGCCCACATTGCCATAGGCTGCATCGCCGTGATGGAGGGCGAAACCCACGCTGATCGGCACGGGGAAGCGCCCCTCGCTGTTCGCCGCCTCGATGCGGCGAAGGGCATTGGTGGCGGCCGTGAGCGCCGATTGCGCCGCGCCGCCCGTGTCGTCACCCTTGTCGCGCACGATCGCCAGCACACCATCGCCCAGATATTTCAGCACCTCGCCGCCCTCGTCTTCGATGGGCGGCACGAGGCAGTCGAAATAGGTGTTCAGCAGCTCGACCGCGCTCTCGGGACTCAGCGTCGACGAGATATGTGTGTAGTCTCGCATATCGGCGAACAGAATGGCCGAGCGGATGCGCGTGACCTGCCCGCGCTGAATGGCGCCGGAGAGGATCGCCTTGTGAGGATCGTCGCCCACATAGATGCGCAGTACCTGGTCGAGGCGATTGCTGGTTGCGCGCAGCTCGGTGACGAGAGCAAAGGACGGCATGACCAAGCGCAGGATCGTCAGCTCTCGCGGACCGAACCCGCCCGGCGTCCGGGTGGCAAACGAGACCGCATTCTCGGCTCCGTTGGTGAACAGGACCGGGACCGTCACATATTGCCGATAGCCCGCCTCCTTCAGCTCCGGAATGACGGCGAAGAGATCGTCGGCGGTCTCGTCCAAGTCCAGGATGAGCCATTCGCCGGTGCGGTTCACATAGGCGAAGGGGCTTGCCTGGTAGACGGCTTCGCGACGATCCCCGTGGGGCAGGTATCGCACGACCGTGCCCTCCTCCCGGGTCCAGAACCGGCCGATGCCGGCATATTCCGTGTGGAGCGCCTCGATGGCCGAGACGGCCCGGTCGACCGGCAGGCCCAGATCGATCAGCCGGTTGAGGAAGCCGGAGAGGACCTCGTTCGCATCTTCCATGCGGGCCGCGACGGTCACGAGCCAGTCGCGCAGAGCAACGACCCGCGACAGGCTCTCCGTGTCGAGGCTCTTGGCCATAGTCAGGAGATCGTCCGAGAAGGCTGTGGCGGGAGGAAGCGTCATAAGGCCAAGGTGTGTTGTTCCCCCGGAACCTTCAAGGCGCGGGGAGGTAATCGCTGGGAAAAGCTGATATGCGCCTCAATCGGGCAAGCATTTTGACAGACGGCAGCCCCCGTAATAGAGCCGAGCCATGGCCAGCATCGATACGCTTTTCGTCACCAAAGTCTACCGCGCCGAGCTCACCGGCTCCAAGGCCGAGCAGCGCAACGCCGAGCTTGAGGCAGCCTCCCTGTCCATTGCCGAGGACGACGAGGCCGGCCAGCGCTGGTGCGCCAAGCACGGCTATCCGGGCTACACGTCCTATGCATCCCTCAACGACCTGCCCTGGCGGGTCCCGGTTTTCGGCGACCTCCTGAAGGAGATCGACAAGCACGTGGCGGCCTTCGCCAAGGAGCTTGAATACGACCTCCAGGGCCGCAAGCTCGTCATGGACAGCCTGTGGATCAACATCCTGCCCCCCGGCGGCATCCACACCTCGCACATCCACCCGCATTCGGTGATCAGCGGCACCTATTACGTGACGATTCCCGAGGGAGCGAGCGCCCTCAAGCTCGAGGACCCGCGTCTCGGCTTCATGATGGCGGCCCCACCGCGCAAGGCCAAGGCCAAGACCGAGAATCGGCAGTTCGCCTATATGAAGCCGGTTCCAGGCACGGTGCTGCTGTGGGAAAGCTGGCTGCGCCATGAGGTACCCCTCAATGAGGCGGAGTCCGAGCGCATCAGCATCAGCTTCAACTATGCCTGGCAATAAGGTCGGCAGTCGAGAAATAGACGCCTCGTTTCCGGCGACACGGGTCCGGCTCCTGCGCTAAAACATCGTCATGCAACTGCTTCGTGACGACGACACTCTGTTTGCCGCCCTGATCGCCCGCGATCCCTCCTACGAAGGGTTCGCTTATGTGGGCGTGAAGACCACCGGCATCTTCTGCCGTTTAACCTGCCCGGCCCGCAAGCCGAAGCGCACGAACGTCGTGTTCTTCGCCTGCAGGGACACGGCCCAGGAGGCGGGCTTTCGTCCGTGCCTCCGCTGCAGGCCCCTCGACATCAAGCCGCCTGCGAGCGAGGCCCTCCAGACGCTGAAAGACCGTATCAAGGCGGAGCCCGACCGGCGGTGGAGTGCGGGCGACCTGAAGGTGCTGGGCTACGATCCTTCGACGGTACGCCGCGCCTTTCAGCGCCAATACGGCGTCACCTTCGCGCAATATGCCCGGTCGCAGCGGTTGGGGCTTGCCGTCGGCACCTTGCAGCAGGGCGGCTCGGTGATGGATGCGCAGCTCGATGCCGGCTACGAATCCGGCAGCGGCTTTCGCGAAGCTGTCAGCCGGCTCATCGGCGATGCGCCGACACGCATGACGGCGCACCAGATCCTCACGGCGCAATGGCTCGACACGCCCATCGGCGCAATGCTCGCCGTGGTGGACGATGCGGGCGTCCACCTGCTCGAATTCGCCGAGCGCAAAGCGCTTCCCACTGAGATCAAACGGCTGCGCGAGCGTGCTGGGCCGATCCGCTTCGGGCATCACCCGATGCTCGACAGGCTCGCCGGTGAGGTGGAGCAATACTTCTCTGGCCGGCTGACGGCGTTCACCATACCTGTCGTTCAGAAGGGCACGGCTTTTGAGGCCAATGTCTGGAATGCTCTGCAGCAAATCCCGGTCGGTCAGACACGCAGCTATGGCGCGCTTGCCCGCGCGATGGATCGCCCCGAGGCGGCGCGGGCGGTGGCGCGGGCGAACGGCGCCAATCAGGTGGCGATCATCATTCCCTGTCATCGGGTGATCGGCGCCGACGGATCCATGACCGGCTACGGCGGCAAGATCTGGCGCAAGCAATGGCTGCTGAACCATGAGCAGCGTATGGTAACATCACAATCACAGCCTTGAGGTTACAGATGTCCGATCAAGTCACGAAGGCCCAGACGTTCAAGGCGCTGCACGTTCCGGGCAACCCGGTCATCCTGTTCAATGTCTGGGATGCGGGCACCGCGAAAGCCGTGGGCGCAAGCGGTGCGAAAGCGCTCGCAACCGGCAGCTGGTCCGTCGCAGCGGCGCATGGCTTCGAGGACGGCGAGCATATGCCCTTCGATCTGGCGCTGGCCAATCTGGAGCGCATCACGGCCGCCACCGATCTTCCGGTGACCATCGATCTGGAGAGCGGCTATGGAAGCAACCCCGAGGAAGCCGGCGCAAGCGTTGCCCGCGCGGTGCAGGCCGGCGCCATCGGCTGCAATCTCGAGGACAGCGCGCGTGAGACCGGACCGTTGCGCCCGATCTCCGAACAGGCTGCGCGGCTGAAAGGCGCGAGGAATGCAGCCGACAGGCTGGGCGTTCCCGCCTTCCTCAATGCGCGCACCGACGTGTTTCTCGCTGCCCCGGCGGACGCGCATGAAGGCCTCGTCGCGGAGGCGCTCGAACGCGGGCGCGCCTATGCCGATGCCGGCGCGGATGGCTTCTTCGTGCCTGGGCTCGTCAATGAGAGGTTGATCGCCCGCATCGTCGAAAGCTCTCCCCTGCCGGTGAATGTCATGTTCAACGCAGCAATGCCGCCGGCTGCGCGCCTTGCGGAACTCGGCGTTGCCCGCATCAGCCATGGGCCAGGGCCGTACCGGGCGATGATGAAGGCGCTTGAGAGCGCCGCGAGGGAGGCCCTGCTCTGACAGGGCCAACCTCACCTCAAACGCGCGCTTTCTCAATCTTCGGCAGGAAGTACGCGAGCAATCCAATCGCCGGCAGGAACGAGCACACCTTGTAGACGGTCTCGATGCTCGTCATGTCGGCGAGCTGACCCAGGGCCGCGGCGCCCAGGCCACCCATGCCGAATGACAGGCCGAAGAACAGGCCAGCGATCATGCCGACGCGGCCGGGCACGAGCTCCGTTGCGTAGACAAGAATCGCCGAGAAGGCGGAGGCGAGCACTACACCGATGACGATGCTCAGCACTGCGGTCCAGAACAGGCTGGCATAGGGCAGCAGGAGCGTGAACGGCAGTACCCCGAGGATCGAGATCCAGATCACGTAGCGCCGGCCGATCCTGTCGCCGACCGGACCGCCGAGCAGCGTACCGGCTGCCACAGCTCCGAGGAAGATGAAGAGATACACCTGCGCATCCTGCACCGACACCTGGAACTTCGCGATCAGGTAGAAGGTGTAGTAGCTGGTGAGCCCCGCCATGTAGAAGTTCTTCGAGAAGACCAGCAGCATCAGGATCGTGATCGACAAGACGATACGCCCGCGTGAGAAGGAAGATGTCCTCTCAGGGGCTTTCGGCTTAGCCTTAAGCTCCACCAGCTTGTCCCGGTACCAGCGCCCGACCGTAAACAGGATCAGCATGGCGAGCAGCGCCACGGCGGAGAACCAGGCGATGCTGCCTTGTCCGAACGGCACCACGATGAAGGCTGCAAGCAGCGGCCCCAGGGCCGTGCCCGCATTGCCGCCGACCTGGAACACCGACTGCGCCAGCCCGTGCCGCCCGCCCGAGGCCATGCGGGCGACGCGGGAGGATTCCGGATGAAACACCGACGAGCCCATGCCGACAAGCGCCGCGCCGAGGAGAAGCAGCGGATAGGAATGAGCCTGCGAGAGCGTCAACAGGCCGACCAGAGTAAAGCCCATGCCGACCACGAGGGAGAAGGGCTGCGGCCTGCGGTCCGTGAACGTGCCGACCAGCGGCTGCAGCAGCGATGCGCTCATCTGGAAGGTGAGCGTCAGCAGGCCGATCTGGCCAAAATCGAGCCGGTAATTGTCCTTCAGGATCGGGTAGATCGCCGGAAGCAGCGACTGGATTAGGTCGTTCAGCAGGTGGGACACGCTGATGGCGGCGAGCACAGGCACCGCAACCCTCTCGGCAGCGATCTGGAGGGGGGCAGCGGGCATGACGGGTGTTTTCGTGTCCATCGCGGGTTCTTCTTGATGGGACCGACCTAGGGCTCGGACCTTCTGCAGCGTTTCCGCTCCTCCTATAGCCCATATCGGGGTGCCGATCCCCTGCCCATCCTGCAATCCAGGGCTACGGCGCAGGCGGGTCAGGCTCCTGCTCCTGCCTGAGCCCGGCTCACCTGCAACATAGTATCGCATGGGTCACAACTTTTTCCCATTTCGTCGATAAGAGCGAAAACCAAGCAATAAGCCCGGCAACCGGGACAACCGATTTGGAACAAGGGGTATTTCATGTCTCAGGCAACGTCCTACGAGCAATTGATGCTCGAACTGGTGAACCGGGAGCGCGCGACGGCCGGCGCCCAGCCGCTGGCCTTCAACGGCGATCTCAACGAATCGGCGGATGCGCACAGCAACTGGATGATCTCGGCCGATGTTTTCTCCCATACGGGGCTGGGCAATTCGTCCGCACATCAGCGGATGATCAACGCCGGCTACAGCTTCACCGGATCCTATGCCTCGGGCGAGAACATCGCCTGGGCGAGCCTCCGGAGCCCGACAGGGCTGCAGGACGAGGTGGAACTCCTGCACACCAACCTGATGAACAGCCCAGGCCACAAGGCCAACATTCTCAACGCCAACTTCCAGGAGATCGGCGTCGGTTTTGAGACCGGCAGCTACCTGACCTGGGACGCGGCCTTCGTCACGCAGAACTTCGCCCGTTCGGGAAGCAAGGCCTTCCTCACCGGCGTCACTATGGACGACAAGGACGGCGACCGGTTCTACGACATCGGCGAGGGCTTGGGCGGCCTTACCGTGTCGGCCGTCAGCGCGTCCGGAGCCACGTTCACCACCACCACCGGGAGCGGCGGCGGCTACAGCCTCGCCCTGGCGGCAGGCACCTACAATGTGACTTTCTCGGGCGGCGGCTATTCCCCGGTGACCAAGCAGGTGACCATCGGGTCGGCGAACGTGAAGCTCGATCTCATCGACCCGGCGGGAGCCCCCACCGGCAGCGATACGACCAGCGGCACGGCAGCGGCCAACACGATCAAAGGCACCGCGGCGGCCAACACGATCAAGGGCCTGGGCGGCAATGACACGCTCTACGGCCGCTCCGGCAACGACAAGCTTTATGGCGGCACCGGCAACGACAAGCTCCTGGGCGAAGCCGGCAACGACAAGCTCCTGGGCGAAGCCGGCAACGACAGGCTCCTGGGCGAAGCCGGCAACGACAGGCTCTACGGCAGCGACGGCAAGGACGTCCTGACGGGCGGCGCGGGCAGCGATTTCCTGAGCGGCGGCGGCGGTGCCGATACCTTCCGCTTCGCCGGGAAATGGGGCGCGGACAAGGTTGCCGACTTCAGGAACGGCGTCGACCGCATCGAGCTGCGCGGCAACGGCCTGAGCTTCCGCGAACTCAGCATCGCCAAGGGCCACGGCGACGGTGACGGCAAGGCAGATGACGTGATCATCAAGGCCGACGGACAGTCGATTGCGCTGCTCAACGTGAAGGTCTCGCTGATCGGTGCCTCGGACTTTCTGTTCTGAGTTCACATTCATCGGCAAAGAAAAAGGCGGGCTTTCAGGCCCGCCTTTTTGTTGATTGGCTGTCCTAGTCCCTTATTCGGCTGCGACCAGAACCGTCTCGCGGGCAGGCGTGCGTGTCTCGATTGCGCCGTCATAGACGGCCTGATCAAGAACGCCCTCCTCCTTCGCCACGAGCACGGGCACGAGAACCTGGCCGGTGACGTTGGTCATGGTGCGCATCATGTCGACCACGCGGTCGATGGCCACGATGTAGCCGATGCCCTCCAATGGCAGGCCGGCGGTGCTCAAGGTCAGCGTCAGCATCACGATGGAGGTGCCGGGCACGCCGGCTGTGCCGAGCGAACCGAGCACCGCCGTGAGGCCAATGAGCACGTACTGCGTGAGCGTGAGGTCGAGCCCGAAATACTGCGCGATGAAGATCGACGCGATGGCCGGATAGATCGCCCCGCAACCGTCCATCTTCACGTTGGCGCCAAGCGGCACCGCGAAGCTGGCATAGCTCTGCGGCACGCCGAGCTTCTCCACCGCAACGCGAAGCGACATCGGCAGCGTTGCAAGGCTCGACGAGGTGGCGAAGGCCATCTGCATCGCCGGCAGCGCGCCACGGAAGAAGCGGCCGGCTTTGAGACCGTGCAGCTTCAGGAGGCCGCCATAAACCACGATGATGTGGAACAGGCAGGCGAGGTACATGGCGGCGATGAACTTGCCAAGCGGCAGCAGTGAGGCAAGGCCGTAGCGCCCGACCACCCAGGCGATGAGCCCGAAGGTGCCGATGGGCGTGAGCTGCAGCACCCAGCGGGTGATGCGGAACACGAGCGCCGCGCCCTGATCGACCAGATTGCGGATGCCGGCGGTCTTCTCGCCAAGCGACACGAGGGCCGCGCCGACGATGCCGGAGAAGAACAGCACCTGCAGCACGTTTGTGTCGGCCATGGCCTTGATCGGGTTCGTGGGCACGATGCCGATCAGCACCTCAAGCGGCGTCGGGATGGTGCGCGGCTTCACCTCGCCCAGCGGCAGGTTCGACAGGCCAAGGCCCGGGTCGATCAGGTGGCCGAACGCGAGGCCCACCAGTACGGCGATTGCCGAGGTGGCGACGAACCAGAACAGGGTGCGCAGGCCTAAGCGAGCCACGTTGCCCGCTTCCGCCAGTCTCGCCACGCTGGAGGTGATGGTGAAGAACACAAGCGGGATCACGATCATCCGCACGAGGTTCAGGTAGATGTCGCCGAGCGGCTTGAACCAGATTGCCGCCTGCTCGCCGGCGAGGACGCCCGCGACAATGCCGAGGGCGAAGCCCACCGCGACCCGCTGCCAGAGCGGGCGCGTAAACCACGATTGCAACATGTGGATTGCCTTGTATTTACGATTAGGGTCGCAAAATAATGCTTCATACGGCGGAGAACAAATGTCGCAGGCGCAGGGCTGAGGCCGCTCCCGTGCATGGGGGTGCGGCTCACATTGGCGTGTGGCGGAGTGCGGGCGAGGAACGCAGGCTCATCTCAAATCTTGTTCGGCAATAACGGGATATCAGAACCAGCATGCCTTCTCGCCTTTACTCCGGCTTCCGGAACGCCGGATTGTCGCTCGTGCTCCTGGTCGCCGGCAGCATCGGTGCCGGGGCTCAGCCCGCCTCCCCTGCGTCGGCAGCCCCCGACACCCGGCTGATCGAGGAGACGGTCGAGCGCGCCAGGGATCTGCCCAACCTGCGCTCGCTCATCGTCACCCACAACGGAACCGCCCTGGCCGAGCAGGCGTTCGGCGGCACACGGCTGGACCGCCCGACGAACATCAAGTCGGCCTCCAAGACCATCATGTCGGCGCTTGTCGGCATCGCCATCGAGCGGGAGGTGCTGCAGGGTGTCGACCAGCCGGTGGCGTCGATCCTGGAACAGAGCATCCCGGACGACGCCGATCCGCGCGTGAGGCAGATCACCATCGGGCATCTGCTCTCCATGCAGGCCGGGCTGGAGCGCACCTCGGGCCGGAATTACGGCGCCTGGATCAGCAGCGGCAACTGGGTGAGGGATGCGCTCTCACGGCCGTTCGTGGATGAGCCGGGCGGGCGCATGCTTTATTCCACCGGCAGCACGCATCTTCTCTCGGCCGCGCTCACACGCGCCTCGAAGCGCAGCACCCTGGAGCTTGCCCGCGACTGGCTCGGCGAGCCGCTGGAGATCGACGTTGCGCCCTGGACCCGCGATCCGCAGGGCATCTATCTCGGCGGCAACGAGATGGCGCTCTCGCCGCGTGCGCTGCACCGCTTCGGCGAGATGTACCGCCAGGGCGGCATGATCGACGGCAAGCGCGTGGTGCCGGAGAACTGGATCAGGGAATCCTGGACCCCGCGTACCTCATCCCCCTTCACCGGCGACTCTTACGGCTATGGCTGGTTCATGCGCGACATGCGTGGACACAAGGCGCATTACGCCTGGGGATTCGGCGGGCAGATGCTCTACGTGATCCCGAGCCTCGGACTGACGGTCACCATGACATCCGACCCGACGGAGCCGTCACGGGAGGACAACTACATCGGCCAGCTTCACACGCTCGTCGCGGACGGCATCGTTCCGGCGCTCCTGCCGAAACAGGAGGACACCACCGGCAGCATCGGATCGGGCGCGCAGCCGTCGTCCGGGGCACCGCTCTAGGCGCGCTGCTCAACCGGGAGCGACAAGCCGGGGAGTGGCTTACATCCGTTCGCCGGGCAATTGGCTGGCCTGCTTCACCCAGGCGGCGAATTGATCCTCATTGAATGGGTCGTTCTCTCGGATGTGGAAGTATCGCACGTCCTTCTGCTTGGACGTTTCGGGAGGAACAGGGTTCAGCGACGCGCCGCGAAAGAAGGCGACCTTGATGTACTTCGCGAAGCAGTGGATGCCGAGAAACCATCCCTGACCCTCAAGTCCGTAGAGCGGCGAGTTCCATTTGGCGGCCTTGTGCACGCCGGGGACGTTACGCGTGATGACCTCGTCGAGATGGCGTCCGACCTCGCTCTTCCAGCCCGGCATGGCGGCGATATAGGCCTGCACGGGAGCATCACCGTAGCCCAACGCAATCTGGGGGTTGCCGCCTGAGAGAAGGTTCGGCTGCGCGGGCTTCCCAGCGACAGGGTTCGACGCGACCATTCTTGCAGCCTTCAGCGACGTCTTAGCGGTCATTAGCCCCTCCCTGTTGGCGATGTGCGGAAGCGCCATGAGATGAAAAAAGGCGGGCTCCAAAGCCCGCCTTCTTAATTCGCTTAGTTGTCCAGGAAGCTCCGGAGCTTCCGGCTCCGCGAAGGATGCTTCAGCTTGCGCAGGGCCTTCGCCTCGATCTGGCGGATGCGCTCGCGGGTCACCGAGAACTGCTGGCCGACCTCCTCGAGGGTGTGGTCGGTGTTCATGCCGATGCCGAAGCGCATGCGCAGCACGCGTTCCTCGCGCGGGGTGAGCGAGGCGAGAACGCGCGTCGTTGTCTCACGAAGATTGCTCTGGATCGCCGCGTCGATGGGCAGGATCGCGTTCTTGTCCTCGATGAAGTCGCCGAGGTGTGAATCCTCCTCGTCGCCGATGGGCGTCTCAAGCGAGATCGGCTCCTTGGCGATCTTGAGCACCTTGCGCACCTTCTCCAGCGGCATGGCAAGCTTCTCCGCCAGCTCCTCCGGAGTCGGCTCGCGGCCGATCTCGTGCAGCATCTGGCGCGAGGTGCGGACGATCTTGTTGATCGTCTCGATCATGTGCACCGGGATACGGATCGTGCGGGCCTGGTCGGCGATCGAGCGGGTGATCGCCTGCCGGATCCACCAAGTGGCATAGGTCGAGAACTTGTAGCCGCGCCGGTACTCGAACTTGTCGACCGCCTTCATGAGGCCGATGTTGCCCTCCTGGATCAGGTCCAGGAACTGCAGGCCGCGGTTCGTGTATTTCTTGGCGATGGAAATCACGAGGCGCAGGTTCGCCTCGATCATTTCCTTCTTCGCCTGACGGGCCTCACGCTCGCCCTTCTGCACCATCATGACGATGCGGCGGAACTCCTGGATCTCCAGGCCGGTCTCGCTCGCCAGATTGTGGATGTTCTCGCGCAGGTCGTGGATGCCGTCCTTCGCCTTGGCGACGAAGTCCTTCCAGCCCTTGCCGCCGAGCTTGGACACGCGCAGCACCCACTTGGGGTCGAGCTCCCAGCCCTGGTAGTGCTTCAGGAACTCCTCGCGGGCGACGCCGTGGCTCTCGGCCAGGCGCATCAGGCGGCCCTCATGGGAGATGAGGCGCTTGTTGATGTCGTAGAGCTGCTCGACCAGAGCCTCGATGCGGTTGTTGTTCAGCGACAGCGACTTCACCGAAGCAACGATATCCGCCTTGAGTTCCTTGTACTTGCGCTCCTGAGCCGGGGTCAGCTGCTTGTTCTGCATGCGCTGTTCCACATGCTCGACCTGCAGGCGGCGCAGCTTTTTGTAGTTGTCGGCAATCGAGTCGAAGGTCTCGAGAACGCGCGGCTTCAGCTCGGCCTCCATGGCCGAGAGCGACACGTTATTCTCCATGTCGTCGTCGTCGAGATCGCCCTCGGGCGGGGTCATCCCCTCCTCGGTCTCGGGCGCCTCTTCCTCCGTCTCGCCCTCGCCCAGGGCATCCACCTTGGGCGCGCCCTTGCCGTCGGGGCCGGCATAGGTGGCCTCGAGGTCGATGATGTCGCGCAGGAGCACCCGGCCTTCGACGAGCTCGTCGCGCCAGATGATGATGGCCTGGAAGGTCAGCGGGCTCTCACAGAGGCCCGCGATCATGGCCTCACGGCCGGCCTCGATGCGCTTGGCGATCGCGATCTCGCCCTCGCGGGAGAGAAGCTCCACGGAGCCCATCTCGCGCAGGTACATGCGCACCGGATCGTCTGTGCGGTCGGTCGGCTCCTTGGCCGTGGTCTCGCGAACGGCGACGGCGCGGGTCTGGGACGCCTCGACGAGATCGCCGCCCTCGGCTTCCTCCTCCTCGGCCTCAGGCTTCTCGCCCTCTTCCGCTTCTTCGGACTCGACGACGTTGATGCCCATCTCGGAGAGCTGGCCAAGTACGTCCTCGATCTGCTCCGAGTTGAACTCCTCGGGAGGCAGAACTTCGTTCAGTTCGTCATAGGTGACATAGCCGCGCTTCTTCGCGAGCTTGATCATCCGCTTGACAGCGGCATCGCTCAGGTCGAGCAGAGGCCCATCGGTCTGCTGCTCGGTGGTCGTGGTATCGCCTTCGTCGCCGCCGGTTGTCTTCGTTGCCATGCTTTGCTCAACTCCAGCGCCCCGCCTGTCCCCCCTACAGGACCTGCGCTGCGCGAAAGGGCGGCCAGCCTTGAAGGCTCCGCCACCCGAAATTCATTCCCGATTATAAACAGTGAGTCGCTGACTAACCGTTAACCATCTCCTGCTCAAACTGTGGCAGCCGCCCGTCCTGCCGCACTTTTGAAACCCTGACCATCAGTGACCCCCGGGGATCGCTGCGTCGTCCATGTCGGCCTCGGCACCCTCGACGGAAGACAGCTGGTTCTGGACCTCCCGCAGCCAGGCGAGATTGGCCTCATTGTCATCTTCGGCGAGTGCGCGCTCGGCTGCTCGAAGTTCGCTATGTAACGTGCGGGCGCGGCGATGCAAGGTGATGGCTTGCCTCAATGCGTCCTCAAGACGCAAGGGGTCCGCGTGAGGATCGAGCATCCATCGGTCGCCGGGACGGACCAGAGCCGTCAGCCTGTCAGCCTCGGCCGTCAGACCGGCCCGCTCAAGGCGGGCCCTCATGACCGTCAGGTCGGCAGGTTCGCCGCTCGCCGCTCCATCGAGCAGGAGACTGCGCACCATTTGGGTAGAGCGCCGTTCAAGTTCAAGATCTGCAAGGGTTTCCGCATGATTTTGAAGGAGTTCCGGGTGAACCAGGAAGGTGCAGAGGATCATAGCCTCGCGGGGAGACTCGGCCGTTCCGCCGGCAAAGAGCGCAGAGCGGGCCAGCATCGGCGAGACGCTTAAGGGGGAGCTTGGCGTCATGGGCTGAGGCTTCTGGAAATCCCGGCGCGGGCTGCCGCCCTGGCGGTTGAAACGGCTCCCCCGGGTGTCGGGACTCAAGGCCGCGAGGCGGCTTCCCACCTCCTCCCGGTAGTATTTCTTCAGGGTTTCGTCGCGAATCAGGGCAAGTGATTCGCGCAGCCGCCGCTCCAGGGCCGCTCGCCGCTCCGGGGTATCGAGGGGGCCGGCCTCAAGCTCCCGGGTCCAGAGCACGTCCACCAGGGGCCTGGCCGCGGCGAGCACCCGCTCCACGGCTGCAGGTCCGCCGCCGCGGGCGAGGTCGTCCGGGTCCTGCCCCTCGGGCAGCATGGCAAAGCGCAGGGACTTGCCCGGCATCAGGTTCGGCAGGGCAACGTCAAGGGCCCGGTAAGCGGCCCGCTGGCCGGCCTTGTCGCCGTCGAAGCAGAGGATCGGCTCCTCGGCGAGGCGCCAGAGCAGGGTGAGCTGATCCTCCGTCAGCGCCGTGCCCAGCGGCGCCACCGCATGGGGAAAGCCCGCCACGTTGAGCGAGATCACGTCCACATAGCCTTCCACGGCGATCACGGTGCCCCGGTCATGGGCCGGCTGGCGGGCGAAATGGTAGTTGTAGAGGAGCCGCCCCTTGTTGAAGAGCGGGGTGTCGGGGGAGTTCAGGTACTTGGCCGGCACGTCGGCGCTCATGGCCCGTCCGCCGAAGGCGATCACCCGGCCGCGCAGGTCGCAGATCGGGAACATCACCCGGTCGCGGAAGCGGTCATAAGGAACCTTCACGTCCTCGCCTGCGATCAGGAGGCCCGCCTCCACCATCATGTCGATGGGCACGCCTTTGCCGGCGAGATGGTCCCGCAGGGCGAACCGCTCTGGCGGCGCATAGCCGATGCGGAAGCGCGCCTGCGTGTCCCGGCTCAAAGCACGGCCGGCCAGGTAATCCCGCGCCTTGGTCCCGACCCGGTCCTGCAATGAAGCCTCAAAGAACGCCGCCGCCAGTTCCATGACGTCGTAGAGGCTCTTGCGCTTGACCTCCTCCTGCCGGTCCTCCTGGGACAGCTTGGGAAGCGGCACCCCCGCCTCTCCGGCGAGCCGCTCGACGGCCTCGGGAAAGGACAGCCCCTCCGTCTCCATGAGAAAGGTGAAGATGTCCCCGTGCTTGCCGGAGGAGAAGCAGTGATAAAACTGCTTCTGATCGTTCACGTAGAAGCTCGGCGTCTTCTCCGCGTTGAAGGGCGACAATCCCTTCCATTCACGCCCGGCCTTCCTGAGACGCACGCGCTTGCCCACGACCGCCGAGGTCGGCAGCCGGGCGCGGATCTCTTCGAGAATTTGGGGCGGGTATCGCACGAAGCGTCAGTCTCCAAACCTGTTGCATAACCTAGGGCGGCAGGGTGGGAGCGCAAAAACGGAACGGCCAAGCTTTTCTGTGCCCATAATCCACAGGAGCAGCCCCTCCGGGCCGGAGCGCGACCTCGTCGTAGGCGCCGGAAGGTATCTTCTCAAGGCTTAGCTGACCGCTTACCTTCTGATTCGCCTGCAAAGCAGGAGCCAGATTCTGCGTCGGTTGCGTCGCTTGTTGCAAGAATATTTACGGCCAAGTGCCAGCATTTCAGCATTGCGAATTCCATAACAAAGCATTTTTGGAGCAAGGGCCAATGCCTGCTGTTACAGCAATCGGTTCGACCGGCGATACTTACATTGACGGCCTTCTCGGAAACCTGAAATGGGCCGTCAACGATCTCACCTACAGCTTTCCGACAACCGCCTCCCTCTACGGCACGTCCTACGGCAATGGGGAAACCGCCACCTTCGGGGTCCTCAGCGCCCTCCAGCAGGCGACCGCCCGCACCGCCCTGTCGATGCTCGCCTCGGTGGCGAAGATCACCTTCACGGAGATCACCGAGACGACATTCGACCATGCCGACCTGCGGTTCGGCCTGTCGAACCTGCCCAGCACCGCCTGGGCCTACTTTCCGACCCCGGCTGCCGAGGGGGGCGATGCCTGGTTCAACAAGTCGAGCGGCGCCTACAGCAAGCCCGTGAAGGGCGACTACGCCTTCCTCACCTTCATTCATGAGATCGGCCATGCCCTCGGGCTGGAGCATCCCCACGAGGCCGGCATGCCGGACGACCGTGACTCTATGGAGTACACGGTCATGAGCTATCGCTCGTATATCGGCGCCTCGACGACAGGCGGCTATCCGAACGAGACCTGGGGCTATGCCCAATCGCTGATGATGCTCGACATCGCGGCCCTGCAGCATCTCTACGGGGCCAACTACGCCACCAACGGCGCCGGCACGGTCTATACCTGGAGCGCGACGACCGGCGAGATGTTCGTCGACGGCGTCGGCCAGGGCGCTCCCGGCGGCAACAGGATCCTGCTGACGATCTGGGACGGCGGCGGCAACGACACCTACGATTTCTCGAATTACGGCACCAACCTGAAGGTCGACCTGCGCCCCGGAGGCTGGACCACCACGGCTTCGGGCCAACTCGCCAAGCTGCACTATGACGGTTCGCGGCTGGCGGCTGGCAACATCGCCAATGCCCTGCTCCATAAAGGCGACACGCGCTCGCTGATCGAGAATGCCATCGGCGGAATGGGCGCGGATACGATTGTCGGCAACCAGGCGGCGAATACGCTCAAGGGCAATGCCGGAAACGACAGGCTCACCGGCGCCGGAGGCGACGACCTGCTCGATGGCGGAGCCGGCAGCGACACCGCGATCTTCGGCAGCCGGCGCTCGGATTACAGCGTCACGCTGCTGGCCGACGGATCGCTGCAGGTGTCGGACCTGCGCAAGAGCGCATTGGACGGCTCGGACATCGTCCGGAATATCGAGGCGTTCCAGTTCAGCGACAGGATCTACTCGCTCGCGGAGCTGACCGCCGCGCAGGTGGTGGTGACTGAACCTCTCATCGTGGCCGAGCCGCCTGTGACGAGCGTACTTTCCGTGGGGGACGAACCGCCCGTCCTGGAGGATCCTCAAGCCAAGCAGGATCTCGTTCTCATGGGCGCCGGTACGGCCGACAGGCTCTACGGCGCGGATGGGAACGATGCCATCTACGGCCAGAAAGGGAACGATGTTCTGATCGGCGGAGCGGGCCACGACACCCTCGATGGCGGCACCGGAACGGATACGGCCAGCTACGCGACAGCCAAGGCCAGCGTCGCGGCGGATCTCATGGCCGCGTGGAGGAACACGCAGGATGCCTCCGGAGATCGCTACATCAGCATCGAGAACCTGACCGGCAGCGCCTATGCCGACATGCTGAAAGGCAGCAATTCCGCGAACGCTCTCACGGGCGGCTCCGGATCGGATCGCCTCTACGGCCGCGGCGGCTCCGACCGGCTCAAGGGAGCCGACGGCAACGATCATCTCGATGGCGGCCTCGGCGCCGACACCCTCTATGGTTCCAGCGGTCGCGACACTCTCTATGGCGGCGCAGGAGCCGACGTTCTGTCCGGTGGATCGGGAGCCGATCTCTTCGTGTTCAAGGCGCTGAGCAACAGCGCGCCTCGCGCGCGGGACACCATTGTGGATTTCGTGTCCGGCACGGACAGGATCGACCTGCGGACCATCGATGCCAATACTAAGTCGTCCGGCAACCAGGCTTTCTCGTTCATCGGGGGCCATGCCTTCACGGGCAAGGGTGGGCAATTGAACCTCCGTGACGGTGTTCTGTCAGGCGACGTGAATGGCGACGCGGTGGCCGATCTTCAGATCCGCCTGACTAAGATCGTGTCGCTGAAATCGGCGGATTTCTACCTGTGACGGGAGAGGGTCTTGAGCGAGTGGATTGATTTCGATCGCTGGAAGGAATGCCCGCAGCTCGAGCGGCCCGGCTATGTCTTCGAAGTCAGAAACGCCGAGGGACAGAGCCTCTTTACGACATGCGATATCTCGTTGAAGCTGCCGTCCGGCTGGACATCCGCTCCCGTGCGCTTCCGCCTCGTGGAGGCTCCGAAGCCCCGGCATTCGAGCCCGATCCCGAGGTCCCGTCCCTGAACGGGAGAGACTTTAAGCCATGGCCTCCGGCAGCGGAGCCTTGACGGTGCACACAACGCCCGTCGGAACATAGGCGAGGCTTACCTCGCCCGCCAGTTCCTGCGCAAGGCTTCGTTCGATCAGCCTCGTGCCGAACCCATTGCGCGCAGGGAACGCGACGGGAGGGCCTCCCCGCTCCTGCCAGCACAGGGTCAGCTGTCTCGGCTCGCCCGGAGCGATCGACCAAGAGATCGACACCTGCCCGTCGGACACCGACAAAGCCCCATACTTCGCCGCATTGGTCGCAAGCTCATGAACGGCCATGGACAGGGCGAGCGCCATGCTGGGCGTCAGGCGGACGCGAGGCCCATCGATGTCGCAGCGCCCGCTGGATTCGCGGCAATAGGGTTCAATCACCTCGCCGACGATGTCGCGAAGCTCGGCACCCTCCCAATTGTCGCGGGTGAGAATGTCGTGCGCCCGTGCCAGGGCAAACAGGCGCTCCTGAAAGGCCGTGACGTTCGAACCGGTTGCAGCATTCGTGTGGCGAAAGCTCTGGAGAGCGATCGACTGCACTGTGGCAAGCGTGTTCTTCACGCGATGATTGAGCTCATTGATGAGAAGGCGCTGACGCTCCTCCCACAGCTTGCGCTCGGTGATCTCGAAGGCAACGCCCGTGGCTTTGATGGAGACGGCACCATCCTCCCCTGTCATCACCTCCAGGTCTGCCCTGAGAAGCAGCCAATGACGGGAGCCATCAGGCCAAAGGATTTCGAGCTCTTCCTCGGCATTGCGCTCACCCCTTGCGAGCGCAGCGGCAGCGGCCGCCCGGAGCCTGTCCTGAGCCCCCGGCGCATAGCGGGCCCTGATCTCCTCGATACTCGGAGACGCTTCCTCGGGGAAACCGAGAAGGCGGTTGAGCTCAGGGGAGGTCCGCACGGTATTGGTGCGGCTGTCGCTTTCCCACACGGCCATCCGGCCGGCATCGAGCGCCAGCCGAAGGCGGGACTCGCTCTGCCGCAAGGCGGCCTCCGCATCCCGGCGGGCCGTGAGGTCGATGCTGACCGACGCCATCGAGTGCGCCTCGCCCAACGCGTCGCGGATCAAGGTCACCGTATTGCTGACCCAGACCTCCGAACCGTCCGGTCGAACATAGCGCTTTTCAATATCGAACGGTTCGCCGGTCTCGATCGACCTCTGGAAGAGAACGAGGTTTCCGGGCAGATCGTCAGGATGGGTGATGTCCTGCATGCGCCGGCCATTCACAAGTTCCTCGCGGGCATAGCCAGAGATCTCGCAGAACCGATCATTCACACGGAGAAGTCGCCCGGTCAGGTCAGCCTCCGCAAGCCCGGCGGCGGATTGGTCGAAGATCGCAGCAAAGTGGGCCTCGCTCTCCCGCAAGGCAGCCTCGCGTCGCTTGCGCTCGGTGAGATCGCGCGCCAAGCCGATCCGCACCTTCTGGCCCTTCCATGTGGCCACGCGCCCCACGAACTCGGCCGGAAAGACGGAGCCGTCTTTGCGGATCGCCTCGATCTCGTAGGGCTCTTCACTGCCCAGGGCGCCCTTCTCCTGAAGAAGCGCCGCGCTCTTCGGGGTCACGAAGGCCGTGCTCGGCAGCCCGACGACCTCGGCCACATCGCCATAACCGAAGAGGCGGGCATAGGCCGGGTTGCAGTCGAGGATGACGTCGCCGTTGTGGATGACCACGCCCTCCCGGGTCTCCTCCGAAAAGAGCCGGTAGCGGGCTTCGCTTTCACTGAAGGCCGCTTCGGTCTCAACCTGCCGGGTGACATCGAAGCCCTGGGCGAAGATGCCGGTCACGCGCGCTTGGTCGTCCACCACCGGCTGGTAGACGAAATCCATGTAGCGGGTTTCCGCCGGAGCGTTCGCCTGTCGCGGGAAAGTGACCGGCATCCGCCGCCCGATGAACGGCTCGCCCGTGGCATAGACCTTGTCGAGTAAGGCGACAGTGCCCTGCTGCTCCAGCTCGGGCAGCACGTCACGCACCCGCTGGCCGACGACCTCGTGCCGGCCGACGAGATCGAGATAGGCCGTGTTGGCAAACTCGAACACGTGATCGGGCCCGCTGAGGATGGCGATCATCCCGGGCGCCTGCTGAAAGAAGAGCCGGAGGCGGTCCGCTGGGGCATCTGCTGGAGCGTGCATAGAAGTGTCCGGCTTACCGTACATTGCGCTCACCGGTGGCACGATTTTCCCAGGCATCGCGCGCAGTCATCGCGGTTTGCCCATGCCCGTCCCGGCCTCGCCCCGCCTGGGCGGCAGCGGACGGAATCGGCAGATGGACCAGGGACACGACGACGATGGACTGCGAGGACATTGGCGAGGATCTTGGAAAAGATCTAATCTGCCTAGCAGCAAAGCAGGACCTTGAACACTCAGACGATGGTGCCGGTCGCTGCGGCGCTTCGCCCTGATCCGGGAGGATCAAAGATTGAGGATGGGCAGGACTTTCGCGCTGCCATGCGCCTGGAGATCGAGATCGTAAGCCAGAACCTCCTCGTCCGTGAGTTCGCGCAGGGTTTCGGCGGAAGAGTTCGGCCCTGCTGCCTGAACGGCAACCAGTTCGGCATCCTGCTCATCGCGGGCGACCACCACCAAGGGGGCGGTCTTCGGTTCCTGGCCGTCCGGCTGCGGCACCGTCACGGTCACGCCAAATCCCTTGTTCATTCGCTCTCTCCTGCAGATCGGCCTTAACGACCCATCATCCAAATTCTGACATCAACCTGCCCGATAGACGGCCGATCCCCAAGGCGGGTTCCAGCCGAGCGCCCCTCAGCTCCTGGGAGAGCCGGCCGATGACAGTTCAGTTCAACGAGAGGAGAACTCCCGCAATGCCCATTCCTTCCCGCCTTCCTACGACGGTGATTGCCTCGATGCTGGCGCTCACCCCCCTGCCGGGTCTGGCACAGACCTCGGGCCAAGCCCAGAAGCCGAAGCAACCCGCACCAAAGGAGCAGC
This sequence comes from Microvirga arabica, assembly GCF_016811235.1. Lineage (GTDB taxonomy): Bacteria > Pseudomonadota > Alphaproteobacteria > Rhizobiales > Beijerinckiaceae > Microvirga > Microvirga arabica. The sequence goes on from NZ_JAFBID010000020.1 coordinate 73,423, forward strand.
CTGCCCCCAAAAACCAGCAGGCCCAGCCTCCGGCTGCCGCTCCCGTGGTGGTCGGCCTCAAGGCATCGCCCGCCCAGCCCGAATGGACGAAGGTCTGCGACAAGGATGATCGGGCAAAGGCCGAAATCTGCTACACCACACGCGACTTCGTCACCGACAAGGGGCAGCGCGTCCTTGCCGTGGCTCTCTATGACGTGAAGGCCAAGAATGCATCGAAGACCCTGCGGATCCTCATGCCGCTCGGCCTGCTCGTCCAGCCCGGCATCCGGATCGCCGCGGAGAAGAGCCAGCCCGTGGCCGGCCGCTATTCCACCTGTTTCCCTCATGGCTGCTTCGCCGAGGCAGCCGTGAAGGACGACTTGGTCGCGACACTCAAGAAAGGCACGTCCCTGACCGTCAGCGCCCGGAACCAAGCCGGCAAGGTCGTGACATTCGCGATCCCGATGGACGATTTCGGCAAGGCTTTCGATGGCCCGCCGGTGGATCCGCAGGTTTTGGCCGAGCAGCAGAAGAAGATCCAGGAGGAGCTTCAGCAGCGTGCAGAAGAGGCCCGCAGCCGCCGGATGGGCAATTTCGGCAACCCTGGCCAGGCGCCTGAGGCCAATGCGGCGGCTCCGGCGGCCAAGCCGTAGGGGCCCGCTCACCAGTATTCCTTCGTCATGGCCGGGCTTGTCCCGGCCATTCAAATCTTAAGCGGGTTCAAGACGTGGATCCCCGAAACAAGTCCAGGGATGACGGCGAGCGCCTGAGAGGGGCTCACCCCTTCGGCAGCATGTCCTTCACCAGCCCGCTCGCCTTGGCGAAGTCCATGCGGCCGGCATACTTGGCCCGAAGGGCACCCACGACCTTGCCCATGTCCTTCATGGAGGCGGCGCCGGTCTCGGCGATGGCGGCCTCGATGGCCGCCTTCGTCTCGGCCTCGTCCATCTGCTGCGGCAGGTAGGAGGTGATCACCGCGACCTCGTCCTTTTCCTGCTGAGCCAGCTCCGTGCGGCCGCCCTGCTCGTACATGGCGATCGATTCCTGGCGCTGCTTCACCATTTTCTGCAGCATGGCCAGGATCTCCTCGTCGGAGAGCGGCTCCTTGCCGGCGCCGCGGGCCTCGATGTCCTTGTCCTTGAGAGCAGCCTGGATCAGGCGAATGGCCCCGAGCCGGCCCTTTTCCCCAGCCTTCATGGCTTCCTTCATGTCGGCGGTGAAACGTTCGCGCAGCATCGATATCTCCTTGGTTTTCGGCCGCCTGAGCGTTGACGGAATGCGGAACGCCCCTTAAGTCACGACGACAGTTCAAGGGCAGCCCGGATGCGGCCTGCTCAAGCACGGCCCATTGGCCCCGGACTTAAAGAGATCATGACGATGCTGCAAGACAAAGACACGGCTGGTGGCTGGGGAGAGCCGCGCGCGACGGCCGTTCTCGTGCTCCAGGACGGCACGGTTCTCGAAGGCTTCGGCATCGGCGCCGTGGGCGAGGCGACCGGCGAGGTCTGCTTCAACACCGCCATGACCGGCTATCAGGAGATCCTGACGGACCCGTCCTATGCCGGCCAGATCATCACCTTCACCTTCCCGCATATCGGCAATGTGGGCACCAATGAGGAAGACATCGAGAGCGTCAACGCCGCCTCGTCCTCAGGGGTGCGCGGCGTCGTGCTGGCGGCCTCGATCACCGAGCCGTCCAACTGGCGCGCCTCCCGCGACCTCGATGCCTGGCTGAAAGCGCGCCAGATCGTGGGCCTTACCGGAATCGACACAAGGGCGCTGACGGCCCTGATCCGCGATAGGGGCATGCCCGTTGCTGTCATCGCCCACGATCCGGAAGGCCGCTTCGACATTGAGGCCCTGAAGGCCAAGGCCGCCGCCCTCCCGTCCATGGACGGCCAGGACCTCGTGCCGCTGGTCACCAGCGGCCAGCGCTTCGACTGGGACGAGACCACCTGGAACCGGGGAGAGGGCTACGGCCACCAGGACGGCCAGCCGAAGCACCACGTGGTCGCCATCGATTACGGCGTGAAGCGCAACATCCTACGGCTGCTGGCCCAGGCCGGCTGCAAGGTCACGGTGGTGCCCGCCACCGCCACGGCCGAGGACGTGCTGGCCTTGAAGCCCGACGGCGTGTTCCTGTCCAACGGCCCCGGCGATCCGGCAGCAACCGGCGAGTATGCTGTGCCGGTGATCCGCAAGGTGCTCGACGAGAAGATCCCGACCTTCGGCATCTGCCTCGGCCACCAGATGCTGAGCCTCGCCGTCGGCGCCAAGACCAAGAAGATGCACCAGGGCCATCACGGGGCGAACCACCCGGTGAAGGACAGGACCACCGGCAAGGTGGAGATCACCTCCATGAACCACGGCTTCGCGGTGGATCCGGAGACCCTGCCGACGAACGCGGTGGAAACCCACGTGTCCCTGTTCGACGGCTCCAATTGCGGCATCTCGCTGACCGATCGCCCGGCCTTCTCGGTGCAGTACCACCCGGAGGCCTCCCCCGGTCCGCAGGACAGCCATTACCTGTTCGACCGCTTCGTGCAGCTGATGGATGAGAAGAAGACCAGGGCCTAAACGTAGAGTGCTTCACGGCTGGCGCCGCGACAAACGGGTCGGTTGCGCCAGCTGCCCAAATCACGGTAACCGATCATTAACCATAAAAACGAAATGATTCTGGCCTTGATTTGGGGGTATTTCATCCATGGATTTCGATGACGATTCCGGCGAATTCAGCCGGCTGCACAACCTGTTCACGTTTCACCTCGGCATTGCCGTCTCGCTGTCCTGGCTGACCTCGCTCTATGCCGCTCTCTATGCGCCGTGGGTGCGCAACATCCGCCCGCTGATCGATCCGTCCAATGTGGGCCCGGTCGAGAGCACCTGGTCCTACCTTTTCATCTTCCCGGTGGTGCTCACCACAGCCTGGCTGATCTCGATCTTCGGCCAGAACCTCTTTGCCAAGGTTCGCATCTTCAAGAACCAGATCATCGAGTTCGCCTTCGCGGCGATGGTGGCCTTCGGCATGTTCTACCTGTCCATCGACCGCGCCGTCGCGGCGATGCTGATTGGCATGTAAAGCCTACACCTTTAGAATGGCCCCGCTCGATCTTTCGCCTGTCCTGAGCGTTCCCTCCCCGATCTGAAGGGAGAGATTCATGGCGCAGGCGAAAGGATATGGCGATCCGCGGGGCTACAACGCACCGCTCGGAACGGACACTTACGTCTTCCGAAGCAACGGCATCGTGCCGAATTCATCGCTGCCGCTGATCGTCCGCCGCGGGGCGATCCCGCCCTCTCAGGATGATCCGACCAAGGCGTTTAAGGCGACCTTCGCCAAGAACGGCTGGACAAATGCCTGGCTCGACAGCATTCACGATTATCACCACTACCATCCCAACACCCATGAGGTGCTGGGCATCGTCTCTGGCTCGGGCCAGATCCGCTTCGGCGGGGAGGATGGCGATCTCGTCTCCGTCACCATGGGAGACGTCATCGTCGTTCCGGCCGGCGTCGCGCATGCGCTCATCAATTCGAGCGACGACTTCGCCGTCGTCGGCGCCTATCCGAACGGATCCGATTACGACACCGTCCGCGACGATCCCAAGGCGCTGGCCTCCTCGCAGCAGCGCATTGCCCAGGTTCCGCTGCCTGATGCTGACCCTGTGGACGGTGCCGACGGGCCACTCACGAAGCTATGGACCTGACCACAAAAAAGGCCGCCTGCTCGATGAGCAGGAGGCCTTCGCCCGTACGGCGTCGATAGAACTTTTTATTAAACCGACAGCGTAACCTGCACGTTGCCGCGGATGGCGTGCGAATACGGGCACACCACGTCGGCCTTGTGCAGCAGGTCTGTCGCTTGATCCTGGGACAGGCCCGGCAGATTGGCCTTCAGGTCGACCACCAGCCCAAAGCCCGCACCATCGTCACGCTTGCCGATGCCGACTGACGCCTCGACCGAGGTCTCCGCCGGAAGCGCGATCTTGTTCTGAGCCGCCACGAACTTCAGGGCGCCAAGGAAGCAGGCGGAATAACCCGCTGCGAAAAGCTGCTCCGGGTTGGTCCCCTCGCCGCCACCGCCACCGAGTTCCTTCGGCGTCGAGAGGCGAACCTCCAGCTTGCCGTCGTTGGAAGCGGCAACGCCTTCGCGTCCGCCCTGGGCTGAAGCATGGGCTGTGTAGAGAGGGGTCATCGGAAAGCTCCTTGGGTTGTCACACCTGCTTGTCAGGCTGCCAAACTGCACGCTTACAATTCAATCGCGCGCAATCTATATGCACCTGTAGACCCGAATTAGATTGTGCGCAACCTATTTCTTTCGTAAGATGGTTGCAGGTGGAGATGACGATGACGGCAAACCCTAGTCCCTTGGCGCTCAGCAACCAGCTGTGCTTCGCCTTCTATTCCGTCTCACACGCGTTCAGCCGCGCCTACCGCCAGTTCCTGGACCCGCTCGGCCTGACCTATCCCCAATACGTGGTTCTGCTGGTGCTCTGGGAGCAGGACGAACTCACCGTGAAGGAGATCGGAGACCGGCTCTTTCTCGATTCCGGCACCCTGACCCCGCTGCTGAAGCGCCTCGAAAACGCAGGGCACATCCGCCGGGCACGGGACAAGAAGGACGAGCGGCAGGTCCGTATTTCGCTCACCGAAACGGGCCGCGCTCTTCGGGAGAAAGCCGAGGAGATCCCGAAGCAGGTCGGCTGCGTGCTGGGCCTGCCGGTCGATGAACTCCGCGCATTGACCGAGCAGGTTGCGAAACTGCGCGGCAGGCTGCATGAGTCTGCCTCGCCATAGGCGAAATCCTGAAACCGAGCGGGGAAGCCTCATCGATGAACTGGCGCGACTACTGGAACCAGGACACGCCGATCTATACGAGCGAGCGGCACAAACTGCTGCATTATCGGCTGATCGCCACCGACATCATTGGCCTTATCCCGTCCCCGGATGCGGCGGTGCTCGACTACGGCTGTGGCGAGGCGCTGTTTGCCGACAAGATCGCGGCGAAATGCGCGCGCCTCACCTTGAGCGATGCAGCTCCTCTGGTACGCGAGCGCCTGAACGAGCGGTTCAAGGGCAATGGGCGGATCACGGTGCTGTCGACGGACGATGTCGCCGACCTGCCGGACGCCTCCTTCGATCTCATTGTGGTGAACTCCCTCGTCCAGTATCTCTCCCTGGACGAGTTCCGCACCCTTCTGAAGCTCGCCCACGACAAGCTGAAGGAGGACGGTCGGCTGATCCTCGGCGACATCATCCCGCCCGACATCAGCCCCGTCACCGATGCCAGGGCGCTGCTCTCCTTCGCCTGGCAGGGCGGCTTCCTGCGCTCCGCGCTGACCGGCCTCGCGCGTACGGCCTTCTCCGAATACCGCAAGATCCGCGAAGAGGTGGGGCTGGCGCAGTACAGCGAGGAAGAGATCATCGACCTCCTGGATGATGCCGGGTTCAGGCCGGAGCGCTCGCTACGCAATCTCGGGCACAACCAGGCGCGGATGACCTTCGTGGGACGGCCGGCTCAGGCTCTGGACGCCGAGGATTTGACGGAGCGCTGATCGCTCGCCAGCGACAGGCCGAAGACGGCAAGACCTGCAACCGCCAGCACGGCACCCACCCATCCGGTCGATTCGAAGCCGTACCCGGCCGCAATGGCGAGGCCGCCGAGCCAGGCGCCAAGCGCATTGGCGATGTTGAAGGCTGAGTGGTTGAGGGCTGCCGCAAGCGTCTGCGCGTCCGCCGCTACATCCATAAGCCGGGTCTGCAGGGCTGGACCGATGGCGACGCTGCAGCCGACAAGAAAGACGCAGGCCGAGAGGAGGTATGGGCTCTCGGCGGTAAGCCAGAGCACCATCATCACCACCACGCTGCCGGCGAGCGTGCCGCCGATGGTCGCCATCAGGTTCTTGTCGGCGAGCCACCCGCCCACGAGATTGCCTGCGATCATGCCGGACCCGAACAAGGCCATCATGATTGGAACGGCGCTCTCGGGCATCCCAGCCACCTGTGTGGCCGTCGACGCGATGTAGGAGAAGACAGAAAACAGGCCGCCGAAGCCCACGGCCCCGATACCGAGGGTGAACCAGACCTGCTTGCGCTTGAAGGCGCCGAGCTCCCGCATGGGACTTGCGCCCTCCTGGACCTTATCCTTCGGCAGGAACAGCCAGATCAGCAGCACCGTCAGTGCACCCATGACGCCGACAGCCCCGAAGGCGATGCGCCAGCTCAAAGTCTGCCCGAAGAAGGTCGCCACCGGCGTCCCGAGAAGAGTCGCGACGGTCAGGCCCAGCATGACCCGGGCCACGGCCTGGGTACGCTTATTGGGCGGCACCAGAGATGCGGCCACCAACGCCGCCACGCCGAAATACGCCCCGTGCGGCAGACCCGTGAGGAAGCGCAAAAGCACGAAAGATTCGAAGCTCGGGGCGACGGCACTCACCCCATTGCCGACGGCGAAGACGGCCATGAGGAGAAGGAGCAGCGTCTGGCGCGCCAGCTTTGCCGCCAGCACGGCGATGATGGGAGCGCCCACCACGACTCCGAGCGCATAGGCGCTGATCGCGTATCCGGCCTCAGGTGTGGTGACGTTGAATTCCTCGGCGACGTTCGGCAGCAGGCCCATGATCGCGAATTCGCCGGTGCCGATGCCGAAGCTGCCGACGGCGAGCGCCAGCTCGATCAAGGCCACCGCAAGGCGGGAGCGCGGAACGGCGGGAGCCTTGTCCTTCGCAGCAAGACAGGCTTCTTCGGCAATGGCCATGTCGGACATGAGGCTTCCAGCATTTCGGCAATGGGGTGATTGAACAAATACGAGACGCATCCCGCATTCTCATTCCTATTATATTGCACTGCAAAAAGATCTGCGGGACCCGCCCGAATGCAGCCCTGGGCTGCGCTGAAAGCCTGGAACCACGGCCCTGCTCAGTGAGCGCGCCAAGCCTTCAGGCAAATGTCCAAATCTTGTGCGCCATGAAGCTCCACAGCATCACCACGCCCGTGGTGACGATCTGCGACGGCAAATAAGGGCCGCCGAGCCAAACCGTGAAGGCGTGCATCAGGAACCAGGTCACGAGGAAGCCGACGAAGGCCACAACGGCGAAGCGCCAGGTTGCCTCCCGGTGCGGCCGCTCGCTGCCATAGGTGTGCCGGCGGTTGAGCACATAGGAGACCAGCCCTCCTGCCACATAGCCGGCCAGCGTCGCCGGCACCGGATGCAGGCTTCCGCCCTCCACGAGGCCGATCAGGAGCCCGTAATGAACCACGGCCGCGACGAGGCCCACGCCGAAGAAGGCGGTGAACTGGCGGGCGAGGCGGTGGAGGGGTCGAGAGGCGGTCACGAGGCTTCGATAGCGGCTTCTGCCCTGCTCGTCACTTCATTCCCTGCAGAAGCCCGGCGATCCTGCGTGACACGAAGCGCGGCATGAACTTGGCCCCAATGGCGCCGGCCCGGTTCCTGGTGCCTGGGATGACGATGGCCCGGCCTGCCTCGTAGCCCTCGAGTCCGACGCGGGCGACCTCCGCCGAGGTCATGGCGCCTGCCTTGAAGAGCCGGGAATCCTTCAGGCCTGCCGTGTCCGAGAACTCGCTCTCGGTCGGCCCAGGGCAAAGGGCCGTCACCGTCACACCGTGGGGCCTGGCCTCGTCGTGCAGGGCCTCGGAGAGGGAGAGCACAAAGGCCTTCGTGGCGTAATAGACCGCCATGTAGGGTCCGGCCTGGAAGGCCGCGATGGAGGCCACGTTCAGGATCCCGCCCCGCCGGCGCTCGATCATGCCCGGCAGCATCAGGCGTGACAGGGAGGTCAGGGCCGTGACGTTGAGATCGATCATGGCGAGCTGCTTCTCGTGGGGAAGCGAGGCGAAATACCCCCTCAAGCCGAACCCCGCATTGTTGACCAGGGTATGGGCCACGATGCCCCGCTCCCGGAGCATCTCGGCCAGGTCCTGAGGCGCCTCCCGGTCTCCGAGGTCGAGGGCCATGACCTCGACCTGAACTCCATGGACCCGGCGGATCTCCTCGGCCAGCGCCTCCAGCCGCTCGTGCCGCCGGGCGGTGAGGACCAGCGGATAGCCCCCGGCGGCGAAAACGCGGGCCAGCTCCGCGCCAATCCCGCTGGAGGCTCCCGTCACGACGGTCCAGCGCGGTTCCTCAGCCATGGCCATTTTTTCCCAGCTCCGTTGATCCGATTCCCGAACGCATCGTACCGCATAGACATTGGCTGTCTAAATCACGGCTCGGGCCTTTGAATTTGCCCAAGGTCCGTGTAAGAGCCTCCCTCAACCTATAATCCGATCACATCCCGGCTGCGCTTGAAGCGCCGTAGCTTTACGGCCGCGCGGCTGGACACGCCTGGGTGGCCCAATGCCGAAGCGGACAGACATCTCCTCCATTCTCATCGTCGGCGCCGGGCCGATCATCATCGGCCAGGCCGTGGAGTTCGATTATTCGGGCACCCAGGCCGTGAAGGCTCTGAAGGAGGAAGGCTACCGCATCATCCTGGTGAATTCGAACCCCGCCACGATCATGACGGATCCGGATCTCGCGCACGCCACCTACGTGGAGCCGATCACCCCGGAGATCGTCGCCAAGATCATCGAGAAGGAGCGCCCGGACGCGATCCTGCCCACCATGGGCGGCCAGACGGCGCTCAACTGCGCCCTGTCGCTCAAGAAAATGGGCGTGCTCGACAAGTTCAACGTAGAGATGATCGGCGCGACGGCCGAGGCCATCGACAAGGCCGAGGACCGCCAGCTCTTCCGCGAGGCCATGACCAAGATCGGACTCGACACGCCGAAATCCCGCCTCGCCAACGCCTCGGCGCTTAAAAAAGCCGACCGCGACGCCTATCTGGCCGAGCTTGCCCGCATGGAGGCGCTCGACATCCATCCCGGCGACAAGAAGCGGATGATCGCGGCCTACAAGCTCAAGTGGGACGCAGGCGAGAACGAGCGGCGCAAGCGCTACCAGGAGCATGCCCTGGGCGAGGCCCTGCTGGCGCTGGCGGAAGTGGGCCTGCCGGCCATCATCCGCCCGTCCTTCACCATGGGCGGCACCGGCGGCGGCATTGCCTACAACCGCGAGGAATTCCTCAGCATCGTGGAAGGCGGCCTCGACGCCTCCCCCACCAACGAGGTGCTGATCGAGGAGAGCGTGCTCGGCTGGAAGGAATACGAGATGGAGGTCGTCCGCGACAAGGCGGACAACTGCATCATTATCTGCTCCATCGAGAATTTCGACCCGATGGGCGTGCACACGGGCGACTCGATCACCGTCGCCCCGGCGCTCACGCTCACCGACAAGGAATACCAGATCATGCGCGACGCCTCGCTGGCGGTTTTGCGCGAGATCGGCGTCGAGACCGGCGGCTCGAACGTGCAGTTCGCGATCAACCCGGAGAACGGGCGCATGATCGTGATCGAGATGAACCCGCGCGTGTCGCGCTCGTCCGCTCTGGCCTCCAAGGCCACGGGCTTCCCCATCGCCAAGGTCGCGGCGAAGCTTGCCGTCGGCTACACCCTCGACGAGATCGCCAACGACATCACCGGCGGCGCGACGCCGGCCTCCTTCGAGCCGACCATCGACTACGTGGTCACCAAGATCCCGCGCTTCGCCTTCGAGAAGTTCCCCGGCGCCTCGAACACCCTCACCACAGCCATGAAGTCCGTGGGCGAGGCCATGGCCATCGGCCGCTCCTTCCCGGAGTCGCTCCAGAAGGCCCTGAGGTCGCTGGAGACCGGCCTCACGGGCCTCGACGAGATCGAGATCGAGGGCATGGGCAAAGGCGACGACAAGAACGCCATCAAGGCGGCCATCGGCACGCCGACCCCCGACCGGATTCTGAAGGTCGCCCAGGCGCTGCGCCTCGGCGTCAGCCACGACGAGGTTTACGAGAGCTGCAAGATCGACCGCTGGTTCCTGGAGCAGCTCCAGGACATCATCGACATGGAAGCCAAGGTGAAGGCCCACGGCCTGCCGCAGACGCCCGGCGCCTTCCGCCAGCTCAAAAGCCTCGGCTTCTCGGATGCGCGCCTCGCCGTGCTCGCCCACAAGTCCGAGGCGGAGGTGCGCGAGCTGCGCCGCTCGCTGTCCGTGCGCCCGGTCTACAAGCGCATCGATACCTGCGCGGCGGAGTTCGCCTCGCCCACCGCCTACATGTACTCGACCTATACCGCCCCGTTCGCCGGCAATCCTGCGGACGAGTCGACCCCATCGGACGCCAAGAAGGTGATCATCCTCGGCGGCGGCCCGAACCGGATCGGCCAGGGCATCGAGTTCGATTATTGCTGCTGTCATGCCTGCTTCGCGCTCAAGGACGCGGGCTATGAAACCATCATGATCAACTGCAACCCGGAGACGGTCTCGACCGACTACGACACGTCCGACCGACTCTATTTCGAGCCGCTGACCCAGGAAGACGTGCTGGAGATCATCGAGACCGAGCGCTCCAAGGGCACGCTCCACGGCGTGATCGTGCAGTTCGGCGGTCAGACGCCGCTCAAGCTTGCTCATGCCCTGGAAGAGGCCGGCGTGCCGATCCTCGGCACCTCGCCGGAGGCCATCGACCTCGCCGAGGACCGGGACCGGTTCAAGCGCCTCCTCGACAAGCTGCACCTGAAGCAGCCCAAGAACGGCATCGCCTATTCGGTGGAGCAGGCTCGCCTGATCGCCGCCGAACTCGGCCTGCCCTTCGTGGTGCGCCCCTCCTACGTGCTCGGCGGTCGAGCCATGGCGATCATCCGCGACGAGGCCCAGTTCGAGGATTACCTGCTCGGCACCCTGCCCAGCCTGATCCCGTCCGACGTGAAGGCCCGCTACCCCAACGACAAGACCGGCCAGATCAACACGGTGCTGGGCAAGAACCCCCTGCTCTTCGACCGCTATCTCTCGGACGCCATCGAGGTGGATGTGGACTGCCTCTGCGATGGCAAGGACTCGTTCATCGCCGGCATCATGGAGCACATCGAGGAGGCGGGCATCCACTCGGGCGATTCCGCCTGCTCGCTGCCGCCCCGCTCCCTGTCGCCTGAGATTATTGCCGAGCTGGAGCGCCAGACGAAGGCCCTGGCCTTGGCTCTCGAAGTCGGCGGCCTGATGAACGTGCAATACGCCATCAAGGACGGCACCATCTACGTGCTGGAGGTGAACCCCCGCGCCTCGCGCACGGTGCCCTTCGTGGCCAAGGTCATCGGCGAGCCCATCGCCAAGATCGCGGCCCGCATCATGGCCGGAGAAGGCTTGGCGACGTTCGGCCTAACCCCGAAGGAGCTGCCGCATATCGCCGTGAAGGAGGCCGTGTTCCCCTTCAACCGCTTCCCGGGCGTGGACGTGCTGCTCGGGCCGGAAATGCGCTCCACCGGCGAGGTCATCGGCCTCGACCGGGGCTTCGGGGTGGCCTTCGCCAAGAGCCAGCTCGGGGCCGGAAGCCAGCTCCCGAAGACCGGCACCCTGTTCGTGTCGATCCGCGATTCGGACAAGCCGCGCATCCTGCCGGCGGTGAAGATGCTTGAGGAGGCCGGGTTCCAGATCGTGGCCACGGCCGGCACCCAGCGCTATCTTGAGGAGCAGGGCGTCAAGGCGAAGCGCATCAACAAGGTGCTGGAAGGCCGCCCCCACGTGGTCGATGCCATGAAGAACGGCGACATCCAGCTAGTCTTCAATACCACCGAAGGGGCCGGCGCCCTCTCAGATTCCCGGTCCTTGAGACAAGCGGCCCTCTTGCATAAGATACCTTACTACACCACTCTTGCAGGAGCGGTCGCCGCAGCCGAGGGCATCAACGCATACCTCAGCGGCGATCTCGAAGTTCGGGCGCTTCAGGAATACTTTGCCTGAGGCATCCGGCCTCACATTGGAACTGCGAAGCTTCTATGGAGTTTTCGTTGACATGCGAGGGCGCTGGCAACAGCGGCCTCGTACCTCTTTTTGGACGAGACAAACGATGGACAAGGTCCCTCTGACGATCAAGGGTTTTGCGGCGCTTGAGGAAGAACTCAAGCAGCGCCAGCAGGTGGAACGCCCCCGGATCATCCAGGCGATTGCGGAAGCCCGCGCGCTTGGCGACCTGTCGGAAAACGCCGAGTATCACGCCGCCAAGGAAGCCCAATCCCTTAACGAAGGACGGATCCTTGAGCTGGAGAGCCTGATTTCCCGCGCCGAGGTCATCGATATCACGAAGCTCTCGGGTGACCGGATCAAGTTCGGCGCCATCGTGAAGCTCGTGGACGAGGACACCGAGGAAGAGAAAACCTACCAGATCGTGGGCGAGCCCGAAGCCGACGTGCGCTCCGGCCGCGTCTCCGTCGCCTCCCCCATCGCCCGTGCCCTGATGGGCAAGACCATCGGTGATACGGTGGAGGTTTCGACCCCCGGCGGCGGCAAGTCCTATGAGGTCGTCGGAGTCCAGTTCGGCGTCTGATGCAGGAAAGGGGGCAGAAACAGTGAGAAATCCGATCATGCCCCCTCTCTCCCGCCGCTCTCTTCTGAAATCCCTGGCCTGTGCCGGCCTTGCTGGCGCAGGCTTCGCCTTGCCCGCTCAGGCGCAGAGCTTCCCTCAAGGATTCTCGTCTTTTGCAGTGGATGTGAGCGTCCTGAAAGCCAAGGGCCTCGGACCCTATGCCGACTTCGTGGGACAAGTCGCGCTCGATGAGCTGCGGCGCTCCTTCGCCGACCGCACGGATCCGCGCGGTCCCCGGCTCGTCGTGCGCCTGACCAGCGTCACCCTCACGGCCTTTCCAGGCGGAGGCGGCGGCTATCGGCGGCGCGGCGGGGATGGCGGCGGGCACGACGCGGTCGAGGGTGAAGCCTTGGCTGTCGGCCGCCAGGGTGAGATCCTGGCGCGGCATCCGATGCTGGCCGTGCTCGACGCCCACGCCCCCAGCGTCGCCCCGAATGAGCAGGGCCGCACTGTTGCCGTGACGCAGCATTGGGTCCGCTGGCTGCGGCGGCAGATTTGATTCTCAGCTAACTCAGCCTTCGACCGGCGCTACATCCTCGATCGGCACCAAGGGCTCGTCCTTGATCAGGTCGAGGGTCAGCGCCGTGCGGACGTTGCGGACGTTCGGCAGGGAGGTGAGCTCCGAGACCAGCCCCTGGAACGAGGCGAGGTTCGGGGCCACGCATTTCATGATGAAGTCGATATCGCCCGACAGGGTCCAGCACTCGCGGACCATGGCCCAGTCCTTCACCCGCTGTTCGAACTCCCTGAGCTCTTTCTTGCCCTGAACGTCGAGCTGCACCATGGCGAAGCAGACGATCTCGAAGCCGAGGTTCTTCGGGTCGAGGATCGCCCGGTAGGCCTTGATGATGCCGGCGCTCTCCAGAGCCCGCACACGGCGCAGGCATGGGGGAGCCGACAGGCCGACCCGGCGGGCGAGTTCCACGTTCGTGATGCTGCCGTCGGCCTGCAGTTCTTTCAGAATGGCCCAGTCGATGGAATCGAGGCGTCCGCGCACGGTAACTCCGTAGGCATGATCGGGGCGGGCAAAACCGGCCTAACGCTTGGATCATGCAGTATCAGGTCGAAAAATCTCGTCTTGGCTGACTAGACCGTATAAGGGATCCGCACAAGGAGGACGGGCGATTAAGTCGCAACGAACTTCATGAACTCCACAGGCTCATTGATCGAATGTTGCGCGACGAAACCGGCCCTATCACCTGGGTGCTGACGGACGGCAAGGCCGGGGACGAGCTGCAGGCCCTGAGCGTGGCCGAGGCGCTGGGCTTGGTCCCGGAGGTTCGCAGGGTGAAGCCGAGAGCGCCCTTCACGTGGCTGATGCCCTGGGGTCCCATCGACCCTCGCGAGCGGCCGGGCGCTCCCGGCAGCCCCCTCGCCCCGCCCTTTCCGGATCTTCTCATCGCCTCAGGCCGCAGGGCCGTGGCCTATCTGCGCCACGTGAAGCGGGCGTCCGGCGGGCGAACCTACACGGTGTTCCTCAAGGACCCCCGCACCGGGCCGAAGACCGCCGACTTCATCTGGTCGCCGAGCTACGACCGCTTGAGGGGACCCAACGTCCTCACCACTCTGACGCCGCCGCACCGGGTCTCGGCGCGGCGGATCGAGGCCGCCCGTGCAGAGCCCGATCCGCGCCTCGCCCCTCTGCCCCGTCCCCGGGTGGCCGTCCTCGCCGGAGGGGACAGCCGGCATCACCGCTTTACGGAAGAGAACATCGCCCGCCTGGTGGAGCATCTGACATCCATTGCCGAGGCTGGGGCCGGATTGATGGTCACGGCTTCGCGCCGCACCCCTGCGACCTTGCGGGATGCGCTGGTGGCCCTGACCGCCAAGCATGGCGGCTTCTTCTGGGACGGGACCGGCGAGAACCCTTACGTGGACCTTCTTGCCCTTGCCGATTTCATCGTCGCGACGGCGGATTCCTTCAACATGATCGGCGAGGCCGCAGCCACGGGGCGCCCGATCCTAGTCTTCGAGCCCTCCGGCGGCCATCCGAAACTGGATGTTTACATGAACGGGCTTAAGAGCCATGGAATTGTGCATCCATTCGAGGGCCGTCTTGTAGGAGAGGCCTACGAACCCTTAAATTCAACCCCTAAGGTCGCGAAGGCCATCGCTGAGGGCTTCAGCCGCCACCGCCGTGCCCTTGGCCCGCCGGATATCGCTTTTTCTCTGGAGACTCCCTGATGGCCCATTCTCACGCCAAGCTCATCATCATCGGCTCAGGGCCGGCAGGCTATACGGCGGCGATCTATGCGGCGCGCGCCCTGCTCGAGCCGGTTATGATCTCCGGCTTCCAGCCCGGCGGGCAGCTCATGATCACCACGGATGTGGAGAACTATCCGGGCTTCGCCGATGTGATTCAGGGCCCCTGGCTCATGGAGCAGATGCGCCTGCAGGCCGAGCATGTGGGCACCAAGATGGTCTCCGACCACATCGTCAAGGTCGACCTGAAGCAGCGCCCCTTCCGCCTCGAAGGCGATTCCGGCGACACCTATACCTGCGATGCGCTCATCGTTGCGACCGGCGCCCAGGCCAAGTGGCTGGGCCTGCCCTCCGAGGGCCAGTTCCAGGGTTTCGGCGTCTCGGCCTGCGCCACCTGCGACGGGTTCTTCTACCGGGGCAAGGAGGTTGTTGTGGTGGGTGGCGGCAACACCGCTGTCGAGGAGGCGCTGTACCTCGCCAATCTCGCGTCCAAGGTCACTCTGGTCCATCGCCGGGACAGCTTGCGCGCCGAGCGCATACTGCAGGACCGCCTGTTCAAGCACCCGAAGATCGAGGTGATCTGGAACTCCGCCGTCGAGGAGATCTGCGGCTCGGAGAACCCCTCCTCCGTCACCCATGTGCGGCTCAAGAACCTCGTCTCGGGCGGGGCCTCGGATTTCAAGACCGACGGCGTGTTCATCGCCATCGGCCACAAGCCTTCGACGGAGCTGTTCGTCGGACAGCTTGACATGAAGTCGGGCGGCTATCTGGTGACGAAGCCGGGCTCCACAGACACCAACATCCCCGGTGTCTTTGCGGCCGGTGACGTGACGGACGACATCTACCGGCAGGCGGTCACATCGGCAGGAATGGGCTGCATGGCTGCTCTCGATGCGGAGCGCTATCTGGCGGCCCTGGAGGCCACCCAGGAAGCCGCCGAATAGGATTTGTTAACAACCCTTTAGCCTTCAGGCCGATTTCCTGTTGCGTCGGGCTCGCGGCTCATAAGAGATAAGGGCTGCCTTGCGTCTGGAGCATGTGAGGCTTAGAGCATCGTGCGGAAAAGTGGATCCGGTTTTCCGCGTCAACGATGCTCTTATCCAAGAAGGAAGCATCGGATCCGACCCCAATAGTGCAATTCACTTTTGGATCCGATGCTGTAGGGGAATGCCGTGGACTGGGACAAGATCCGGATTTTCTACACCGTCGCGGAAGCGGGCAGCTTCACGCGGGCCGGTGACGATCTGGGTTTGAGCCAGTCGGCCGTCAGCCGGCAGATCAGCGCACTCGAGCGCGAGCTGAAGGCGCCCCTCTTCCACCGCCATGCCCGCGGCCTGATCCTCACCGAGCAGGGCGACCTGCTGTTCCGGGCCGCCCGCGACATGCGCATGCGGCTCGAGACTACAAAGGCCCGCCTCGTCGAGACCAGCGAACGCCCCTCGGGCGAGCTGAAGGTGACGACGACGGTCGGTCTCGGGTCGATCTGGCTTGCCCAGCGCATCGCGGAGTTTCTCGATCTCTACCCGGATGTCCGCGTCGAGCTGATCCTGTCCAACGAGGAGCTGGATCTCGCCATGCGCGAGGCGGACGTGGCCATCCGCCTGCGGCGCCCGGCCCAGCCCGACCTGATCCAGCGCCGCCTCTTCACCATCCATTTCCACGTCTATGCCTCGGCCGACTACATCAAGCGGTTCGGCGAGCCCAAGACGCTGGAGGAGCTGGACGAGCATCGGATCGTGTCCTTCGGCGGCCATCAGCCGTCCTATCTCATGGCCGTGCACTGGCTTGCCACGGCCGGCCGCGAAGGGCGCGAGCCGCGCCAGTACCATTACGTGGTCAACAACATCACGGCCCTGAAGCTCGCCGTCGAGACTGGTGCCGGCATCGCCGTGCTGCCGGATTATGCCGTGGTGGGCAACCCGGACCTCATCCAGGTCCTGCGCGACGTGGAGATGCCCTCCCTCGACAGCTACCTCGTCTATGCCGAGGAAATGCGCTCGGTTGCGCGCGTTCAGGCCTTCCGCGACTTCCTGATCTCCAAGGCCCAGCGCTGGACGTTCTAAGGTCTGTGGGGATTCACATGAGGTTGGGCTTATGATTCAAGCTCTTGATGGATCGCTATGTCTTGACGGACG
>NZ_JAFBID010000210.1 GCF_016811235.1 Microvirga arabica
TGGGCGGCCTTGGTGCCGATGCGCTCGATGGCGGAGCAGGCTTCGACTATGCCGGCTACTTCACCGCCTCGGCGGGCGTGACGGCGGATCTGCTCGAGAGCTGGCGCAACACCGGCGAAGCCGCTGGCGACAGCTACGCGGCCATCGAGGGGCTGGGCGGCACCAACTACGGCGACGACCTGCGCGGCACCCATGCGGCCAACGAGCTCTACGGCAACGGCGGCAACGACGTGCTCGAGGGCCGCGGCGGGGGCGATCGGCTGATAGGCGGCGACGGCGAGGACCATGCCGCCTACTGGAGCGCCTCGTCAGGCGTGCGGGCGAGCCTCTTGAACAGCGCGATCAACACCGGCGATGCGGCGGGCGACACCTACCTGTCGATCGAGGGGCTGCAGGGCTCCGGCTTCGGTGACATGCTGCAGGGGGATCATGCCGGCAACCTGCTCAACGGGCAGGCCGGCAACGATGAGCTGCGCGGCGAAGGCGGCCACGACTGGATCGTGGGCGGCGCCGGGCACGACATGCTGATCGGCGGCGAGGGCGCGGACTGGCTCGAGGGCCAGGCCGGCGCGGACGTGTTCCGGTTCGAGGCGGGCCTGGGCAACGTCGACCAGGTGGCGGACTTCAACGGCATGGAAGGCGACCGGATTGCGCTTTCCACGAACCTGTTCCGGGCGTTTGCCCCGGTGGTGGTGGAGGAGGGCTATACCCTCAACGGCAGCCTGAAAGCGGCCGCGTTCGTGATCGGGGCCAGTGCGACGACCTCGGCGCACCGGATCGTGTACAACCAGGGCACGGGGGCTTTGTCGTACGATGCCGATGGCGTGGGCGGGGTGGCCCAGGTGCAGTTCGCCCAGCTGAAGGCCGGCACGGCGCTGTCTGCCGCCCACTTCCAGATGTTTACCCTGTAAGCACACCCGCTCACACCCGAACACACCCACAAGCAAA
>NZ_JAFBID010000211.1 GCF_016811235.1 Microvirga arabica
ACCTAGCTACGCAATTCATTGGGATAAAGATTGCAAAAGGAAAATTTTCTAGAGTATAGTCGAAGTATATTATTCCTGACCGCAATTTAGAAAACTTACCTATAAAATAATATATCTTAAGGGGCTACAATTGATCCATTCTCATCTTCGCGAATTTGCGCGCGCTCGCACGGACAACATAACTTCCCCTCAAAATTAACCACAACCAGGGCAAGTTATGTCAGCACCTATCAGCAACTACCATCTCGTCCTAACCGACGAACTCAACGCGCTGAGCCTCAGCAACTCCAGGACGTTCACGGGCAACTTCGATGCCGCTGGCACGCAAAGCCATCGCGTCGGGATCAAGTTCGACAACAACCTGAGTGGATCTGGGGGCGACCGCAATCTGTACGTCGATGAGGTGACCTTCAAGGGTCAGGTCGACGGCAGTGACGCACTGCTCACGATGAACGGCGCCAAGCATTGGGACTTCATGCTGTGACCAGCAACAAGTCACTGGTGTTCTCAGGATCAGCCTAACCTCCTTCAACAATACCTGCTGTCTCAAGCCGTTTCCCTGTTTGCCTCTGAGTTAGAGCAAACCAGGACAGACGCGCCGCAACAATCAGCAACCTTTCCCACCGCACTGTTGGCGTACTCGGCCATGAGCCGACCCGATCCCTAGTTCCCTTACTCACCCAAAATCAACAGAGGAGCTTCTATGTCCCGCCCCTAGAGTTTTCATATCCACCGACATGCAAATGATCACCGGGCTCAACAACATCAACGGTGATCCGGCTAGTGGCAAGCCTTCACATTCACCGGCGACTGCGATGCTGCCGGTATCCAGAACCATCGCGGCGGTGTCGCCTTCAGCAACAATCTGAGCAAATCCGGCGTCGGCGACCGCAACCTCTACGTCGATGAGGTGACGTTC
>NZ_JAFBID010000212.1 GCF_016811235.1 Microvirga arabica
TCAAATCCTGTCCCCGCAACCAAAACACACTACACACAACACAAGACACAAGCCCCCACGGGAAACCACGGGGGCTTTGCTCGTTTAAGACACTCAGCGCGCAAAAATACGCTGCACCCGCATACAGTAAGCGTCCGGTGTAGGAGGGTTCTCGACGAGGTGCTTCTGGTCCACGTTTCGAAGCTGATTTCGCAGTTATGTTCGAAGTTAGCGACGGAACGATGGGACGGATGGAGATCATCACAGGTCGAGAACGCCGGCGGCAATGGTCGACTGAGGAGAAGCTGCGCATCCTGGAAGAGGCCTCCGCTCCAGGGGCCAGTGCCGCCGAAGTCGCTCGCCGGCACGATCTTCTGCCGCAGCAGATCTACACCTGGCGCCGACAGTTGCGGGCTGCCCATCCAGTCTCCCACCAGACGGTATCCTTTCTTCCCGTTGACCTGAGGGCCAATGCGGCGGTGCAAGGGAAGCCGGCACCGCGCCCATCATCGGGAGGCCAGATCGAGATCGGCTTCACCAATGGACGGACCCTGCGGATTGGCGTTGGTGTGGATGCCGAAGTTCTGCGTCGTCTCATCCGGCTGGTGGAAGAAGCATGATTGCGCCAGGCAGCGGCCTGCGGGTGTACCTGGCCTGTGGCGTGACCGACATGCGCAAGGGCGTGTCCGGTCTTGCCGCACTCGCCCAGGAGGCTCTGCGTCAGGATCCCTGCTCAGGGGCTGTCTTCGCCTTTCGCGGCCGGTGCGGCGACCGCATTAAGTTGCTGTTCTGGGATGGCCAGGGGTTTTGCCTCTTTTACAAGATCCTGCAGCGCGGTCGCTTTCCCTGGCCTGCGGATTCCGATGAAGCCGGACGCTTATTCCAAGGTGAAGCCGGACACCCATTCCGATTTCATTCCGGACAGTGT
>NZ_JAFBID010000213.1 GCF_016811235.1 Microvirga arabica
GCCGCCCCTTGCAGAGGCTCCTGGCCCAGCAAGGGCGGGTCATTCTGGCGTTGGATGGCGTGCAGCCGGATCTCGGCCATGAGGTGCTGTGGGTGATCCGCGACTGCCTGTCCGGCATCATCGTGCTGGCCCGCAGCCTGCTCTCCGGCCGGGCGCGGGATCTGGCGGTTCTGCTGCGCGAGGCGGTGGAGGCCGTGGGCGTGCCGGTTGTGGGCGTGATCAGCGACGGTCAGACGTCCATTCGCCAGGCCGTCGCTCAGGTCCTGCCGGACGTGCCGCATCAGCTGTGCCAATTCCACTTCCTGCGCGAGGCGGCGCATCCGATCTTCGAGGCGGATCGACATGCCAAGAAAGAGCTCAAGAAGCAGGTGCGCGGCATCCGCGGGATCGAACGCGCCGTGGAGGAGCGGGAGGATGCCGAGGCAGTGCTTGTGCAGGGCTATTGTGCCGCCGTGCGCAGCGCGATCACCGATGATGGTCGGGCGCCGCTGGCGGCCTCAGGCCTCAAGCTGAAGCAGCGGCTGGAGAAGGTCGCCGGCAGCCTGGACCGGGTGCAGCAAAAGGGGGCTTTGCGCCGGCGCTCACGCGCCTGCACCAGATGATCGCTCGTGCGCTGGAGCGCACCGCCTCTCTGTGGCCGGACGTGGAGTACGCCTACCGGTTCGTTCACGCCGTGGCGCACTGGCTCGGCAACCCGCACGAGGAGAGCGCCGCCATGGTGCGGCGACGGGTAAACGGTGTACTGGGCGCGATGCAACGGCATCGGGGCAAGGCCGGAACGCTGGCCGGCGCCTTCGATCATTTCCAGAAGGTCACGCGCAGCTATCGACCCGGCCTGTTCCACACCTATGCGGTGCCGGACCTGCCGCGCA
>NZ_JAFBID010000214.1 GCF_016811235.1 Microvirga arabica
AGTGCCCGTTTGAGAATTGCTACGGGTGAGCGATGCGGCGGAGCATGAGACTGCTCATGGCCACCCCGATCATGGCTTCCGAGACGTCGCAGCGCTCCTCATAGTCCCGCACCAGCCGGCGCCAGCGCATCATCCAACCGAACGTTCTTTCAACAACCCATCGGCGCGGCAACGGTTGAAAGCCCTGCTGGTCGGGCAGCTTGCGCACGATCTCGATCACGAAATTCCGGTAAGCCGCCAGGCTCATCAGCTGGCCCCGGTCATAAGCACCATCGGCAAACAGGTGCTTGAGAAAGGGCCACCGCTGGCGCACCGCCTTGATGATTTGCTCAGCGCCCTGGGCATCCTGAACATCGGCCGTCGTGAGGTTGACCAGCAGCAGACGCCCGTCCGTGTCGACCGCAATATGCCGCTTGCGGCCCTTGATCTTCTTGGCTGCGTCATAGCCGCCTCCGCCCGGCGCTGACGGGGCTTTGACGGTTTGGCTGTCGATCACGCCCGCCGTCGGACTCGCCTCCCGACCAGCCTGCTCGCGGTCGAGCATGAGGGCGACATCGTGCAGGGTTTGGAACAGCAGGCGGCGCACAAAGCGCCGGAACCACCAATACACGGTCTGCCACGGCCCGAACTCATGCGGCATCATGCGCCAGCCGCAGCCGGTGCGGGCGAGATAGCGAATGGCGTTGAGGATCTCGCGCAGGTTCACCTTGGGCTTGCGGCCACGCCGGGCCGGCTGGGGCAGGATCGGCCTGATCCGCTCCCATTCCTCGTCGGTCAGGTCAGTTGGATAGCGCCGCCGCTCGAAGGCCTTCTGGCGCTCGCGATGCTCTTTGGTCCACATCCGGCTC
>NZ_JAFBID010000215.1 GCF_016811235.1 Microvirga arabica
GGGTTGTGTCGCAAGCCTGGAGAGGGGACAAGAAAGGGACAACCACTCGCTAGCGCGTTCAGGCCGCGAGTAGCTCGAACTGCTCCGCAAGGGATAGCCGCTGATTGCAGGCATACTTCGCCTGTCCTTTGCGCATCATGTGGATCATCTCGATCCCGCTAAGGATCACCTGGGCGGTGGTGATCGCCTTGAACCCGAGCATCGGTCGGATCCGCCACTTAATCGCCCGATGATCCTGCTCGATCCGGTTGTTGAGATAAGCGCTTTGCCGGATCCTGATTGGCTTGAGGCTGCGTCTTGAACGGTCCTGCAGCCGGCTCTCGGCATCACACGACAGGATCGCCTCCCGGTTGGTCTGGCTGCCGTCGATGACGATCCTCTCGGGCCGGCCATGGCGCTTGAGCGCCTTGCGCAGGAACCGTTTGGCGGCGGAAAGATTGCGCCGTTCACTGAACCAGAATTCGACAGTGTCGCCATTGCTGTCGATAGCTCGATAGAGATATTTCCATTGCCCTCGGACTTTGATGTAAGTTTCGTCAACGTGCCATTTGGCAGTGACGACTCGCTTTCGCTGATTGAACCGCTTCAGCAGTTCGGGTGAGTACCGGATGACCCAGCGATGCACCGTCGCATGGTCGACGGAGATCCCTCGCTCAGCCATCATCTCTTCCAGATTCCGGAGGCTGAGATTGTAGGCGAGATACCAGCGGACACAGAGCAGGATTACGGATCGATCAAAATGCCTGCCCTTGAACACTGCTGCCTCCGCTACTGTGACCGCAGTCTCAGTAGCTGAAACTCTGAAACGAAAAGTTTGCGACGGAGCC
>NZ_JAFBID010000216.1 GCF_016811235.1 Microvirga arabica
GATTGTGTCGCAAATTTGGAGAGGGGACGCGAAAGGCTCAATCGCTCGGTAGAGCGCTCACGCGGCAAGCAAGTGAAACTGCTCGACGAGCGATGGTTGCCCATTGCAGGCGTACTTTGCCTGTCCTTTGCGCATCATGTGCACCATCTCAATGCCACTCAGGATCACACGGGCAGTGGTCGTGGATTTGAACCCGAGCATCGATCGTACCCGCCGCTTGATGGTACGGTGATCCTGCTCAATGCGATTGTTGAGGTAAGCACTTTGCCGGATGCGGATCGGCTTCAGCTCCCGCCCGGATCGGCCCTCCAGTTGGTTCGTCGCGTCACACGATAGGATGGCTTCTCGATTGGTCTGGCTGCCATCGATCACAACCCGCTCAGGCCGGCCATGGCGCTTCAGCGCCTTGCGCAGAAACCTCTTGGCCGCAATGAGGTTTCGTCGTTCGCTGAACCAGAACTCGACCGTGTCGCCATTGCTGTCGATGGCGCGGTAAAGATAGTTCCATCGGCCCCGGACCTTGATGTAAGTTTCATCCACGTGCCAGTTCCGGCTGACTTTTCGTTTGCGAAGATTGAAGCGCTTGAGCAGTTCGGGCGAGTAGCGAATAACCCACCTGTGGACGGTCGCATGGTCGACGGAGATGCCCCGCTCGGCCATCATCTCCTCCATGTTCCGCAGGCTCAGATTGTAAGCCAAATACCACCGAACGCAGAGCAGGATCACGGATCTATCGAATTGCCTGCCCTTGAACACCGCGTCCCCCCTCACTGTCGCCTCGACGTTGTAGCCGGAACTCTGAAACAAAAAGTTTGCGACACATCCC
>NZ_JAFBID010000217.1 GCF_016811235.1 Microvirga arabica
TAAGGCTTGTGGGGATTCATCGTGAATTGATGACGGCGGCGGCGAGATAGATCATTGCGGAGAAGCTTTGGTCGGTCTTGTCGGCTCTCATGGCAATGCGCTTGAACTCCTTGAGCTTGCAGAAGAAATTTTCGATGAGATGCCGCCATTGGTAGAGTTCGCGGTCGAGCGGCAGGGGTCTTGCGCGTCTTGGGTGCTGAGAGATGACGATCTTGGCACCGCGCGCATTGAGATCGGCCACGATGGTATCGCTGTCGAAGGCCTTATCGGCAATGAGACCGCCGAAATCGACCCCTTCGATCAGCGGCGCGACACCGACCGTGTCGAAGCGATGGCCGGGCAGGAGCTCGAAGCGCACAAGATTGCCGAGCCCGTCGGTCAACGCGAGGATCTTGGTGGTCATGCCACCCTTGGAGCGGCCTATGGCCTGGCTCTCAGTCCCCCTTTTGCGCCTTGTCCGTGGCGGTGGACCTTGACGATGGTGGCGTCGACCATCGCGTATTCCAGGTCGGGTTCATCCGAGCAGGCCTGGAAGAGCTTCACGAACACATCGGCCTTGCGCCAGTCGCTGAAGCGGCGAAACGCCGTGCTCCAGTTCCCGAAATGTGCCGGCAGGTCGCGCCATGGCGAGCCGGTTCGCACGATCCACAGCACCGCCTCGATGAAGCGGCGGTTGTCGCTGCCGCTGCGTCCGGGGTCGGTTGGCTTACCCAGACAATGCGGCTCCATCTTCGCCCATTGGGCGTCCGTCAAGACATAGCGATCCATCAAGAGCTTGAATCATAAGCCCAACCTCATGTGAATCCCCACAGACCTTAG
>NZ_JAFBID010000218.1 GCF_016811235.1 Microvirga arabica
TCTGGGCGCCCAAGGGCACGCCGCCCGCGATTGTTGAGCGAATGACTAAGGAATTGCAGACCGCCCTGCAGGCGCCCGCCATCCGTGAGGCCTGGACCCGGCAGGGATCGGAGATCCCGACCTTGACTGGTGCGGAGTTCGGCGCCTTTGTCGGCTCGGAGATCTCCCGCTGGGCCAAGGTCGTGAAGGACGCCGGGTTGAAGCTGGAGGAGGCGAAGTAGTCCGCCGCCGACAAGAAGGGCCGATCCTGCCCGTTCGGGATCGGCCCGTCGGGATGTCCGTCGTCCAGCATGCGTGGAACCCGCAATGGGAGAGGCGCACGACGAGGAGCGCGTCTCCTGGATCTCCTGATCGGTTCGACTTCGTGCTATCGCCGTTCTTACTGAGGTCGGCTAATGGGATGGTGCGGCCGTGCTCCTGCCCCGCTTGCCTGTAAGCTGTGGGACTTCGAGCCACGCAAGGAGCACGTCCCATGTCATGGTCTTCCTCCTCGCTGACCTAAGATAAATTTCCGCAGTGACGGGGTTAGCGGACTTCCAAAGCTTGCACAGGGTTTAAGGGAGGCTAAGTATGAGGTTCTACAGCTCGAGGTCCGGAACGGCCGACGCCTCCTCGTTCCTAGGGGATCTCCTCGACACCCTGACGGAGAGGGGGCGGGCCCTGCTAGGTCGCAAGGGTGATCGGGAGGCCATTCCACAACTCGACCTGATTGCCATGAGCGAATTGCTCTTATCGCGCAGGGGTGAAGCATCCGGCGTGGCTTTGGCGCAGACCCTGTTAGCAAGCTATGGCAC
>NZ_JAFBID010000219.1 GCF_016811235.1 Microvirga arabica
GAGCCTCGACGACAGGAACTGTTCCGGAGGCTCAATCTCGCCCCAGGTGGTACCGCAGCCCTGATCAGAATGCGTGCGGAGCTTAGCGACCACGTCAAGGAAAACCCTGGACTGCGGTGCGTCGATGCTGATTTTGCTCATCTTTTCTCGTCCTGGTTTAATCGGGGGTTCCTGGTGCTGCGGCCGATCGACTGGACCACGCCTGCCAACATTCTGGAGAAGATCATCCGTTACGAGGCGGTGCATGCGATTGAGAACTGGGATGACCTGCGCAATCGCCTTGAGCCTGAGGATCGCCGTTGCTACGGCTTCTTCCACCCGCAGCTTGTCGACGAACCGCTTATCTTCGTCGAGGTCGCACTGACAAGGGAGACTCCCGCTGCAATCAGCCCGCTCCTCGATCTGGCTCGCACGCCGATCGCGGCGACAGAGGCAACGACCGCGGTTTTCTACTCGATCTCGAACACGCAGAGAGGTTTGGGTGGCGTTACCTTCGGCAACTTCTTGATCAAGCAGGTTGTGGAGAACCTCAAGCGGGAGTTGCCGAACCTAAGGACATTCGTGACCCTCTCACCTGTCCCGGGCTTTGCGGCATGGCTTGCTCGTGAGCGTATGGCGGAAGGATCAGCCTGCCTGGATACCGCGGCCAAGGAAATGCTGATGGTCCTCGATGAGCCTGCCTGGCATGAGGACTTGGAAAAAGCTGAGAAAATTCGCGCCGTACTTCTCCCTGCTGCAGCCTACTACTTCCTGAAGGTCAGGGATCCCAAAGGTCGTC
>NZ_JAFBID010000021.1 GCF_016811235.1 Microvirga arabica
CTCGTCAGGCTCATAACCTGAAGGTCACAGGTTCAAATCCTGTCCCCGCAACCAAAACACACTACACACAACACAAGCCCCCACGGGAAACCATGGGGGCTTCGTCATGTCTGGACCCGGCTTGAACTCAACAGACGCGGCCAAATCGCTGAAGAAGTCCGGGGACGGCCGAACCAGATACAGCCGCAGAATACAAGAAGCCTTGCGCATAGTGACAGCCGAGACGCGCAAGAGCTCATCGGCACGCTAGTCTTCGTCTGATATCAAGATAAATTCGGTCAGGGGCCAACCCTCCTCAATAGGTCACTGCCAACGGCCGTAGACGAAGACAGAATTCCCGTTAGAGTGGAGCGGAACCGTATCGGAAGCGGTCTATCCTTCACGAGGGGAGTACATGTCCATGACCATGACACGCCGCGACTTGGCCAAGATCGGCCTCGGACTGGGCGCCGCAGCGGCTCTCGGCCGCAATGCCTTCGCACAAGCGCCTGCCTTCTTCAGGATTGGAACAGGCGGCACGGCTGGCACCTATTACCCCGTCGGCGGGCTCATCGCGAATGCGGTGTCGAATCCGCCCCGCCTCGTTCTGACGGCCCAGGCCTCCAACGGTTCGGTGGCCAACGTGAACTCCATCGCGTCGGGCGCGCTCGAATCCGGCTTCAGCCAGGCGGACGTGGCCTATTGGGCCTATACCGGAACAGGTCTCTTCGAGGGCAAGGGAAAGATCGAGGATCTGCGCCTTCTGGCCAATCTCTACCCTGAGAGCATTCATCTCGTGGCGGCGAAGTCCGCCAACATCAAGTCCGTTGCCGATCTCAAGGGCAAGCGCGTCTCTCTTGACGAGCCGGGCTCGGGCACGCTCGTGGATGCCAGGATCATCCTCTCCGGCTGGGGTCTTAAGGAATCAGACGTGAAGGCCGACTTCCTGAAGCCCAACCAGGCGGCCGAGCGCATGCGTGACGGCGGACTGGATGCCTTCTTCTTCGTCGGCGGCTACCCAACCAGCGCCATCACGGAACTCGCCGCCACGGGCGGCGGCATCGATCTCGTTCCCCTGTCCGGGGCCGAGGCGGAGGCGATCCGCAAGCAGTACAGCTTCTTCGCCGCCGACGAGATCCCGGCCGGAACCTACAAGGATGTCGGCGCGGTGAAGACGCTTGCGGTGGGCGCCCAGTGGGTCACCTCCGCCAAGGTGCCCGACACGGTCGTCTACGACGTCGTGAAGGGCCTCTGGAGCGACAAGACCCGTGCGGCTCTGGATGCCGGTCATGCCAAGGGCAAGCTGATCCGCAAGGACACCGCGCTCGCCGGCGCCGGCATCCCGGTCCATCCGGGCGCCGAGCGCTTCTACAAGGAAGCCGGCCTCCTCAAGGGCTGATTCTCCTCTGACTGTTAATCCAAGCCTCCCGCGGCGGACGTCGCGGGAGGCGCTTTGCTTCCAGCCCGAGACCCCACCATGACCGCTACCGATGCCCAGACGCTCATTGAGGATCGCAGCCTCGAGGAGAAGTTCGATCCCGAGATGCGCTTCCGGCCCTTGCCTACAGGGACCGCGTGGCTGGTGGCAGGCCTTCTGTTGGCTCTCTCGTTCTTCCACTATTACACGGCCGGATTCGGATTGCTGCGCGAGGCGACCCATCGCGGCATCCACATGGCCTTCGTGCTCGGCCTGATCTTCCTCGTCTTCTCGGCATCCAAGAAGGATTATGAGCGGATCGCCCCGTCGAACTGGTGGCGCCCGGGCAGCATCTCGCTTGTGGATTGGGCGTTCGCCATCGCGGCGGCAGCCGCGAGCCTCTATGTTCCGTGGATCTTCAACGAGCTGGCGTTCCGCGTCGGCAATCCGTCCACGACCGACGTGGTCATGGGCACGATCCTGATCCTCGTGTTGCTGGAGGCGACACGCCGCTCGGTGGGGTGGCCGCTCCCGGTCATCTCGATCGGCGTGATGCTCTACGCCTATTTCGGTCCCTCGATGCCCGGCATCCTTCAGCATCCCGGCGCGTCGTGGTCCAACATCGTCAACCACCTCTATCTCACGAGCCAGGGCATCTATGGCATCGCCCTTGGAGTTGTGGCCACCTACGTGTTCCACTACGTGCTCTTCGGCGTGCTGGCGACGCGGGTCGGCCTAGGCAAGCTCTTCATCGATCTCGCCACCGTCGTCGCGGGGCGCTTTGCCGGCGGACCGGCGAAGGTGTCGATCTTCGGATCGGCTCTGTTCGGAATGATCTCCGGCTCGTCCATCGCCAACACGGTGACGGTCGGCTCGCTCACGATCCCGGCCATGATCCGGGTCGGCTACCAGCGCCATTTCGCGGCCGCGGTCGAATCCGCTGCCTCGACCGGCGGCCAGATCACGCCGCCGATCATGGGGGCCGCGGCCTTCCTGATGGTCGAGTTCCTGAACATGTCGTACCAGACCATCATCCTGGCGGCGCTCGTGCCGGCATGCATGCATTTTTTCGGCGTGTTCATGCAGGTTCATCTCGAGGCCAAGCGGTCGGGCCTGAAGGGGCTGCCCGCGGAGGAATTGCCGAAGGCCGCCCAGGTCATCCGCGAGGGATGGCAGACCATCATGCCCCTGGCGGTGCTGCTGATCGTTCTGTTCTCCGGCTTCACCCCCTATCTCGCGGCCTTCTGGGGCATCACCGCCTGCCTCGTCGTCGGCGCCTCGCGGGTGCCGGTCATCACCCTTGGTTTCCTCGCCGCCGTCGTTGCGGGCATTGCCACAGGCGTGCTCACGCAGCTCATCTTCGTAGGGCCGGTGCTGGCCTTCGTGCTGGCGCTTCTGGTCTATACCTTCGTCAGGAGCGAGGCCGGCAAGGCGGTGGTGTTCGACCTGATCGACGCCTTCGTGGTCGGAGCGAAATACGCCATCGGCGTCGGCGCGGCCGCGGCGACGGTGGGCATCATCGTGGGCATCGTCACGCTCACGGGCGTGGGCTTCAAGATCTCCTTCATCGTCACGTCCTTCGCGGCCCAGCTGGCGCAGACCTTCACGGACTTGATCCCGTTGGCGCTGACCGATGTGCAGGGGATGACGCTGTTCTTCACCCTGTTGATGACGGCGATCGTCTGCATCCTTCTGGGCTGCGGCGTGCCGACCACGGCGAACTACATCATCATGGTGACGGTGGCGGCGCCCGCTCTCGGCCTTCTCGGCGTCCAGCCGCTCGTGGCGCACTTCTTCGTGTTCTATTACGGGGTGCTCGCCGACATCACGCCGCCTGTGGCGCTGGCGGCCTATGCGGGGGCCAGCATGGCAGGCGCCGACCCGTTCAGAACGGGCAATACGGCGTTCCGCCTCGGGCTCGGCAAGGTGCTGGTGCCGTTCGTCTTCGTCTACGGGCCGGCCATGCTCCTCGTCACCCCCGAGTTCACGTGGCCTGGGTTCCTTTTCGTCGTGGGCGGCGCCGTCACGGGCATCATGTTCCTGTCGGCAGCCTTCGCCGGCTATGGGCTGGCCGCAATGCGGGCCTGGGAGCGCTGGCTCATCGGCCTTGCGGCCCTGCCTATCATCGCCCCCGATCCGCGGACAACCCTGATCGGCCTTGCCATGGCGGCACCGGTCGCCGTGTCCCAAATTCTCAAGGCTCGGACTGCCGCGGTGGCGAAACCCGCCTGACGAGGTGGGGCGTTGTTGCAGGCCCTCGCAGTTTGGGAACCTGAACCATTCGGCGGCGCTCCCGTTGTTCTTGGCTTGGTGCAAAGATCGCAGGAGGGCCGCATGGTCGATTACCGGAAGCTGTTGGACGCATTCATCGGAACCATCGGCCGCCCCGACCCGTCAAACCCGGGCCAGCCGGCGCAAGGGGGCGTGCGGCAGCAGGTCGAGAGAGGCGTCACCCAGGTCACCGGCCAGTCGCCCGATCAGCTCCTCCAGAAGGCCAAGGACTTCGCCACGCAGCATCCGGGTCTGACCCAGACGGCGCTCGTCGGCCTGGCCGGGCTCCTGTTCAGAGGACGCAAGAAGAGCAAGCTCACCGGCAACTTGGTCAAGCTCGGCGGGCTCGCGGTGATCGGCGGGCTGGCCTACAGGGCCTATCAGAACCAGCAGGCGGCCAAGGGCTCCGCCGCTGGCGGGGCAGGCGGGGCAACCGTCCCGACCATGGACGGGACCCAGGCCGCAGCGGCCGAGATGCCCGCATCCCAGGCGTATCAAGCGGTTGAGCAATCCGCCCTCAGTGTGCCGGAAACCTCGCGTTTCCACCCCGTATCCCAGACCGAGGACGATGCGCTCCTGTTCCTGCGCACCATGGTGGCTGCCGCAGCGGCCGATGGGCATATCGACGAGGCGGAGCGGTCGCGAATCGTCAAAGGCCTGACCGAAGCCGGAATCGATCCGGAGGCGACCCGCTGGCTCGACACCGAGATGGCCTCTCCCGCCGATGTGGAGGAGCTTGCCGCGAACGTGAACGATCCGGAAAAGGCCGCTCAGGTCTATTCGGCAGCCCGCATCGCCATCGATCCCGACACCATCCAGGAGCGCGAGTTCCTGAACCAGCTGGCAGAGGCGCTCGATCTCGATCCGGCCGTCAGAGCGCAGATCGACGATACGGCAGGCGCGCTGAGCTGAAGCGCGTCAGAGCGGCGAGGTTTTCCCCAGGGGCCTGATGGTCTGGTACTTTACCGTGGTCTGCCTGCCGCCTCCCTCCTCGTAGCGCTTGGCCAGCACGAAGCCGAGATCGGGCGAATACAGGTCCGTCACTTCGGACGTGACCTTGCCCTCGGCATTGAGATAGCGGTTGCGCACGATCAGCACGTTGTAGGAGCAGGAGCCGAGCTGGAACTGCTCCTGGCCTGTCACGGTGAGTTCGAGAGATACCAGGGCACCAATCTTCTCGGGCTGAGCTAACGCATAGGTAATGGCGCGGCGAGCCTTCAGCTCGAGAGGGAACACGGTTCGCAAATCCGAGACCGGAATGTTGATGCTGCGCGCTGTGTCGTCGAAGCGGCTGATCGGGAAGAAGCCCCGGTAGTAGAGAACGTGCTGCTTCTTTCCGCTCGGGTACGAATTCACCACATGGACGAAATGGTTCGGGGCTGGCCGAACCTCGGCGGTGGTTCCCTGCTGCTCCAGAATATAGCCCAGCTTCGCTGTCTGTGCCGTTGGGCAGTCATTCGCTGAAGCCGTCGACACAAAAGAGACCGCAAGGATCGGAAGGAGCGCGTATCGAAACATGGCTGGGCTGCTCGGGGTTGGATGTGGGCAAGCTCAAGTGATGAGTCTCTATATGAAATTCTATAACGCGATGCACTTATCTTGAAAATGCCGGCTCGACCCTGAGGCTGAGCTTCGATGAAAATATTTCTCAAGGCTTAGCGGCAACTTTCGTCAGGGGATGGTTGATCTTGCCCTCTGTCCCGGATCAAATACCCGTCGATCCGATCACCGATCTCCAAAAGGACATGAAGAATGGCTGAGAGGCCTCACCGTCGCACTCCCGATCAGCTTCGCTCACGGCTGTGGTTCGACAATCCGGACAATCCGGGCATGACGGCGCTGTACCTGGAGCGCTACCTGAACTTCGGCCTCACGGGCAAGGAGCTGCAGGGCAAGAAGCCGATCATCGGCATCGCGCAGACGGGCTCCGACCTGTCCCCTTGCAACCGGCACCATCTCGATCTCGCCAAGCGCGTGCGCGACGGCATCACGGCGGCCGGCGGCGTCGCCTTCGAGTTCCCGTGCCACCCGATTCAGGAGACCGGCAAGCGTCCGACCGCCTGCCTCGACCGCAACCTCGCCTATCTCTCCCTCGTCGAGGTGCTGTACGGCTATCCGCTCGATGGTGTCGTGCTGCTCACCGGCTGCGACAAGACCATGCCGGCCTGCCTCATGGCGGCGGCCACCGTGAACATTCCGGCGATCTCGCTCAATGTCGGGCCGATGCTCAACGGTTGGCACCAGGGCGAGCGCACAGGCTCCGGCACTATCGTGTGGAAGGCGCGCGAGCGCCATGCGGCCGGCGACATCGACTATCAGCAATTCATCGACATCGTCGGCTCTTCGGCTCCCTCCGTCGGTCACTGCAACACCATGGGCACCGCTTCTACGATGAACGCGCTGGCCGAGGCGCTCGGCATGTCGCTGCCGGGTTCGGCGGCCGTTCCCGCGCCTTACCGCGAGCGCGGGCAGATGGCCTATGAGACGGGCAGGCGCATCGTCGACATGGTGTGGGAGGATCTGAAGCCCTCCGACATCATGACCCGCGAGGCGTTCGAGAACGTGATCGTCGCCAATGCGGCGATCGGCGGCTCCACCAATGCGCCGATCCACATCAACGCGATTGCCAAGCATATCGGCGTGCCGCTCGATTGTGACGACTGGGAACGAATCGGCTTCGAGATCCCGCTGCTCGTGAACGTGCAGCCTGCGGGCGAATATCTTGGCGAGGAATACTTCCGCGCCGGCGGCCTGCCGGCCGTGATGGCCGAGCTGATCGGGGCCGGCAAGATCCACGAGGATGCGCTCACCTGCACCGGTACCACCATCGGCGAGAATTGCCGCGGCAAGCACACCTGGGATCACGACGTGATCCGCTCCTACGACAATCCGTTGAAGGAGAAGGCCGGCTTCTTGAATCTGAAGGGCACGCTGTTCGATTCCGCGATCATGAAGACGAGCGTGATCAGCCCCGAATTCCAAGAGCGCTATCTCAACAATCCGGAGGATCCGAACGCCTTCGAGGGCCGCGTCGTCGTGTTCGACGGGCCGGAGGATTATCACCACCGCATCGACGATCCGGCGCTCAACATCGACGAGCACACGATCCTGATCATGCGCGGCGCTGGTCCTGTCGGTTATCCAGGTGCGGCCGAAGTGGTGAACATGCAGCCTCCGGGCTCGCTCATCAAACGCGGCGTTCTCTCGTTGCCGTGCATCGGCGACGGCCGTCAGTCCGGCACATCCGGCACGCCGTCGATCCTGAATGCCTCGCCGGAGGCTGCTGTCGGCGGCGGGCTGGCGCTGCTGCAGTCGGGCGATCGCATCCGCATCGATCTCAATAAGCGCAGCGCCGACATTCTTCTCTCACCGGAAGAGCTGGAGAAGCGTCGCGCCGATCTTGAGGCGCGGGGCGGCTATGCCTATCCGGCGAGCCAGACGCCCTGGCAGGAGATCCAGCGCTCCATGGTCGATCAGCTCTCCGAGGGCATGACCCTGAAGCCGGCCGTGAAGTACCAGAAGGTCGCGCAGACCTTCGGCGTGCCGCGCGACAATCACTAGCGAGCAGCGAGGGCAGTCATGAACAGGCTTCAAGGAAAGACCGCCCTCGTGACGGCGGCAGGGCAGGGGATCGGACGCGCCATTGCGGAGGCTTTCCTCCGCGAGAGCGCGACGGTCTGGGCGACGGACCTGGATGTGGCGAAGCTGGAGGGGCTCGAGGGCGCGCAGAAGCGCAGGCTCGACGTGCTCTCGAATGAAGGCGTCGAGCAACTCGTGACGGAGGCCGGATCCTTCGACATCCTCGTCAATGCGGCGGGCTTCGTGCATCACGGCACGATCCTCGAATGTTCGGACAAGGATTGGGACTTTTCCTTCGACCTGAACGTGCGGTCCATGCACCGCACGATCAGGGCGGTGCTGCCGGGCATGCTGGAGAGGGGCCGCGGGTCGATCGTCAATATCGCGTCCGGTGCCTCCTCCGTGCGCGGCATTCCCAACCGCTATGTGTACGGCACGACGAAGGCGGCGGTGATCGGCCTCACCAAGGCCGTGGCGGCCGATTTCATCAAGCGCGGCATCCGGGCCAATGCGATCTGCCCCGGCACGATCCAATCGCCGTCGCTTGACGAGCGGATCGCCGCCCAGGCCGAGAGCTCCGGCCAGAGCCTGGAGACTGTGCGCCAAGCCTTCGTCGACCGCCAGCCCATGGGCCGGCTCGGCACGGCGGAAGAGGTGGCGGCGCTTGCCGTGTATCTCGCGTCGGATGAGGCGAGCTACACGACCGGGCATATCCACCTAGTCGATGGTGGGTTTGCGCTTTAGCGTCGCTCCTCATAAGCGCCAAGTGTCATCCCCGG
Source organism: Microvirga arabica (assembly GCF_016811235.1). Classification (GTDB taxonomy): domain Bacteria; phylum Pseudomonadota; class Alphaproteobacteria; order Rhizobiales; family Beijerinckiaceae; genus Microvirga; species Microvirga arabica. Next base: position 8,026 of record NZ_JAFBID010000021.1, read on the forward strand.
CGGCTGTAGGCCGGGAATGACACCCTCCTCGTCATGGCCGGGCTTGTCCCGGCCATCACGTCTTCATCGGCGACAAAGACGTGGATCCCCAGAACAAGTCCGGGGATGACGAAGAGGCGATGTCAGGAAAAGGTTTGGACTATCCAGCTTTGTAAGGCGTCTCCGGCACCGGCGTCAGCGGTCCCTTGCCCTCAACCCACGAGACGATGTTGTCGGCCACGAGCTTGCCCATGGCGTTGCGGGTATGGACCGAGGCGGACGCGATGTGGGGCAGGAGCACCACGTGCTCCATATCGATCAGCTCCTGCGGCACGCGCGGCTCATCCTCATAAACGTCGAGGCCGGCACTGAGAATGGTTCCGGACCTGAGGGCCTCGATCAGCGCCTGCTCGTCCACCACGGTGCCGCGCGCCACGTTGATCAGCACGCCGTTGGGGCCGAGAGCCTTCAGCACATCCGCATTGATCAGATGGCGTGTCGCGGCGCCTCCCGGCGTGATGACGATGAGCACGTCGCACGCCTCCGCGAGGCCGGTGACCGTCGGATGATAGGGATAGGCCACGTCATCCTGCTGCGTGCGCCCGTGATAGGCGATGCTCACGTCGAAGCCCGCGAGGCGCCGTGCGATGGCCTTGCCGATGCGCCCGAGACCGACGATGCCGACCTTCCGCTCACGTAAGGTTGTCGAGAGCGGGAAGGAGGCTTTCAGCCATTGCCCCTCGCGTAAGTAACGGTCGGCCTGCGGGATCTTGCGCAGGGTTGCCAGCAGCAGGCCGATGGTGAGGTCCGCCACCTCGTCATCGAGAACGCCGGGCGTGTTGGTGACGACGATGCCGCGCCGGGCTGCCTCCACCGCATCGACGTTGTCGTAGCCGACGCCGAAGCTCGAGATAATCTCCACATTCGGCAGCCGGTCGAGGAGCGAAGCCTCGAGGCGTCCGTAGAGGGTGCTGGTGGCAACGCCGCGGATGCGCGGGCCGACTTCCTTGAGAAACGCCTCCTGGTCCGGCTGCTCCCAGAGCCGATGCAGCGTGCAGGCTTTCTCCAGCGTGTCGATTACGATCGGCATCATCGGCGCGGTCATCAGGATGTCGGTGCGGCTCATGGGGTTTCCTGTTGCTGTCTGGGATCAGGGAATGGCGCAGCGTGCGGCGGCACCGCGGCGCAGGGCCTCGTCGATGGTTTTGGCCTGCTGCTGGAGTGCGGTCTTCACATCCTGGGGCAGGTCGAGCCAATGGCAACCGCGCAGGGCCGCCTCCAGGGCATAGAGAGCATTGAGGTTGACCTGGCGGGGCACCATGAACTTGAGGCGACGATAGGCCTCGACAGCCCCGATGGAGCGCAACTCGCCCTCGGTCCGGATGCCCGCCTCCCTCAGCCAGCCCTGCGTGACGGGTCCGACCCCGGGCAGGGTATCGACGGGGGCATCGCTCATGAAGGCGTCTCCGGCTGGTTTCGTTTCGCGCGTTCGCGGGAGAGCAAGTAGAGCCTCGATGCGATCACGATTCCAGCCCCGACGAAGGTCCAAGAATCGGGCCAGTCGCCGAACAGGATGTAGCCGAGCGCGAGCATCCAGACGATCTGGCTGTAGATGAAGGGCGCCAGGATCGCCGCCGGGGCTCGGGCATGGGCAAGAACCAGCAGCCAGTGGCCGAAGGCGCCATAGAAGCCTGTTGTGGCCAGGAGAAACCAGACGAGCGGCGACGAGGGCGTGGACCAGATCCAGGGCAGGGCCGGTGTCACGAGCACGATGCCGGCGACGCTCGAATAGAGCGTCGTGGTCGCAATCGAATCGCTCGAGGCGAGCATGCGGGTCACGATGTTGTAGAAGGCATAGGCCACGGAGCCCGCTAGCGACAGCAGGGCTGCGGGATGCATGGTGCCGAGGCCTGGCCGTGTGATGACCAGAATGCCGACGAACCCGACCGCGATGGCGGTCAGACGCTGCCAGCCGATGCGCTCTCCCAGGATGGGGGCCGCCAGCAGGGCCACCAGCAGGGGCGTCGCGAAAATGATGGATTGGGTCTCCACCAACTGCAGGTACTTCAGGGCAAGGAAATTGCACAGGGTCGAGGCGAGGAGCAGAAAGGAGCGGAGGAGCTGAAGGGGAAGGCGGCGCGTCCTGAGCGCTCCCGGCTGGGTGCGCGGGTTGATGACCAGGAACGTGAGCAGGGCCGCCGACATGTAGCGGGCCCAGACCGTCACCATGGGGTCGACGGATTGGTTCACCCATTTGGCCGTGGCATCGAGACAGGAGAAGCAGAACAGGGCCGCGCACATGAGGCCGATGCCGATCATGCGGTTACGGCGCTGCGAGACTGGCGTGGGCTGGGACATGGAGACGGTATCGGCCATCAGACGATGCTAGCCGCAGCTTCATCCCGATGCGAATACCCGCAGCGCACGCCCCTCGTGCGCCGCAGACAAGGGTGCGTGGTCGTCAGGCCGTTGCGGCCAGCTCCGGCTCGCTGGCCTCAAGCCCGTCGACCTCGTCGTCGCTCTCGGTCTCGAAGCCGGTCTGATCGGCACCGGTGAAGCCGGCGAGGTTCTTGGCGGCGCGGCGCAGGAGCTTGCGCAGGCGCTTGCGGTCCTTGTTGTCGAAGCCTTGGAGCAACTCGCCCTCGACCTCGTCCCAGAGAGCGTCGATGGCAGCGGCCTTGCGCTTGCCCTCCTTGGTGAGCTTCACCCGTACGACCCGGGCGTCGCCCGGCTCCGTGTGGCGCTCCACCAGCTTGAGGGCCGACAGGCGCGAGACCGTCTTGGAGGCAGTCGGCGGGCGCACCCGCAGGATGGCCGCGAGTTCGCCCATGGTCATGGGACCGGAATTGCCCAATGCCTGGAGCACCTGCTCCTGGCCGGCGAACAGGCCGAGTTCGGAGAGCTTGTCGCCCGTGCGGCTTCGATGCAGGCGCGAGGCTTGAACCAGAGCCCATCCGACGCTCTTGGTGCCCGGATGCTTGTTGTCGGTGTCCATGGTCCCTCGCTGCTCGAAGCGTTGCCTTCTGTACCATGACCGGGAGTCATGACGGTACGATGACAAGCCGGCTCATTGTTCACAGGCTAAGGAAATCTGCCGGTCATCTCTGCATCGTGAGGGCACTTTCGTGCCAGCGGCGGAGCAGCAGGTGGCTGATGCCTGCGAGCAGGAGGTAGAGGCCGATGCCGGTGAGGGCCAGGAGCACGAGGGCTGCAAAGAGACGGGGGATGTTGAGACGGTACTGGCTCTCAATGATGCGGTAAGCCAGTCCCGAGCCTGCGCCGGCGGAGCCTGCCGCCATCTCGGCCACCACAGCGCCGATGAGCGAGAGCCCGCCGGCGATCCTCAACCCCGCCAGGAAGGCCGGCAGGGCGGCCGGACGGCGCAGGTACCACAGGGCCTTGAGCCTGGACCGGAAGCGCGCAAGGGGCCTGCGGGATGCAGGCGCGCCGTAGAGCGCGAACAGTTCCATTAGGTTGCGGTCGACCGATTGCAGCCCGAGCATCGTGTTCGACAGAACCGGAAAGAAGGCAACGAGCCAGGCGCAGGTGAGAACCGCCACATCCTGCGGCATGTAGATCAGGAGCAGCGGCGCGATGGCAATGACCGGCGTGACCTGCAGCACGACCGCAAAGGGATAGAGCGAGTATTCCACGATCCGCGACAGGCTCAGGATGACGGCGAGAAGGACGCCGCCGAGCACGGCCAGAACAAGCCCGAGAAGCGTCGTCTGTAACGTCGTCAGCAGCGAAGCCTGCAGGAGCGGCCAGTCGGTCACCATGGTCGTGCCGATCAGGCTTGGGGCCGGCAGGATGTAGGGCGGGATGCCACTCAAGCGCACCGCGGCTTCCCAAGATGCGATCACCGCCGCGAAGATCATCACCGGCAGGATAATTCTCAAGGGACTGGAGGACGCTGTCATCACGCGTGCTCCTCTGCACTCTGCTCCAGCAGGATCTGCGAGATCTCTCCGCATAGGGCCGCATAGCGGGGGCTGGTGCGGAAATCTTTCGCACGTGGCCCTGGCATTTCGCCGACGACCTCCGCAACGACGCGTCCGGGACGCGGAGACATGATGGCGATGCGGCTTGACAGATAGGCGCTCTCATAGACCGAGTGCGTCACGAACATGATCGTGCAACGCAGATCATTCTGCAGCTTGAGGAGATCGTCGTTCAGTTTGAAACGCGTGATCTCGTCAAGCGCCGCGAAAGGCTCGTCCATGAGGAGCAGGCGTGGTCTCAGGGAGAGCGCCCGCGCAATCGACACGCGCATCTTCATGCCGCCCGAAAGCTCGCGCGGGTACGCTTTCGCGAAATCCTGCAGGCCGACGAGCGCGAGGCTTTCGGCGATGCGCTCCTGCGCGTCTCGTCGCGACAGGCCGCGCAGGCGCAGCGGCAGCCAGACATTATCCGCAACATTCGCCCAGGGCATCAGCGTCGGTTCCTGAAACACGAAGCCGATCTCGCTGCGGTGATCCTCATGGGCAGAGCCCGGCCACGTCACGTGTCCTGCGGTCGGCTCGGCCAGTCCGGCGATGAGGCGCAGCGCCGTCGACTTCCCGCAACCGGAAGGGCCGAGGAGCGACACGAATTCGCCCGCGCGAATATCGAGATCGAAGCCGTATAGCGCCGTCACGCCATTGGCGAACACCTTGCTGACGCCATGCAGGGAAACGAGCGTGGATGCGGGCGCGTTCATGGGATCCAGCAGCGCCGTGTGAGCCGGCGCCGCATTCCTCTATTTTCTCAAGCTCATGCCAACGCCCTTGTTCACGAACTGGAGCGTATAGGCTTTGCGGTAGTCGAGATCGGGCTTGAAGAGACCGGCCTTCACCATCTTGTCGAAGAAGTCCTTCATGCGCGCATCCGTCATGGCGCCGATGCCGAGCGTTTGCGCGTCGCCGGAATCGACGATGCCGTACTCCTTCATCTTGGCATGGGAATAAGCCAGCAGTTCGTCGGTCATCTCCGGGTTGTCGCGTTTGATGAGTTCCCTGGCCTTGGCGTTATCGGCATACAGATAATTGTACCAGCCGATGGTGGAGGCATCGACGAAGCGCTGCACGAGGTCGAGGTTCTTCTCCACCATCTCGCGGCGCGTCTCGACTGTGGTGGAATAGGAGCTGAAGCCGTGATCGGCGAGCAGGAAAACATTGGGCTTGAAGCCTGCGGCCTTCTCGATGGTGAGTGGCTCCGACGTGACATAGCCCTGCTGCACGGCTCGCTTGTTGGCGATGAAAGGCGCCGGGTTGAAGCCGAAAGGCTTCACCTGTTCGTCCCTGAAGCCGTGCTCGGCCTTCATCCACTGGAAGAAGGTGGCGGCCGCATCCTTGGAGAGCAGGATGTCGTTGGATGTCTTCAGATCCGCGAAGGTGTCGAGCCCCTGGCCAGGATGGCTCATGAGCACCTGCGGCTCCTTCTGGAAGTGGGCCGCGACGACGATGGTCGGGATGTCCTTCTCCACCGCCGAGAAGGCTTGGATCATGCTGCCGCCCATGTAGAAATCGAGCTTGCCGACCGTCATGAGCATGCGGTTGCTGGCCCGTGGGCCGCCCGGCACGATGGTGACCTTCAGGCCGTACTTCTCGTAAGTGCCGTCGGCGAGAGCTTGGTAATAGCCGCCATGCTCGCCCTGTGCGAGCCAGTTGGTGCCGAAGGTCACTTCCGTCAGCGGCTGCGCCAGGGCGGTTCCGCCCAAGCAGGCTGCAAGCGCTCCCATGATCCAGGCGTTCAGCTTCATCGGCACTCACCCTCCGCAGGCCATGGTCAACGGCCAGCTTTCCGAGGCACAGCTTCTGCGCGGTTCGATGGGGCTTGGCAAGGGTGGTTGTCATCCCCGGCGGTCCGCAGGCTGGGAAGGGGATCCACTCACAGGCGCGGCGCTATGGATTCCCTTCCCCTCCGCTAAGCTCCGGCCGGGAATGATACCGAGAGGATCACTCCACGAACCAGGGGTAAGTCCAGGTTTCCGTCAGGGCCCGGTTGCCGGCGCGCAGGAAGGCGCGCAGATCCGTGGACTGGCCGGGCTCCAGCCGCACGTCGATGGCGGCGCGGAAGCCGTCGATGTGAGGGTTGGGCATGATGAAGGTGTTGGTGATCTGGCCCGTGGACGTGGAAGGAACCAGCTGCACCTGCTCCGGAGCGCTGAAGTAATAGGACAGGTCGCCTCCGGCGAAATCGACGATGAAGCGGCGATGCCGGGGATCGCTCGGCGCGTTTGAGCCGCTGGCGCGGGGCGGCGTCTGGAAGGTGTTTACCGCCTTGCCGCCCGGATGCATGCCGCCGATAGCCGCCGCGGCCCGAAGGCGATAGGCAATAACGACCTCCTGTCCCGGTTCGTAAGGCCGGTTCGGCTGCCAATAGGCAACGATGTTGTCCTGGGTCTCGTCCGCCGTCGGGATCTCGACCAGCTCGACCCAGCCTTCCCCCCACTGGCCCACGGGCTCCACCCAGTAGCCCGGCCGCTGGTGGTAATGCGCCTCCAGGTCCTGGTAGTGCTCGAACACCCGGTCACGCTGCATCAGGCCGAAGCCGCGGGGATTGTTGTCGCTGAAGGACGAGATCGTCTTCTTGGCGGGATTGCGGATAGGGCGCCAGATCCATTCGCCGGCGCCCGAGTGCATGAGCAGGCCGTCGGAATCGTGCAGCTCCATCCGGAAATCGTCGGTGGGCTTCCGGTCGTTTTCGCCCCCGAAATACATGGAGGTGAGGGGTGCCAGGCCGACATTGGTGAGAGGCTGACGCGGGAAGAGCGTGGCCGTGACGTCGATGGTGGTCTCTTTCGACGGATAGATGTCGAATCGATAGGCGCCGGCGACGGACGGGCTGTCGAGGAGGGCGAAGATCACCGCGCGGTCGTCGTTGGGCTTGGGCATCTCCACCCAGAACTCACGGAAATGCGGGAATTCCTCCGCCTCGCCGCCTTCCACATTGATCGCAAGCCCCCGAGCCGAGAGACCGTATTTCTGGCCGGCACCCAGGAAGCGGAAATAGCTCGCCCCCAGGAAGGCGATGAGCTCGTCCATCACCTTCGGGTCGTTCAGCGGGTAATGCAGCCGGAAGCCGGCAAAGCCGAGATTGACGGGCAGCGGCCGCTCGATCTTGTTGCGGCCGTAGTCGAACAGCTCCCGCTGATAGGGCACGGGGGTGGGCACGCCGTCGCGGATGATGTTGACCGTCACCGGGCGTGGGTAGAGGAAGCCGAGATGAAAGAGATGCATCCGGAACGGCCCGTTGCCCGAGCCGAGCAGCGCCCTGTCCGTGCGGAAGCGGATGTCGCGGTAATCGTCGAAGCTGAGCCGGTTCAGGGGCTCCGGCAACTGGGAGGGTGGGGCCTCGAAGGGGGCTGTCGACAGTTCGCGGGCCCGGCGCACCACGTCCTCGTAGCGGAACGGGTTGGGCTGCGGCACGCCGTTCTGCTGTGCGAAAGCTTGGCTTGACGCGGACAGCGCCGTGGCTGCGAGCAGGCTTTGCAGAAGGGTGCGGCGGGACAGGTTCATCATGGCGGTGGAGCGGTTCTCGTCTTGGAAAAGGCGGGGCTCTGGAGCCCGGGATATGGGGCTTTATCCCTCATCCGTGTAGCTCGGCCGCTTAATGGAGGCTGAATGGTGATGCGGGCAAGACACAGCTCCCGGCAGGGTTAAAAAAATTCCTCGGAAGGCCTCAAAAACTCTTGTGGTCCAGGGCGAATATGCTTATCTCTCGCTTGCCCAATTTCGCACGTGCCTGTGGTCGTGTGTCGGTTGGTGGGCATCCGGACAAGAGGCCGGACAGCCGCCCGAGAGCGAACTAGCTCTCGATACCCCTAACCGGCAGCCGGAGGCGAAAACCGGCGTACCTCGTTCTCAACGGGGGACGCGACTTAAAGCAACGACGAACGGGCTTTTTTGGTCTCGTTGGCCCTCCAAAGGTCAACACCGAAGAGGCTTGTTTATCATTGCCAGGCGTGCGGATGGAGTATCCCCATCCAATCCAAGGCAGCATCGTCGGGTGAAGAGCCCATCGCGCTTGTCGTGTCTCCATCGCACGAAGCGGGATGCCATCTTCCCTCGCTGACGCCGGACGGCAGGAAATCCTGATCGTCTGAACTTCAATCCGGAGGCTCCACAAGACCTCCATTGAACCTTTGGTGGGGAGAGCGCCATGACTCAGCGCATCCGTGAATTTCTGCGCAACCGACGTGAGGACGGCCCGTGCGTGGTCGTCGACCTCGAGGTCGTGCGCGACAACTACTCCAAGTTTGCCCGTGCGCTCCCCGACACGCGTGTGTTCTACGCCGTGAAGGCGAACCCGGAGCCGCAGGTGCTCAAGCTCCTGGCCGAGCTCGGCTCGTGCTTCGACACCGCGTCCGTGGTCGAGATCCAGCTCGCGCTGGATGCCGGCGCCACGCCTGACCGCATCTCGTTCGGCAACACGATCAAGAAGGAGCGCGACATCGTTCGTGCGCTCGAGCTTGGCGTGCGCCTCTATGCGGTCGACTGCGAGGTCGAGGTCGAGAAGATCGCTCGTGCTGCAGAGACAGCCGGTATCGAGGCCTCCGACGTGAAGGTGTTCTGCCGCATCCTGTGCGACGGCGCTGGCGCCGAGTGGCCGCTCTCCCGCAAGTTCGGCTGCGTGCCCGAGATGGCCGTGGACGTGCTGGAGCATGCCTATCGTCAGGGTCTCGAGGCTTACGGCGTGTCGTTCCACGTGGGCTCGCAGCAGCGCAACACGGAGGCCTGGGATCAGGCTCTGGGTTCGGCGTCCGCGATCTTCCGTGAATGCGCGCACCGCGGCATCCACCTGTCGATGGTCAACCTCGGCGGCGGCTTCCCGACGAAGTACCTGAAGACGGTCCCGATGGTCGAAGCCTATGGCGAGTCGATCTTCCGGGCGCTGTCGAAGCACTTCGGCAACCGCATCCCGGAGACGATCATCGAGCCGGGCCGCGGCATGGTCGGCAACGCCGGCATGATCGAGGCCGAGGTCGTCCTGATCTCGAAGAAGAGCCAGGACGAGGACGAGGTGCGTTGGGTCTATCTCGACATCGGCAAGTTCGGCGGTCTCGCCGAGACGATGGACGAGTCGATCCGCTATCCGATCCTCAGCGAGCGCGACCACGACCGCAAGGTGCCTTGCGTGCTTGCCGGCCCGACCTGCGACTCGGCCGACGTTCTCTACGAGAAGGAGCCTTACCCGCTCCCCGTCTCGCTGGAGATCGGCGACAAGGTGCTGATCGAAGGCACGGGCGCCTACACGACCACCTACTCGGCGGTGGCGTTCAACGGCTTCCCGCCGCTGAAGTCCTACGTGATCTAACTCACGTCCCGCCTGCCTCAGTGATTTGAGGCAGGCATCAACCCCAAAGAAGTTGTCCCGGACGGCCGGTGCGATGTTCGCATTGGTGCGAGGGCTGTCGCTCACCCCACGCGTTCTGGGAGGCCACGGCCATGATCACGATTCGCGAAGAAACCTTCCACGATGTCGACGCGCGCGAGGCGCTGCTCGATGCCTGCTTCGGACCGGCCCGGTTCCAGAAGACCTGCGAGCGCCTGCGCGAGGGCAGGCTGCCGGCTGACGGCCTGTCGCTGGTCATCGACCGCGATGGCGAGGTCATCGGCACGGTGCGCCTGTGGCATGTCTCCGCCGGCCCGAACCGCGCGGCGCTGATGCTTGGCCCTATCGCCATCGATCCGTCCGTGCAAAGCCTCGGCCTCGGCGGGAAGCTTATGCGCGAGGCGCTCAAGCGTGCCGGTCAACTCGGCCACAAGGCGGTGCTGCTGGTGGGCGATGCGCCCTATTACGAGCGCTTCGGCTTCTCTACGGAGAAGACCGGCTCGCTATGGCTGCCCGGTCCTTACGAGCGTAACCGCTTCCTCGCGCTGGAGCTTGAACAGGGCTCCCTCGACGGTGCACGCGGTCTCGTCTCCGCCACCGGCGCCTCTGAGCAGAAGCCCGATCTCGGCGCTCTCGTGGCCGCTGCCGCGCAGGGTGCCTGGGCCGGCATCTACCAGACTCACTAACCTCTACCCTTCCGAGGGCCGCAACCGTGCGGCTCTCGGGTTCGGCAGCACGAAGGTGATGGCTGCCGCCGCCAGCATGTAGACGACGAAGCCGAGGCAGATCGCCTCCAGGCTGATTCCGGCATCGAACAGTATCCCGATAGCACCAGGTGTCGCGGCCGACGCCACAACCATGATCGCACCTGCCAGTGCACGAATTTTGCCGAGATGCGTGGTGCCGAACAGTTCCGCCAGAACGGCTGCGATCACCACATTGGTGCAGCCTGAGGTGAGACCGATCAAAGCGAAGAAAACGAGCGGCAGAAACGGGGCGTCGAACAGCGCGAGCGTCAGAGATGCTGCCGTCATGCCAACGAGATAAAAATGGCTGAGCCGTACCGCCCCGAATCGGTCGACGAAGCTGCCGGCCGACATGGCGACGACGACGGAGACCAGCGCGAAGAGCGTGATGCTGCTTGCCAGAAGCTCCAGGGACCAGCCCTTCACCTCGGCGATGAAGCGCTGGTGGAAGAAGTAGGCCGTCATGATGGCCGGATAGCCGATCATGGTGGGGACCAGCGCGAGAAAGCGCCAGTCGCGCAAGGTTTCGCTCCAGCTCGGCCCTGCTTCGCTTGAAGCCTTTTTCCGAGCGGATGCTTCAAGGTCCGGGTCTTTGCGCCTGATCAGAAATCCCAGCAGCCAGCCAAGGCCGAGAGCCACGATGATGGCAAGGGCAGCGCTGCGCCAAGTGCCGGTCCACCCGATTGCCGTGATCAGCGCGATGGCAATCGCCGGAAAGATCGCCTCGCCAGCCGGAAAGCCCAACGCTGCAACACCGAGAGCTCTCCCGCGCACGCCTTCATCGAGACGGGCGGTGCTCATCACGCCCGCATGACTCAGCATGCCCTGGCCGAAGAGGCGTAAGGCAAACAGGCTCAAGCCCAGCATGATCAGGTTGGGTGCGAGCGACAGGCTGAGCGCCGCTGCCGCCAAGCCGAGCATGGCCGTGGTGGCGTAAAGCCGGATATCGACCCGGTCGATGACGCTGCCGACCCAGATCATGAGCATGCCGGAGGAAAGCGTCGCAAGGGAGTAGATGGAGCCGAAGGCGCCATGGGTCAGCCCGAAGGCATTGCGGATGTCGGGCCCCGACAGGGAGATGAAGAAGGTCTGGCCGAAGGAGGACAGGAAGGTCAGGGCGAAGCCCAGGCCGATCACGCGCCCATGGCGCATGAGAAGGTGGTGGAATTTCATCGGTCGCGGTCAGCCTGAAGATGCCAAGGCTCGCCATCATGAAGCCTTGTTGCACGATGTCGAGGGGCGAATCCGCATGGCTGGAATGCCGTCTGTCACGCTCCCTTCGTGGTCCTCAGGGAAATTGCCCTTCGATCCGCATCTGGACCCCTGGGCATTGACCCCGGGGGCTCCTCAATCCTAGATGCGGCCAAATCCGCCATCCGGCGTTACCCATTTTCCATCGCTGCTTTCGTGAAGGAGACAGACCCGATGACCACTTGGCCCGTTCATGGTCGCATCAGCGGCCCTATTGTCATGATCGGCTTCGGCTCGATCGGCAAAGGCATGCTGCCCCTGATCGAGCGGCATTTCGAGTTCGACAAGAACCGGTTCACGGTCATCGATCCGGTCGACACCGACCGCAGCATGCTCGACGTGCGCGGCATCGACCTCGTTCATAAGGCTCTCACCCGCGAGAACTACCGCGAGATCCTCACTCCCCTGCTGACGGAGGGTGGCGGCCAGGGCTTCTGCGTGAACCTGTCGGTCGACACCTCCTCGCGGGACATCATGGAGCTGTGCCGGGAACTCGGCGCGCTCTACATCGATACAGTGGCCGAGCCATGGGCAGGCTTCTACTTCGACAAGGACGCAGGCCCTTCCGATCGCACCAACTACATGCTGCGCGAGAACATCCTCGATGCGCGCCGCCAGAACCCCGGCGGCCCCACGGCAGTGAATTGCTGCGGCGCCAATCCGGGCATGGTGTCCTGGTTCGTTAAGCAGGCGCTCCTCAACATCGCCAAGGATACTGGACTCGATCATGAGGAGCCGAAGACCCGTGAGGATTGGGCGCGCCTCATGCAGCGCGTGGGCGTGAAGGGCATCCACATCGCCGAGCGAGACACCCAGCGCGCGGAGAATCCCAAGCCCATGGGCGTCTTCGTGAACACCTGGTCCGTGGAGGGCTTCGTGTCCGAGGGCATGCAGCCGGCGGAGCTCGGCTGGGGCACGCACGAGACCTGGATGCCGGAGAACGGCCGCACGCACGACAAGGGCTGCGGCGCCGCGATCTACCTGCTCCAGCCCGGCGCCAACACCCGCGTGCGCTCCTGGTGCCCCACGCCCGGCCCGCAATACGGCTTCCTGGTCACGCACAACGAGGCGATCTCGATTGCCGATTACTTCACCGTGCGCGAGGGCGATAAGGTGGCCTACCGGCCGACCTGCCACTACGCCTACCATCCGTCGAACGACGCCGTGCTTTCCCTGCACGAGATGTTCGGCAATGCCGGCAAGGTGCAGGAGAAGCACCACATCCTCACCGAGGACGAGATTCAGGACGGCATCGACGAACTCGGCGTGCTGCTCTACGGCCACGGCAAGAACGCCTACTGGTACGGTTCGCAGCTCTCCATCGAGGAGACCCGCAAGCTCGCGCCCTACCAGAACGCCACTGGCCTCCAGGTGACCTCCGCGGTGCTCGCAGGCATGGTCTGGGCCCTGGAGAACCCGGAAGCCGGCATCGTGGAGGCCGACGACATCGACTTCCGCCGCTGCCTTCAGGTGCAGACGCCCTATCTCGGCCCGGTTGTCGGCGTCTATACGGACTGGACGCCGCTCGACGACCGCCCCGGCTTCTTCCCGGAGGACATCGACACCTCCGATCCGTGGCAGTTCCGGAACATTCTGGTGCGGTAACGATCAACACCCCGGCCGGTTCTCGGAGCCGGCCGGGATCGATACGGAACAGACCCGCATGCCCCACTTCGACGAATTCTACGCCAGCAAGCTCCGCGGCGGACTTGGCGTCACGGATGCCGACAGCGTGCTCGACCTGCGCGGCGCCTCGCGGGAGAAGGCGGCTGCCTCGATCCAGGACATGCTGGAGCGCAGCCGCTTCGCGCAGGCCAAAGCGGTCGCCATACAGCTCGATCCGCCGCCGGAGGGCGGAGGCGAGACGCTGTTCCAGCCCGTCGGCAAGGCGCTGCTCGAGGCCAAGAAGCGCGGCTGGATCGACCGGCTGCAGACTCTCCCGGCGCAGGATGGCCTGGGCTTCTACGTGGTTCTGGCCGGAAAGCCGGAGCGCGAGGCCTGAACCGATTTCTGCGGCCGGCGACGACGCCGGAAGAGGCTGCGCAGGAAGCCCGAGAGCAGAAGCAGGCCGCCCCAGACGGCGATGAAGCCGGCGGCTGCCGAGAGAAGGCCCTCCTCGGTGACCGGCACGGCCGGCTCGAAGTCGCGGGAGACCGCCTCCAAAATGTCCGTGTCGCCGTCGCGGACCATGAGGGCGATGCGGGAGAAGGAGCCGGCCTCCATCATGGCGGCACGATGGGCCTCGAGGCGCCCCAGGCGCTCCACATTGGCCTCCATGGCCGCGCCCTGGCGGCTGACGAAATCGTCCGTATTAGAGCGCAGGCGCGCAATGGCGCTCTCGCGCGTCTCCCCGCTCACTTGAGCATCCCTGTCGAAGCGTCCGATCACCTGTCGCAGCTCGTCGACCGCGCCGCCGAGTCGCTGGCGGTATTGCTGCGCGAACTCAGGCCCCTGCGAGGCGACCACGCCGCCCGACAGCCCTAATCCGAATGCGACGATACGAACGATCCGGGACACACCTGACCTCCTCAACCGTCAAGAGCGGCGAGGATATCCTGTTCCAAGACCTCGTCGAGAGGCTTGGGGACCTTGAGCGCCCGTGTCTTCTGCCCCGGCTCCATCACGAGGATGACCGTTTCGAGGCCGGGGCAGCCAGGGTCGTTGCAGGCGATCTCGTTCACTGCGAAAGCCGTCTCCGGCGAGGCCTGAAGGGCCGAGCGGGCGAGCTCCTTCACGCGATCAACCGCCTGCTTGTCGGGCTTGGGCAGACCGAAAGTCCCCCGCATGAAGGCACCGAAGAGAGCCACCGGCGACCTCATGCGGGCAGGGTCAGGACGCCGGCCTGGCCGTCCTCGCATCCGAAGGCGAGGCGCTTGCCGGGCTTATCCCAGGCCATCGCCGTGATGCCGCTGTCCTTGACGGCGGGGCGCACCAGAAGCTCGGAGGCGTCGGTGAGACGGATGAGCAGGATGCAGCCGTCCTCGTAGCCGACGGCCAGAACATAGGTGTTGGGATGGAAAGCTACCCGGCTGACCTTGGCATGCCTGACGCCGCATTCCCGCGGGGCCTTGCCCATAGGGCCTTCCTTCGACTCGAAGGGCCAGATGATGGCGGCTTCCGCGCCTGACGTGGCGAGCCACTTTCCGTCGCCGGACCAGGCGAAGGAGCGCGTCTTCGACGGGTAGCCGCTCATGCGCATGTGCCCCTTGTCGGGGATGAGCCGCCAGCCGTGGAGCGCGTTCTCCTGCATGGAGGTCACCACGAAACGGGCATCCGGCGACCAGGTGACGTCGATGTGGGAACCCTTCCATTCGAGCCCCTCGGGCTTGGCCTCCACGTTGGGAAACCACAGGGTGGCTCCGTTGTAATGCGAGATCGCCAGGCGGTAGCCCTTGGGCGCGAAGGCAAGGCCGCGGGCCGTCGAGGGAACCTCGAGAATCTTCTCCCGTCCCTTGTCGTCGCGGGCGATGACCTTCTTGCCCACCCCATAGGCGAAGGCGCCGCCCGCATTGACGGCAAGCGCGTCGATCCAGGCACCCTTGCTTTCCGCCAGGGTCTTGGTGGAGCCGTCAGCCCCTGTGACGGCCACGCGGCCATCGTCGCCACCTGTGACGAAGCGCTCGCCGTCGCAGGCTCCCACCAGAACCCCCGCATCCGGATGGGCCTCCACGCGGTGAGTCTCGCCGTCTTTTGCCAGCACGACTCCGCCGTCGCCGAGGCCGAAGGCCACCGTGCCCTTGAGCCAGCCGATGGCCGTCACATGGGCTCCCGCATCCACGGGTGTCACGCTTTGAGTCAGAGATGGAGCGGCGCCTGCAGTCATCGCACAATTCCTTCAGATGGGCTGCCCATAGCACAAAACCGCAAGGCGGGGGCAAGTCGTGGCATTGGGGTACGGTCCGGCAGATGTCCGGATGGATTAAGACCGATGCGTCTTAGACCTGACGGGACGCCAGACCCATGATGCGCGTTCTCGAATCATGAGCGACATTATGCGGATCCTGCCTCTGATCACCCTTGCCATCGCGATTGCCATGCCCGTGGGCCTTGCCGCCCAGGAGCAGCGCGGCGCCACATCGACGAGGGAGGTTCTGAAAGCCGCCTGCGAGAGGGATGCCCGCCTGATCTACAGGACCGGCGGCAAGACCCTCCCGGAGGTCCGCGAGCAGATGATCGCTGCCCGCAGAACCTATGTCAGGGATTGCCTGGCGAAAGGGGCTGCTGCCGGCTGAGCCGCAGCCCTCTTCAACCTATTCCGATCCTGTTACGCCGCGCAGGCCAGAAACCCTTCGCGGATCGCCTTCTCGTTCAGGTCGCGGCCGATGAACACGACCTTGGAGGTGTGCTTCTCGCCCGGCTTCCACTCGCCCTGCACGTCGCCGTCCAGGATCATGTGGATGCCCTGAAACACGAAGCGCTTCGGCTCGTTCGGGAAGGCGACAATGCCCTTGCAACGCAGGATGTTCGGCCCCTCGACCTGGGTCAGGTTCGAGATCCACGGCATGAACTTCTCGGGATCGACCTCGCC
The DNA here is from genome assembly GCF_016811235.1 of Microvirga arabica. Lineage (GTDB taxonomy): Bacteria > Pseudomonadota > Alphaproteobacteria > Rhizobiales > Beijerinckiaceae > Microvirga > Microvirga arabica. The sequence goes on from NZ_JAFBID010000021.1 coordinate 23,845, forward strand.
GTCGTGGTGCACGGCGACGGACTGCATCTCCTCGTCGTGATGATGGTGATGGCCTTCCTCCAGGAAGTTCGGCTCCAGCTCGATGATGCGGTCGAGATCAAAGGCCTTGCGGTCGAGCACCTCGGAGATGGGAATCGCCGCGTTCTGCGTGCGGTGGACCTTGGCGTAAGGATTGATGGCGCGGATGCGCGCCTCGACCTCGTTCAGTTCCTGCTCGTTCACGAGATCGATCTTGTTGAGGATGATCACGTCCGCGAAGGCGATCTGGTTCTTGGCCTCGGGCGCATCCTTGAGCCGGTCGGAGAGCCACTTGGCATCGGCCACCGTCACCACTGCGTCGAGGCGGGCGGTGTCGGAAACGTCCTGGTCCATGAAGAAGGTCTGAGCCACGGGGGCCGGATCGGCGAGGCCTGTGGTTTCGACGATGATGGCGTCGAACTTGCCTTTGCGCTTCATCAGCCCGTCGAGGATGCGGATCAGGTCGCCGCGCACGGTGCAGCAGATGCAGCCGTTGTTCATCTCGAACACTTCCTCGTCGGCGCCGACGACGAGCTCGTTGTCGATGCCGATTTCGCCGAATTCGTTGACGATCACGGCATATTTCTTGCCATGCTGCTCGGTGAGGATGCGGTTGAGGAGGGTGGTCTTGCCGGCGCCGAGATAGCCTGTGAGGACGGTGACGGGAATTTTGTCGGTCATCGCGTTCATCCGCAACGTTCATCCTCCCCTTGAGGGGGAGGATCGGCCGAACAGGCCGAGGTGGGGTGGTGGCGCAAACATCGGGAGGTCGAGTTTCCACCCCACCCCGCTCGCGATGCTCGCGACCCTCCCCCTCAAGGGGAGGGTAGAAAAGTCAGCTCGACAAAGCCGCGCTGAAGGCTCTTATATTGTGTCTCATCATGTCAATGTAAGTGCCGGCGGGGCCGCCTGCCTCGGACAGAGCGTCGGAATAGACCTGCGACCCGACTTTCGCGCCGGTCTCCTTGGCGATGCGCTCCATGAGGCGGGCGTCGGAGACGTTCTCCACGAAAACGGCGGCAATCTTCTCGCGCTTGATCTGCTGGATGATCCGGGCCACGTCCTTGGCCGAGGCCTCGGACTCAGTGGAGACGCCCTGGGGCGACACGAAGTCGATGCCGTAAGCGGTCTCGAAGTAGCGGAAGGCATCGTGGGAGGTGATGATCCTGCGGCGCTCAGCGGGAATGCTTGCCACCAGGTTCTTTACCTCCGCTTCCACCTTATCGAGTTGCTTGAGATAGGCGCTCGCATTGGCCTCGTAGGTGTCCTTGCCCGCTGCATCGGCGGCGATCAGCGCATCCCGGATATTGGCCACATAGATCTTGGCATTGCCGATGCTCTGCCAGGCATGCGGATCGGAGCCGCCGTGATCGTGATGGTGGCCATGCCCGTGGCCGCTCTCCTCGCCCTTCAGCGGCGTCACGCCCCTGGCGGCCTCGATTCGAGCGGCCTTGGTGCCGGATGATTTCACGAGACGATCGATCCAGCCTTCGAACTTGAGGCCGTTGGTGAAGACGATCTTTGCTTCCGTCAGGCGGCGTCCATCCGCCGGCGTCGGCGAATACACATGGGCGTCGCCGTTGGGGCCGACGAGAGTCACCACTTCGATGCGCTCGCCGCCCACATTGCGCACCATGTCGCCGAGGATCGAGAAGGTGGCCACGACCTTCAGCTTTTCGGCCGTCTGAGCGGCTGCCGGAAGCGAGGACGCGGCAAGGGTGAGGCATCCTGCCAGCCAGGATACGGCAGATCTTCTCGTCAGCATGGTTCGATCCTTTTGAGAGGTCAGGCTTCCAGATGCCGGCCGGGCCAGGCGAGCCACAGCAGGCCGCCCTCGCGGCCGAGCACGAGGGAAACGACGTAGATGGCGCCGGCCGAGAGGATGATCGCCGGGCCTGCGGGCAGTTCCGCATGAAAGGAGAGCAGCAGGCCGCTGAACCCTGAGACGATGCCGACCGCGATGGAAACGAGCATCATCATGGTGATGTCGCTGCTCCAGAATCGGGAGGCGGCGGCCGGCAGCATCATCATGCCAACAGCCAGCAGGGTTCCGAGGGCATGGAAGCCGCCCACCAGATTCATCACGACGAGCCCTAAGAAGATCAGGTGCGTGGGCGTTCCGGCCCGGCTCACCGAGCGCAGGAAGACCGGGTCCACGCATTCGAGCACAAGCGGGCGGTAGAGCACCGCCAGCGCCAGCACGGTGGCGGTCGAGATGGAGGCGAGCAGCAGGAGCGTGCTGTCGTCGAGCGCCAGAACCGTGCCGAAGAGCACATGCAAGAGATCCACATTCGAGCCGCGCAGGGACACGATGGTGACGCCGAGCGCCAGGGATAGGAGATAGAAGGCGGCCAGCGACGCGTCTTCCTTGAGCGCTGTGAAGCGCGAGACGAGGCCCGCCGCGACGGCGACGATTACGCCGGCGAACAAGCCGCCGATAGTCATGGCCGGCAGGGAGAGACCGGCGAGCAGATAGCCGACGGCGGCGCCCGGCAGGATGGCGTGGGCCATGGCGTCGCCGGTAAGGCTCATGCGCCGCAGCATCAGGAAGACGCCGACCGGGCCACCGCCCAGGGCAATGGCGATCACGCCCACGAGGGCGCGCTGCATGAATTCGAATTCGGCGAAGGGCGCGTAGAACAGGTCGAGCATGGGGCGGACGGCCTTATGCGGCGCTGCGGTGGCACACATCCGCATGGGGATCGTGCGCCTCGACCATGCGCCGGGCCTTCAGCAGGTTCTCCGGGCTCAGGACCTCGCCGGTCTCGCCCCAGGCCACTGGCTCGCGGGCGATGAGCAGGGTATGCGGGAAGGTCCGCCGGACCATGTCGAGATCGTGCAGCACGGCCACGACCGTACGGGACTCGTCATGCCAGCGGCGGACAAGGTCGAGCAGGTCGGCCGTGGTCTTGGCGTCGATGGCGGTGAAGGGCTCGTCCAGCAGGATCACGGGGGCATCCTGCAGGAGGAGGCGCGCGAAGAGCGCCCGCTGCATCTGGCCGCCCGACAGGGTGGAGATGGGACGGCGCTCGAAGCCGATCAGGCCCACGGCCGACAGCGCCTCTTCAATCCTGGTGCGGTCGCGGCGTGCGATGCCGCCGAACAGGCCGGAGCGGGTCCAGAGGCCCATGGCCACAAGGTCGTAGACTGAGAGCGGGAACGATCGGTCGATCTCGGCCGCCTGCGGCAGGTAGGCGATGCCTGAAGCAGGGCCTTTGAGACGGATATGCCCATCAAGGGGTTTGAGCGTCCCAACGATCCCCTTGAGCAGGGTGGACTTGCCGGCCCCGTTGGGCCCGACCACGGCCATGAGGCTGCCGGCCGGGATCTCCCCGTCGAGGTGATGCACGGCGGGCCTGCGGCCATAGCCGAGGGTCACTTCATCGAACCGGATGACGGTGGATGCTAAAGCCATGCGTTACCCCATCACGCCGAGAACCATCAGCCATAACCCCGCCAGCACGACGGCCGTTCCGGCCAGGCGCTGCCCGACCGAGAGGCGCAGGAGCGAGAAGGTCGGAGCAGAAGCAACCGCCCGATGCGCGTGGGCATGCATGTGGCTGTGATGGTGATGGCCATGTGACATGGCCTCCTACATAAACCCATCCTGCGCCGATTTCCAGGGCCGTATAGTATTTTATACGCCCCCTTCAACAATATGGTTTTGAAGGGTTAATATCAGAACGCGGGATGGTACTGATAGAGCCAGGTCTCGCTCAGGACCTCGTTCTCGTTGCGCAGGTAGCAGCGCATCTCCACCGGCTCGGTTCCGGTCACGGTGAGGTCGAACTGGGTGCGCCAGTGGCCAGGCACGTTGTTGGGCACGGCCTCGGTGAGAATGTTCGAGAACTCGCCCCGGGAGGCGGTGAGCACCGGTCGGGGAATCACCCCGCTCGGCAGCCGGGTCAGGGGCTGGCCGATGAATTCCACCATGAACTTGCGCACGCCTTTCGGCCGGTTGGTGCCGGCCTGCCCACCATTGCCGAAGCGGGTGGCGACCACCCGGGCGAGCGGAGTCGGATAGGGCTCCTCCGCCGACCAGTGCATGCGGTAGCGCAGCTCGAGGGCCTGACCGGCCCGGACCGGCTCCGCCGGCACCCACATGGCCACGATATTGTCATGGATCTCGTCGTCGGTGGGAATCTCCACGAGTTGGATGGAGCCCCGGCCCCAGCCGCCCTGCGGCTCGATCCAGAGGGAGGGGCGGCGGTCGTAATAGACGCCGTCCAGGTAATGGTCGAAGTTGCGGTCGCGCTGGAGCAGGCCGAAGCCCTTCGGGTTCTCGTCGGCAAAGGCCGACGTGATGATGCGCGGCGGGTTGTTGAGGGGGCGCCAGATGCGCTCGCCGGTGCCGGTCCATAGGGCCAGACCGTCCGAGTCGTGGATCTCCGGCCGCCAATCGACTGCGGTGGTCTTGGCCTTCTCCGAATACCAGTACATGGAGGTCAGGGGAGCGAGGCCTAACCGGCTCACGTCCTGGCGCATATAGACCGCGCTGTCGATGTCCATGATGATGGCGGAGGCCCGCTGCATAACGAAGCGGTAGGCGCTGGCCACGCTCGGCCCGTCGAGGAGCGCATGGACCGTGACCGTGTTCGAGCCCGGCTGCGGCGTCTCGAAATACACATGGGTGAAGTCGGGGAACTCCTCGTTCTTGCCGAACACGGCCACGTCCACGGCAAGACCGCGGGCGGAGAGGCCATACTGGTAGAGTTCACCGATGGCGCGGAAGTAGGAGGCGCCGAGGAAGGCCACCCAGTCGTTCTTCCGCCAGTCGAGCTTTCCGGTGCGGGCCTCCTGGAAGCGGAAGCCGGCAAAGCCGGAATTGTCGGGGAGCTTCCGGGCCGGCGAATCCGCCGGCATGTCGAAATAGCTGTTGTCGTAGATGATCTCGCGCGCCTGCCCGCCCTCGACCACGTGCATGCGCACCGGCTTCTGGAAGAAGCGGCCCATGTGGAAGAAGGTGACCGGGAACTCGCTGGGGCCGTTGGCCCAGAGGGCGAGGTCGGTCTTGAACCGGATCTTGCCGTGGGCGTCGTAGTCGATCTGGTAGAGCACCTCGGGCGAGGGGCTCGGCGGCGCCACGTAGGGGGAGCGCGCCATCTCCTGGGCCCGCTTCTTCAATTCCTCGAACGAGAATGGCGAAGAGGCTCCCATCTTCAGGCCCTGCTGCGCCAGGGCGGGGGCGGAAAAGCCCTGAGCGGCCAGGGCGGCCGTGGCGGTTGCGGTCTGGAGGAACTGGCGGCGATTGATCATGGATGAGCGCATGTATCTGTGGAGGGACGCACCCCTACCGACCAAGGTGGCAGGATTAAGTCTCTCTTAGCCTCTTGAGAAATCTTCGTCAGCGGTCAAAGTACCCCCACACACAGGCGTGGTGAATGCCGTGCCGTAAATTAGGGAGTACGCTATGCATCGAACAATCATGCGCCGCCTCATCGGGGCTGCGGCCGCCGTTGCGTTGGCCGGAGCCAGCATCCCGGCCCAGGCCCAGGACTTCATCAATGTCCTGACCGGCGGCACCTCTGGCGTGTACTATCCGCTGGGCGTTGCGCTTTCCAAGGTCTTCACGGACAAGGTGCAGGGCTCCCGTCCCTCGGTTCAGGCCACGAAGGCCTCTGTCGAGAACCTCACACTCCTGCAGCAGGGCAAGGGCGAAATCGGCTTCACCCTCGGCGACAGCCTGGCCATGGGCTGGGCCGGCGACGAGGAGGCGGGCTTCCGCTCCAAGCTCGACAAGCTGCGCGGCATCACGGCGATCTACCCGAACTACATCCAGATCGTGGCCACGCAGGAATCCGGCATCAAGTCGCTCGCTGATCTCAAGGGCAAGCGCCTCTCCGTCGGTGCGCCGAAATCCGGCACCGAGCTCAACGCCCGGGCGATCCTCCAGGGCGCGGGCCTGTCCTACAAGGATCTCGGCAAGGTCGAGTACCTGCCCTTCGGCGAGTCCGTCGAGCTCATGAAGAACCGCCAGCTCGATGCCACGCTGCAATCGGCCGGCCTCGGCGTATCCTCGATCCGCGATCTGGCCACCTCGGTGCCGATCGTCGTGGTGGAAATCCCCGCCGCCGTCGTGGAGAAGGTCGGCACGCCCTACATCAAGGCCACAATCCCGGCGAACACCTATGGCGGCCAGACGGCTCCCGTAGAGACGGCCGCCGTGGTGAACTATCTCGTCACCCATTCCGGCGTGAAGGACGAGACCGTCTACCAGATGACCAAGGCGCTCTATGAGAGCCTGCCGGATCTGTCGGCTGCCCACGCGGCTGCCAAGGACATCAAGCTGGAAAGCGCTCTTTCCGGCATGCCGATCCCTGTGCATCCGGGCGCGCAGCGCTACTTCGACGAGAAGGGCGTGAAGAAGCAGGGCTCGTAACCTGCGCCTTCATTGACAATCAAGCCGGGGCAGGTGAACTGCTCCGGCTTTTTCGTGACAAGAAGAACGCTCATCAAGGAGACAGCGCGCCATGAGTCAGGGTGTGAACGCATCTGAGGTCGCAACGCTGGAGGCGCCGTCCACGCCAGTTGCGAACCCCGAGCACGGCCTCCCGGAGAACTTCGGCGCAGGGCTCCTCGGCAAGCTCCTATTCTGGATCGCGGTCGCTTTCTCCACTTTCCAGATCGTCACGTCTTTTGGCGTCCCCCTCGACAGGCCGCTCTTCGCCAACATCACCCTGATCTATCTCATCGGCGCCGCCTTCGTGGCCTGGGCCGGCTGGCTCGTCTTCCTCCGCATGAAGGGACGGGACGTCATCAGTGGGGTGCTGGCTCTGGTGGCGCTTGCCGTCGCTTATGGCATCATCCTCAAGTTTCCCGGCGGCCTGCCGAGCCAGGTGGTCCGCGCCATCCATGTGGGCTTCCTGAGCCTCGTCGCGGGCGCCATGCTGGCGAACCACAAGGCCCGCAGCCCCGTGACCTTGGCTCTCGGCTGGATCGTCGGCCTCGCGGGCTTCGCCATCGGCCTCTATCATTGGGCTCTCTACGAGGAACTCGTTATCCGCTCCGGCGAACTCACGCAGGCCGACCTCGTGGCGGGCATCGCTGCCATTGCAATCCTGTTCTATCTGGTCTGGCGCGTCATGGGGCCGGCGCTCCCCATCGTGGCCGGCATCTTTCTCGCCTATTGTCTGTTCGGTAATTACCTGCCCGCCCCGTTCGATCATCGCGGTTATTCCCTGGAGCAGGTGATCGAGCACATGTCCTTCGGCACGGAGGGGCTCTACGCCACGCCGACCCTGGTCTCCGCCACCTACATCTTCCTGTTCATCCTGTTCGGCGCTTTCCTGGAACGCGCCGGCATGATCCAGCTCTTCACCGATGTGGCCATGGGCCTGTTCGGCAGCGCCAAGGGCGGCCCGGCCAAGGTCGCGGTCTTCTCCTCGGCGCTCATGGGGACCATCTCGGGTTCCGGCGTTGCCAACGTGGTCTCCACGGGGCAGTTCACCATTCCGCTCATGAAGCGCTTCGGCTATCGGCCCGAATTCGCGGGCGGCGTCGAGGCCACCGCGTCCATGGGCGGGCAGATCATGCCGCCGGTCATGGGTGCCGTGGCCTTCATCATGGCCGAGACCATCGACGTTCCGTATGTTGAAATCGTCAAGGCGGCGATCATTCCGGCCATTCTCTATTATGCGTCCGCCTTCCTCGCCGTGCACCTGGAGGCCGGCAAGTCAGGCCTGAGAGGGCTTGCCAAATCCGAGTTGCCCAGCGCCGCGCGGGCGCTGAAGGAAAAATGGCACCTCATCCTTCCGCTGGCCGTTCTGGTCTATCTGCTGTTCTCAGGCTATACGCCGCTGTTCGCCGGCTCCATAGGCCTGGCGCTTACGGTGGTGCTCATCCTCGCCGGATCCTTCGCCCTCGGCATCCTCAACCAGACGGTGCGGATCCTGTTCTGGGTCGGCCTTGGCCTGATCGCCGGTGCGTTTCTATGGGTCGGCGTCACCCTTGTGCTCGCTCTCGTCGCGATCCTCATCGTCATGAGCCTGTTCGTCCGCGGCGGGCCCGAGACGCTGGAGGCCTGCCGCGACGCCCTGGCGGATGGCGCGCGCCAAGCCCTTCCCGTCGGTCTCGCCTGCGCGGTCGTCGGCATCGTGATCGGCACGATGACCCTCACCGGCATCGGCACGATCTTCGGCAACTGGGTTGTGTCCATCGGCGAGGAATCGCTGATCGCATCTCTGGTTCTGACCATGTTCGTCAGCCTGATCCTCGGCATGGGCATCCCGACGATCCCGAACTACATCATCACCTCGTCGCTGGCCGCGCCGGCGCTGCTGACGCTCGATGTGCCGCTCATCGTCTCGCACATGTTCGTCTTCTATTTCGGCATCATGGCGGACCTGACGCCGCCCGTGGCGCTGGCGGCCTTCGCGGCGGCTCCGATTGCGAAGGCCTCCGGCTTCCGGATCGGCTTCGCTGCGCTGCGCATCGCGCTTCCCGGTTTCGTGATCCCCTACATGGCGGTCTACGATCCGGCGCTCATGATGCAGGCCGTGGGCCCGTATGCCGACGGGGGGCCGGCCTTCTGGCTCAAGGTGGCCTACATGGTGGTGAAGGCCGGCCTCGCCGTGGTTCTGTGGGGCGCCGCGTCCGTCGGGCATCTGCAGGGCAAAATGCCCTGGTGGGAGAGGATCATCGCCGTCGCCGCGGCTGCGAGCCTCGTGCTGGCGCTGCCTATCACCGATGAAATCGGCTTCGGCCTCGCGATCCTCGTCCTCGGCGTTCACTTCTGGCGGACCCGCCGGGTCGCGGTGGCTGCCGCCAGCCGATGATCTGCCTGCTGGCAGGCTCCACCATCGCGCCCCTCATGGCGGGCGCGATCACCCTGGCCTGGACGCATTCGGTCGAGAAGATCGCGTGGGAGGAGGACTGGCGCAGCACTCCGGCGGGGCTGGAACTGGTGGAGGCGCGGGTGCGCGGTTCCGGCGCCGGGATGGAGCCGCCGCCGGAGGCCAAGCTCGTCGGTGGAGTGTGGTCGTGGAAGCCGAACCTGCCGCCTCAGGCTCAGGTGGTCATGCGCCGCTCGGGCGCAACGGCGGACTGGCGGATCTGCATGGCGGGCCAATGCCGGCCGATGGAGTCCTATGTGCCGCCCGAAGCCGACCCGGTCGTGATGAAGCTTTGTGAAGTGCCTTAGGCGCGCCCGGTGAGCGGCTCGACCGCCATGCAGCGGCGCCAGAGGTTCGTGAGGAAATACAGGGCGAGGAGGCTGAACAGGCCCATCAGGGCATAACCCACGTAGTCGCCAAGCTCGAACAGGCCCGCAATGGCCCAGCCGGCGGCGATCGCGACGCCGAAAACTTCCGCACCCACCAGGATCATGATGCTGATCACGGTGATCACGTTGCGCCAGTTGGTGCTTTTCGCCTGAGCCACTGTTGCTTCACTCCAATTCTTGCGGATGGGACTACCCTAAACGCCCCCTCGGGTGCAAGCTTTGCCCGAATCTCATTCTGTCGCGCCCTACATTCAAGAGCCCATGCCCGAAACGCCCGTTTTCTCGACCGCCGCCGTGGCGGCTCCCCACAATCTCGCCTCCGAGACCGGCCAGACCATCCTGGCTGCCGGCGGCAACGCGATTGAGGCCATGGTGGCCATGGCGGCGACCGTTGCGGTGGTCTATCCGCACATGAACGGCATCGGCGGGGACGGGTTTTGGCTCGTGCGCGAACCCAAGGGCCGCATCCACGCCCTCGACGCCTCCGGGCCTGCGGGTGCGCTCGCCACGATCAATCGCTACCGGGAGAAAGGCTATGATTCCATTCCTCCCCGCGGCCCCGATGCGGCGGTGACGGTTGCCGGTGCCATAAGCGGTTGGGGGCTGGCGCTTGAACTGTCCCGAGCCCTCGGCGGGCAGCTGCCGCTCGATCTGCTGCTCGGCGATGCCATCCGCTACGCCCGCGACGGATACCCGGTCTCCCGCTCCGAGGAGCGGTTCGTGACCGGCGAGGAAGCCGCCCTCTATGAGGTTCCCGGTTTTGCCGAGGCCTTCCTGGTCGAGGGCAAGCGGGCGCCGGAAGGCACGCAGAGGCGAACACCGCGCCTCGCGGACACCCTGGAGCAACTCGCCCATGCGGGCCTGGCCGATTTCTACCGCGGCGATGTGGGGCGGGAGATCGCCCTGGATCTGGAGCGGATTGGCAGCCCTATTATCCGCAAGGATCTGGAGACCTATCGCGCCCGCGTGGTGGAGCCTCTGTCCGTCCGGCTGAAAAATTCCACGATCTACAACCTGCCGCCGCCGAGCCAGGGGCTGGCCACCCTGCTGATCCTCGGCATGGTCGAGCGCCTCAAGGATCTCCGGGGCGAGACGCCTGAACGCCATCATGCGCTCATTGAGGCCGCAAAGCGCGCCTTCGCCATCCGCGATCGGGTGGTGGCGGATCCGCGCAATCTCGCCCACGACCCGGCCTCCTTCCTGACGCTCCAGGCTCTGGAAAGAGAGGCTGCCCTCATCGACATGAAGCGGGCCGCCTCCTTTCCCCTGCCGCGCCCCATCGACGGGGACACGATCTGGATGGGGGCCATCGACCGCGACGGGCTCGCCGTGTCCTATATCCAGTCCGTGTTCTGGGCCTATGGCTCCGGCTGCATGCTCCCGGCCACTGGCGTCCTCTGGCACAACCGCGGCACGGCCTTTTCGCTCGATCCCGCCAGCCGCAACCGGCTGGAGCCCGGCCATCGGCCACTCCATTCCCTCAATCCGGCCATGGCTGTGTTCGACGATGGGCGCGTGCTGTCCTTCGGGGCCATGGGCGGCGAAACCCAGCCTCAATTCATCAGCCAGATCTTTTCGCGCTATGCGGAGGCCGGCATGGGACTAGCCGACGCGGTGGAGGCGCCCCGCTGGCTGCTCGATGCGAGACCCCGCGAGCGAGAGGCCGTGCTGAAGGTGGAGAGCCATTTCGACCCTGGCCTGATCCGCGGCCTCTCACGGCTCGGTCACAGGGTCGAGGAGATGGACGAAGCCTATTCCGGACGCTTCGGCCATGCGGGCATGCTGGTGAAGCACCCGCGTAACGGGCGTGTCGAGGCCGTGCACGATCCGCGCTCGGACGGCGGAGCCGTTGGTCTCTAGCTGGTCGCCCGGAGGCCGTAGAGAAGGCTCACGCCCAGCACCAGCACGAAGGCGGCGGCGAGAAGCTCCAATCCGGCGATGGCGATGGCGCCCGATGCGCCGCGGCCGCCCGCGAGCTTCAGGGCCATGGCCTTGAAGAACACCGCGAGCGCCGCGATGGCGCTGGTGGTGAGCGCCGTGCCGAGCGCCATGGCGAAGGTCGCCGCGACGCCGGCGGCGAACAGGCCCTGCGACAGGGCGAAGACCAGGGCGATGAGGGCGCCGGCGCAAGGGCGGATGCCGGCGGCGATCGCCACGCCCACCATGTCGCGCCAGCGCGTCAGCCGGTTGAGTTCTTCGGGCGGCGGGAGGTGGGCGTGGTCGCACGTCTCCTGGACGGAGGCGTAAGGGTTGCGGGCGAGCGCCAGGACGCCCAGAATCTTGCCGGCCTTGCGCCAGGTGATGACCGCGCCGAGCAGGGCCACGGCGATGAAGCTCGCCACTTCCACGTTTAGGGCGATGCTGTTCATGGTGGAGGCGGTGGCGCGCAGCACGAGGCTGACGAGCGACACGATGCCGATGGCGACCAGCGCCTGCACCAGAGCGGCTGCCAGGCTCAAGATAAAGCCTTTGCGCAGCGCCTTCTCGTCAGCCACCAGATAGGCCGAGATCACGCCCTTGCCGTGGCCGGGACCGGCCGCGTGGAAGACCCCATAGGCGAAGCCGACGAGCAGAAGCGGGAGAAAGGCCGAGCCGTTCTCCTTCAGCTCCCGCACGCTGCTTCTGAGGCTCCCGTAGAAGTCGGATTGAACGGACAGGATCCAGGCGCCGATGCTCCCGGAGGGCGTCGCCTCACGAAGCCCCATGCCGAACGGATTGCGCGGCGGGGGCTTGCCGACAGGTCCAAGCCACAGGCCGATCAGCCCCATCACGGCCGCCACGACCGCGATGGCCATGAGCATGATGCCGATCCGCCGCCACAGCGGTGCCCGGCCGGTGCCCGGAAGGGCAGGGGCGTCGGAGGTCAGGGACATGCGATGATGGCCCGGTTGGAATACTCGATGCCGATATCCTGCGGCTGGATGGCGCCCTCGTCCTGCAGGATCTGCTGCATGGTGGCATCGAGCGGCTTGGCCTTGGCGATGCTAGTCACGCAGCCCTGAGGCGCATTGGCCAGCGAGATGGCCGCCTGGCCTTCGGTCAGGCTAAAATAGACGAAGAACGTCGGATCCTCGATCTCGATGGAGACGGCGCCCGAGGGCGCCACCGGCGCCTTGAGGGGCAGGAGGAAGGACATGGACACTTGCGTCTTCTCCATGGACATCCGGGCCTCCCGCGGCGCATCGAAGGTCTGGGGCTTGCCCCGTGCCTTCAGCACGGTGAAATAGTCGAACTCGTTGAGGGAGGCGGCATTTTCGTCGGCGAGCTCCTGCAACTCATCCGGCGTCAGCCTGCCGTCGCCATTCTTGTCCAAACCTTGCGTGACATAGGCCGTGTAGGCCTCGTCGAACGTCCAGTGGTGGCGAACGCCCGTCACCCGTCCGTCGGCGGCGAAGACAACCTCCGCCTTGGCGGTGACCCACACATGCGGATGCGCGAGGGCCGGCGCGGACAGGCCCAAACACAGGGCCGTCAGGGCGGATTTGAGACCGAGATGGCGTGTCATGTGGTGACCCTGGAACAGCGACGCTCCCGGCGAAGGCCGGTCATGAGAGGCGATATGATCGTTGTATGGTTAACAGAGGCGAAACAAAGGCGTGAGCGACCGGGGTCGATTGACGGGCTCCCGCATATATGTCAGCATTACTGACATATTTCATACAACGAGACCGGATCACCGGCAGAGGGGCGAGAGCCTCAGGAGGAAACGGATCATGGCCGAAGGTTCTGGTGCGCTTCGCAGCGTCACGCTCGACGACAAATACGATCTGTCCAAGGATCACGTTTTCATCACCGGAACGCAGGCCGTCATCCGCATGCTGCTGATGCAGCGCGAGCGCGACCGGCTGGCCGGCCTCAACACGGCCGGCCTCGTGTCCGGCTATCGCGGTTCCCCCATCGGCGGTCTCGACCAGAACCTATGGCGCGCCCGGAAGTGGCTGGACCAGTCGAACATCGTCTTCCAGCCGGGCCTCAACGAGGAACTCGCCGCCACCGCCATCTGGGGCGCGCAGCAGGCCGAGGTTCGCGGCGAAGGCAAGTATGACGGCGTCTTCGGCCTCTGGTACGGCAAGGGCCCGGGCGTCGACCGCTCGGGCGACGTGTTCCGTCACGCCAACATGGCCGGTTCGTCCAAGCACGGCGGCGTGCTCGCGCTCATGGGCGACGATCACACGGCGGAATCCTCCACCGTCGCGCACCAGTCCGAATTCCACTTCGTCGACGTGATGATCCCGATCCTGAACCCGGCAGGCGTTCAGGAGATCCTCGATTACGGCCTTTACGGCTATGCCATGAGCCGCTTCTGCGGCACCTGGGTGGCGTTCAAATGCGTGAAGGACAACATCGAATCGACCTCTTCCGTCGATGCGTCGCTCGACCGCGTGAAGATCATCATTCCTGACGACTTCACGATGCCGCCGGGCGGCCTCAACATCCGCGGCCGCGACGGCGTGCTCGACCAGGAGGCGCGGCTTCAGGACTTCAAGCGCGACGCCATGCTGGCCTTCGTGCGCGCCAACAACCTCAACCGCATCGTCCTCTCCGGCGGGCGCAACCCGAAGATCGGCATCATTACGGTTGGCAAGTCCTATCTCGACGTGCGCCAGGCGCTGGACGAGCTCGGCCTCGACGAGGTGAAGGCCAACGACATGGGCCTGCGCCTCTACAAGGTCGCCTGCCCCTGGCCTCTCTCTCAAGCCGAGCTGGTGGACTTCGCCCGCGGCCTCGACAAGGTGATCGTGGTCGAGGAGAAGCGCTCCCTCATCGAGGTGCAGCTGCGCGAGGAGCTCTACGGCACGGCCAACCAGCCGGTCTGCATCGGCAAGAAGGACGAGGAGGGCCGCTGGCTCTTCCCGGTGAAGGGTGCGCTCGACCCCAACGACATCGCCATTGCCATCGGCGAGCGTCTGCTGGCCTATCACAACAACGACGATCTGCGCGGCCGCGTGGCGCGGCTTCGCCATGCGCAGGACGTGCTGGCGACGACCGGCGATGTGGCTAATCGCGTGCCGCATTTCTGCGCCGGCTGCCCGCACAACTCGTCCACCAAGGTGCCCGAGGGCATGCGCGCCTATGCGGGCATCGGCTGCCACTACATGGTGCAGTGGATGGACCGCTCCACGGAAGGCTTCACCCAGATGGGCGGCGAGGGCGCGAACTGGATCGGCGAAGCGCCGTTTTCCAAGCGCGGCCACGTGTTTCAGAATCTCGGCGACGGCACCTACAACCATTCGGGCGTGCTGGCCCTGCGCTGGTCGATCCACACCAAGACGAACGTCACCTACAAGATCCTCTTCAACGACGCCGTCGCCATGACCGGCGGGCAGAAGCATGAGGGCGGGCTCACCGTCGACATGATTGCCCGCCAGGTGCGGGAAGAAGGCGTCGAGCGCATCGCCCTCGTGACCGACGAGCCGCACAAGTACCCGAAGGAGATCCGCTGGCCGGCTGGCATGACGATCCATCACCGCAGCGAGCTCGAGGCCGTGCAGCGCCAGCTCGCGGAAGTGCCCGGTGTGTCGGTGATGATTTACGACCAGACCTGCGCGTCGGAAAAGCGCCGCCGCCGCAAGCGCGGCGAGTTTCCGGACCCGGACAAGCGCGTCATCATCAACGATCTCGTGTGCGAAGCCTGCGGCGACTGCTCGGTGCAGTCCAACTGCGTGGCCGTGCAGCCGGTGGAGACCGAGTTCGGCCGCAAGCGCCAGATCGACCAGTCGAACTGCAACAAGGACTTCTCCTGCGTGAACGGCTTCTGCCCGTCCTTCGTGACGGTGCACGGCGCCAAGGTGAAGAAGGCCGTGCCCGAGACCGTCTCGACGGAAGGCATGACCTTTAACCCGCTGCCCGATCCGGTGATCCCCGCCATCGACCGCACCTTCAACGTGATCGTGACGGGCGTGGGCGGCACGGGTGTCGTCACCATCGGGGCGATCCTCGGCATGGCGGCGCACCTGGAAGGCAAGGGCCTGGGCATGATCGACATGGCCGGCCTCGCCCAGAAGGGCGGCGCGGTCTACAGCCACGTGCGCCTCGCCAACAACCAGGACGACATTCACGCCATCCGCGTGAGCGCGGAATCCGCCCATCTCGTGCTCGGCTGCGATCTCGTGGTGACCGGCACCAAGAAGGTGCTGGCAGCCGTGAAGGAGGGGCAGACGGCGCTCGTGGTGAACACCGCGGAGGTGATGCCGGGCGAGTTCACCCGCAACGCGGACTTCTCCCTGCCGACGGAGCGCTTGAAGCGCGCCATCAGGTCGGCGGCGGGTGCCGAGGGCGTGTCCTTCGTCGATGCGACGGCGATTGCCACCGCGCTTCTCGGCAATGCGATTGCGGCCAACATGTTCATGCTGGGCTATGCCTACCAGACCGGCCGCGTTCCGCTCTCGGGCGCTGCCATCGAGAAGGCCATCGAGCTCAACGGCGAAGCGGTGAAGATGAACCTTACCGCCTTCACCTGGGGCCGCCGTGCGGCCGCCGAGCCGGGGCTCATTGCGTCCGTGATCGGCGAGATGAAGGCGCCGACGGAATCGCGCAAGCTCTCTGAGACCTTGGATGAGGTAATCGAGCGTCGTGTCGCTTTCCTGTCCGGTTACCAGAGCCGGCGCTACGCACGGCGCTACAGCACCCTGGTCGAGCGCGTGCGCGCGGCCGAGGACAAGGCTGTGCCGGGCTCGACGGCTCTCACCGATGCGGTAGCACGCTCCCTCTTCAAGCTCATGGCCTACAAGGACGAGTACGAGGTGGCCCGTCTCTACACGAACGGTCACTTCGAGAAGCAGGTTGCGTCAGCTTTTGAGGGCGAGAACCTGCGTTACGAGTTCCACATGGCGCCGCCGGTTCTCGCCAAGAAGGACCCGGTCACCGGCCTTCCGCGCAAGATGAGCTTCGGGCCCTGGATGCTCAAGGCCATGGGCGTTCTGGCGAAGTTCAAGGCATTGCGCGGCACGCCGCTTGATGTCTTTGGCTACACCCATGAGCGCCGCACCGAGCGACAACTCATCCGCGAGTTCGAGAGCCGGATCGAGGAGATCGTGGCGAAGCTCAATGCCGGCAACCATGCCACCGCCATCGGGCTCGCCGGCATCCCGCAGAAGATCCGCGGCTTCGGTCACATCAAGGAGCGGAACCTGAAAGCCGCAAAGGCGGAGGAGGCCGATCTGCTGGCCAAGTTCCGCGCCGATCCGCAGCCGTTGGCCGTTGCGGCGGAGTAAAAACTTACTCCATACAACCTATATTTCACGTCATGGCCGGGCTTGTCCCGGCCATCCACGTTTTAAGAGCCGCGAGAAAACGTGGATCCCCGGAACAAGCCCGGGGATGACGACGAGGCAATGTTCTTCAGCCTCGCGCCTGGCTCACCTCGACGAAGCTCTTTGCCACCTTCGGCACGTTGGCTTCGTTAAGGCCCGCCACGCACATGCGGCCGGAGCCCACAAGATAGACGCCGTCGCGCTCGCGCAGGGTCGTGACCTGCTGCTCGTCCAGCCCTGTGTAGCTGAACATGCCGCGCTGGTTCGTGAGGAACCCGACATCGACCTCGTTCGACAGGGAGCGGATCTCGTCGGCGAGGCGCTTGCGCATGGAATCCATGCGGGTGCGCATGGTCCCGACCTCGCGAATCCATTGGGCGCGCAGGTCGTCGTTGCCGAGCACCGTGGCGACAAGCAGTCCGGCGGTCATCGGCGGGCTCGAATAGCTGCGGCGCACGGCGAGCTTGAGCTGCCCAAGCACGCGCTCGGCCTCGTCATGATCGCGGCACACGACGCTCAGGCCGCCGCAGCGCTCGCCATAGAGCGAGAAGTTCTTCGAGAAGGAATTGGCCACGAGGCAGCTCGCGCGCTCCGCGTAGCGGCGCACGAAGGCGGCATCGTCGTCGAGGCTGGCGCCGAAGCCCTGGTAGGCCATGTCGAACACCACGATGTGGCCCTTGGCGACAAGCACGTCGGTCACGGCCGCCTGCTGCCGCTCGTCGAGGTCGACGCCGGTGGGGTTGTGGCAGACGGGCTGGATCACCACGATGGAGCCGGCTTCCGCTGCCTCAAGGGCTTTCACCATGCCGTCGAAGTCAACCGAGCGGTTGGCGCGGTTCCAATAGGGGTAGGTTGCTGTCTTGAAGCCCGCCCGCTGGAACAGACCGTGATGGTTGTCCCAGGTGGGATCACTGACGAGAACGGTGCGGCCGGGGCAGTGCTTGGCCAGAAAATCGGCCGCGATGCCCACAGCCCCCGTGCCGCCGAGGGTCTGGATCGTCGCGATGCGCTTCTCAGTCAGGGCCGGATGAGCCGCGCCGAAGATCAGCTTCTGCACACCCTCGCGGTAGGCGGCATGGCCTTCCATCGGCAGGTAGGGACGCTCCGCGAATCCGATGCGCTCGTAGGCAGCCCGCACGGAGCCCAGCACCGGAAGGCGTCCCTGCTCGTCGGTGTAGACGCCGATGCTGAGGTTCACCTTCTCTGGGCGCGGATCGGTCTTGAAGCTGTCGTTGAGCGAAAGGATCGGGTCGCCCGCGAAGGCTTCCACCTGGCCGAACAGGGATTCCGTCATGCTGATCTCCAAGCCTGTCGCGGCAGCCTGCCTGCGACGCATCGTCGGTGCCGCGAGACGTAGCCTCTGGGAGGGTCTCTCGGCAAGGTGCTTCGTCAGTTCTCAGGTATCCAGCCGCCAATCGATCGGCTCAAGCCCTTTCTCCACGAGCCAGGCATTGGCTTGGCTGAAGGGTTTCGTGCCGCGAAAATCATTGAGCCGGTTCAACGGCGAGGGATGACCGGCCTCGATCACGAGATGCTTCGTCCGGTCCACCAGCGCCGCGCGCTTGCGGGCAGGGCCGCCCCACAGCAGGAACACGACGGCAGGCTGTTGCTGCGAGATGGCGGTGATAGCCTGATCGACCAGGGCCGACCAGCCCAATTTCATGTGGGCTCCCGATTTCCCGGCCTCCACCGTCAGAGCCGTATTGATGAGCAGCACGCCCTGCCGGGCCCATTTCGAGAGGTCTCCCGATGCGGGCATCGGCACGTCCAGATCCTCCGCCATCTCGCGCAGGATTGTCCGCAGCGAGGCGGGCAGCCGCCGGGAGCCGCGATAGGAGAAGGCGAGCCCGTGGGAATCGCCCGGCGTGGGGTAGGGGTCCTGACCCAGGACCATCACCTTGACCTTTTCCAGGGGCGTGAGGCTGATGCTGGTGAACACGGCGTCCGGCGGTGGCAGCACCTGGGCACCCGAGGCGATCGCCGCATCGACCTTGGCCGTGACAGCCTCAGCGCTCCCGTCCTGGAAGAAGGGCAGCCTGAGCCACCCCTCTGCCCCGGGCTTGGCGCGGAACTCGTCAAGAGCTTGGCTGATGGGACCGGTCATGGAGAGGTCGCGCCTTTCTTCGGATTCAGGGTGCCGACGCTATGCCGGCTAAGAGAACGTGGTGGGATGCGGCAGAAGGACATCGGGAATGCCGCGAACGGGATCCGCGAAAGTGTCGACAGCATGTTACTTCTGTGACACGTTTCCGGTCTAGGCTCCACGCCTCCCACCGTGGATCCCACCTGCTACGAGGACTTTGTATGATGCTTCAGAGCCGCCCCTCCGCCGCCCTGCGCGCCGGCTTTCTTGGACTATCCCTGTTGCTGTCGGGCACGGCCCTGGCGCAGGAGGCCGTGACGATCCGCTTCGTCCATACCAACGATATCGATCGCATGAGCGCCGAGAAGGGCCGCGGCGGCTTCGCCCGCCTGGCGACGGTGGTCAAGGAGGAGAAGGCGAAGGGCAATGCCTTCTTCATCCATGCCGGCGACACGATCTCGCCCTCGCTCCTCTCGGGCTTCGACAAGGGCGCCCACGTCATCGACATCCTGAACCGCATGGGCGTTGATGCCATGGCGCCAGGCAACCATGAGTTCGATCTCGGCGACGCGGCCTTCCGCGCCCGCATGGCCGAGGCCAAGTTCGATGTGCTGGCCACCAACATCGTCGATGGCAACGGCCTTCCTGCCAACACCAAGGCCGACAAGATGATCGAGGTGCAGGGCGTGAAGATCGGCCTCTTCGGCCTCACCACAGAGGATACGCCGATCGCGTCGAGCCCCGGCACCATCAAGTTCTCCTCCACCATCGACACGGCCCGCGCGAAGTCCAAGGAGCTGCGCGAGAAGGGCGCCGACATCGTCGTTGCCATCGCCCATACGCCGCTCGAGGTGGACATGATCATCGCCCGCTCCGCCGGCGTGGACGTGATCATCGGCGGCCATGACGAGCACCTGCTCGCCTTCTACGACGGCAAGGTCGTCCTGTCGGAAGCCGAGTCCCAGGCTAATTTCGTCAACGTCGTCGAGCTATCGGTGAACAAGGCGACGAAGGACGGCAAGACCACCGTCACCTGGTCGCCGAACTTCCGCATCGTCGATACGGTCAGCGTGAAGCCGGATCCCGACATCGAGGCCGTGGTGAAGGGCTACGAGGATAAGCTGTCCAAGGAGCTCGATATCGAGATCGGCACGACGGAGACACCCCTCGACAGCCGCCGCGCCACCGTGCGCGGAGGCGAAGCTGCCATGGGCAACCTGATCGCCGATGCCATGAAGGCCGCGGTCGGGGCCGACGTCGCCATCACCAATGGCGGCGGCATCCGGGCCGACAAGCAGTACCAGGCCGGTCAGAAGCTGACCCGGCGCGACATCCTGTCCGAAATGCCCTTCGGCAACACCACCGTGCTGCTCGAGGTGACCGGTGCCCAGATCAAGGACGCGCTCGAGAACGGCGTCAGCCAGGTGCGCGAGCTCGGCGGGCGCTTCCCGCAGGTGTCCGGCATCGTGGCCGAGGTCGACGTGAAGGAGCCGGTCGGCAGCCGCGTGAAGTCGGTCAAGATCAACGGCCAGCCGCTCGATCCGGCCAAGATCTACAAGCTCGCCACCAACGACTTCGTCGGCCGCGGGGGTGACGGCTACCGCTCGTTCATCGGCGCCAAGTCGCTCATCGATGCCTCCGCCAGCCAGCTCATGGCGAGCCAGGTGATCGACTATGTGGCCAAGGCCGGTAAGGTGGCGCCGAAGGTCGAGGGCCGCGTCGTTCTGCGCTGATCCAAACGCACTTTTTCGAACTTGGCGCCGGGATCCGAAAGGGTCCCGGCGTTTTTTATGGATTACGGAGTCGGCGCGACGTCCGGGCGCATCCCGCTCGCGCCTGAGGCAAGATAGGTCGCACTCCCCTGGTCAACGGGAAGGCAAGACGTAAATTCCCACTCCATCAACGGCATTTGCTGTGCCATCCTGCCCACGCAACGCCGAATCTCAACCATCAAAGCGGCATCTCCTTGCAGTTTCACGCGCCCTCTGAATCAGTCAGCCTGTCGCAGAAGCGCCGCCGGCGCTCTCTTGCGCGCGGTCGGCTGACCCTCGCCATGGGTCTGTTCGGGGTTGCCTTCATCCTTCTGACCTTCGGCTACATCGCCTGGGAGCAGCGCACCCGCCTCATCCAGCGCAATGAGGACGACCTTCGCAACGCAGCCTTCTTCCTGGCCGATCACACCGCAAGGCTTATGGAGGTCACGGATCTGACCTTGAAGCAGGCCACGGCGCTGGTGCAGGGGCAGAGCTGGGATCAGGTGGAAGCATCGCAGCCTCTCTGGCAGCAGATCCATGCTATCGATGAAGCTCTGCCTTATGTCGACGGTGTCTGGCTCAACGATCCGAGCGGGCGCCTCCGACTGACATCCGCTCAGTTTCCGCCTCCGGAGTCGAATGCCTCCGGACGCGACGCTTTCACCGCGCAGGTGAACAGGGATCAGGGCCTGTTCGTGGGCGAGCCGATCCTCGGGCGCGTCACGAAGGTTCCGACCTTCATGATCAGCCGCCGCCTGCAAGGGGGCGACGGAGCGTTCAGTGGCATCGCGTCGGTGACCGTGACCCTGTCCTACTTCTACGATTACTGGTCCAAGGTGCGATTGCCGCGTGGCAGCCGGGTGGTGCTCATGCGCGGCTCGGACGCGGAGGTCATCGCCCAATATCCGCCGCCGCCCGACGGGCTGTCGTTTGCCCCCATCGACAAATCCGCCTTCGACGCGGCGTTGCGCGCCACCTCCCAGGCCGGTCTCTATTCCTTCATCAGCATGGGCAGCGAGCGTGTGGGAGCCTACCGCCAGGTTGGCACGATGCCGCTCTACATCAATGTCAGCATGCCGCAGGATGCTTATTGGACACCCTGGTTCGTCCAGACGCGGCTCTATGGCGCCTTCGCCCTTGTGGCTCTCCTGGCCCTTCTGGCCCTCACGGCCCTGGCCTCGCAGCAGTTCCATGAGCAGGCCGCGAATGCGGCTCTCCTGGAGAATCAGGTTGCCTTGCGTACTCATGAGCTGCGAACCGAAAGCGCAGCCCTGGAGGTTCTCAACCGGACCGGCAGCGTTCTTGCAGCGGAACTCGATCTGGACCGCATCATCGAAAGCGTGGTCGATGCCGGTGTCGAACTGACCGAAGCGCAGGCAGGGGCGTTCTTCTGCGGCGGCGCTCAGGGCGGCAAGGAGCACTACGGCAAGTTCGCCTCCGTGGGCTTCAATGAAGCCTTCGCTGCCCTCGATATCCGGACCATCTGTGCGCCAGCCTTTACAGAAGGCAAGTCCGTCCGCCTGGATAACATCGCCGTCGAGCAAGGCTATGACGGCACGCCGTTCACGGCGGACGCCACACCCGGCCGGCCGGTGATCCGCAGCCTCATGGCGGTTCCGGTCCTGCTGCGCAATGGCGTGACTCATGGCGTTCTCGCCTTCGGCCATGAACGATCGGGAGTTTTCAACGCACGATCCGAGCGCCTGCTCGCGGGCCTGACGTCACAGGCTGCCATCGCGCTCGAGAACAGCCGCCTCTACCGCAATGCCCAGAACGAGATCGAGGAGCGCAAGCAGGCCCAGACCCAGCAATCCCTCCTGATCCGCGAGCTTCATCACCGGGTGAAGAACACGCTCGCCACCGTTCAGGCCGTGGTGGGCGCGACCGCGCGCTCGGCTTCGAACATCGACGATTTCTACCAGGCTTTCGTCGGGCGCATCATCTCGCTGGCCAACACCCACTCCCTGCTGACCGAGGCCGTCTGGCAGACCGCGTCCTTGCGCGAGATCATGGAGAAGGAACTGCGCCCCTACAACGATGTGAGGGGGCAGCGGATCTCCCTGAACGGGCCTGCAGTCGAGCTGCCTTCGGACGCTGCTGTGCCGATCGGCATGGCGATCCACGAGCTGACCACCAACGCGGCCAAGTACGGCGCCCTGTCGGTGCCGCGCGGCAAGGTGTCCGTCTCCTGGGAGGCGGAAGCGGCCGAGGAGGGCACGAGGCTCAAGCTGGTCTGGGAGGAGCGCGGGGGCCCCGAGGTCTCCGTTCCGACCAGGCAGGGCTTCGGGTCGCGCCTGCTGCACCGGGTGCTGGCAACACAGCTGAATGCCAAGGTGGACATGGATTTCCGGCCGGAAGGCCTCAAGGTGGCACTCGACACCGTTCTCAAGCAAGAACCCAACAAGGGCCCGGCGCTCTGAGGCGTTCGTTTCCTTGCAAACGCGGCTTGCGGCCGGGCGCGCCAATGTGATGGCGGTTTTGGTTGGCGGATGGGCCTGAAACTCTTATCTAGACGGCATCGGGAACGGAGTTCGGGATGAACTCCGCGGCCAAGGGGCTTTTCTTATGAACGAGACCGTCAATTTGAACGATCTGCGCCAGGGCGTCCGTCCGGTGGACCACCCGCCCGTGAGGGCCGGGCGGATCGGCGTGCTTCTGATGAATTTGGGCACCCCTGAGGGCACAAGCTACTGGCCCATGCGCCGCTACCTGAAGGAGTTCCTCTCCGACCGACGGGTGATCGAAACCCCGCGCCTTCTGTGGTGGCCGATCCTCAACCTGATCATCCTGACCAAGCGCCCCGGACCCAAGGGCCGCGATTACGCGTCGATCTGGAACAACGAGCGCGACGAGGGCCCGCTCAAGACCATCACCCGCAATCAGGCGGAGAAGGTCACGCAGCACCTCAAGAGCATCGCGGGCGACAGGATCACGGTCGACTGGGCCATGCGCTACGGCAAGCCCGAGGTGCGCGAGCGTATCCAGGCCCTGCTCGACCAGGGCTGCGACCGCATCCTCCTGGTGCCGCTCTACCCGCAATATGCCGCCGCCACCTCGGCGACCGCCTGCGATCAGGCGTTCCGCGCATTGATGGACATGCGCTGGCAGCCGAGCGTGCGCGTCTCGCCGCCTTACCACGATGACCCGGTCTATATCGATTCCGTGGTCTCCTCGATGAGGAAGGAGCTGGCGAAGCTCCCCTTCGAGCCCGAGGTGGTCCTCGTCTCCTTCCACGGCGTGCCGAAGGAATACCTGCTGAAGGGTGATCCCTATCACTGCCAATGCGTGAAGACTTGGCGCCTCATGCGCGAGGCCTTCGGCTGGTCGCCGGACAAGTTCCGCATGAGCTTCCAATCCCGGTTCGGCACGGCGGAATGGCTGCAGCCCTACACCGACAAGACCGTGGAGGCGCTGGCCAAAAGCGGGGTGAAGCGCATGGCCATCGTGGCCCCTGGCTTCTCGGCGGATTGCCTGGAGACCCTGGAGGAGCTCGACGGCGAGAACCGCGAGATCTTCATGCACAACGGCGGCGAGCAGTTCGCCTATCTGCCCTGCCTCAACGACAGCGACGACGGCATGCGGGTCATCAACCACATTGTCGAGCGCGAGCTTCAGGGGTGGCTCTGAATGTCCTTATGAGGCGAAATCTTGGCGCTCTCACGCCACGATGAACTGATCGACCAGGGCTTGGCGTTCGCCCTAGCTGTTTGTGCCGAGGCCGGCGACATTCTCCGCGAGATCCGCGGCAGGGGAAACGTCGCCGTCGACGGTAAAGACGGCTTTGAACTCGTTACCGATGCGGATCTCGCCGTTGACCGTCTTTTCAGGGAGCGCATCGCGCAGACCTTCAAGGATCATGCCGTCCTATCCGAGGAAGGTGGGGACAGCGGGAACTCCTCGAAGGCGTTGTGCTGGGTTGTCGATCCGCTCGACGGCACTGCGAATTTTGTCCATGGACACGATCATGTCGCCGTCTCGGCGGCGCTCAGGATCGACGGCGTGTCTGTGCTCGGCGTCGTTCACGCCCCTTTCCAGGGGCAAACCTTCTGGGCCGTTGCAGGGCGAGGTGCGTACCGCAACGGCCAAAGAATCACGGCTTCGTCCCTGGCCGATGTTCGGCGCGCCCTGATCGGAACAGGTTTTCCTCATCATCGTACCCGGATCGACGAGGTCGTGGATCGCCTGAAGCCGCTCCTGCGCGAATTCGGCGACATCCGCCGCCTCGCGGCTCCCGCACTCGATATCTGCTGGGTCGCCGACGGCCGCCTCACCGGCTTCATCGACAGGATCCGTGAATGGGACGTTGCGGCAGCCGGATTGATCGCAACGGAGGCCGGTGCGCGCATGACGATGCTTGAGCCGGCTGACGGCGAGGGAGATGATGGGACCGACTACCTGATCGCAGCGCCTGGGATCTTCGAGCGACTACGCGCCGTGCTGCGGTAGTTCCCTGATCGAATGACGGTGTCGTATCCGGACATCAGTCCGCCTCTTGTCCGCAAGATGCCTGCCTCCTCTCTAGGACTCGCAGCCTGTTTGGGATAGCGTGAGCCTTCTGCAACGACGTTGCCCGGGGGCTTTATGCTGGTGAGTGGTTTCGACATCTTCGTCATCGTTCTGGTGCTGCTCGTCGTGGTAACGATCGCCATGGGCATCAGGACGGTCCCGCAGGGCTATGCCTATACGGTGGAGCGGTTCGGGCGCTATTCGCGCACGCTCACCCCCGGCCTCGGCCTGATCGTGCCCTACATCGACCAGATCGGCAAAAAGGTGAATGTCATGGAGCAGGTGCTCGACATTCCGAGCCAGGAGGCTTTCACCCGGGACAACGCGGGCGTCACCATCGATGCCGCCGCCTTCTATCAGATCCTCGACCCCGCCCGCGCTTCCTACGAGGTCTCGGACATGAACCAGGCCCTGCTGGTTCTGACCATGACCAATATCCGCACGGTCGTCGGCTCGATGGATCTTGACCAACTTCTGTCCCATCGCGACGAGATCAACGAGCGCCTGCTGCGGGTAATGGATGCGGCCGCCTCGCCCTGGGGTGCCAAGGTCACCCGCGTCGAGATCAAAGACATCCTCCCGCCGCAGGACCTTGCCGGCGCCATGGCGCGCCAGATGAAGGCCGAGCGCGAGAAGCGCGCTGCCGTGCTCGAGGCGGAAGGCCTGCGCCAGGCGGAAATCCTGCGGGCTGAAGGCCAGAAGCAGTCGCAGATCCTGGCCGCGGAAGGCCGGCGGGAAGCGGCGTTCCGCGATGCGGAGGCCCGCGAGCGGCAGGCGGAGGCAGAGGCGAAGGCCACCGGGATGGTGAGCGAGGCCATCACGAAGGGCGATCTGGCTGCGGCGAATTTCATCGTGGCTGAGAAATACATCGATGCAATCCGCGCGCTTGCATCGGCCCCTAACCAGAAGGTCGTGATCGTGCCGATCGAGGCGGCAGGTCTCGCCGGAACGCTCGGCGGCATCGCGGAGCTCACCAAGTCGGTGTTCGGCGAGGGCGGAGCTGGCCTCAACAGGCCCGCGCGAAGCGTCCCCACGGTTTCCGGAGGAGCCGAGCGCTCATGATCCGGGATGCCTTCATCAGCCTCGGAGCCTGGGCTTGGATCATCCTCGGGGTGCTCCTGATCGGGGTCGAGCTGCTGGCGCCGGGAGCGTTCTTCCTCTGGCTCGGATTGGCTGCCATCGCAACGGGGTTGATCGATGCGGTGCTGGACCTCTCCTGGCAGGCCTCGGCGCTCCTCTTCGCGCTGCTCTGTGTGGCGGCGGTGATCTTGGGACGAGCCGTCACTCGCTCCAAAACACAGAATGAGCCTCAGGCCGAGACGCTCAACCGGCGCGGCCAATCCCTCGTAGGCCGGGTCTTCACCCTTGAGACCCCGATCAAAGATGGGGAAGGGCGCATCCGGATCGACGACAGCTCCTGGCGCGTGACGGGAGCCGATCGCTTCGCCGGCGCCAAGGTGCGCGTGGTGCGGATTGAGGGATCGACCCTGGTGGTCGATGATCCATAGGGATTTTCAGGCGAAGTGGATGCCGGTTCGCCGTCAAGAAAATGCGCTAGGCAAAAATCTTTACGCCGCGCCCGCGCGCAGCAGGTCGAGGTAGTGCACCAGGCCGACGGGCCGATTTTGCTCGACCACGATCAGCGCGGTGATCCGGGAGGCTTCTTCCATCTCGAGAGCGCTGGCCACGAGGGCGTCCGGCGCGATGGTGCGCGGCGTCTTCGTCATGATGGCCGTCACCGGAAGCGTCGCGAGGTCGGGCCTCAGGTTGCGGCGCAGGTCGCCGTCGGTGACGATTCCGGCGAGCGTGCCGTCGCCATGGACCACGATGACGGCACCAAAACCCTTGCGGCCGATTTCCTCAATGGCCTCGCCCATGCGGGCGTCAATGCCGACAACCGGCAGGCGCTCGTCCTTATGCATGATCTCGCGCACGAGCTTGAGCCGCGCCCCGAGCTTTCCGCCCGGATGGAAGACCCGGAAATTGTCGGCCGTGAACCCGCGCCGCTCCAGCAGGGCGACGGCCAAGGCATCGCCCAGCGCCAGCTGGACGGTGGTGGAAGTGGTTGGCGCCAGCCCGTTGGGGCAGGCCTCCTTGGCTTTGGGAAGGGTCAGGCAAATGTCGGCGGCGCGTCCCAGGGTCGAGGCGGCGTTCGAGGTCAGGGCGATCAGGGGCACCCGGAAACGCCGGGAATAGCCGATGATGTCGGCAAGCTCCGCCGTCTCTCCCGACCAGGACAGGGCGATGATCACGTCATCGGCTTGGATCATGCCGAGATCGCCGTGGCTCGCCTCCGCCGGGTGGACGTAATGGGCGGGGGTGCCGGTGGACGCGAAGGTGGCGGTCATCTTGCGGCCCACATGGCCGGACTTGCCCATGCCGGTGACGATGACCCGGCCCTTGGCCGCTGCGATCGTTTCAACCGCTGCGGTAAAGGGCTGCCCAAGACCGTTGCCGATGGCCTCCATCAGGATCGTCAGGCCATCGCGCTCGGTCTCGAGCGTGCGCAGGGCCGATTGGATGGCCGGATCGGGCGAGCGGGGTGCGGGTTTTGCAAGTGCCATGGCCGCCCTCTAGCACAAGCGGGCGGCTATACGGAACCCTTTGAGGGAACCCTGAAGCCGCCTACTTCTGCCGCAGCAGCGCTTCGAGTTCCCGGCGGAACTCCGCCGAGAGCTCCTCGCGCTCGAGGGCATAGGCCACGTTGGCCATGAGGAAGCCGATCTTCGAGCCCGTGTCGTAGGTCTTGCCCTGGTACTTCATGCCGAAGAAGGGCTGCTCCTTCATGAGGCGGATCATGGAATCCGTCAGCTGGATCTCGTTGCCGGCGCCGCGCTCCTGGGTGGAGAGCAGGTCGAACACCTGGGGCTGCAGGATATAGCGGCCGGAGATGATGTAGTTCGACGGCGCGGTGCCCTTCGCGGGCTTTTCCACCATGCCGGTGATCTCGAAGGTCTGGCCGAATTCCTGGCCCACCGAGACAATGCCGTACTGGTGGGTCTGGTCCTCGGGCACCTCTTCCACGGCGATGATGTTACCGCCGTGCTTCTCGTAAGCCGCGATCATCTGCTCCATGGAGCCGCGGCTGAGCATGTCGGGCAGGATCACCGCGAAGGGCTCGTCGCCCACCAGTTCCCTGGCGCACCAGACCGCATGGCCGAGGCCCAAGGGCTCCTGCTGGCGGGTGAAGCTCGTCTGGCCGGCCTTTGGCTGGTCCTTGGCCAGGAGCTCCAGCTCCTTGGTCTTGCCGCGGCCCTCAAGGGTGCGGTTGAGCTCGTAGGCGATGTCGAAATGATCCTCGATCACGGCCTTGTTGCGGCCGGTGACGAAGATGAAATGCTCGATCCCGGCGGCGCGGGCCTCGTCGACCACGTGCTGCACCACGGGACGGTCGACGACGCACAGCATCTCCTTGGGCACGGCCTTGGTGGCTGGCAGGAACCGGGTGCCGAGACCGGCGACAGGCAGGACTGCTTTGCGGATACGCTTCATTGAATGAGCCATGAGTGAGCAGAAAGGTGGAGGGATAATCTAAGACAGGGCCCGGAAAAGGAAACCGACAAAGGCCAAGCTTGAGCTACCCATAACGCGGTACGCTCCGGCTTGTTTCATCGGCCATGCTTCTTCATTGAAGCTTGGGACCTGAATTGAACCTGAAGCGTTTTGGTTAAGCTGCCGAGCGAGGCAGTTGTTTCGGAGATCGACATGGCGGTACTGGTGACGGGCGGCGCGGGCTATATCGGCAGCCACATGGTGCTCGAGCTTCTGGATGCGGGCGAGACCGTGGTGGTGCTCGACAACCTGTCGACGGGGTTCCGCTGGGCAGTGCCGCAGGAGGCTACCTTCGTCACCGGCGACGTGAGCGACCAGGCCCTCGTGTCCAGCCTCATCGATGAGCACGGCATCGACAGCATCCTGCATTTTGCCGCCAAGATCGTGGTGCCGGAATCCGTCACGGATCCCTTGGGCTACTACTTCGGCAACACCGTGAAGACCCGGGCTCTCATCGAAACGGCGGTCCAGAAGGGCATCAAAAACTTCGTCTTTTCCTCCACGGCCGCCGTCTACGGCAATGCCGAGGCGCCCCTTCTGACCGAGGACATGCCGCTGGTGCCGATCAACCCCTATGGCCGCAGCAAGCTTATGAGCGAATGGATGCTGCAGGATGCCCATGCGGCCCATGGGCTGCGCTATGCCATCCTGCGCTATTTCAACGTCGCCGGGGCCGACCCCAAGGGCCGCTCCGGCCAGTCGACCCCGCAGGCGACGCACCTCATCAAGGTGGCGGCTCAGGCCGCGCTCGGTCAGCGGCCTCATCTCGACGTGTTC
The DNA here is from genome assembly GCF_016811235.1 of Microvirga arabica. GTDB lineage: Bacteria > Pseudomonadota > Alphaproteobacteria > Rhizobiales > Beijerinckiaceae > Microvirga > Microvirga arabica. Next base: position 53,008 of record NZ_JAFBID010000021.1, read on the forward strand.
GGGACGGATTACGCGACCCCGGACGGCACCTGCGTGCGCGATTACATTCAGGTCAACGACCTCGCCCGGGCCCATCTCGTCGCTCTCCAGCACCTGCGCAACGGCGGTGACTGCACGATCATGAATTGCGGCTATGGCCACGGCGCCTCGGTGCTGGAGGTCGTCGACGTGGTCAAGAAGGTTTCAGGCGTCGATTTCGAGGTTCGCCTGAGCCCACGCCGGCCCGGCGATCCGGCCCAGCTCGTCGCTAAGGTCGACCGGATTCGTGAGCTCGGCTGGACGCCGCAGCACGACGATCTGGAGGCCATTGTCGATCAGGCGCTGCGCTGGGAGCAGGCCCTGGCGGGTCGAAAAGCCGCATAGGTCCCTACCTATAAGGCTAGCTGTCAACCGGCTGTTAACTCTCGTAGTGTCGCAATGGCAGGACGATCCGTCCTGTTTCCGTGAGCGACCCCTATGCGCCAGCTTCTGGTGCGCCGCCTCTCCGGCGCCCTCCTTCTCGGTCTGAGCTTCACCACCGGTGTAGCGGTCATGGCATTGCCCGTTCAGGCGCAGGAAGCGTCCCAAGCCGGGTTCCAGCGCTTCGTGCAGGGACTCTGGCCCGAGGCCAAGGCGCGGGGCGTCTCGCCGGCCACGTTCAACGAGGCGTTCCGGGACGTCGAGCCCGACGCCAAGATCATCGCGCTCACCAAGAAGCAATCCGAGTTCGTCCGGCCGATATGGGACTACATCAACGGCTCCATCTCGGCCGAGCGCCTGAAGCGCGGCCGGGACATGAATGCCGAATGGTCGAAGACCTTGGCCGCCGTCGAGAAGACCTACGGCGTCCCGCGCTCCGTCGTGCTCGGCGTCTGGGGCATGGAAACCAACTACGGCAGCTTCACCGGCTCGATCTATGCCATCCGGGCTCTAGCGACCCTGGCCTATACCGGCTATCGGCCCGATTTCTTTCGGGAGGAGTTGCTCACCGCGCTCCAGATCCTCCAGCAGGGTCACGTCGACCGCTCCCGGATGCTCGGCTCCTGGGCCGGCGCCATGGGCCAGACCCAGTTCATGCCCTCGAGCTTCATGAAATACGCCGTCGACGGCAACCGGGACGGGGTGCGGGACATCTGGTCCTCGGTGCCGGACGCCATGGCGTCCACGGCCAATTACCTGCGCCAGCACGGCTGGGAGCCGGGGCTTCCCTGGGGCTTCGAGGTCCAGCTGCCGAAGGGATTCGACTTCCGCTACCTGAAGCTGAACTTCGCCCAGTGGCAGACCCTCGGCCTGCGCCGGGCCGACGGCAAGGCCATGCCGCGGGCCGGCGAAGCCTCTCTGTTCCTGCCGGGCGGCGCGGGCGGTCCGGCCTTCCTGGTCACCAAGAACTACGATGTGATCAAGTCTTATAATTCCTCTGATGCCTATGCCATGGGCGTGGCGCATCTCGGCGACCGCCTCATGGGCGGGCAGCCGATCCAGGCCGCCTGGCCCAAGGAGCCCATGCTAGCCAAGGAGCAGCGCCAGGAATTGCAGGAGCGCCTGGCCCGTCTCGGCTTCTATGAGGGCGACACGGACGGCAAGTTCGGCTCCAAGACCCGGGAGGCCGTGCGGAACTTCCAGCTCCGGCGTGGTTTGATCCCAGATGGCTATGCGGATTATGCTGTCTTACGCGAATTGCGCGCGACCCGCTGACGGTACCGCCCTACGGCTCGACTCCAGGCCGGTCCGGCTAGCGCATCGTGCGGAAAAGTGGTCCCGGTTTTCGCTGGCGCGGCCCGCTGGGTCCGGTCCACACGATGCGCTTTCTGAGGACTGAGCATCGGAATGACTCCAAAAGTGCAAATCCACTTTTGGGTCCGATGCTCTAAGATGGAACCGCCTATGAGAATAGTGCCGATCCTTCACCGCTTGACACTGGCCCTGCTCCTGGGAGCAGGCGGGCTCGATGCTGCCCAGGCACAGTCCGGCTATTACCAGCAGCCGGCCTACCGGGATCAGCGGGCTTATCCCCCCGGCTACTACCCTGGAAAGCTCGTGCAGCCGGCCCAGCCCCAGCCGCAACAGGGCTTCAGCTTCAGGCGCTTCTTCGGTGCTCAGGAGCCCCCTGCGCCGGCGCGCGCTCCCGTCTCCAGGCCTCGCAGGTCCACGCCTCCGCCGGCAGCTGTCGTCAAGCAGGAGAAGCCGAAGGTCGATCCGAGCACCCATGTGGTGGTGTTCGGCGACGCTCTGGCGAGCTATGCCCGCCGGGGGCTCGACGCGCATTTCGAGGACGACCAGGATATCGCTGTGGTGTCCAAGGTCAGGAGCGACACGAACCTCGTTCGCAGCGACCCGGCCGACTGGCCCAACTTCATCAAGGCCACCCTCGACGGGGGGCAGAAAACCTCTGTGGCCGTCGTCATGCTGGGCACGAACGACCGGCAATCGATCCGCGACGGCGACGAGAGCGTGGAGCCCCTGTCGGACCGCTGGAGGGAACTCTACCGTCAGCGGATCGACGCGATCACGGGCGTTCTGAAGGAACGCAAGGTTCCCTTCGTGTGGATCGGCCTGCCGCCCATGAAGAACAGCAAGATTTCCGACGATCTTGTTGCCATGAACGAGATCTACAAGGAAAGCGTGCAGCGCAACGGCGGCGTCTATGTGGACATCTGGCCGGGCTTCGTGGACGAGGAGAACCGCTACACCGATACCGGACCGGACGTGGATGGTGATCCCACCAAGCTTCGCACCAACGAAGGCGTGTTCTTCACCCGGGCCGGCGCGCGGAAGGTCGCCTTCTTCGCCGATACGGAGATCAAGCGGGTTCTCGGACTCGGAGGAGCGGCCACGGCGGCCGCTCCCACGCAGATCGCACCGGCCGATGGTTCTTCCGCGCCCTCAGTCGAAGCGGCCTTGCCGCCCCCGCCGGATGCCGCCACTCCGGCGGCCCTGCCGCAGAAGCCGCTTGTCGGCCCGGTTCTACCGCTGACCCGCCAGGAGGTGGCACCGGGCGGAGCGCTGGTGTCGGCACCGCCGAAACTGACCGGCGACAATTCCTATACGGTCCAACGTGCGTTACGGGTGGGTATCGCGCCGGACTCGCGCGCCGGTCGTGCCGACGATTTCCGCTGGCCGAACCCATAAGGCGCGTTCAGGAACAACAAAGCGGCGGCTCACCGACGTGAGCCGCCGCTTTTCATTTCTGGAGAGATCGTAGGCTTACACCGGCAAATTGCTTTCGCCCATCAGGAAGGTGTCGATGGAGCGGGCGGCCTGGCGGCCCTCGCGGATCGCCCACACCACCAGCGACTGGCCGCGGCGCATGTCGCCGGCCACGAATACCTTATCGTTCGAGGTCCTGTAGCTCCTGTCGTCGGCCACCACGTTGCCGCGGCGATCCATGGCGACGCCCGATTGCTCAAGCAGGCCTTCCTTCACCGAACCGGCGAAGCCGATGGCGATGAAGACGAGGTCGGCCTTCAGAATGAACTCGCTGCCGGGAATAGGCTGGCGCTTCTCGTCCACGCGGGCGCATTGCACGCCGGTCACGCGGCCCTTCTTGCCCTCGATCCCGAGCGTTGCTGCCTGGAACTCGCGCTCGGCGCCTTCCGCTTGGCTGGACGAGGTGCGCATCTTCGTCGGCCAGTAAGGCCACACGGTGAGCTTGTTCTCTTGCTCCGGCGGCTTGGGACGGATGTCGAGCTGGGTCACCGAGAGGGCGCCCTGGCGGAACGCGGTGCCGACGCAGTCGGAGGCCGTGTCGCCGCCGCCGATCACCACCACGTGCTTGCCGCCTGCAAGGATCGGCTCCTCGGTGACTTCCTCATGGCCCACGCGCTGGTTGGCCTGGGTGAGGTAAGGCATGGCGTAATAGACACCGGCGAGGTCCTGGCCCGGCAGGTTCGGATTCCGCGGATCCTCGGCACCACCGGCGAAGAGCACCGCGTCGAACTCGTTGTGGAGCGAGGCGAAGCTGCGGTCGACGCCGATATTTACGCCGCAATGGAAGATCACGCCCTCGGCTTCCATCTGCTTCACCCGGCGGTCGATGTGGTACTTCTCCATCTTGAAGTCCGGAATGCCGTAGCGCAGCAGGCCGCCGGGCTTGGCCTGACGCTCGAACACATGCACCTCGTGACCGGCGCGGGCGAGCTGCTGGGCCGCCGCCATGCCGGCAGGGCCTGAGCCGATCACGGCCACGCGCTTGCCGGTCTGAATCTCGGCAGGCTCCGGCTTCACGAAGCCCATTTCCCAGGCCTTGTCGGCAATGGCCTGCTCGATGGTCTTGATGGTGACCGGCTGGTTCTCGAGGTTGAGCGTGCAGGCCTCCTCGCACGGCGCCGGGCAGATGCGGCCCGTGAACTCGGGGAAGTTGTTGGTGGTGTGGAGGTTGCGTGCAGCCTCCTCCCAATCGTCCTGCCAGACCAGGTCGTTCCAGTCAGGGATCTGGTTGTGCACCGGACATCCCGTCGGCCCGTGGCAGAAGGGGATGCCGCAATCCATGCAGCGTCCCGCCTGCTTGCGCAGATCGTTGGTGTCGAGCGGCAGCGTGAACTCGCGGAAGTGGCGCACGCGCTCACCGGCGAGCTGATACTTCTGCTCCTGCCGGTCGTATTCGAGAAAGCCTGTGACCTTGCCCATGGGTTTGCCCCTTACAATCCTTATTCCGCCGCCTGCAGGTTCCGGAGACGATCCATCTCCTGGAGCGCACGGCGATACTCGACCGGCATGACCTTCACGAACTTGGTGCGGTAGGTCGTCCAGTTGTCGAGGATCTCCTTGGCGCGCGTCGAGCCCGTATAGGTGTGATGGTTGGTGATGAGCTGCATCAGGCGCTCTTCATCGGGGCCGGACATGTTGGCCATAATGTCGATGCGGCCCTTGGTCTCCAGATCGCCGCCGTGATGGTGGAGGCGGCGCATCAGGTCCTCCTCCTCCTCGACGGGCTCGAGATCGACCATGGACAGGTTGCAGCGCTTGGTGAACGTGCCGTCCTCGTCGAGCACATAGGCGATGCCGCCGGACATGCCCGCCGCGAAGTTGCGGCCGGTCTGGCCGAGCACGACCACGAGGCCGCCGGTCATGTACTCGCAGCCATGATCGCCCGTACCCTCGACCACCGCGATGGCGCCGGAGTTGCGCACGGCGAAGCGCTCGCCCGCAACACCGCGGAAATACGCCTCGCCGGCAATCGCCCCGTACATCACCGTGTTGCCGACCACGATGGAATTCTCAGGCAGAGCCTTCGAGGCAGAGGATGGGCTGATGATGATCTTGCCGCCCGACAGACCCTTGCCGACATAGTCGTTGGCTTCGCCCTCTAAGTTCAGTGTCACGCCCGCCGCAAGCCATGCGCCGAAGCTCTGGCCGGCGGTGCCCTTCAGCTTCACGGTGATCGTGTCGTCAGGCATACCCTCATGGCCGTAGCGCTTGGCCACCTCGCCGGAGAGCATGGCGCCGACCGTGCGGTCGGAGCTTTTTACCGTCGCCTCGATGGTGACGGCCTCACCGTTCTCCAGGGCTGGACCGGCCTGCGCGATGAACGCGCGGTCGAGCACGTCCGCAATCGGGTGCACCTGGCGCTCCAGATGGCGGATCGCCACGTTCGCGGGCACATCCGGCTTGTGGAAGAGCTTGGTGAAGTCGAGGCCCTTCGCCTTCCAGTGATCGATGGCCTCGTTCTTGTCGAGGAGATCGGACTGGCCGATCATCTCATCAATCGTGCGGAAGCCCATCTCGGCCATCAGCTCGCGCACTTCCTCGGCGACGAAGAAGAAGTAATTGATGACATGCTCCGGCAGGCCCTTGAAGCGCTTGCGCAGCACCGGGTCCTGCGTGGCCACACCCACCGGGCAGGTGTTGAGATGGCACTTGCGCATCATGATGCAGCCGGCCGCAATGAGAGGCGCGGTCGAGAAGCCGTACTCGTCGGCACCGAGCAAAGCTGCGATCACCACGTCGCGGCCCGTGCGCAGGCCGCCATCGGCCTGGAGCGCCACGCGACCGCGCAGGCGGTTGAGCACCAGGGTCTGCTGGGTCTCGGCGAGGCCAATCTCCCAAGGCGAGCCCGCATGCTTGAGCGAGGTGAGGGGAGACGCGCCGGTGCCGCCCTCGAACCCGGAGATCGTGATGTGATCGGCCCGTGCCTTGGCAACACCCGCCGCGACCGTGCCGACGCCCACTTCCGCCACAAGCTTCACCGACACGTCGGCGGAAGGATTCACGTTCTTCAGGTCGAAGATCAGCTGCGCCAGATCCTCAATGGAATAGATGTCGTGATGCGGCGGCGGCGAGATGAGACCGACGCCGGGGGTCGAGTGGCGCACGCGGGCGATCCTCGAATCCACCTTGTGACCGGGCAGCTGTCCGCCTTCGCCGGGCTTTGCACCCTGCGCCACCTTGATCTGCATCATGTCGGCATTGACGAGATATTCCGTCGTCACGCCGAAGCGGCCTGAGGCCACCTGCTTGATGGCCGAGCGCTTGGACATGCCGTTCGCCAGCGGACGGAAGCGCTCCGGCTCCTCGCCGCCCTCGCCGGTGTTTGACTTGCCGCCGATGGCGTTCATGGCGAGCGCCAGCGTCTCATGGGCCTCCTTCGAGATCGACCCGAAGGACATGGCGCCTGTGGAGAAGCGCTTGACGATCTCCTGCGCGGGTTCGACTTCGCTCAGCGGAACGGCAGCACGGCCCGTCTCCTCAGCATTCTTGATGCGGAAGAGGCCCCGGATCGTCTTGAGCTCGTTGTCCTGCTCGTTCACGAGGCGGGCATATTCGCGGTAGCGGTCCTGCGCATTGAGGCGCACGGCGTGCTGGAGCGTCGCAACCGTGTCCGGGTTCCAGGCATGCACCTCGCCACGGGTGCGATAGGCGTATTCGCCGCCCACATCGAGGGCGTTGCGATAGATCGGGGCATCGCCGAAGGCGTCGCGGTGGCGGCGCACGTTTTCTTCCGCCACCTCGTCCATGCCGATGCCTTCGATGGTGGTGGCCGTGCCGAAGAAGTCGCGGGCCACAAAGTCGGACTTGAGGCCGACCGCGTCGAAGATCTGCGCGCCGCAATAGGACTGGTAGGTGGAGATGCCCATCTTGGACATCACCTTGAGCAGACCCTTGCCGATGGACTTGATGTAGCGCTTGACCGCTTCGTCCGCGTCCACTTCTTCCGGCAACTCGCCGGCCTCACGCATTGCCGCGATGGTGTCGAAGGCGAGATACGGGTTGATCGCCTCCGCGCCGTAGCCGGCCAAGCAGGCGAAGTGATGGATCTCGCGCGGCTCGCCCGATTCGACCACGAGGCCGACCGAGGTGCGCAGACCCTTGCGGATGAGGTAGTTGTGCACGGCCGCGGTGGCGAGCAGCGCCGGGATCGGAATGCGGTCCGGGCCCACCATGCGGTCGGACAGGATGATGATGTTGTAGCCGCCGTGAACGGCCGCTTCCGCGCGGTCGCAGAGGCGGTCGACGGCGCCGTCGAGAGCGGATGCGCCGAGCTCCGCATCATAGGTAATGTCGAGGGTCTTGGTATCGAAGCGGTCCTCGAAATGGCCGATGCAGCGGATCTTCTCCAGGTCCGCGTTGGTGAGGATCGGCTGGCGCACTTCCAGGCGCTTGCGGCGCGAGGTGCCCTCGAGGTCAAGGATGTTCGGACGCGGGCCGATGAACGACACGAGGCTCATGACGAGCTCTTCGCGGATCGGGTCGATCGGCGGGTTCGTCACCTGGGCGAAGTTCTGCTTGAAATAGGTGTAGAGCAGCTTCGACTTATCCGAGAGCGCGGAGATCGGCGTGTCCGATCCCATGGAGCCCACCGCCTCCTGGCCGGTGACGGCCATGGGCTGCATGAGCAGCTTCAGGTCTTCCGACGTGTAGCCGAAGGCCTGCTGACGGTCGAGCAGCGACACGTCCGTGCGCGACTCGCGCGCCTGCACGGGCTTCAAGTCCTCCAGCACGATCTGCGTACGCTTCAGCCACTCCTTGTAAGGGTGCGCGTTGGAAAGCTGCTGCTTGATCTCGTCGTCGGAAACGATACGTCCTTCCTCAAGATCGATGAGGAGCATCTTGCCCGGCTGCAGGCGCCACTTCTCGACGATCTTCTCCTCGGGAATCGGCAGCACGCCCATTTCGGAAGCGAGCACCACGAGGCCGTCGTCGGTCACGAGATAGCGGGCCGGGCGCAGGCCGTTGCGGTCCAGCGTCGCGCCGATCTGCTTGCCGTCCGTGAAGCACACGGCGGCGGGGCCGTCCCATGGCTCCATGAGGGCGGCGTGGTACTCGTAGAAGGCGCGCCGGTCGTCGTTCATGAGCGGGTTGCCGGCCCAGGCTTCCGGGATCAGCATCATCATGGCGTGCGACAGGGAATAGCCGCCGCGCACCAGGAATTCGAGCGCGTTGTCGAAGCAGGCGGTGTCGGACTGGCCTTCGTAGGAGATCGGCCACAGCTTCGAGATGTCGTTGCCGAAGAGTTCCGAGTCGACGGAGGCTTGGCGGGCCGCCATCCAGTTCACGTTGCCGCGCAGGGTGTTGATCTCGCCGTTATGGGCGACCATGCGGTACGGGTGTGCGAGCTGCCAGGTCGGGAAGGTGTTGGTGGCAAAGCGCTGGTGCACGAGGGCAATGGCGCTCTCGAAGCGCGGGTCCTGAAGGTCGATGTAGTAGTCGCGCAGCTGCGTGACGAGCACCATGCCCTTGTAGACGATGGTGCGCGAGGACAGGCTGACGGGGTAGTAACCCTTCGTGCGCTCGTCCTTCATGTCGTAGACGGCGTTCGAAATGACCTTGCGGGCGATGAACAGGCGGCGCTCGAAGGTCTCGGCATCGTCCATCCCCTTACCCTTGCCGACGAAGATCTGGCGGTGCAGGGGCTCGGTGGCCTTCACGCTCTCGCCGAGATCACTGGAATCCACCGGCACGTCACGCCAGCCGAGCACCTGAAGGCCCTCATCGGTGATCGCTTTGGTGACGATCTCCTCGACGAGCTTGAAGCCCTCCGGGTCGCGCGGCATGAACAGGTGACCGGCGCCGTACTGGCCAGCTTCGGGCAGCCAGATGCCGACCTTGGCGCATTCGGCGGCGAAGAACTTGTGCGGGATCTGCACCAAGATGCCACAGCCGTCGCCCATCTTGGGATCGGCGCCGACCGCGCCGCGATGGTCGAGGTTATGCAGGATGGCCAGCCCCTGCTCCACGATCTCGTGCGACTTGCGGTTCTTCATGTCGGCGATGAAACCGACGCCGCAGGAATCCTGCTCGTTGGAAGGATCGTAGAGGCCTTGGGCTGCGGGCAGCCCCGGATCGCGCACGACTTTGACCATATCGGCTGCATTGGCCGTGCGGCTTGGCACTTGGGCTTCCAGGCTCTTGGTCGGCACGTCGCTCATGGCAGATCCTTACATCCGAACGCGTCATCCGAGCATCGGGCCCAAAAGTGGATTTGCACTTTTGGGACTAACCCGATGCTCTGTTTCTACCCTGCGCATTGTGCGGAAAACCGGATCCACTTTTCCGCACAATGCGCTGTTTTTTGGGGCGGCTTTGAGGCCCGCCGGATGATCGGATCGTCCGGAGTGCCCGCCGCTTCTTCGGTCTTGTCGAGGGGTGGGTCCGGCAGGGGAGCCCGCTCCTCGCGGGCATCCTTTGGGCTTGAGTTCAGCCCAGAGTCGCCCGTTCCGCCCACGCTTTGCGGGCGGCTTTCGTGGTATCTCGTTTCGTTCGCGTGGTGCGAAGCATCAACAAAACCCCAGGGCGTCAACGAAAGGGTGCAGGCACCCCAAAAGGGACAGCATCGCTGTCCTAATGAGTGCAAACTGCCAGAGTTTGTTGTAGGGCACAAGTGGGTTTAGAAAAATTTTAGACAAAAGTTACAAGCCGGAGACTTAGGGTGTAACAAAAGCAGCTTTTCGACTCGTTCGGACGCAAGTCTCAACCGATGGGTCAATGTTCTTGACATGTCGGCAACCTTCGCCAGGGTGCGCTCCCAAGGAGACAAGAAATGAACTTTGCGAGCGACAACATCGTGGGTGCCAGCGCGCCGGTTCTCCAGGCCATCGTGCAGGCCAATGCCGGGGCCATGGCGGCCTATGGGAACGACGAGATCTCGAAGCGGGTGAGGGCACGCTTCAGCGAGATCTTCGAGCGCGAGGTGTCCGTATTCTTCGCCGCTACCGGCACTGCCGCCAACGCCCTGGCTCTCTCGTCGGCCGTGCCGCCCTATGGCCTCTGCGTCTGTCACCGGGAGGCTCACATCATCGACGACGAGTGCGGGGCGCCGGAATTCTTCATGCATGGCGCCAAGCTCGCCGGTCTGCCGGGCGTCGGTGCCAAGCTGAAGGCGGAAGATGTTAGCGCGTACCTGAACAGCTTGCCCAAGGCCGTGAAGCAGATGCCCCCGAAGGCTCTCTCGATCTCGCAGGTGAGCGAGGGCGGCCTCGTCTACAGCCTCGACGAACTGGCGGCTCTGGGCCAGGTCTGCCGCGAGCACGGCCTGTCCTTCCACATGGACGGCGCACGCTTCGCCAATGCCCTCGTGGCCCTCGGCTGCACACCGGCCGAGATGAACTGGAAGCAGGGCGTCGACATCTTGTCCTTCGGGGCTACCAAGAACGGCGGCCTCATGGCCGAAGCCATCGTGGTGTTCAAGCCCGAGCTGGCGGAGGCGCTCGACTACCGGTCCAAGCGCGCCGGTCAGATCATCTCCAAGGGCCGGCTGATTGCAGCCCAGTTCGAAGGCTACTTCGCGGAGGATCACTGGCTCGCCAATGCCCGCCATGCCAACAGCATGGCCAAGCTCCTCTCGGAGGGATTGATGCGGCTCCCCGGTGTGCGTCTCGCCTGGCCGACCGAGGCCAACGAGGTGTTCCCGATCATCCCGCAGCCCTTGAACCAGAGGCTTAAGGCAGCGGGCATCATCTACAACCCGTGGACCGACCTGAGCCTGCCTGAAGCCGAGCGGGTTGGGGAGAACGAGGTCCTGATCCGTCTCGTCGCCTCCTGGGCCACAAGAGAAGAGGATGTGCGCAAGCTCCTGGAAATTGCCTCTTCCGAGGCAGAGCGCCAAGCCGCGGAGTGATTGCCCTAACCCTGCCGCATTCACAGGCGAATGGTCATCTCAAGAGACCCTTGACCCACGGGGCAGCCCTCCAGCCCCAGCGGGATTTTACCAAGGACCAGGACTAGCAATAAAAAAGCGCCCCGGCATGTACCGGGGCGCTCTTCGTTTAAGCTCTCTTCAGAACCTTAGGCAGCCTTGGCCTCGATAGTCTGAGCGGCATTCGTGGAAATCGGGATGAGCTTCGGCTTCTTGGCCTCGGGCGTCTCGCGCACGAGATCGAGGTGGAGCAGGCCGTTCTCGAGGGCCGCGCCCACCACCTGCACGCCATCGGCCAGCTGGAAGCGCCGGTCGAAGCTGCGGGCGGCGATGCCCTGGTGGAGAACGTCAACTTTGCGCTCTTCCGAAACCTTGCGCTCACCGCGCACGGAAAGGGTGTTTTCCTTCACCTCGACCGTCAGGTCGCGATCGGTGAAGCCGGCAACGGCAATCGAGATGCGATAGGCATTCTCGCCGGTGCGCTCGATGTTGTAGGGCGGGTAGCTCGGGGCCGCATCGACGCCGACCATCTGGTCGAGCATCGAGAACAGACGGTCGAAGCCGACCGTGTTGCGGTACAGGGGAGCAAGATCGAACTGTCGCATGGCATATCCTCCGCTTGAAGCGACATGCAGTCAGGGAAGATCCACCTTCATAGGCTGGATCCGGGTTGCTGTGCCGCCATCATGGCCGGCACGTCCTCGATGTGGGAGCGGATAAGATTGCTTTCAAGAGGGTCGTTTTCTAGGCCCAGGATGCCCTATAAAGAGGTCACGTCTTCGAGTTGGAACCCCGAGTTGGACCCCGTTGTGGAATTCATCACCACCCCTGACAATCCCGTACCCGGCGAGCCGAAGCTGGTCAGCGTGACCACCCGCGACGGCATCGCGCTTCGGGCCGCCACCTGGATTCCGGAGACTGAGAAGCCGCAGGGCACGGTCTGTATCCTGCAGGGTAGGGCGGAGTTCATCGAAAAGTATTTCGAGGTGGTGGGCGAGCTCCTCGACCGCGGCTTTGCCGTCGTAGCCTTCGACTGGCGCGGGCAGGGGCTTTCAGGCCGGCAGGTGAGCAACCCGCGCAAGGGCCATGTCCGGCGCTTTTCCGATTACCGTCACGACCTTGAGGCGATCCGCGACCAGATTCTCGTGCCGCACATGCCGGAGCCGCATTTCGGCCTCGCCCATTCCATGGGCGGAGCCATCGCCCTGAATGCGGCCTATGAAACCTGGATCCCCTTCCGCCGCCTCGTGACCACCACGCCGATGATTGCGCTGTGCATCATCAAGCGCACCCGCATCTCGGCCTTCTTCGCGAGGATCCTGCGGTTCTTCGGCATGGGCAAGATGTTCGTGCCCGGCGGGGGCGAGACCTCCATCTCCACCATGCCGTTCAAGGGCAATCGCCTGACAGGCGATCCCGTCCGCTATGGCCGCAACGCCGAGGCCGCACACGCCATCGGGGTCGGGGCCATCGGGGCGCCGACCGTCGCCTGGATCGACGGCGCCTTCCGGTTCATGAAGCGCTTCGCCGATCCGCGCTATGCCATCAAGATCCGCTTGCCCACGCTGATCGTGGCGGCCGGCGCGGATCCCGTCTGCGCGACGCCCGCGACGGAGCGCTTCGCCTCGCGGCTCAAGGCAGGCCGTGTGATCGTTATCCCAGGTGCCCGCCATGAAATTCTCATGGAGCGGGACGTCATCCGCGAGCAGTTCTGGGCCGCCTTCGACGCCTTCATTCCGGGCACGCCCGACCCGGTTGCGCCCGGAAAACGCGATCTGGTGGAGTTGGGGCTAGCGGCTGAGCAACTCGACGGCGGCGGCGTGGACCCGGCGGTCGCCCGCAGCGACGATGCGCCCGCCCTCAGCGGCGGAGCCGCCGTCCCAGGCGGTGACGATGCCGCCGGCGCCCTCGATGATCGGGATCAGGGCCGCGATGTCGTAAGGCTTTAGCCCCGACTCGACCACGAGGTCGATGTGGCCGGCCGCCAGCATGCAATAGGCGTAGCAATCGCAGCCGTAGCGGGCCAGCCGAGCCACGCTCTCCACCCGGTCATAGGCCCGCAGCTCGTCGCCGGCGAAGATGCGTGGGCTCGTGGTGGAGATCACCGCGTCTTTTAGCGAGGCGCAGCGGCGGACTTTGAGCTTGCGCTCGCCACCAGGGCCGCGATAGGTCGCGCTACCGGTGTCGCCGAAGAAGCGCTCGCCGGTGAAGGGCTGGTGCATCATGCCGAAGACCGGCTGCTTCTTGTGGGTCAGGCCGATCAGCGTGCCCCAGGTGGGAAGGCCCGCGATGAAGGCCCTGGTGCCGTCGATGGGGTCAAGCACCCAGACGTAATCCGCATCCGGCCGCTCGGCTCCGAATTCCTCGCCGATGATGCCGTGCGTGGGAAAGCTGCGCTTGATGAGGTGGCGTATGGTCGCCTCGCCGGCCCGATCGGCTTCCGTGACCGGATCGAACGCACCGCCGCGGGACTTGTCCTCCGTGGCGATGGCGGTGCGGAAGAAGGGGAGGATTGCCTGGCCTGACTGGGTTGCGAGCTCGTTGACGAAATGCGTGAAGTCGATGAGCCCCATGGCGTCCCAATCCCCGAAAGAATAATGCGGGCGGCCTTGGCCCGCTTGCGGTGAGCTTTTATCAAGCGCCTGTCGCGCGGCAAGAGAGCGGCGGCAAATAAGGATCGAGATCGCATGGATTTTGCGCCCAAGCCTCGCCCGACCCGCTCGGAAACGGCCTTTCTCCTGATTGGAGCGCTGGTCTCGATCTATGCGGTCAGCCAGTTCCTGCGCAACTCCATCGGGGTCATCGCCAATGACCTTGCCCGGGAGCTCGATCTCACGGCCACCCAGACTGGGCTTCTCTCCAGCGCCTTCTTCTTCTCCTTCGCGGCCGTCCAGATTCCGGTCGGGATTCTGATGGATCGTTATGGCCCGAAGCGCACCATGCTGGCCACAGCCGTGCTGACGGTTCTCGGCACCGTGCTTTTTGCGCTCGCCCCCTCGGCTTCCCTCCTCATCGCCGCCCGGGCTTTGATGGGGCTCGGCTGCTCCACCTTTTTCATGGCCCCGCTGGTGATCTATGCGCGGCGCTTTCCGCCCGAGCGCTTTGCCGGGCTCACCAGCCTCCAGATGGGCTTGGCCAATACCGGCACCCTGGCGGCCACGGCGCCTTTGGCCGCCTCGGCGGCGGCCTTCGGCTGGCGGGCCTCATTCCTGGCCGTTGCCGTCCTGACGGTAGCCATTGCCCTGATGATCGTCTTTCTGGTGCCAAGGGATTCAGGGGCGGACAGGCCGAAGGAGGCCTGGGCCGCCGCATTCCGGGGCGTCGGCGCGGCCCTGAGGGTGCCGTCCTTCTGGCCGGTCTTCTTCATGCACCTGGCCACCTATGGGTGCTTCGTCTCCGTCATCGGCCTCTGGGGCGGGCCCTGGCTGTCGGATGTGCACGGGGCGGACCTCGTCACGCGGGGGAATGTCCTGCTCCTCGGGGCGACGGCGCAGATCTGCGGTATGCTGCTCTGGGGAGCGATGGACCGGTTCTGGGGCAGCTACAAGAAGCCCGTCCTCATCGGCGGCACGGCGACGGTGCTGCTCCTCGCCATTCTCGTGCTTGTGCCCCTGCCTCAGCCCTGGGCTACGCTCTGGTTCGTCCCATTCGGCCTGTTCGTCGCCTACACGCCGATCCTGACCAGCCATGGAAAATCGTTGTTCCCGCCAGAGCTCACCGGTCGGGGCATCACCCTGATGAATATCGGCACCATGGGCGGGGCGTTTCTGTCCCAGAGCGTCACGGGCATGCTGATCGATCTGGTGGGTCGCTCGGACCAGGGCCTCTACCGTCCTGAGGGCTACCGCCTCGTTTTTGGATCATTGGCGGCGGTACTCCTGCTCAGCCTCGCCTTTTATGCCAGAGCCATCGATCCTCATCCGAGCAGATATGCAACAAAGTCATAACTGAAAGCGAAATTTCTGTTGCAATTTGTGCGCTGCGGCGTAATTATTGCAGTGCGATATGGCGATGGCGTCGCTGCATCGCATGCCCTTCTTGGGCGTTTCCTCCCTAAACTTCGGGCCGCTGGCAACAGTGGCCTTTTTCTTTTTCTGGCCCCTCTCACTCCGCCGCGATGGGCCGGGTCGTCAGCTCACCCGCGATATCCCCGATCACCTGGGCAAAGGCCTGGGTCAGGTCATCCGCCAGCACCGGGAATGCGGTTTTCTTCGCCATGCTGCGCTCATCCATATAGAGCGCGCGGTTGATCTCGATCTGCAGGGCATGGCGCCCGAGAGCCGGCTCGCCGTAGTGCTCGGTGATGAAGCCGCCCGCATAGGGCTTGTTGCGCACGACCGTATAGCCCCGCCCCCTGAGGGCCGCCTCCACGAGATCGATCAGGAGCGTGGCGCAGCTCGTCCCGTAGCGATCGCCCAGCACGATGTCGGCCTTGACCCCGTCCTCCCGGCTGACGCTGGAGGAGGGCATGGAATGGCAGTCGATGAGGACGGCATGGCCGAAAAGCTGGGACGTGCGGCGCACCAGATGCCGCAGGGTGCGGTGATAGGGCTTGTAGAGCCATTCGACCCGGTGGAGAGCCTCATCCACCGGCAGGTGCGAGCGGTAGATTTCCTGGCCGTCGGCTACGATGCGCGGGATGGTCCCCAGGCCCCCCGCCACCCGCATGGAGCGGGTGTTGGCAAACGAGGGCAGCCGCCCGTCGAACATACGAGAATCGAGTTCGTAGGGCTCCCGGTTCAGGTCGAGAAAAGCCCGCGGGAAATGCGCCGTCATCAGGGGGGCGCCGAGCGCCATCACGGAGGCGAACAGCTCGTCCACGAAAGCATCCTCGGACCGCCTCAGCGCGACGGCGTCCAGCCGGGATGATGCCAGGAAGGAGGCCGGGTAGATCGCTCCTGCATGCGGCACGTTGAAGACGAACGGGATCGTCTGCATGGCAGGTTCGGTGACGGTGAAGGGAGGGTCGAACTCATCGACAATGGCTGGCCGCATCAGGAAATGAACTTGACTATGGTGGAAGAAAAGCCGGTCATCGGGCTAGTGTAAGGCAGCGCCGTCGCCTGTCCATGACAATATCGTATGGGAACCGCGTCCTTCTTTCACGGCTTGTTTACTCCCGATCCGGCATGAAGGTCTGAAACCATTCGCCATGATTCGGGGCTGGCAACCGATGAAGATCCTTCTCGCCGAAGACGACAACGACATGCGCCGCTTCCTCGTGAAGGCGCTGGAGAACGCAGGCTACGACGTGGCCTCGTTCGACAACGGCCTTTCCGCCTACAATAGGCTGCGCGAGGAACCATTCGAACTGCTGCTGACGGACATCGTCATGCCCGAGATGGACGGGATCGAGCTGGCCCGCAAGGCCACCGAGCTCGATCCGGACATCAAGGTGATGTTCATCACGGGCTTCGCCGCCGTCGCGCTCAACCCGGATTCCCAGGCTCCTCGCGACGCGAAGGTCCTGTCGAAGCCGTTCCATCTGCGCGACCTGGTGACCGAAGTCGATAAAATGATGGCGGCCTAAAAAAGGCCCTTTCCAAGGCTTGCGCCCGCGCCCGCTTGTGGGTATATCGCCCCCACAGCCGAGACGGGACGTCAAACATCACCGTTTCCCGGGCGCGTAGCTCAGCGGGAGAGCACTACGTTGACATCGTAGGGGTCGCTGGTTCGATCCCAGCCGCGCCCACCATTTTTCTTTTTTCCGGCCTTCCCGAGGGGCCGCAGGAGACCGGATATGAAGATCCGTAACTCGTTGAAGTCGATCCGCGGCCGTCACCGCGACAACCAGCTGGTTCGTCGCAAGGGCCGGGTCTACATCATCAACAAGACCCAGAAGCGCTACAAGGCCCGCCAGGGCTAAGTTCGCTGCGGCAATGCCGCACACGATAATCTGAATTGACCGCGCATGCCGGGACCCTAATATTCCCGCATGCGCTTTTTCGCGTCTGCCCTGATCCTATCCCTGAGCCTCGTGTCCCACCCCGTCGGTGCGCAGGAGCCTGCGCGTTCAAGGGATGCCCCGAAGGACGGCCCGCAGGATCAGGCTCAGCCTGCGAAGCCCAGCCCTCCGAGGGCGTCCAGCCTCGACGAATTGTTCGAGCGTCTCGGTAAGGCCCAGAGCGAGCGCGAGGCCAAAGGAATTGCCTCCCTGATCGAGCGGCGCCTGTCCCGCTCCGGGTCCGATACCGCCGATCTCCTGCTGAGCCGGGCTGCCGAAGCCTTCGGGAAGAAGGATTTCCCCCTTTCCATCGAGTTGATCGACCGGGTTCTGGCGCTCCAGCCCAATTGGGCGGAAGCCTGGTACAAGCGCGCCACGGTGTTCTACCAGCTCGACGACCCGGTGGGCGCCATGGCGGACCTTCATCGGGCGCTCAAGATCGAGCCCCGGCACTTCAATGCCTGGACGGGACTGGGCCATATCCTGATGGCCTCGGACGACAAGGTGCGGGCGCTGCAGGCTTACCGGAAGGTGCTGGAGATTAATCCGCAGATGGATGACGTCAAAACCATCATCGAACGGCTCAGGCCGCAGGTTGACGGGCAGGATCTCTGATCCCAGGTTGCGGGGATGACCCTGCTTCTCGTCTTGGCCGCACCTTTCCTTCTTCTGATCCTGGGAGCCGCGTTCACCTATCTTTATGCCTGGAGCATCGAGAGGCGCTTCCCGCCGACGGGCCGCTTCATCGCGGTTGAGGGCTGCCGGCTTCACTACCGGGAGGAAGGGCCCGTGGGTGACCCATCCGACGGAACCATCGTCATCCTGCACGGCGCCTCCTCGAACCTCGTCGAGTCCATGCTGGGCATGGGAACGGCCCTCTCGCGGCGCTACCGGGTGATCGCCATCGATCGCCCTGGCCATGGCTGGAGCGAACGGAAAGCCGGCTTGGCTGAGGCCGATCCCGCCCGGCAGGCTCAACTCATCGCCGGTGCCCTGCGCCAGCTTGAGGTCCGCAACGCGGTGATCGTGGGACATTCCTGGTCCGGAACCATCGTGCCGCATTTCGCCCTCGATCACACCGATGTTGCCGGCGCGATCGTCGTGCTCGCCGGCATCACGACCCCTTGGCCCGGCGGCTATATCGGCTGGTACCGCCGCCTGATCGTCTCACCGCTGAGCTGGCTCTGGTTTCGCACATTGGCCGTGCCGATTCTGCTCGTGCTCCGGCCGTGGATGAAGAAAAAGACGTTCTGGCCGCAACGCCCGCCCCGGGGCATCGTAACGAAGGGCTTCATCCCGCTGGCCTTCCGGCCACGGGCCTACGAGGTCAACATGCAGGACTTCGCCGTGATGTATGACGGCGTTCTCCGGCAGAGCGGGCGCTACGGGGATATCCGCCTGCCCACGCTGGTGATTGCCGGCGATGCGGATGAGATCGTCTGGACCGACCTGCACAGCCGGTGCTTCGCCCGCGAGGTGCCGGGCGCGGAGCTGATCCTGATGCCCGGCATCGGCCACATGCCGCAATATGCCGATCAGGAAACGGTGCTCTCCGCCGTCGAGACCCTGGCCGAACGGATTGCTCCGGCCAAGGCGGAAGTGGATCACGCCTGAGCGGCGTGCTCCTGGTTCACGAAGGCGATGCGCACCATGTTGGTGGCGCCCGGCGTGCCGAAGGGCATGCCGGCCACGATGATCACGCGCTCGCCCACATTCGAGAAGCCTTCGCGCACGGCGAACTTGCAGGCGCGGAACGCCATGTCGTCGATGTCGTTCGCATCCTTCGTGCGGATCGAATGCACGCCCCAGACCAGGGCCAGGCGCCGCGCGGTGTCGATGCTGGGGGTCAGCGCGATCACCGTCGAGTTCGGCCGCTCGCGGGCGATGCGGAAGGCAGTCGAGCCAGAAAATGTCCAGGCTGCCACCGTCTTCAGGTTGAGGGTGTCGGCGATCTGATGCGAGGCCGCCGCGATGGCGTCCGACCCCGTCGCTTCCGGCTCGGCATTGAGGGTGCGCATGATCGACCAGTAGTTCTGGTCCTGCTCCACCTCTTCGGCGATGCGGCTCATGGTGGACACCGCATCGACCGGGTATTCGCCCGAGGCGCTCTCGGCCGAGAGCATCACCGCGTCGGCCCCGTCATAGACGGCGGTCGCCACGTCGGAGACTTCGGCGCGGGTCGGCACCGGGGAGGTGATCATGGATTCGAGCATCTGGGTCGCCACCACGACGGGCTTGCCGTAGCGGCGCGCCGTGCGGACGATGCGCTTCTGGATGCCGGGCACCTTTTCAAGCGGCATCTCGACGCCGAGGTCGCCGCGGGCCACCATCACGGCATCGGAAATCTCGATGATCTCGTCGAGGCGGGAGATCGCCTGCGGCTTCTCGAGCTTCGACATCACGAGAGCCCGGCCGCGGGCCACCTTCTTCACCTCGGCCACGTCCTCGGGACGTTGCACGAAGGAGAGCGCGATCCAGTCCACGCCGGCATCGAGCGCCGCTTCGAGATCCGAGCGGTCCTTCTCCGTCATGGCGGCGACCGGAATCGTAGTGTCGGGCAGGCTCACGCCCTTGCGATTGGAGATCTTGCCGGCAATCTCCACCGACGTGGTGGCCGAGCCCTGCTTCACGCTTTTCACGCGTAGCCGCAGCTTGCCGTCGTCGATCAGAACCGTATGGCCGGGCTCGAGCGAGGAGAGGATCTCCGGATGCGGCAGGTGCACGCGATCAACTGTTCCCGGGGTCTTATCCGCATCGAGGGTGAAGGACTGACCCGGCACCAGCATGGCGCTGTCGCCCTCGAAGGCGCCGACGCGCAGCTTGGGCCCCTGGAGATCGGCCAGGATCGCGATGGGCCGGTTGAACTTGGCCTCGACGGCGCGGATCATGGCAACCCGCTCCTTCAGCTTCTCGCGGGGCAGGTGGCTCATGTTGAGGCGGAACACGTCGGCTCCCGCCTCGAACAGCTTCTCGATCATCTCCGAGTTCTCGGAAGCCGGGCCTAAGGTTGCGAGGATCTTCGTGCGGCGTGCGCGTCTCATTATGGCTGCCCCCCTGGGCGGTTCGTTTCGGTGAGCTGAATGGTCCAGCTCTTCTGTTCTCCGGTGTCGACTTCGAAGAAGCCGCTGCGATCAAAGCCTCTGGCGAGGCAATCCTCCGTACCGCGAATCGTGAATTCGCGTTCCCGCGTGCACATGAAGGAGCGGCCGCTCCACTCGCCGCCACGGTCGTAATCGATGGCGTAGACGTAATAGAAGCGCCCGGCGAGTTGGCCCTTCAGCAGGGTCTCGCAGCCACGGGCGGTGAGATTCCACCAGCCCTCCGTCACCCAGCCCTGCGCGTCCCGGTAGCCAAGCGCGATGCCGACCCGGCTCGAGGTCATGTTGCACAGGCGCAGGTCCGCCTTCGCGGGTGACGCGGCGAACACGCACCCGCTCAAGACGAAGGTCGCGAGTGCAAGGCTTCGCCGGCAGAGAGCAGACGATGGGAGGGTGAAGGCCTTCATGGATATGGTTTGATCGAATCGAAGGAATGAAATCGCACAATGCGTCAAGAACTTTGGCGAATCGTTGTCGGCCAGATGCGTCCCAGGAGCAAGACCTTCGAGCCGGCGTGTTAAAGAATTTGCCGCCTGCATGGCCTCTGCGACACAGGCGGCCGGCTTTCGGGCAGTCGTTGCTCCCCGTTCGGAGAGGCTCGGTGCTGCCCTAACTGGACTGCGCTTCGGGTTTCGGGCGTGCCACCCAGATGCCGAAGAGGATCAGCGCGCCGCCCAAGGCTTGGATCGGCGTCAGCGCCTCGCCCAACACGGCCCAGCCGAACACGGCCGCGGCAATCGCCTCGAGGAAAATCACTAGGGACGAGAAGGTCGCCGGCAACCGCCCGAGCGCGATGGCGAGCAGGCCCTGGCCGCCTGCATGGCTGACATAGGACATGGCGAGCAGCGCCGCGATGCCTTGCCCCGTCTGCGGAATCACCCGTGTGTCGAACAGGACGGCAATGACGAGAAGGATGGCCGAGGTGATGAGCCCCGCCTCGAAGGTGACCCGCGCGGCGCCTGCCGTCTTGCGTGCCCGGCTGGCGGCCAGGAAATACATCCCGAAGAAGAACGCCGTGGCGACCCCGTAGAGATCGCCTTCGATCCGGCCTGGGTCCGCCTGCAGGCTCTGGCCGATCAGGGCGGCTCCGCCGAGGAGGCAAAGGCCGAGGCCCAGGAAGGTGCCCCGTGACACGCGCTGCCGGAGCACAAGCCATACGGTCAGTACGACGAAGAGCGGCGCCATGGTGGCGAAGAACGTGGCGTTCGCCACCGTGGTCTTGAGAATCGCCAGATGCCAGAAGAAGAGATCCCCGGCAAAAACGATGCCCCCTAAGATGCTCGCCTTGGAAAAGCGAACCCTCAGCGTGCCGGTCGGTGCGCGCCGCTCCTCGATGCGCATCCAGGCATAGAGCAGGGGCAGGCAGAGCGAGACGCGCCAGAAGGCGCTGGCGAACGGCCCCACATCGGCCGGCGTTCCGCCCATGTCGGCAGAGGCGAAGCGGACGAAGATGGGCGAGATGCCCATGGCCACGGCACCCAGGCAGAGGGCGGCAAAAGCGGTGGCGAAGCCCGGCTCAAGGCGGGCCGTGGTGGATGTCGGGGACATGTGGAACGTGAAAGTGTGTTGCGCGGAAGGTCGCGTTGTCAGGGTTTGAGGGGCAGGGTAAGGCTTTTCCTCCGCCGTTCAATCCATCCATATCCGAAACCCATCTCTTCATGCCTGCTTCCGCCGCGCTCAAGCTCGACGATCCCCTTCTTGAGACCCATCCGGTCGAGGTCATTCCCGGTTCCATCGAATCGGGGATCCTGATCCTGTGCGACCATGCCTCCAATGCGGTGCCGCCGGATTTAGGCGATCTCGGCCTGCCGGAATCCGAGTTCCAGCGCCACATCGCCTATGACATCGGGGCAGCCGCCGTGACCCGCTCGCTCGCCCGGCGCCTCGGGGCTCCGGCAATTCTGACTCAATTCTCGCGGCTGATCATCGACCCCAACCGGGGGAGGGACGACCTGACCCTGGTCATGCGCCTCTCCGACGGCGCTGTGGTGCCGGGCAATGCCCGTGTGGACGAGGCGGAGGTGCAGCAGCGCATCGCCCGGTTCTACGATCCTTACGATCATGCGATCTCGGACGCGATCCATAAGGCCATGGCGGCTGGCCATCCGCCCGTGATCGTGACGGTCCACAGCTTCACCCCGGTCTGGCGCGGCTGGCCGCGGCCCTGGCATGTGGGCATCCTCTGGGATGCGGACGACCGCTTCGCCAAGCCGCTCCTGGAGGGGCTGCAGGCCGAGAACGGACTCGTCGTCGGCGACAACGAACCCTATGATGGGGCGCTGGCGGGCGACACCGTCGACCGTCACGCCACGGTGCCGGGTCTGGCTAACGCCCTCATCGAGATCCGGCAGGATCTGATCGCCTCCGACGAGGGCGCCGAGGAATGGGCCGAGCGCTTCGCCCGGCTGCTCGAACCGTTGGCGAGCCGGCCCGAGCTTCGGGCGCCCCGGATCTTCGGCACCCGCACCCGGGACCGCCTGCGCCAGCATGGAGGATAAGCCCATGAAGAGCATCGACGACAAAACCCGCACGGAGCTGGAGGCGGCCGCCTTCCGCAGGCTGGTCGAGCATCTGCGCGAACGCACGGACGTCCAGAACATCGATCTCATGAATCTCGCGGGCTTCTGCCGTAACTGCCTGTCCAACTGGTTGAAGGACGCTGCCGACGAGCGGAGCGTGGCCCTCTCGAAAGAGGACAGCCGGACCCATGTCTACGGCATGCCCTACGAGGAGTGGAAGCAGCGCCACCAGGGCGAGGCCAGCCCGTCGCAACTCGCAGATTTTGAGAAATCGAAGCCGGGGCATTAAAACGGCTTCAACCAAATGACCATAACACTGGCGCCAACGCCATCAATCAGGGGCATCATTCATGGATGACGCAGCTTTCAATACCGAATCCGTCGCCGCCGACCAGCTGAAGGCCTTCATCGAGCGCATCGAGCGCCTCGAGGAGGAAAAGGCCGGCATCGCAGGCGACATCAAGGACGTCTACGCCGAGGCCAAGGGCAACGGCTTCGACACCAAGGTCCTGCGCAAGATCATTTCCCTGCGCAAGCGCGATTACGCTGAGCGCCAGGAGGAGGAGGCCATCCTCGAACTCTACATGCAGGCGCTCGGGATGGTCTAAGGACCCTTCTGTCGGAGAGTTTCAAAGGCCTCGCAGCGCAATCTGCGGGGCCTTTGCCAATTCCGGGAGGTACACTCCTGGCTAATCCCTTCGACCTCATCCTGAGGAGCAGCGCAGCTGCGTCTCGAAGGAGGCTCCGGAGAGCACTGGAAACGCCCTCGTCCTTCGAGACGCTACGCTCCTCAGGATGAGGGCTTATGGTTGTGCCCAATTCGCGAAAGATGCTTAGAAATCGTCCGCCAGCATCATGCCCTGCAAAACATCCACCGTCGCAAGCGGCAACGGGGTCGAGCGGCGCGTCTCCTTGTCCACCATCACAATGGTGGCTTCCGTCGTGGCGACGAGGCGCCCATCGTTGAAGATGCCCTGGGCCAGGGTGAATGAGCTGCGCCCGACCCGCACGACGCCCGTGCCGATATCGACGTGGCCTGGCCAGAAGAGCTCCGCCCGAAAGTCGATCTGCAGCCGGGCGATAACGAAGCTCCGGCCTTCCGTGGCGAGCGGCCTTGCCGGATCGTACATGAAGGCGACGCGTCCGACCTCGGAGAAGGTGGCGAAGACTGCATTGTTCACATGCCCCTGCCGGTCGAGATCCGCATAGCGGATGTCGGTGGAGGTGCGGCTCGGATAGGCCTCCAGCGGGCGCAGGGCATTTAGCTCGGTCATCGTGCGGTCCTTGTCTTGAGGCCATAAAGTATGAAACGCCGCGTGGCTCAAGACTGGGAATCGGCCGCCGAGGCCTTTTTCGTTCCCGGATGATCTGCCATGCGCCGGCGCCCTCGCTCCGGGCCTCCCGGTTCTCTATAGATTCCGGGAGATTCGACACGGGAGGAATGCATGAAGCGCGCAGCACACGAAGTGACGGAACCTCAGGACGCGGGGGCGCGCCGGAGGATTCGTCCCGTCATCTGCTATCCCGTCGACACCCTGCCGCGGCCTGATCTCGCCGCTTATCAGGCCGCCCGCGACGGTTGGGAGAAGGTGGACGAGGTTGTAGTGCCGCCTCGCGAAGCGCGCTGCTTCCACGTGCCGGCGGGCTCGTTCTTTCGCATCGTCAGCATCGAGGGGCCGCAGGTGGGCGATCTCAATCTCTGGTCGGCCGACGATATCAGCGAGCGCTTCTTTTCGGGCAAGACCCGGGCGCTGCACGGCACGCACGTCTCCACTGGCGACCAGCTCTGGTCGTGCCTGCCGTACCTGCGCCCCATGGCGACGATCACCCACGACACCCTCGACTGGTACGGCTTCGACGAATTCGGCGGCTCCGTGCATGACGTGATCGGCACGCGCTGCGACCCCTACACCCACAAGCTCCTCTCAGGTCACGAATACCACCATTGCTGCCACTCGAACCTGACCCGCGCCCTTAGCGAACGCTTGGGCAAACCGAAGCAGGAGGTGGAGCCCACCGTGCACGATGTGCTCAACGTCTTCATGTGCACGGGCTTCACCCGCGACACGGGGCAGTATTTCATGAAAGCGAGCCCGGTTCGGCCGGGCGATTATCTGGAGTTTTTCGCCGAGATCGATCTTCTGGGCGCGCTCTCCGCCTGCCCGGGCGGCGATTGCAGCGCGGAACATTCGAGCAATGCGGCCGTCTGCCATCCGCTGCTGGTGGAGGTCTACAGGCCGAAGACGCCGCCCGCCGGGTGGACCTCGCCGCCGCGCAATGGCTACAGCCGCAGGCACGAGGATTGAAATGAAAAGGGCCCCGCAGGGCCCTTTTCCTTATTGCACCACTTTCAGCGGCTTGACCGCCGGTCCCGTGAACCGGTTCGTGGTCAGGTCGGCCACCGGTTTCTTCGAGAACCCCATGTGCAGGCTTGGCTCCGCCGACATCAGGGCCGTGAGCGCCGTGGCAGGCGGCTGCTTCGCTGCGGCGGCCGGAGCCTTGGGTGAAGCGGCGGGCAGAGGCTTAGCCGGCTTGGTGTCCTTGGGCGTCGAGCCGGTGGTTGCCACCGGAATATCGACCGGAGCCGCTGCGGCAACCTGGATGGGCCGCAGATCCGGCCGGGGTGGAGGCAGGGGAGCCGCCGAGTTGACGGCCGCGCTTGTCGTGCCCCGCAGGTCGGCCAGCACCGGGATCGGGTTCGTGGCCGAAAGTGATCCGGGCCGGGCCGGGGGGAGCGGCGCGTAGGCCAGGGCGACCGTGCCGGCGAGGGCCTCTACATCGGTGTCATCCAGGTCGGGCCGGCGCGGCGGCATCGGCGCGAAGGTCATGCCCTTGGCAATCGACATCTCCGACGCGCCCGGGCCCTGCTGCCAGGCCAAGGATGGGCCGGATGCGGTCTGGACCGTGCCCGGCGCTCCGTTGATCCGGGTCGGCGGCAGCGGGGGTGCTGCGGGCGGCGTCAGGTCCTCCCGCAGGGCCGGGGCCATGGAGGCCACGACGGCGGGTGCCGGCGGCTCGGGCCGGGGCTGGATCGCCACCGGCGCGCGCCGCGCCGTCGGGGCCGGGCTGCCGTAGGATTGCAGGGCCGCATAGACCGACGAGTTGGAATCGCTTGCGTAATTGTCCGTCGCCGATGGCTGCTGGCGGGAGGCGATGAGCGCCCGGCCCGGCCGCGAGGCGACGCGGATCTCCTCCGCATCCTCGTCCTCGTCGTCGCCACCCCCGAACAGGGTGGCCCAGAAGCTCTTGCGGCGCGGCTGGCTGGCAACGGCCTCCTCGGCATCGGCGTAAGCCGTGTAGCCGGCCACCGTGCCGCCCTTGGCCAGCACCTCGGCACGGGCAAGCTCATAGCCCGGCAGGGGCTGACCGTCGGCGGGAATGTGCACGGTCTTTCCGTCCGGGAAGATGCTGGCGAGCTGCGACCGGGTCATGCGCGGCCAGGCGCGCACACTGCCCACATCGAGATGGATGAAGGGCGTGTAAGCATTGGGATAATAGCCGACGCCGCCGTTCTGGAGCCGCATGCCGATGGCCCGAACGCGGGAGGCGGGCACGTCGGGGAGGTAGAAGTCCAGCGCCTTGCCTTGCATGTGCTGGCTGTTCTTGGCCACCGCACTGGAGCGCCGGCGCAGCATCGAATTGGTCTGCGGCGAGCGGTAGGCCGAGTTCACGTGAACGGGCGCATCGGATCCGGCCTCCCGATAGACTTCCCACACCGTGTCGAACAGGCGCGGGTCCATGCGGGTCGACTCGGCGCGCCGCCAGTCGCGCAGGAACCAGTTCAACTGCTGCAGGGCGCCCGAGTCGTACTGCCCGTTGCGCCGGAAGGTGACGGTGAGGCTTTCCTTGGTATTGTTGTGGTAAAAGGTCAGTGTGCGGGTGTCGCCGTTGGCCACCGCATCCTGCGTGCCGCGCACGCCGCCCACCATGACGGCCAAAAAGGCCGCAAGACCAATGCCGACGCGAGACGCGAGCCGGTCCGTACGCATTACTCTCACTGTGATACTCGTCTTTACCGGGCAGCATCCGTGGATGCAGCGATCCTTATAGTGAAAGGATCTTTGCCGAAGACGGTTACGTTCCCGTTAAGTGAGAGAAGGAAAGTGGCTTAAGGACGGGGTTATTCGGACAGGTTCAGGGCCGCGCGGACCTTGCGGTCGAGACCATAGATGTCGTCGAAGCGCTTCAAATCGCCCTTTTCGTCGACCGCGAGGGTGAAGTAGGTCAGGTGCACGGGCAGGGGATCCGTGAGGTGCACATAGCGCTCGCCCTTGCCGATGAGCCCACGCAGCTTCTGCTCGGTCCACTTGCCGTCCTTGCCCATGATCTCCTCTGCAAGCTCGAAGGGCTTGTCGACGCGCACGCAGCCATGGCTGAAGGCACGCTTGCTAGCGGAGAAGAGGTTGCGGTTCGGCGTGTCGTGCAGATAGACCGCATGCTGGTTGGGAAACATGAACTTCACGTAGCCCAGTGCATTGCGCTCGCCCGGCGGCTGCTGCACCGAGATCTGATTGCCGCGGCGGATCACCTTGTAGCCCTTTCGCGCGGCGTAATAGGGATCTGCGGCAAGTGCCGGCAGAATCTCCTTCTTCATGATGGACGGCGGGATCGTCCAGGACGGATTCACCACCAGATACTTCATGGTTTCGGAGAAGATCGGCGTCTGCGACTGCTCCTTGCCGACGATCACGCGGGTCTCGTGAACCACGTTGCGGCCTTCGGTCAGACGCAGACGGTATTCGGGCACGTTCACGGCGATGTGCCGGTCGCCCAGGTCGGCCGGCAGCCAGCGCCAGCGCTCCATGTTGGCGATGATCTCGGATTCGCGCTGCGCAACGGACGGGCCGGAGAGCGCCGCCACCGTCTGAGCATTCAGCACGCCCGTATCCGGCAGGCCCCGCTCCTTCTGGAAGGCCGCCACCGCGGAGGCGACACGCTCGTCATAGACGGTCTGGTTGTCGGAAGCCTTGGCGAGATTGAAGCGTGCGCGGATCAGCGGCACGCGCGGATCCTTCATGCCCACACGCAGAATTGGCCCTTTGGGCAAACGAACGCTGGGCTGGGAGGGATGGTTTTCCCGCAATTGGGCCAGCCGTTCCCTCAAAGCCTTGTAGCCGGCATGCGGTGGGTTGTAGGCCGCCAGTGTTGCGCCAGCATTTTTCGCAGAAGCGACCCTGCTCAGCACCTCGCCGATGTCCGGCATGGCGAGTTTCGGGGTCACGAGCGGCGAAAGGCGCGGAAGATCGATGCGCGCACCACGGGCATCGCGGGCGTAGCGAATCACGGAGAGCGAGAGCTTCACATCGGCCCTTGCCCATTGCGCCAGCGGCGCATCCTTGCGCAGGCCCGCATCGCGCAAGACGTAGTCGGCGGGATCGAGCCCGTCCTCGTCGGCGGCCTTCAGGCGATCCATGGCGGCCTGAGCCGCCGGCGTCCAGGCTCCGTCCTGCGACCACAGCAGAGGACGCTCGGCCTGTGCGTAATAGGCGGCGAGAGCCTCGCGATCCTTGGTGCTCACGCGCAACTCGCGCATGGTCGCATCGTCGGCGAACAGGCCTTCCACCGCCATGCGGCCGATGTCGGCCTGCATGAGCGCCGTGACGGGAGCAGCGTCCGGCAGAGGAATCTCGATGACGGGAGCAGGTTTCAGATCTGCAGCTTCGATGGAAACAGGTGCCGGCTCGGCAAGCGGGATGGACGGTGAGGCAATGTCCTTTGACGCGGGAGCATCCTGCAGCGCCACATCGTGGAAGGATGGCTGCGCCGGGCTCTCAGCGACGATGGCTTCGGAGCGCTCGACCTGCGGGCTGGTGTCTTCCGCCGAAGCGGCGAGGGGCAGGAGAGAAACTGATCCGATGAGACCAAGCCAAATGGCTGTCTTGCGCAATCCACGCATGACCATGCTCCTCGTCGCAATGAATGTGGAGGACATGAGCAATCCCCCATCAAATGAATTTTGTCAGTGTGCGGGCACACGTCTGTTACGCTTAACGCGCAAAACGCGATGCGGCTTCATCGCTAAGCCAAGTTCTTTCAATTTTTTGTAAAGAGTGACAACGCCCGATGCCGATCCCTCGTGGGGCGGTCAGCATATGTCCTTGATAACAAAGGCGTGTGAAGCACGCGGTCCGTGCCTCCGGATTCGACGAGATCCGTCTTTTGCCCGAAAGGTTAACCGACCGTAAAGGGTATGGATCGGGTCTGGCGCTGCCCTTGCCTTCGGAAGGGGCGACGCCGGTGCCTCATGGGCAAGCTGCCGGGTAAGGTTCGGTGGGTTCCGACGGGAGCCTGCGTCCGCGCCTCGTGACCATCGGGCATGGGTTGATCCCGATAGGCCGGTAGCCAATATGTGTGCAGTATCTCCAATCCTCGATCTCCGACAGGCCTTCGCCCGTGACCTCTCAGACAATCTCCTCCCTGCATCACCCCTTGGCCTCCGGCGCGGCTCAGACCGAACTCGGCATGCTGCCCGAATGGAACCTGTCTCACCTCTATCCCGGCATGGACAGCGAGGAGTTCAAGCGCGATCTCGCTAGGGCCGAAGCCGAGTGCAAGGCCTTCGCTGCAGCCCACCGCGGCAAGCTCGATGCCATGGCACGGGGCGAGCGCGCATCGGAGACGCTGAACGAGGTCGTCAAGCGCTACGAGGCTCTGGAGGATCTCCTCGGGCGCATCATGTCGTATGCGGGTCTCGTCTATTCCGGCGACACCACCGATCCGGTGCGGGCCAAATTCTACGGCGACACACAGGAGCGCCTCACCGCCGCCTCGACCGAGCTGCTCTTCTTCGCGCTCGAGCTTAACCGTATCGAGGACGAGGTTCTCGACCGGGCCATGGGCGAAGAGCCGCTCAAGCACTACCGGCCCTGGCTCGAGGACCTGCGCAAGGACAAGCCCTTCCAGCTCGACGACCGGATCGAGCAACTGTTCCACGAGAAGTCCGTCACCGGCCGCTCCGCCTGGAACCGCCTGTTCGACGAGACCATGGCGTCCTTACGCTTCAATGTGCGCGGCGAGGAGCTTCCCATCGAGCCCACGCTCAACAAGCTGCAGGATTCGGACGAGAGCGTGCGCAAGGACGCGTCGGATGCGCTGGCCAAGACCTTCAAGGCGAACCTGCGCACCTTCACGCTCATCACCAACACGCTCGCCAAGGACAAGGAAATCTCCGACCGCTGGCGCGGCTTCGAGGACGTGGCCGATTCCCGGCACTTGGCGAACCGGGTCGAGCGTGAGGTGGTGGAGGCCATGGTGTCCGCCGTGCGCGAGGCCTATCCGCGCCTGTCGCACCGCTACTATGCCCTGAAGGCCCGGTGGTTCGGCAAGGACAAGCTCGACCATTGGGACCGCAACGCGCCCCTGCCGAAGGTCGAGCAGCGCACCATCTCCTGGAACGAGGCACGGGACACGGTGCTCTCCGCCTATTCAGCCTTTTCACCGCGCATGGCCGACATCGCCCGGCGCTTCTTCGACGAAGGCTGGATCGACGCGCCCACGCGCCCCGGCAAGGCGCCCGGCGCCTTTGCTCATCCCACCGTGCCTTCCGCCCACCCCTATGTGCTCCTGAACTACCAGGGCAAGCCGCGGGACGTGATGACGCTCGCCCATGAGCTCGGTCACGGGGTGCATCAGGTGATGGCCGGGCCCAACGGCGCGCTCATGGCTCCCACGCCCCTGACGCTCGCCGAAACGGCATCCGTCTTCGGCGAGATGCTCACCTTCCGCCGGCTCCTTGACCAGACCACCGATCGGGTGCAGCGCAAGGCGATGCTGGCCGCCAAGGTCGAGGACATGATCAACACGGTGGTGCGCCAGATCGCGTTCTACTCCTTCGAACGCAAGGTCCATCTGGAGCGCCGCAATGGCGAGCTGACGGCCGACAAGCTATGCGAACTCTGGATGTCCGTGCAGGATGAATCCTTGGGCCCTGCCATCCGCCTCGGTCCGGGCTACGAGAGCTTCTGGACCTACATCCCGCATTTCATCCACTCGCCGTTCTACGTCTATGCCTATGCCTTCGGCGACTGCCTGGTGAACTCGCTCTACGGCGTCTACGAGCGCTCCAATGAAGGCTTCGTCGACCGTTATTTCGCGCTGCTCTCGGCGGGCGGCACCAAGCATTATTCCGAGCTTCTCGCTCCCTTCGGTCTCGATGCGAGCGATCCGTCCTTCTGGCAGATCGGCCTGTCGATGATCGAGCGGCTGATCGGCGAGCTCGAGGCGATGGAGACGGCCTCCGCCTAAGACGCCGGCGGTCCGGTGAAAGGGCCGCCGCATACCTCTGTTGTCGTGAGGATACCGCCGACTTGACAAGTTGGCGCCCGCGGGAGGAACTGTAGCGCATATAGATGCCGTAATGGGCCTGCCGCTCACGAGCTAGCGGAGCGGGGTGGCTGTCCCTCAAAGTGATGGTGTTGAAACGG
>NZ_JAFBID010000220.1 GCF_016811235.1 Microvirga arabica
CTCGCTTTCGGCACGATCCCGCCGCCTATCTGGCTGCTCTCGAACAGCAGGCCCGCCAGCTAACTTTGCCATCCTAGTTTTTTTGAAGCTGTAGCCCTGGCGGCGGAATCAGTGCGAGATCGAAGCGGGTGAGCCGCGCCGTTTCTTCCGGAGGCTGATTGGCTTGAATTCTACGCGGCCATTGGCATGATCCCAAGCTGGGCATAGTAGGCGGCTTCCGGCTCGACGGGCGGGATGTTGCCGATAGGCTCGAGCAGGCGCCGGTTGTTGAACCAGCCGACCCATTCGAGGGTGGCGAACTCGACAGCCTCAAAGGAGCGCCACGGACCACGCTGATGGATCACTTCGGTCTTGAAGCGCCCGATGACGGTTCCGCTAGGACATTGTCGTACGAGGCCCCGACACTGCCGACCGATGGCTCGATGCCCGCCTCGGCGAGGTGCTCGGTGTACTTGATCGACATGGAGAGGTCGAGATCCGCTACGTCATTCCGACCAACCCTGCCGGTGAAGCCACTCGGTTTTGTCATTTGCATTCAGACTATCGAGAGGCTCTGGGCGAGGCTCAAGGAGTAGCGGGTTGTTGCAGCCTGCTATGTGAAGACGGCCCGATCCTTCATGGGCGTACCCAGTCTCGCTGCCACTCTCGACTGGATCAAGCACTAACAGGCCGTAGCACTACAGTTGCACCCTTCGTTTGCGATGTGAGATTTGTGCCATCGCCTGATGCGCGCGTCGCCACGCGGACCAGGCGATCACGAGGGCAGGC
>NZ_JAFBID010000221.1 GCF_016811235.1 Microvirga arabica
TCCACCGGGCGGGCACTGATCGACTGGCACTGAGGCGCGCCGTAGGTCGTTGCCATCTGATTGCAGGCATACCGCGCTTCCCGGCCATCGTCGTTGTAAGTGACGCACATGCGCCGGCCACAGACCCCGCAGGCCACCAGCCCGCCGAGCAGCGCGGGGCCGCCGCGGGGAAGGCCGGTGTGGCGTGCGCGGTTGGCTGCCATCTGCTCCTGGTTCCGCTCAAAGGTGTCCCAATCAATGTAGGCCGGACGAGCGCCTTGGTGCAGCACCTTCCAGGCCTTTGGATCGCGCAGGAAGCGTTTGCCGCTGTGCGGCTGGCCGGGCCGGCGCAGGCGGCCGTCATAGGTGCGCCGGCCATAGACATAGGCTCCGGCATAGAGCGGGTTGCGCAGCATCTGCCCATTGGGCCGGGTCCAGTGCACGTCGCCCTTGTGCGGCCCGCGGCGAATGCGGTCCGGCAGGCGAAGGTCGTGGTCGACGAGATAGCGCAGGATGCCGCTGACCGAGCGCCTCCGCTCGAAGAGGGTAAACACCAGACGGATGATCTCCTGCACCTCTTCGTCGGGATCGAGTGCGACCTCGCCGGACGGCTTGAGCACGTAGCCGCGAGGAAGCCCCAGAACCAACTCGCCGCGCTGTGCCTTAGCCCGGCGGCCCTCGAGCATGCGCGCCTTGAGGATGTGGATCTCCGCCTCGCTCATGGTGCCCTTCAGGCCGAGCAGCAGGCGATCGTTGTAGAGACTGGGGTCGTAGAT
>NZ_JAFBID010000222.1 GCF_016811235.1 Microvirga arabica
GCGTATCGGGCCACCGGCAGTCTGGCCGCCAAACCGGAGGGCGGCTGGCGCTATTCCAAGCTCGACCCGCACCGGGAGTTCCTGATCCGCCGCGTGGCTGAGAAGAGCGACATCACCATGCCCCAGCTCGCGGCCGAACTGCTGGCCCTGGGCACCAAGATCACCCCGGCCGCCATTTCGCACTGGTTCCGCCGCCAAGGCTACCGCTTCAAAAAAACGCTGCGGGCCAGCGAACAAGGACGCGCCGACGTGCGCCAGGCCCGCGAGCACTGGCACACCAAGCGCCAGCCCCGCATGCAGCAGGAGCCGCATCGGCTGGTGTTTCTGGATGAGACCGGCGCCTCCACCAAGATGACGCGCCTGCGTGGCCGCTGTCCCAAGGGCCAGCGTCTGTATGCCAAGGCGCCCTTTGGCCATTGGCTGACCCAAACCTTCATCGCGGGGCTGCGCTACTCTGGTCTGACGGCCCCGTGGGTGATTGATGGGCCGATGACCCGGCAGATCTTCGAGACCTATGTGGAGACCCAGCTTGCCCCGACCTTGTCCAAGGGCGACGTGGTGATCCTCGACAACCTGCCGGCGCACAAGAGCGAGAGAGCAGCAGACTGCCTGAAGCGAAGAGGCGCCTGGTTCCTGTTCCTGCCGCCTTACAGTCCGGACATGAACCCAATTGAGATCGGACCAACGTGGAACCTCTGAACGTGAGGTTCCATTGACACCGCGAGTGGGCCATCAGGCGCTGCGCGCCT
>NZ_JAFBID010000223.1 GCF_016811235.1 Microvirga arabica
CCTTAACTGTCTGGATGCGACACTTCCTTGGCGTGAGCGACGACCTGGAGGGCTGGCGGCAACGCGTCTGAATCAGGCGGCTTGTAGCGGCGGTTGGCGAGCTTCGGCTCGGCGACCAGGCGGCTGCGCACTACCTCATCCGGGGATCGCCCCTTGAGCACGCGCTGGCGTCTCCTGCTGTAGGCCTGGTTGAAGCCCTTGAGCAGCGTCTCCAGATCACGATGGCTGTCGATCGTGATCCCCAGCACCTCACGCTGCACCCACCTGTTGAAGCGCTCCACGAGGCCATTGGTTTGCGGCGTGTAGGGCTTGGTCGTGCGATGCTCCACCTTCAGCCTCCGGCAGGCGTCCGCGAAGCCATCAGCGGTAAAGCAGGATCTTCTGTCCGTCAGGACGTGCGTGACCTTGAAGGGGAAGGCGCGGACCGCCTCTTTCAGGAAGGCGACCGCGCTGGTGGCCAGCTCGTCGTCCTTGACGGCCAGGTGCACGAAGCCGCGAGCAGCGGTCGATGGCCACATAGAGATAGCGCTTGCGGCGCTCGCCATCGGCGGTTCTCAGCTTGGGCAGGTGCTTGATGTCCAGGTGCACGAAGCCGAGATCGTAGTCCTTGAAGGTGCCGATCTTGCGCTGGCGCTGCTGCCCCGGCGGCAGGCGCCCCAAGCCTTCTGCCTTGAGGATGCGGTAGACCGCATCGCGGTTGAGATGCGGCAGGAAGTGGCTGACCACGAAGGTGAGGTCATCGAGCGG
>NZ_JAFBID010000224.1 GCF_016811235.1 Microvirga arabica
AATTGTACCCGGCGAACAGCCGGATCCCAACTATCGTGGGGTCCTCCTCCTTCCACCAGGAGGTGAGGATGAATACGTCGAGGGACTGAAGTTAGCCGCTGCGGCCAAAGTACAGGTTCAGACCCATGCCGTGGGTGACGAGACGATCGACGTCATCGTGCGCTCTTACGAGCGGGTCAACGCTGAGACACCGATCCGGGACCTGCGCTGGACGATCATGCATGTGTTCCTTCCGACCGAAAGCGCGCTCAAGAAGATGAGCGAGCTCGGTATCATGGCGACCGCACAGGATCACGCGGTACTCCTGGGGCACAACCAGCGACGGTGGTGGGGCGATAAGCGGGCAGGCTATGCCATCCCAATCCGCGCCATGCTCGATGCCGGTGTGCATGTCGGGGGCGGAACCGATGGCCCAGTCGTTCCTGTGGATCCCTTCTTATCGATGTGGTGGATGGCAACCCGTGGGACGCTCAATGGCTATCAGCTTGGGCCAGAACAGGCGATCACACCGCGCGAAGCACTTCAGCTCTATACGATCAACAATGCCATCGTCATGGGCGTGGAGAAGGACAGAGGCTCCATTGAAAGTGGCAAGCTCGCCGATCTGGCGGTGCTGTCTCAGGACATCCTCTCCGTGCCGCCACAGGCGATCCGCGATACCAAGGCCTTGATGACAATCGTCGGAGGCGACATCGTCTATCGGTCCGGGATTTAG
>NZ_JAFBID010000225.1 GCF_016811235.1 Microvirga arabica
GCCCTCTTGCAACGCACGGCCGGTCCATAGATTTTAAAAACCGCAACCGCGGCCTCGCTTTTGGCATGATGGCGCGGGCGCGCGGACAGCTTACGGAAGTTCAGGGCCCGCAGCTCACGGCTGAGCGTCTGCTTGGAGATCCGGATCCGGTACTCGTCCCAGAGCCACTGCATCAGGTCAGCCAGGCGCCAGCGCACCACTCCGTGGACGGCCGGGATCGGGCCGGCCTCGATCATCTCGCTCAGGCGCAGACGATGCTCGTCGCTGAGGATCGAGGGCTGTCCCGGCGCCTTGCCGTGCCGTCCAGGAGCCCATCAGGTCCATGGGCATCGAAGCGCAGCACCCAGTCACGCACGGTCTGCAGGCTAACTCCGCCGATCTCAGCCGCCTGGCTGCGCGGGCCGCCCTCGTAGATCACCGCCAGGGCCAGCAAGCGGCGGGTCTGCGGGGCATCCTTGCTGCGGCGGGCCAGCTGGCGCAGGCAAACGGCATCGTAATCAGGCCGGAGGGCGACGGGAATGGACATGGCAAACCTCCTCGCTTGCCATGTTGAATCACATCTCAGGCGCTTTGAGGCTGCGACGAGTCGCTCTCACCAGGACGTGGTATAACGGCTCAGTTTGGCACGTCTGAGACCTAAGTGCCCGTTTGAGAATTGCTACGGGTGAGCGATGCGGCGGAGCATGAGACTGCTCATGGCCACCCCGATCA
>NZ_JAFBID010000226.1 GCF_016811235.1 Microvirga arabica
GGTGGGGCGAAGGGTGGCTTACGGGTTGAATGCATGATCTCTGACGCAATTGAACGGTGATTGGCCAAGCTGATTCCAGCGGCGTCGTGACTCTGGAGAGCAAACCGTAAACAGACGGTTAGACTGGGGACCTGACCACTTGCGACGGCACCTGACCGGCTCGCACGGATGACGACAAAGCCGCGGAACCCATGCTGCAAATGTTGATGTCAACTACGAGCTGATGCCTCGGTGCCAGGAACAATTAGTCCAACTACGGATGCAGCAGTTCTTTCGAGCAGCCACGGGAGAACTGCTCTGGAACTTGGATCCGTGCACCAATCAGTAGGTTCTGGCCGAGCGAGGAAAACCATTCGGCATACGGCGTGTCTCTTACCAACTGACGGTCGCAACCTGGCGTACCATCGCCCCAACGCACCGGACCACGTTTACCGAAGCCCTCTTTGAAGCGTCGACCTAAGCACGTACTCTGGGTAGAGCCTAGGATCGTTCTAAGCCCTACGGATTTCCTGGGGCGCGATCATCAGCTCCCGTACGAGATGCTCGCGCTCCTAAGGCTCAGGCAACCTTGCTGCTGTCCTGTGCGGCTCTGGCGTTGGCAGCAGCTTCCGCCTGCTGCTGCAGGCACAGATCGGTCAGCTGCTGCCGCAGGTCATGATACAGCGGGCGAAAAGCTGGACTGTTTGTTTCCACGATGTCGGCGA
>NZ_JAFBID010000227.1 GCF_016811235.1 Microvirga arabica
AACGGTGTCCGGCTTCATTCCGGAATGCTGTCCGGCTTCAAATCGGAATACCTGTCCGGATTGCGTCGGAATCTGCAGCCCTGATCAAGGCGCAGGACTGGATCGCCGTGCAGGCCAAGTCACAGGGCTAGCTCAGGACCAGACGCCCGCACACCTCTGCCTCCATCCCGTGCGCTGCAGCCAGAGCGGAACGGGCGATCACTGTGTATGTTGTGACGATCAGGCCTTAGGGCTGCGACGTCCCGCTGTCAGCCGAAGAGAGCCGTTGATGCCGGCGACTTTGGGCTGATCGAAGTTGAGGTTGCCGAGCTTCCAGGATTGCAGCACCACAGAGGTGTCACCAACCGCCTTCGGCTTCACGCCACCCTCAGTCGCACGCTCAACCGTGAGAGCCTTGCCGCTCAAGGCAAGCAGAAGTTTGTCGTCCGGCCCAAAGCCTGCCTGATCCCACAGCTCGCGGGGCAGGCGGATGGAGGTGTAGAACCGGTCCGAGCGCTTGGCATCAGGAATCGATTTCACCACGACCTGAGCAGAGGCAGCTTTACGCGCTGGACCTCCGGTTTTCCCAGAACGCTGAATCCGCTTCGCCGGCGCATCAGGTATCTCAACAGGTTCCGGTTCTGAGCTGAGTTCAGGATCCTGCTGTTCGACAGGTTCAGTCTCTGGCGTAAGCGGCTCTTCTGTCTTGAGCGGCTCT
>NZ_JAFBID010000228.1 GCF_016811235.1 Microvirga arabica
GTCGAGGCTGAGGAATGCCGCAACTACTTCACCCACCGCCGCAGGATATGGATTCGTCTGAACCGCCGTTGCTCTAGTCCTCGATCGACGCATCGCGCTGGTTCTCGCTCGAATAGCGGGCATAGATCGCTGCACGCTTCATGCCATGTCCTCCGAGTGGGCTTTGAGTTTATCAAGGATCGAGCCAAGGCATCGGCTGGCCGCGAGATTGTCAGCCTGGATGTAGTAGCGCTCGGTGGTCGAGAAATGTCGATGACCGAACAGCGGCGCGGCGGCACGATCCTCATGACCGGCGGCACCGCTGAGAAGGTGGCAGGAGATATGGACGACTAGCCCAAGGCTCTGCTAGCTCCTGCCAGCATCACTGAAGATCTTCTTGTCATCTACAGCAATGTCTTTGAGGGCTATGGGGATGACACCAGATGGCGAAGTGCTGGCGGAGCTCTCTGTGATGCGACGTACTGGATGCCTCTGCCCTTGCCTCCGCTGGCGCACATCGTCGGTGAGGGCACAGCGGCCTAACAGCAGACGCTCGAAGAACAACAATTGTATCTTGTGAGTTACTCTAACTTATTTTGAAGAAGGCGCTTTCGAAGCCTGAGCTGTTATCTTTCAGTTGGAACGATTTCCAACCTCCTCCTCTGAGATCGGTGCCTAGCACCAGACC
>NZ_JAFBID010000229.1 GCF_016811235.1 Microvirga arabica
GGGCGCCTGCAGGGCGGTCTGCAATTCCTTAGTCATTCGCTCAACAATCGCGGGCGGCGTGCCCTTGGGCGCCCAGAGCGCATAGAACGTGGACACCTCGTAACCCGGCACGCCGGCCTCCGCGGCGGTCGGCACGTCGGGGAACGCCGCCGAGCGCTTCGGAGCGGCGACGGCCAGCGCCCGGATCTGCCCCCCGGCGATCTGGGCGGCGGAGCTGCCGAGCCCGTCGAACGCCATGTCGATCTGCCCGGCTAAGAGATCCTGCATCGCCGGGCCGGCGCCGCGGTAGGGTACGTGGACGATGTTCGTGCCGGTGAGGAGCTTGAACATCTCGCCCGCGAGATGGTGCGCTGTGCCGGGGCCCGCCGAGCCGTAGTTCAGCTTGCCGGGATTGGCCTTCGCCGATGCCACGAGCTCGGTCAACGTCTTCGCGGGCACCTTCTGCGGGTGCACCACCACCACATGTGGAACCTGGGACACCATGCCGATCGGGATAAAGTCTTTCTGCAGATCGTACGTGAGATTGGTGTACATTGAGGGCGCGATGACGTGGTGGGTAGCACCGACGAAGAAGGTGTAGCCGTCGGGCTCAGCCCTGGCGGCGGCAGCCGCGCCCGTGTTTCCGCCCGCCCCTGCCCGATTGTCGA
>NZ_JAFBID010000022.1 GCF_016811235.1 Microvirga arabica
AGAGACGAAGCTTGCTCGGGACCGGACAGCTCTGATCGGGCACCATGTGGAACGACCGCTCCTGGCACATTTGCGAAGTAGGCCGAATGTCTGCTCCAGCAAGGAACAGCGGACGTTCCCGGAGGGCAGAGGAACTTGTTGCCCGACCTAGAAAGTACAGCAGTGCATCATCGGCGAGGAAAGGAGGTCGGTTAATCCGGATCATGCCGATGTTTATGCCTTCGCCATCTCCTCATGCCGCCAAGGCATTCTCCTGGACTTCATAGCGAACCACAAACGCTGCCGGTGCCGCCGGATGAGGGCGCCAGTCATGGCCGAGACAGACCAAGGCAGTCCTGACTTCATCCAGGCGGGAGGGCGGTCCGTCAGCCATGCCCTCAGCGGCGGCGAGGTCGACGAGGTACTCGTCCCAGGCCCAGCGCCAGAGGATTTCGCGCTTGCAATCAAGTGAGAGCAAGGAATGGCGCACAACATGATCCGGTTCTGCGAACACCGCTGCCGGATGGACCAGCGCCTTCTCCAGATCAGGCATGCTCGACAGGTCGCAGCGCCCGTAGGCCGTCTGTAACGAGGTGAGCCAGATGATGGCCCCGACCTCTTGCTCGATGGAGGAGGGGCTGTCGTTCGTTTCACCACCGACGATGTCTTGCTGCCGAGAGGTTTCTCGCAACGGCTCGTTCTGAATGCGGTAGGACAGGCCCTGCCGCTCCGCATAACTCAGAGCCTCATCCAACGTATCGAACGTCAATTCGACTTGGGTCGCGAGCGTGTCGTCGCCACCGGTCCAGCCCATCAGCGGCTCAATCACAGGGGGTGAGCGGCGCTCAAATCGCAGCACCCATTGTTTTGTGTGTGCCCGGCCTGAAGTCGTGACCGCCCGCCCACGCCGGGCAATGCGCGCCTCGGCACCCGCGAGCCATGGCGGGCACACCGGCTGCGGCGGGTTGTTGTGTCCAATCCCTGCAAACTGTTCGTTCATTGCAGTCCTCTCCTATGACCCATTCCAAAGAAAGAGCGCGAGCCCTGCTGCTAGCGACAGCATCGCTTCATCCCAGGCCGTCAGATGATGAGGATTGTAAAAGGCTTCCCGGCGGATCAGCGCCAACCCAGCCGATGCCATGCCCGCCCCAACCAGCAGGACCGCAAAGGCACCTTGGAGGTGCTCGACAGGTGCGAGCGCCGCAAAGCACAGGCAGAGCGCGACTGCGGCCAGCCAGCGCGAGACCACCTCGCGATTGATCTCCTCCGGCGGACGGCGATCCTGATCCGCAGGCTTGAACCAGGATCCACCTGGCCACCAGTCATTCGGATCGAAGACAGCCATTGCAGCCTCCAGCTCTCAGGTGATCCGCGACAGGCTCGGGGTCAGCCAGCGAACCCCCGCCTTCCGCGTGCGGCGTGGCGGTTCGGGCCGCTCACAGGCCTGTTCGGCTGCCTCAGGATCGAGGGACCGAAGTGCATCGAGCACGGCATCGACGGGCACGGTGCAGCCACGCAATCCGGGGCAGTGCCGCAGCCCAGGCGCCGACACAACTGCCCAGGCGTCGGACGCCCAGGAGGCCAGGACAGCCCGTTTCGCCTCCCGGCTCAGATCAGGCGCCGTGACAACGTCGTGCGGATGCGCAAACACCTGGCTTGCCTTAGTAAGGACCTCCCAAGGCGAAGGACTCGGCGGGAGCAGCTCAGGACGCAAACCGGTTGGGTAATCAGCAGCCTGTGGGGTCATGACAGCACCTCCCGACCTTCCGAGTGGTGTGCAAGACGACGCTTGCCGCGCCTGGAGCGGATCAGCGCCACAGCGGAAGTGTACTCGGCAGCGGCGGCGCTATCGAAGGTGGCGAGCGCCTCCACCACGGCATCGATGCGCGACCGGATCCCTAACTCGGGCGCAAGCCGGGACGTGACCTGCTCGGCCACAAGCTCGTCGCGAGCCCAGGAGAGAAGGATCGTGCGCTTCTCCTGGTGCGTGAACCCTGGATGCTTCGCCACCTCGCGCGGGTGATCGAAAACGGTCACGGGATCGACCAGCGCCTCGACAAACGAAGGGGCGGATTGGCTCTCATCTCGGAGACGAGCCACTGGGCGCTCAAGGGTGTGCTGGGTTGCAATCTCCATACTGACCTCCCTCAGGTGAGCGAAGGTGTCTCCGGGCAGCCACGGAGGGCCTGCCCGGAGCCACGGCGTGATGATCAGTGCTTGCTGTCCTTGGCCTTGCCGCTGATGGCGATGCGCTTCATCTTGGCTTCCGCCTTGGATGACTTCGGCAAGGTGACGGTCAGGACGCCATTCTCGAACGAAGCCTCGGCCCGGTCATCTTCCACCTCGAACGGCAGCGGAATACGACGCTCGAAGCGGCCGTAGTAGCGCTCGCTGAAGTGACGCTCCTTGTCGTCAATCTCAGCCTTCTTCTCGCCGCGGATGATAAGGATATCGTCGCTGACGCTGACCTCAACATCCTTCTCGTCCATGCCCGGCAACTCCGCCGCAATCCGGATGTCCTTGTCCGTCTCGACCACTTCCACACTTGGCCACGCTGGTATCTGGTTGAAGACGGATGGCATGGTGCTGTCAAAGCGGCTGAACACGTCATCGAACAGCCGGTTCATCTCACGGTGAAGCGTGAGGAACGGACTGACCTCCTCACCGCGGTAAGCACCGGGCACCGAAGAGGACCGCTCATTGCGGCCCCAGGGAATGAGATCACGCATGTTCATCGATACCTCCTGTCTGCTCGGCTGGAGCGGAGGCACGCAACCATCTCTGGTGCTGAGGAATCCTCGGCACCACCGTGCCTCCGCACGTCCTTGGCGTTAGGCGGCTTTGCTGGTCTTGGCCTCGTGCTCGATCTGCTTGGCGTTGTCCTGCGCCAGAGCCTTGGGCTGGCTGCCGGTTGAGATCTCAATGCGGCGAGGCTTGAGCTCCTCAGGCACCTCGCGCACGAGCTCGATCATCAGCAGGCCGTTCTCCAGGCTTGCCCCCTTCACCTTCACATGATCGGCAAGGCTGAAGGTCTGCTTGAAGGCGCGGGTCGCGATGCCGCGATGCAGGATCTGCGTCCCCTCAGACTCGGAATGCTTGTTGCCGGTCACGAGCAAGGTGCTCTCGTGCTGGGTGAGCTCGATCTCGTCAGGGGAGAAGCCCGCCACCGCCATGGTGATCCGGTACTGGTCGTCGCCTGCCTTTTCGATGTTGTAGGGCGGCCAGTTGGTCATCGGCTCCACCCGGCCCATCTGGTCGAGCATGTCGAACAGGCGGTCGAAGCCGACCGTGGAGCGATACAGGGGGGAAATGTCGAAAGTTCTCATAGCCACATCCTCTTGAGAGCAACATGGATCCGAGAGCGCCGGACACCGCCGGCGCCCGTGTGCCAAGCTCATTTAAGCCTTGGCACCCTTCGAGTTAGGAACGAGATTTTGCCTCGTCAAGACCCTTCCGAGCGCTCTTGATCGCACTGTTCGAGGGCCCAATTGGCAGAGGGTTTCCAAGGCAGCGCAACAAGGCGCCACCAGGATTGAGCGACTGGCGCGCGGGGAGACGCGGGCCCCGTGAGCCTTGCAGATGATGCATCGCTGATGGCCGTCTTGAACCTTGGGGCCGTGCAGGCGGCAGTGACCGAGACGCGTGGCGCCACCGCCGCGGTTCTGATCGAACCAGGACTGCCACCTCACGTTGATCCAGTCTGAGGGCTTGAGCCCGGTGGGTGAGTTGCTGCGGAGAGACCCCGATGGACAAGAGCAAACAGTTCAACACCTGGTACTGGGTCGCGGCGTTCCTTGGCATACTGCTGATCCAATATTTCTTCAGCGCAGCCCAGCAGATCGCGCCCATTCCCTATAGCCAGTTCCAGGAGCTGCTCCGGAACGGAAAGGTCGCCGAGATCGGGATCTCCGAAAACTTCATCCAGGGCCGGCTGAAGGAGCCGCTGCCGAGTGGCCAAACCCGCTTTGCGACCACGCGCGTCGATCCGGCCTTCGCGCAGGAGCTGCAGCCGTACGGCGTCACCTACACGGGCCAGATCGAAAGCACGTTGCTCCGGGACATCCTCTCCTGGGTCCTGCCCATCCTCGTGTTCTTTGGGATCTGGGCATTCGTCATGCGCCGGATGGCTGGGGCAGGTGGCCTCGGCGGAGGCCTGATGCAGATCGGCAAGAGTAAGGCCAAGGTCTATGTCGAGGCGGATACGGGTGTGCGCTTCGAGGACGTGGCTGGTGTTGATGAAGCCAAGGACGAGCTGCGGGAGGTCGTCGAGTTCCTCAGAAACCCAGAACAGTACGGCCGCCTCGGCGGGCGCATGCCGAAAGGTGTGCTCTTGGT
This sequence comes from Microvirga arabica, assembly GCF_016811235.1. Lineage (GTDB taxonomy): Bacteria > Pseudomonadota > Alphaproteobacteria > Rhizobiales > Beijerinckiaceae > Microvirga > Microvirga arabica. The sequence continues at coordinate 4,315 of NZ_JAFBID010000022.1, forward strand.
CGGCCCGCCCGGCACCGGCAAGACGCTGCTCGCCAAGGCGGTGGCCGGTGAGGCCAAGGTACCGTTCTTCTCCATCTCGGGCTCCGAGTTCGTCGAGATGTTCGTCGGCGTCGGCGCGGCGCGCGTGCGCGACCTCTTCCAGCAGGCTCGCGAGAAAGCACCGGCCATCATCTTCATCGACGAGCTTGATGCCCTTGGCCGTGCCCGCGGCATGGGCGGCTTGGCCGGAGGCCACGACGAGAAGGAGCAGACCCTGAACCAGCTCCTCGTCGAACTCGATGGCTTCGACTCCCGCACTGGCCTGGTGCTCCTCGCAGCCACCAACCGGCCCGAGATCCTGGATCCGGCCCTGCTGCGCGCCGGGCGCTTCGACCGGCAGGTGCTGGTGGACCGGCCCGACAAGAAGGGCCGCGTCCAGATCCTGCAGGTGCACATGCGCAAGGCGAAGCTGGGACCAGAGGTCGACCCTGAGAAGGTGGCAGCGCTCACCCCCGGCTTCACGGGTGCGGATCTGGCCAACCTCGTGAACGAGGCCGCCCTGCTTGCGACCCGGCGCGGAGCAGACGCTGTGACGATGGCGGACTTCAACAACGCCATCGAGCGCATCGTCGCGGAGCTGGAGAAACGCAACCGGCTCCTGAACCCGAAGGAGCGCGAAGTGGTGGCGTACCATGAGATGGGGCATGCGCTCGTTGCCTTGGCACTCCCCGGCGTCGATCCGGTGCACAAGGTGTCGATCATCCCGCGAGGGGTGGGGGCGCTGGGCTACACGATCCAGCGGCCGACCGAGGACCGTTTCCTGATGATCCGCGAGGAGCTTGAGAACAAGATGGCGGTGCTGCTGGGCGGGCGCGCCGCCGAGCTGATCGTCTTCAATCATCTCTCCACCGGCGCGTCGGATGATCTGGTGCGCGTGACCGACATCGCCCGCTCGATGGTGACCCGCTACGGCATGTCGGAAAAGCTCGGGAACGTGGCGCTGGAAAAGGACAGCCGTTCGTTCCTGAGCCCGAACCCGCTCGCCAACGGTGCCCAGGAGCGTGCGTACTCGGACGAGACGGCGTCCGCGATTGACGACGAGGTGCGAGCCATTGTGGACCGGGTGTTCGGGCGGACGGTCGCGCTCCTGCGGGAGAGGCGGGATGTCCTGGAGCGGACCTCCCGGCGCCTGCTGGAAAAGGAAACCCTCGACGAGGCCGAACTTCAGCAGCTTGCAGGCGCATCGCCGTCCCAGCGCCCAGCTTCAGTCGTCGAGATCGACCGGGACCAGCGGGTACGGGGTGGACGCATCGCTTCGGAATCCGACCACACATGACCGTGGCAGAGAGCGACAGGAAGGCACCAGCAGGCTGCGGGCGCACCCGCGGCGGGCTCGTACACCTCCATCAATTCGGACCGCTAGGAGGCCTGCGAGATCATGCCTGACATCATGCCTCTGTTTCAAAGACTTGTGTGGCCGCTTCGTCGTGCTGCCGCCACGTCTTCTCCCAGGTAGAACCACCGACCCTCAGCAATTGCTGTGCGAAGGTCCGTTCATGGCACATCCCGGAAGTACGTCGAATTTCCGCAAAGGCGCGGTTAGCGGACTAACCACATCACAAGCAGAGAGGTGGAACCGTGCTTCGATGTTGGGGCCAAATCCGAGACTTCGGAACTTTCTGCAGTAATCTCAGTGGCTTATCAGAAGCTTATGGCGGAGAGGGGGGATGATATGAGCCGCAAAACGAGCTGCTGGCCATGTAGGCAGTCCGCTAGATAAACCTGCAGCCTGAGATCAAAAAGGGCTTCGCTCGATCATCCAATTTGGACTGCCATGGAGCGTCCATGAAATGCAATGCCAACCATGGCTGAATGAACCAGCACACAAGAGCGTTCAGAGCTACTATTCAAACCAAAGGCTAGGGAAACGCTGTTGCATCTCGCGCTTGGCTTTGCGGGATTCGATAATGAGGGTGCGAAAAGCGCGTAGAGCGTTAGCAAGAATCATAGCTGGTTCTTTGATTAAGGTTTGATGACGTACCAAAGGTTATGGTTCGTAGCGCCTGCAAAAGGGGATCGGCCTCTGAGAAGAGCCGCCCAATGCAAGCTTGATAGGTGTATAAACTTATTTGGTGCGCCGCAGTATATAGGTCAGCACACGTGACCTATGCTCTTGGTGCATGGAGAGGGCACATAGCAAGCTTGACCCAAAGAGTTGCAGCGCCGAGCGCCAGCATCCCTAGGAGGACTAGAGCCTTGCCTCTCGTCCGAGATAGCTGAACCGCAAGGCGTCGCGGATAGAGTAAGCTCTCTTGAGCGCAGTTAGCGCCGCCCTCTGCCTACCCTGTCCGCGATCTTTTCCAGGGCGTCAAAAAGATGGATCCGGTTAAACGCGCTCCAAAACCGAGAAGTGAAGCCATTGACCAAAAACGCACGGACGACATGGAATGCCGTCACAAGCCCGACGGATAAATGAAGGGTTTGCGCCGTGATGGCCATCTCAGCGAGACCACCGGGAGAGGCTCCCAGCGCAGCACTGGCGAGGTCCAAGCCGGTAACGATCGAAAGTAGCACGGCGTAGCCGAACAGGCATGCGGCAAGAACAAGAACAAACAGGGCGCTAGTGGCGAAGAGGCGCGGCAGACGAACGACGATCTCGCGCCTGAAGCGTGCACCGATGGAAATCCCAATCAAAAATTGCCCGAACCAGTAGAGTGGAGGCGGGATTTTGCCAGTGAGCAGCCCCGTGGCGGCTGTGGCACCGGCGCCGACGAGAGCGCCTATCATCCATGGATTGTTGAGCCGCAAAAGCCGGGCCACCCCGACGCCCGCGATCCCCAGAGCCAGGGCGGTGAACGTGTGAAAGGCACTCAGCGACTGCTGGAGAGCAGTGTCGAGCGCGGTGCCGTGGATGTCGAGGCTTACGATCAAAGGCGGGAGAATGCACACGAGCAGCGCAACGCGCAGCGCCTGCGACACGGCAATCGGTTCGCTCTGGGCGCCGGCGGCCGCCCCGAGGTTCGCCATCTCGGACAAGCCGCCCGGCATCATGGCGTAGAATGCGGTCTTGCGGTCGAGCCCACCCATCCTGGCGAAGGGCACCGAAACGATTGCAGCGAGAAAGATCGCAATGATGGCCGTGGCTACCATTATGGGAAGCCAAAGGCTGATCGTCACGAGGACCGGTGCAGTCACATTGAGGCCGATGCTGGTGCCAATGGTGACCTGGCCGAAGCGTCGCCAAGCAACAGGGGTAAAGGTCGGTAGGCCGGCAATGGCAGCCAGTGCCGTCGCCAGCAGCGGGCCAAGGATCCAGGCGAGGGGAACCTGGGCAACATGAGCCGCGGCGCCCGCAGCCGCCGCCAGAGCGTAGCCAATGAACGCTCCGGCGGGCGGCACGCTGACGAGCGCTCTCTTGAGGAACGCTCGTGCCCTTGTCGTCCTCACGAGGCGGCGCGGCTGAGGGAAGGCGCTGTCGACAGAAGCTCGACGAGGCGGGTCGCGCTGTCCAAGTGCTCCATCCGAAGAACTGCCTCGACGAGTTCACTCTGCTGGCTCTCCGGCAGCACATGCCGCGTCAGCTTCCGGAACTTCGACACGATATCGGCTTCCGAGGCAAAGGACTGCTCGCTGCCCCGCGGCGCCTCACGGGTTTCCCGCTCGACGCTGCCGTCGCGCAGATGCACCTCGACATGAACCTTGTGGCGGAACTTGGAGCCGAGCGCCGTGATCTCGGGGTCGTGACGCACCTCGACACGCCGGGACAGGGTGATCCGTTCGGGATTGGTCACGCAGGCTTCATCGAACTGCTCCACGAACACATCCCCTTCGAGGAGCAGGGTCGCGACGCAGAACGGCAGGTTGAGCTGCGCTGACGTAAGGCCTTCGGGTCGGTACGGCCAGCCCACATGATCGGCGGTGACCTGCGAGCCGTAGACCACGATACGGTCGAGGTCGTCGAGGCTGAACGGGCGCCGCTCCTGAATGGCCCGGATCGCATCGAGGGTGGTGTGATTACTGCCCACGCAGGAATAGAATTTGAGCGAGATGCGCATTGTCTCGAATCGGTCACCGAGATCCTTATCCAGCTCCTCGAGCTTGAAGCGGTCTTGCGAGCGCGAGAGGGTCGTGCAGAAGCCGCCGTAAGGGGCCTCGAAGACGTCCACGATTCCGGTGAAGCCATTGCGCGCCAACAGGGCCCCGTAGAGGCCGCTTTGCGAGGAGCGCCCCGCGTGCATGCGTTTCACCATGGCGCCGTATTGCGCCGCCATGAGGCCGGCGGCCTGAGTGCCCGCGATGCCGAGGGCATGAACGGTTTGCTCGTCGGACAGCCGCAACGCCCGGGCAGCGCCGGCCGCCGCGGAGAAGACCCCGACCGTGGCTCCGGAATGCCAGCCTTGTCCGATATGTTCCTGCCCCATGCAGATGCCGACCCGGGGGCCGATCTCGTAGCCCGCCACTGCGGCCGCCACGAGGTCGCGGCCGGTGAGGTTGGACTTGGGGCCAATAGTCGCCAGCAGGGCGGGCAGGGTCACGGCACCAACATGCAGGACGCCCTGGCGGTGGACGTCGTCGAGCTCGAAGCCCTGGATTTGGGTGCCGTTCACGAGAGCGGCGTGCGGGGCAGACAGGCTCTCGGCCGTTCCCCAGACGGGAACCGTGCGTGTCGCGTCCGTCTCTGCCAGAGTCGCCCGCAAGATCCGTGTCCAGGGGAGATCGGCGCCATAAAGGCCGCAGCCGAGCGAATCGAGAATAAGAAGCTTGATCCGCTCCCGCACCTCGTGGGGAATCCGGTCATAGGTCAGCGATGAGACGAATGCGGCAATGGCACGGGTGTGCCGATTGTCCGATGCATGAGCAGCCATCGGGCGTGTCCTTCCTCGTTCGGGCGTGGTTGTCTGGTTAGGTCGGCAGGACCGTCTGCGCGATCTGTGCGTCCAGCTTCTCGTAGTCGAAATAGCCGATGCGGTCGTAGAGCTCGGCCCGTGTCATCATATCGGGCAGGGCTTCGGCGGCGCTGCCGCGGGCCGAGAGCGAACCGTAGAAGCGCTCCATGGCCCGCGCGGCGATCCGGAGGGCCGAGACCGGGTAAATGACCAATTCGTAGCCCAGCGTCTCCCACTCCGAGAGCGGGATCTGGGGGGTACGTCCGAACTCCGTCATATTGGCGAGCAGGGGAGCACGCACCTCGGCGCGCACGCGCCGGATATCCTCGATGGTGGTGAGCGCTTCCACGAAGATGATGTCGGCCCCTGCCTCCACATACCTGTTGGCGCGGCTGATGGCTTCGTCGAGTGAAACGGACGCAGCGTCCGTGCGGGCGCAGATGGCCATCCTGTCCGCGGCGCGACGGGCGGCGGAAACCTTGCGGCACATGTCGTCGGCGGAGATGAGACGCTTGTCGTTGAGATGCCCGCACTTCTTCGGAAAATGTTGATCCTCGATCTGGATACAGGCAACGCCGACAGACTCGAGTTCTCGGATCGCGCGCATGACGTTCAGCGCTTCGCCGAAGCCCGTATCGCAATCGACGATCACCGGCAATCCAGAGGCCCGCACCACCGTGCGCGCCGCGCGCCAGACGTCGTCCAGGGTGAGCAGCCCAAGATCCGGCAGCGCCATTGAGGCCGAAAGAGCAGCCCCGGAAAGATACAGCGCCTTGAAGCCGGCCTGGGCGGCAAGGGCGGCGGATATCCCGTCCCAGGCCCCGGCCACGGCGACGGATCCTTGTTGAGACCCGAGCGCCCTCAGGTCCAGATTCGGGCGTCCTGCTGCATCTGCTCCGTCAAGCCATTTCGCTGTCATAGTTACCTCGATTTGAGCCGGTTGTTCTTGCTGGCGTTGGTTTGCATCGCCGACAAAAGGTTGTCCCTCGATGCACGAATGTGCTGGGCCATGAGCAGAGAAGCGAAGTCTGCATTGCCGGCCACGATTGCTTCAGCGATCCAACGATGCTCTTGAAGCGCCCGGTGACCGCGTCCGGGGCTGGAACCGTGCTGATTGCGCAGGAGCGAGAACATGTCGCGAAGCTCGTCGCCACAGATCCGCCAGATCACGGCGTTCCGGGCTCCCTTCAAGATCAGCAGGTGAAAGTCCCAGTCGGAGCCGCCGCGCGGATAGCTGGTGGAACTGGCCTCCGTCATCCTAGCTTCATGCTCGTCGAGGGTAGCAATGAGGGTTTCGCGCTCATCGTCCGTCATGTGGTGCGCCGCGAGACCCGCCGCCCGCGCCTCGAGCGCTTCGCGAACCTCGTACAGCTGCGCGACGTCACCGATGTCTAGGGAGACGACCCTGGCGCCGGCATTCGGCTCGTAGATGGCTAGTCCGGAGGAGGTCAGGCGCCGGATGGCCTCGCGGACGGGGCCGCGGCTGATGCCGAGATGCTGGGAGATTTCGAGCTCGTTAAGTCTACTCCCGGGCCCCAAGACCCCATCGGCCAGCTGCGTTCGGATGTAGGCGTAGGCCCGGTCGGCAAGAAGTCCGCCATCTTTGGAGAGGACGCCTTTCTCCCCAAGATTGATGACACCATTTGAGCGATTGTCGACAATAGTCATGAGAAAAAGTCCTGGTCTCAGGTCATTAGGCACGCTTTCACAAGTAATGACCACTTGTAAGTGCCAGATTGCCCCGAAAGACGATCCACCTCGACCATAATCCAGATTTTTGGTGTAGACAATCCAGAAAACAGGTGTCTACAATCGGTGAAACTCAGGGGTGCTGCTGGGGTATGGACGGTTTCGTGAGGCTGTCCGGGTTCTTGGCTTCAGGACCTTGTCGTCACGCGATCCGCAGAGGTTGGTCGGATGTTGTTGGTTCAACTCGCAGAGCGTGCATTGCAGATCCGGATCGACAGGGTTCCGGACGAGGCGGTCCGCACGGCTCAAGAGGCGATTCTCGATACCGTCGGCGTCACCCTGGCCGGATCCCGGACCGATTGCGTCGCAGCGGTTCGTGCTGCCGTCGCAGAGATGTCCAGCGGGCCGTCAACACTCTTCGGTGACAGGGCCCGTGCCTCGGCCCTCGATGCGGCGATGATCAACGGCACGGCTTCGCATGCCCTCGATTTCGACGATTGCAGCAACACGATGGGCGGGCACCCTTCGGCGCCGATCCTCCCCGCCCTGTGGGCTCTGGCCGAGCGGCAGGGTAGTTCAGGCCGGGACCTGCTCGAGGCCTATGTCACAGGCTTCGAAGTGGAAACGAAGCTGGGTCGTGCGGTGAATTTCCACCATTACGAAAAGGGCTGGCACCCAACCTCGACCCTCGGCACCTTCGGTGCCGCGGCCGCCTGCGGGCGTCTGTTGCGGCTCGATGCGGAGCACCTAGCCCGGGCCCTCGCCATCGCCGCATCCATGGCGTCGGGCATCAAGGCCAATTTCGGCACCATGACAAAGCCGTTTCATGTTGGGCACTGCGCTCGCAGCGGATTGCTGGCCGCGCTTCTGGCCCGCGAGGGTCTGACGGCGAATGCGGGGGCGCTGGAGGACCCGCAGGGCTTCTTCAATGTCTACAATGGTCCTGGCACTTTCGATGCCGATCGTCTTCTGGCCGATTTTGCTGAACCCCTTGACCTCATCGAGCCTGGGGTCGCGTTCAAGCGGCATCCCTGCTGCGCGAGCACTCACCCTGCGCTCGACGCGCTTCTCAAGATCATGAGCGAGAACCGCATCGCGGCGCAGGATGTTGCGGCGATCCGCTCGTGGACTCATCCACGCCGGTTGCGGCACACAAACCGTCCTGATCCAAAGTCCGGCCTCGATGGAAAGTTCAGCGTTCAATACGTGCTGGCCCGTGCTGCTCTCGAAGGGGCAGTGCGCCTCGACCATTTCAGCGACGCGGCCGTGCACGATTCCCAGGTGCGAGCGTTTATGAGCCGTATCGAGGCGCAGCCCCATCCCGACGCCGTTATGGAGACGAGCGAGCATTTCTTCGCGCAGGTGCGCGTCACGACCAGGGACGGCTCCGTGTTCGAAGCCTATGTGGACAGGCCGCTCGGTCGTGACAGGAAGCATCCTCTTCCGCTCGGCGCGCTCGAAACAAAGTTCCGTGACTGTGCGAGCCTCGTCCTGGTGCCCGCGGCGACGGACGCCATTGCCGATGCCATCCTTGATCTCAGATCGGTCGGCGATGTGCGGCCTATCGGCGTCTTGATGCGCGACGGACTTCGCCAGGACGAGCGCCAGAAAACCATTTTGGGATGAGCGCCGAACATCGCCGCGCGAAACAAAGATTTCAGGAGAGGACATGACCCAGCAGGAAGCCATCAACACCGAAGATTTGCTCCGGTCGCGCTATGATGTCGTCGTGGTCGGCGGCGGCAACGCAGCGCTCTGCGCAGCGATCTCTGCGCATGAAAACGGTGCTCGGGTGCTGGTGCTCGAAGCGGCTCCGTACGAGGAGCGGGGTGGCAATTCGCACTACACGGGCGGCGCCTTCCGCTTCGCCTATCGGGGTGTCGAGGATCTCATGCAGATTGCACCCGGCATGTCGAAAGAGGAACTCGAGAATGTCGACTTCGGCTCCTATTCCGAGGAGCAGTTCCTCGAGGACATGTTCGAGCTCACCGAATATCGCACTGATCCGGAGCTTTGCGAGCTCCTCGTGCGTTCGAGCTTCGAAACGGCAAAATGGATCGCGTCGCAAGGCGTGAAGCTGCAGCCCGGCCTGGGCAGGCAGGCCTACAAGGTCGACGGCAAGTTCAAGTTCTGGGGCGGCCTTGCTCTGCACATCTGGGGCGGGGGTGAGGAACTGCTCAAGGCGCTTTATGCCAATGCCGCGCGGCGCGGGATCTCAATGGCCTATGAAACGCCAGCCCTCGATCTTCTCCAGGAGGACGGCCGTGTGGTGGGCGTCAAGGCCCGTTCGCAGGGCCGTCCCATCGAGATCCGGGCCGGTGCCGTCATCCTGGCCTGCGGGGGGTTCGAGTCGAACCCCGAGATGCGCGCGCGCTACCTGGGGCCCGGCTGGGACGCCGCCAAAGTGCGCGGCACCCGCTTCAACATGGGCGAAGGTCTGATGATGGCGTTACGCGCCGGCGCGCGTCCCCACGGCAACTGGTCGGGCTGCCATTCGGTGGCGTGGGATGTAAATGCCCCGCCCTTCGGCGATCTCACGATCGGTGATCAGTTCCAGAAGCACAATTATCCCTTCGGCATCGTCGTGAATGCACGCGGCGAGCGGTTTATCGACGAGGGCGCGAACTTCCACAGCCACACCTACGCCAAGTACGGCGGGGAGATCATGAAGCAGCCCGGCATGTATGCCTGGCAGGTCTTCGACGACAAGGTCACGCACCTTCTGCGCAGCGAGTACCGCATCCGGCGCGTCACAAAAGCCGAGGCACAGACGCTCGAGGAATTGGCGGGCAAACTCACGGGGGTCGATCCTGATGCGTTCCTGCGCACCGTTCACGCCTTCAATGCCGCCTGCCGCACCGACATCCCCTTCAATCCAAACGTTCGCGACGGACGCTCCACGGAAGGACTGGGGATCAACAAGACGAACTGGGCCAATCCACTCGATAAGCCGCCCTTCCATGCCTACCATGTGACGACGGGCGTCACCTTCACCTTCGGCGGGCTGAAGGTGACGGAGAATGCCGAGGTCGAAGGTCTGTATGGCGGGACGGTGCCGGGTCTCTATGCGGCGGGCGAGATGGTCGGGGGACTGTTCTACCAGAACTACGCCAGCGGCACCGGGCTCATGTCGGGCGCCACCTTCGGGCGGTTTGCCGGGGCACACGCGGCTCAGCACGCGGCGGGTGGAGCACTGAAACAGGCCAGCTGACAACAGCCATGAACCGGGCCAACCGGTCGGACGAGAGGTGCCGAGAGACTGTCGGAGCAGACAGCGCGGCGCGAAACACAGGAGAGGAAATAACCATGCAAAACCAAAAGAGCCTTCGATTGGGAGCGCTGCTCGGAGCCATTGCTGCGCTCGGAACCGTGACGCTGGCGGCACCAGCGGCCTCCGCCCAGGACTTTGCCGGCAAGCGCATCACGATGATCATTCCCTACCAGGAGGGGAGCGGGTCGACCATTCACGGCCGCCTGTTTGCGATGGCCCTGGAAAAGACCCTGCCGGGCCAGCCTACGATCGTCATCCGCAACATCGACGGGGGTGGATCGGTCCGCGGCATCAACCAGTTTCACAAGGATGCCAAGCCTGACGGGTTGACGATCGCGGCGATTGCGACAGGAACCTTCTTCCAGTACATCCTGAAAGACAAAGCCGTTGCCTATCCGCTGCCGGAGTTCAAGCCGTTCCTGACCTCTCCCTTCGGGCTCCTCGCTTATGCGCGAAACGACTTGGGCCTGGGCAAGGATCCGGTTGAGAACATCAAGAAGCTGATTGCTAATCCGCCGGTCTATGGCGGCTCCGGCCCGACCTCGTCCGACCTTCCGGCTCTCCTGAGTTTCGACCTTCTCGGCATCAAGCAGAAAGGCGTCTATGGCCTCAGCAATGCGGAATCCCGGGCCGGATTTGAACGGGGCGAGTTCAATCTGAAGTATGACAACGCCGCGTCCTGGAACGAGGAAGTGAAGCCCCTCGTCGATGACGGTGTTGCAACTCCGATCTTCACCTTCGGCTTTGAACAGGAGGACGGTAAGATCGTGCGCGATCCCATGCTGCCGGATGTGCCGACCTTCCTGGAACTCTACGAAAAGATCCATGGCAAGCCGCTCTCCGGCATCGAGTACGAAGTCTGGAAGGCTTTGTTCAATGTGCGCGTGATGGGTTCAAAAATGCTCGTCCTGCCCCAGGGAACGCCGAAGGAGATCGTCGATGTCTATACGAAGGCCACCGAGGCTGCCCTGAAGACGGATGTGCTTCAGAGCCCCCAGGCAAAGCTCGTGCTGAGCGTCTACCCGCAAAGCACGGGCGCTGCCTCCGAAGCGATCTTCAAGGGCGGGCTGAGCATGACGGAAGAGCAGCAGAAGTGGCTCAGAGAGTGGCTGCGCACCCGTCACAGCATCACTGTGAACTAAACAGCGAACTTTAGGAGCCGGCCGCGCCTTTAGATAGAGGCCGGCTCCTTTGCCCGCGACAGCTCAAGCGTCCTGATCGCCGGACGCTGTGTGAATCTGGCTGCTGCCCTTCAGCTCGACTTTGGACACCGCGAATGGATTTCTCTGTCCTTCAGCATGCCGGACCTGCCCTGGTTCAACTCCTGACCGGCCCGCACCTGCTTTTTCTCCTGCTGGGTGTTGGTCTCGGGATGATCGTCGGCATTCTTCCCGGAATCGGCGGACTATCCGGGATGGCGTTGATCCTGCCGTTCATCTTCGGCATGGATCCAGGCCCGGCACTGGCCATGATGGTCGGGCTGACCTCAGTTACGGCCACATCGGACACCTTCAGCTCGGTGCTGATCGGTGTACCGGGAGGCGCGGGCACCGCAGCCACCGTGCTCGATGGATTTCCTATGACGCAGCGGGGCGAGGGCGCCCGTGCGCTCAGCGCGGCCTTTGCGGCGTCTTTGGTGGGCGGCCTCATCGGCGCTTTTGTCCTCACCTTCGCGTTCGTCGCCGCTCGCCCGATCCTCCTGGCCATCGGCTTTGGCGAGCAGCTGATGCTGGTGATTCTCTCCTTGACCCTCGTTGGCATGTTGACGGGCGCCAATGTCGTGAAGGGGCTGGCCTCGTGCGCACTGGGGTTGCTGATCGGCACCATCGGATCATCCCAGGCAACCGCTGAGTACCGGTTCACCTTCGATACAATCTATCTTTCCGACGGAGTGCCGCTTGTCATCATTGCCCTTGGGGCATTCGCTCTGCCGGAGATTGTTGACGTTCTGCGCCAGCACCATGCCATCGCCCAGAAGGAACTCGTTGGATCCGGCTGGCTTGCTGGGATCAGGGATGTCCTGAGGAACTTCGGCCTCGTTGTTCGCTGTTCCGCGTTGGGGGCCCTTACCGGCATCTTGCCTGGTCTCGGCGGCGGCGTCGTTGGCTGGATCTCGTACGGCCACACCGTGCAATCCTCGCGCGACCGCAGTCAGTTCGGCAAGGGCGACGTGCGCGGGGTCATCGGGCCTGAGTCCGCCAACAACGCTAAGGATGGCGCGGACCTGATACCGACCTTGTTCTTCGGCATTCCGGGGTCGGGCACGATGGCGCTGTTTCTGGGGGGCCTTGTCGTCATTGGTGTCACCCCAGGCCGGACGATGGTGACGAACCAGGCCGACCTGATCTACCTCATCATCTGGTCCCTTGCGCTGGCCAACGTGCTCGCCACCGGCGTCAGCATGGCCTTGGCCCGCCCGATTGCGTCCCTCACGGCGATCAAGTTCACACTCATCGCTCCGTTTATCATCGTTATGGTCTTCATGTCTGCTTACCAGGCCAAGACGGACTGGGGCGATCTAATCGCCCTGCTGGTTGTCGGCGTGGTCGGCATGTACATGAGGCGGTTCGGGTGGTCGCGGGCGGCACTGCTAATTGGTCTGGTGTTGTCCCAGCGCCTCGAGTCCTCGCTCTACCGAACCGTCCAGATCTACGGCCTCGACATCTTTCTGCGACCGATCGCTATTGTCATTCTCATTCTGGCCGTGATCTCGATCGGCTTCGCGATCCGCACCAAATCGCGCACGTCGAGCGAGGACCGCGAGATCTCCATTGCATCCAGAAAGAACATCTGGCCGCAGGTGGCCTTTGTGGCGCTTCTTCTGGGTTTCGTGATCGCCATCGCCATCGATGCAAGCCAGCTGAAGTTCCTCGCGAGCGTCTTCCCCCTGAGCGTCGCTGCCATCGCGGTGGCCCTTCTCACGATCACGGCCGTCAGGATGGTGCGGAGAAGCAAGGCGCCCGGTCTGCTGTTCGATGCCGATGCCGAACTCGCAGCCAGTGAGACCGGAGCCAAGGCGACGTTCTATCTTGTTGGCCTTCTGGCCGCATTGCCAGCGCTGGCGGCCATTGTAGGGTTCTACCTTGCCGCCCCTATCTACGTGTTCTTCTTTCTGCGCATCTTGGCTCAGGCCTCGATACGCTTCAGCCTGGCGCTCGCCCTCGGCCTTGCGGTCTTTCTCGCCATCATCAATCTGGTGCTGGAAGCCCAGTTTGCACCCGGGCTCCTCCAGCAGTTCATCTCACTGCCACGGCCTTTCGGCTCATGACCCTGCTTGACCGCGATTACCTTCGATGACGCTCCTTCTCGATAACCATGAGCTGGCCTCCCTGATCTCCCCAGCGGAGTTCGTCAATGCCTTGGACAAGGCCTATCGGGCGTTCGCACACGGGGCGGGGATATGCCCGCCTCGGATTGACGTGCAATCGGGTGCGGCGGGGATTGATGGCAATTACCAACTCGGGCTCGCCGTCGGCATGTCGGGCGACTACGCGGCCCTCCGGATCAAGTCGGACGTCGTATTCCAGCAGCTCGTCGAGGGGCGCTCCCGCAAGAACAAGTATTGCGTGGAGCCGGGAACTTACATGGGCCTCATTCTGCTCTTTGATCGAAGCAATGGCGCGCTTCTCGCCATCATGCATGACGGCTTGCTGCAAAAGATGCGCGTTGGCGCGGATTCCGCGCTCGGCGTGCGGTACATGGCGAGGGAGGATGCTAGCGCTTTGGGCATTCTCGGCGCAGGCGGCATGGCCCGCGCGCACGTCGCGGCCATCGCCACAGTCCGCCCGATCTCCCACGTGAAGGTTTATAGCCCGACGCAGACGAACCGCGAGGCATTCGCGAGGGAGATCGTCGACACGTACGAACTGGACGCATGTGCCGTGGACGATCCGAAAGCAGTCTTCGCCGAGGCTGACATCGTGTCGTCCTGCGCCAGCGCGATCGGGCCCGTAATTTTTGGCCGGGATCTTGAACCGGGCATGCATCTGACCTGCATCGGGGGAACCCTTGATTCGAAAGCCAGCGCAAGGGTGGACATCGCGCTCCGGTTTGGCCTTGCTCCAGCTCCAGCGGAAGCGCCGGAATTCCGGATCGAGGACGAGTGCCTGACCTTTGCTGAGGCTGGTGTGAAGGCTTCCCATGGCGGTACTCGCCGCTACGCGGATGTCCCCCCGGAGCGCCGCATCAGCTTCGCTGATCTCCTCGCAGGCCCGTCGCGAGGGCGGACGGCACCTGAGCAGATCACATTCTCCGAACGCGGGAACATTCATGGCGTTCAGTTCTCCGCCGTAGCGGGGCTGCTCTATGAGCGTGCGCAGGCGGCACAGGTCGGGCGCCACCTGCCTTCCGAGATGTTTCTGCAGTCAGTAAGAAATTGAAAGGCCATTCCGATGAAGAAGAGCATCCGCGCGCTCCTACGGGAGCACCCGATTTTGGTGTCTCCCGGCGTGTACGATGGCTACAGTGCACGGCTCGCGGAGCGAGCGGGCTTCTCCCTTCTGTCGACAACGGGCGCTGGCCTCGTGAATTCGAGGCTGGGGCTGCCAGACGTCGGCATCTTCTCGTTCAGGGACAATGTCGAAGCGTGCCGTGCCATTGTCAGCGCGACAACATTGCCCGTCTCGGCAGACGCCGAGACCGGATATGGTAACGCCGCGACGGTCCACTACGTTGTTAAGGCTTTCGAGGAGGCGGGGGTCTCTGCAATCAGCATCGAAGATCAGCTTGCCCCTAAGCGCTGCGGACATGTGGCCGGCAAGGAGGTGATCTCCACCGAGGAAATGGTTGGAAAGATCAGGTCGGCCGTTGCAGCCCGCTCAAGCGACGACTTCATGATCATCGCCCGGACGGATGCCATTGCCGTTGAGGGGATCGATGGGGCCGTCGAGCGTGCGAAGGCGTATGAAGCTGCAGGCGCAGATGCGATCTTTCCTGATGCTGTCCGTGGACAGGACGATATCGAAAAGATCATCGGTGCGGTGAGGATTCCCGTGCGCATCAACATGGGTTTCGGTATTCGCACCCGCTCGACCACGCCACTAATGTCAATCCAATCCCTGAGGGCGCTTGGCGTTCGCTGGGTTAGCCTCTCGCGCATGCTTCCAGCTGCCGCAATCCACGGCATGCAGCAGGCGCTGGAGGTCATGCGGCAGGCCATGGAGCAGGAGGCGATCGTGGAGAGGCCCGATCTCGTGGCCGACATGAGCACGATCACCGACCTGATGGGCTATGCGGAGTACCTGGAGATCGAGCGCCGGTATCTGCCGGAAGCACAGATCGGGCGGAAGTATCAGAAGGACGGGGCTCACTGATGGGCGCCGATGCACCTGCGCAGCAGCCATCCGCTGCTGAAATCCTAGCGACGTACGTGGCTGGCATTCGGCCGGCGGACCTGACGCCCCCTGTGACACGGGTGGCGAGGCTCTGCCTGATCGATGCGGTTGCCTGCGCGATCCATGGCAGCCGCCTGCCGTGGTCGCGGGTGCTCGCAGATTATGTCGGGTCCGTAGCAGGCGAGGGGCCTTGCAGCCTCCCGGCCGCGTTGGGCAGGGGATTGCCCGCGCCCCAGGCCGCTCTCTGCCTGGGTGCCTTCGCACATGCCTTCGAACTCGATTGCCTGCGCAAGCCTGGCGCGGGCGTTCATCCGGGCGCGACGGTTGCGCTTCCGGCCCTGATGGTTGGTCAGAGCCTCGGCAGCTCTGGTCGCGAGGTGTTGGCCGCCATCATTGCCGGCTCCGAGGTGATGTTCCGCATCGGGAATGCCACCCTTCATACGCCTGAGAGCTTAGGGTTCCACGCCCCAGGAATCACCGGCCCCTTTGGGGCCGCGGCGGCGGCGGGGCGACTTCTGGGGCTCAGCGCTGATCAGCTTGCCAATGCGTTCGGCCTCGCGGGCTCCTTTGCCGGCGGTCTTCTGAGCTTCGCCAAGGCGCGCGAAGGAGGCATGGTGAAACGGCTCCACCTGGGGCGTGCCGCGGAAGCCGGCGTTATGGCGGCTCTCTTAGCCCGCAACGGCTTTGAAGCGCCGAAGCCCATTTTGGAGGGGCGCTTCGGGGTGCTCGACGCCTTCTGTGAGCATTCGGATGCGACCCTCCTGACAAAAGGTCTGGGGAAGGACTATGAAATCGAGCGCCTGTGCATCAAGCGCTATGCCTGCCACGTCACGGCGCAGGCGCCGGTCCAACTGCTTCGTGAGGTGATGACCGAGTACGGCCTCGAGGGCGATGCCATCGAGGGGCTGACGCTGACAGTATCGGACAAGGTCCTGACTCATCACTCCGAACAGCGCCCCGCAGACCTGATGCTGGCACAGTACTCGGTCCCGTTCTCGGTTGCCACAGCCGCCTACCGCGACCTCGAAGACCCGGCCTCCTTCTCGGACGAGATTCTTCAAGACAAAGCGATCCTTAGTCTGTCCGAGCGGATTGAGCTCAGGGCCGGGCGGCCTAAAGGCTGGGGTGTGGGGCTTGCACTCCGCCTTCGCGATCGTCGCGAGATTTCGAGGGAGGCCGACAGCTTCCTTGGATGCCCAGACCATCCATTCTCCGACGCCGACATCGAGCGCAAGTTCACCCGTCTGACGGCGCAGGAGGACGCACCGCGTATGAAAGCTCTATTGGCAGCACTCAATGATTTTGAGGCGATCGCGGACTGTTCAGTTGGTCTTAGACAGGTAAGCGGCTGAGGCGACAATTGCGGCTTATGGTGCGATGATCGCTGTTAGGGCCCACGTTAGGGCCAGTCGAGTCGCCAAGTAAAATAACCAAATCTTATTAGTGCTTTAATTAAGACAAATGGCGGAGAGGGGGAGACTCTCCGGGATCCTCTCAGAACCCGTGACTTTACAAGGGCTTAACGCAGACCTGTGCCCGCCCTGTGTAGCACCCCTGTGGGGCCCAGGACAACGGGCATTGCGCATCGCCTACATCGCATCGGTGGTAGTCGGAAGGTCTAATCATCTCCGCCCCGGACGCGGACAGCCCTAGCGGGGAGCTGCGTTACTCCGATCAGGTCTAATGCCCCTCATGTCCCAGATGGGATGATCAGCGGACCTCCAGGGATCCTCGCTGTACTTCGCCCTTTAACCCATTCCGGACATCGGCGCCAATCCATTAGAACAAGACGCTGTAGTCGGGAAGCAAACCGCATCCTTGTGCCGGTGTCCTTCGAGCGGAGACCGGAATCTCCGAGCTCCGCTCAGTGCCTAAACGCTTCGTGAGCTGTCTTCGCTGTCGGGAGGTCAGACGCCAGAGCCGGGTCTTCCGGCGAGAAGCTGGAGTTCCCAAGCCAGATTGGTGGCGCTGGCGCCGCCGTGCTCGAGCAGGATCTCTGCCACCTTGCCGGCTGTTTCCTCGCGAGCCCAATCCCGTTGAAGCTCCGCCATGAACACACTGGCGGTGAGCGGAATGGCACCGGCCTGGATCATCCGCTGAATTCCCATCTCGTGGGCCTCCATGCTGGTTCCGCCGGAGGCGTCGGTGACGAAATATACCTCGTAGCCTTCGCCAAGAGCGTGAATGACCGGAAAGGCGAGGCAGATCTCGGTCCACAAGGCTGCAATCACGATCTTCCTGCGGCCCGTGCTCTCCACCCACCGGACGCAGCTTTCGTCTTCCCAGGTGTTGATCGTTGTCCGGTCGATGGGCTTCTGTTCGGGAAAGACATCCTGAAGCGGCTTGATGAGATTTCCGCCGCGGCCTTTGAGGACCGTGGTCAGCAATGTGGGCACGTTGAATGCCTTGGCGGCCTTTGCGAGCATCACGACGTTGTTGATCATGAGGGCAGCATCGATGTTCTTGACGCCGCTCACCTGGAACGGCTGATGGTCGATGAGCATCAGGGCGCAGGTGTCCGGCGTCAGCATCGCGTCGAGGCCGACTCTGACAGGTTTTGACGTAATCATTGGAGCATCCTTTCAAGGGAGGTTATGCGGGAGGGTTGTCAGCAGGCGGGAGACGATGTCACCCGTGCTTCGTCATGTTCTGGGCGACCAGCGGTGCGCCGAACTGCTGGAGCAGCCCGCCCTGATTCAGCTCGCCCAACGTGATCGGCGCGAAACCAAGGCGCTCGATCAGTCTGGCGATATCAGCGCTGGCGCTGGCGTCATTGCCCGAGACGAACAGAACGCGGCGACCGCCATCCTGCGCCGGCTCACTGGCCAGCACGGCTGCCGGCAGGGTGTTGAATGCTTTGACCACCCGTGCTCCGGGAACCATCTCGGCGACGATGGCCGTCGAGGGACGGCCTCCAAGATCCTTGGGTGTGAAAGCCGGGAAGTCGATGGCGTTCGTCGCGTCGACGACGATCCGGCCGTTCCATTGGGCAGAGCCCTGAACAGCGTCACCGACGGTCGTGAAGGGCACGGCGAGGATCACGACATCTGCTTTCATGGCGTCCGGCACAGTTGCCGGCGTCACATGAGGTCCGAGCTCTGCCACCAGGCCTGCGAGGGATTCCGGCCCCCGGCTGTTGGCGATCAGAACGTCGATGTTGCTACGGGCGAACTGGCGGGCGACAGCGCTACCAATCGCGCCCGAGCCGATGATGGCATAGGTCATGGCACAGAGATCCTTCTGGAGGTTGGGAGGCAGTGAACTTTTCAGGACAGAGCGTGACGCGTATGTGTCACTTCAGCCGGAAAGGCGGGGTGTCAGGCAGGGGGATGAACTCGGTCTCGCCGGGAACGCCGGGGAACTGACGGTCGCGCCAATCCTGCGCAGCCTGCTCGATGCGCTCGCGGCGGCTCGACACGAAGTTCCAGTAGATGTAGCGCTTCTCAGGCAGCGGCTCACCGCCGAGCAGCATCAGGCGAGCGGCATCGACGGCACGCAGCACGATCTCCGCACCGGGCTTGAACACGACGAGCCGGTCCTTGCCGAAGCTCCCGGTCTGCCCGGCAACTTCGATCTCTCCGCTGATGACGTAAACCGCGCGTTCGATATGCTCCGCATCAATGCGCAGGCGCGCTCCATTGTCCAGAGACACATCGGCGTTGAACAGATCGGAGTAGGTGCGCGTCGGTGCGGTGCGCCCATGCAAGGAACCGGCGATCAATCTGAGGTTTATGCCCTCTCCCTCCATCTGGGGAAGTTCGCTGGCGTTGGCGTGCTGGAAGCCTGGAGAAGTCTCTTCCTGGTTTGTGGGCAACGCCACCCAGCTCTGGAAGCCGAACACCGTCCCGCCGCTGGCACGTGTTGTGTCGCTGCTCCGCTCAGAATGCACGATACCGCGTCCCGCCGTCATGACGTTGACTTCACCAGGGCGGATCGGTTGCACATAGCCCTCGCTGTCGCGGTGCAGAATCTCGCCATTGATGAGGTAGGTCAGGGTTGCAAGCCCGATGTGAGGGTGTGGACGCGTGTCGAGACCTTCACCCGCCTGAAAAGCAACGGGGCCGAAGCTGTCGAGAAAGATGAACGGTCCGACCATGCGGCGATGCATAGACGGCAATGCGCGGCGCACCTGAAAGCCATCGCCGAGATCGCGAACGGCCGGCAGAACAATCTGTTCGACTTCGGCAGCATAGGACTGAACTGTCATGGCATTGTCCTTTCCAGCAGTGGCACGCTATGTGAGGACATTGAAGGCGATTTCCCGTATCCCGAAAACTGGCATAATATGAACCGTAACGTTCGAGGAAATTGGTATGCCGTCCAGTCCAGGGGTCCCGACGCTTGATCAGCTGCGGATCTTTCTCACCATCGTGGATGTGGGCAGTTTTGCCGGTGCGGCCCGCAAGCTGGGTCGGGCGACATCTGTCATCAGCTACTCGATCGCCAACCTGGAGGCGCAGCTCGGGGTGTCGCTCTTCGACCGGGAATCCACCCGCAAGCCTCAGCTGACCGAAGCCGGCCGGATGGTCTTGGCCGAAGCTAGGACCGTCTCCAATGGAGTTGATGGGCTACGCGCCAAGGTCAGAGGGCTGCTGCAGGGCTTGGAGGCGGAGATCCACCTCGTGCTCGACGTGATGCTGCCGGCTTGGCGCGTGGTCGATGCCCTCAAGGAGTTCCGGGCCGAGTTTCCGACGGTTCATCTGCGGTTGAACGTTGAGGCGCTCGGAGCCGTGACCCAGATGGTTCTCAACCGTTCCGCCTCGATCGGAGTGGGTCTGCCGCTCGATGCGGAAATCGCCGGGATCGAGCGGATCGGCGTGGGCGGCGTCGAGCTGGTGCCTGTGGCGGCGCCCAATCATCCGCTGGCCCGTGCGGGTCAGAATGCCCCTGGCGCAGGGCGTGACCACATCCAGCTTGTGCTGACGGACCGCTCGCCCTTCACGCAGGGCCAGGATATGGCCGTTGTGGCAACACAGACGTGGCGTCTGGCGGATCTTGGCTCCAAGCACATGCTGCTGAGAGAGGGCATTGGCTGGGGCAACATGCCGGAGCCGATGGTGCGCGAGGACCTGGCTGCTGGCCGGCTCGTCCACCTTGATATGCCCGACTGCCGCGGCGGATCCTACCGGCTGCAGGCGATCTATCGAACGGATACGCCGCCTGGCCCTGCCGGTTCATGGCTGATCAAGCGCTTTCAGGAGCAAGCCGAGAGCCCGACTGCAAGGGACGATGAAAATGCTGCCCGCTCCCTTGCGGACGGCAGACCGCAAACGATAAAGGCCGCGGAGTGAGCGCGGCCTTTCGTTTTGACGTCGATTGATCTGAAGGCAAGTCGTTAGCGGCGGGCATCCAGGCTGAAGCGGCCTGCACCGAAGGCCACGACCTGAAGCAATCCGCCGACCATGGCGATGTTCTTGAAGAAGTGGATGAACTGGTTCTGATCCGCGAGATTGCCGTGGAACGCGAGCGCCGTCGCAAGAGTGAAGCCTGCGAGCCCTGCCGCAACGAGCCGCGTGCGATAACCGGCAATCAGTGCAAGGCCGCCCAGGACCTCAACAATGACCGCAAGAGCGAACCCGAGAGGCGCCAGCGGCAGGCCTGCGGATTCGATATAGCCGATCGTTGCGGCCGGGGCGGCAATTTTTGAGGCGCCTGAGATGACGAAGATGGCGCTCAGGAGTACTCGGCCCGCGAGAGAAGCAGCATCAGCAAGGGCGAAAGCTGAACGGCGCTGAGTGTGGGTGTGAGGGACGGCTGCTGAGTTTGACATGACGATAATTCCTTCTGAAAGGGCGCGGTTTGTGCAAGGCGCCGTGGACAGAAGGAAAGATGCCATCATGCAGCATAGCGGAAAAGACGAATAAAGTGGATCAATATGTTCGAAAAAATCGAACATTATCGATGCAGGATGAAAGCTCAGGCTAGCTATTTCTGGCACGTTAAGGAGGTAACGCGTTGGTCTGCTTGCTGACCTTGAGCAAGCATTTGTGAAAACATGAGGCTCCATGTCTGGCTCACCTCATGCCATCGGCAGTTTAGGGATCCCGGCGTTTTTGTCTCAAGTAGTCGATGAGGACACGGAGCTTGAGCGGTACATTCCTGCGAGTCGGATAGTAGAGGTAGAAGCCGGAGAACGGCGGGCAGAACTCTTCCAGAAGCGGCACGAGTTCAGCTCGGGCAATATAGGGACGGAAAGTCTCTTCCATCCCGAAGGTGAGGCCTGCTCCGGCGCAAGCAAGACGGATCATCACCCTCATGTCGTTGGTGGTCACGCGAGAGTTCACGTCGACAGTAAAGTCACGCCCGTTTTCGGTGAACTCCCATCGGTAGGGGGCGACCTGCGGGTTTGGTCGCCATCCTATGCAGCGATGCTTTGGCAGATCCTGGGGATGCGCAGGCGCACCATGCCGCGCCAGATAGTCAGGGGAAGCCACAACCGTCTGGCGCTGCTCATTCGATACCGGAATGGCGATCATGTCCTGCTCGATTACTTCACCGAGACGCACGCCGGCATCGAAGCCCTCGGCCACAATGTCGGATTCCTCGTCCGTGACAGTGATGTCGAGGCGGATGTCGGGGTATGTCGCAAGGAAGGCCGCCAGCAGCGGGCCGTCCAGGAATCTCTCGGCAATGGAGGAGACTGTTATGCGCAGCATGCCGCTGGGCTGTGCGCGCATCTCGCCGACGGCTTCCATGGCAGTGCTGACATCGTCGAGCGCAGGGCGCACCGCCTGATAGAGCCGCTCTCCGGCCTCGGTGAGATGAACGCTGCGGGTCGTGCGCTGAACCAGCGCCACACCCATCCGCTCCTCAAGGCGTCTGATGGCTTGGCTGACGGCCGAGCGCGTCACCCCCAGGCGTTCGCTGGCGGCCCGGAAGCTGCGCGCTTCTGCGACGGTGACGAAAACGGTGATGCCGGCCAGATCGGTATTCATTGATGACAAAATCTTACCAGCGCATTCATGATTGGCAAGTCGATTGCGCAGATCAGTCGAACTACCTTTCGTCCATGAGCTCGGGACCGCCGCATCAAAGGCCCGGGCACAGGTTTGGGTGAAAGGAGAAATCCATGTCCGAGATGAAGGTTGTTTTGATCACCGGCGCCTCCAGCGGAATCGGTGAGGCGGTGGCTCTGGAGCTGTCCAAAGCCGGGCACACCGTCATCGTAGGCGCACGCCGGACCGACCGTCTGCAAGACCTCGTCAGCCGGATCGAGGCATCCGGCGGCGTCGCGCGGGCCCACCAGCTCGATGTGACGTCACGAGATGACTTCGCGCGCGTCGCGTCTGACACGCTCGAGGAGTTCGGCCGCATCGACGTGATTGTTAACAACGCGGGTGTCATGCCGCTTTCGCCCCTCAGCGCTCTCAAAGTGAGCGAGTGGGACCAGATGGTGGATGTGAACATCAAGGGCGTTCTGAACGGCATTGCGGTTGTGCTGCCTGTCATGGAGACCCAAGGCTCCGGTCACATCATCAATGTCGCATCCATCGGTGCGCATCGGGTCTCGCCGACGGCTGCGGTCTACTGCGCGACGAAATACGCTGTCTGGGCGATCTCGGACGGTCTTCGGCAAGAGACGGATCGATTGCGGGTCACGGTGATCTCGCCTGGCGTGGTCACGAGCGAACTCGCCGAGACGATCTCGGACGAGAGCACCCGGGAGGCTATGAGGGAGTTCCGCAGGACTGCGATCCACCCGGACGCCATCGGCCGAGCGATCCGCTATGCGATCGAGCAGCCCCCGGAGGTGGACGTGAGCGAGATCATCGTTCGCCCGACTGCGAGTCCTCACTGAGGAAAGGAGCATGTGATGCCAAGGAGCGCACTCCCTCTCGTCCTTGCCGCCGCAATGGTCACCGCGCCATGGGCACTCGGGCAGCCTGCGAGCACCAATCAACCCCCAGTCAAGAAAGCAACAGAGATGGCAGGTCACCCCTATATCGGCATGTGGGTCACGAGTGATGGCCACATCCGCCAGGAGCTTCTCCCGAACGGTCGTTATGATGAGGCGCGGGGAACCCGCATGAGCGCCTATCGGGGCCGCTACGAGATCCGCGGCACCAAAATCGACTACTGGGACGATACGGGCTTCACGGCCGACGGTGAGTTCATCGATGGCGTACTCCACCATGGCGGAATGCTGTTCTACAGAGAAGGGCAGGCAGAGCGACGTCCTTGATCCTCAAGACGATCCCTGGCGAGGTCATGTGCTCCTCGACAGGGGTCCAGTGTCCGGTCATGGCGCACCTGAGACCTAAGGCCATGGGCAGCAACCCTCAGGAAACCAGACGTTCCGAAGGGTCCGGAAATATCAGTACCTGACCCATTTCTGACGTTGAACTTGTTCATCAAGGACGTGATGCGGGTGTGCGGTTTATCGGAACGAACAGCGCTAGCGGACAATCAACTCGTGGGGCAGGAGTTGTTCGGAGCCCTGTTCCCCAGCCCATAAGACCTGCAATTGCTCCACAACTCTGGCGCCAAAATCCGCGTACGGGATGCGGACGGAGGTCAGCCAGGGGGCGATCCAGGCGTTGAGTGTGTTGTCGTCAACGCCGACAATGCTGCATTCTTTTGGAACCTGAACGTGTGCTTCGGATGCGAGGCGGTAAGCCCCATACGCCATAAGATCGCTCGGACAGAACAGGGCTGGAGGCCATGGACGCTTCTTTACGAGGTTCTGAGCCGCTGCATATCCGACCTCCAGATGCGAAAGGCCTGGTGCCTCAGCCTGCCTGAGTGCGCTCGTGGGCATTCCAAGATCCTCAAGCCGGGCCATGAAGCCGCCGACGCGGTCGCGCGTTGCCGATGAACCTTGCGAGGGGTAGATGACGGCAATCTCCCTGAATCCGCCCGACCACAAATGGTCTGCTGCATCCATGCCCGCGCGCCAGTTATCGATGCCGACGAAGGACCCCCTTGTGTCAGGATTGCGACGACCGACGAATACGATGGGGTCTCCGCGGGCTACTGCGGCAGATAAACCCTCGCTCCGGACCGCATTGACGACCACGTAACCCTGAACCACCTGTGACCGCATTGCGTTCAGGTATTCATCCTGAAGATCCGCGCGGTCATGGGTATCGCACAGGATCATCACGTAACCGGCCGTACGCAGCGCCGTCTCGACTGAGGCTGCGATCGCCGCCATGGCAGGATTGTCGAGGTTCGGCGAGAGCATCGCGACAATCTTGCTTTCCCGCCTGCGCAGGGTGCGACCGACGTGGTTGGGCCGATAGCCCAGAGCCGAAACTAATTGCTGTACCCGTTCGACGGTTTCGGGAGAGGCCCGTCGTACCTCGCCATTCACAATACGCGATACGGTTGCGATGGATACGCCAGCCTGAGCGGCAACTGTCGCCAGAGAAACCGGCTCCTGCCTGATACGTCGTTGTTTCGTCATGACATCTTGTTCGTCAATTTTACCGGTCCTGTCGAGCCTCGTGAATGCTCTGGCGAAGGCCTAGTCTAAAGGATGATAGACAGGTTAGGCAAACGTTTGCCAAATGCTACCCTACACACTAACCTTCTTGAGGTGATTGGTCTGAGATCAGCGTGAAAAGGCCTCCTAGCCCAGGTGGGGAGTGCTGAAACACCCGGGCAGCGGCCCTGGTCCTTCGCATCATGAGGGACTTGGCTGTGCCTCTTCGTGCCTCCAAACGGAGGATAGTGCTGGCCTGTCAGCCAGCTCTCAACGAGGTCTGAAGCCCTCGTGGCGCCACAGATCCGAGCAAGTCTCGACTTTCGAGCGAGAAGACAAAACGGAGGAAACGATGAAGACGACTAAGATGCTCCTGGGCTGCGCATTGTTCGCTGTCAGCTTGGGAATGAGCCAAGCCTATGCGCAGACAACCCTTCGGATGACCTGGTACTCGGATGGCAACGAGGGCGAAGTCATGTCGGATCTGCTGCGCCGGTTCGAGGAGCAGAACAAGGACATCAAGGTCGTCCTTGATCAGGTTCCCTTCAAAGCGATCAATGAGAACCTGCCGGTCCAGCTTGCAGCCGGGCAGGGCCCTGACCTTGCGCGTGTCGCAGATCTCGGCGGCGTGGCCCGCTACATGCTCGACCTTCGCCCTCATCTGAAGGATCCAGCCTATTTTGAAGCCAATTTCGGCCCCTTCCTCGAATGGATGCGTGTGCCGGGCGATACATCGTCCATACCCGGCTTCATGACTCAGCTCACTCTGACGGGGCCTTTCGTCAACAAGACGCTGTTCGAACAGGCGAATGTCCCAATGCCCGGACCCAAGGCAACTTGGGAGGAATGGGCGAAGGCGGCCAAGGATGTTGCTGCAAAGGTGCAGGCCCCGTTCCCGATCGCCATTGACCGGTCCGGCCACCGGTTTTTGAGCCTCGCAATTACGCAGGGCGCGAAGCTGTTTAACGAAAAGGGCGAACCCGCCGTTGTGGACGAAGGATTCAGGCGGGGAGCGCAGCTCGTTTTCGACTGGCACAAGAACGGCGTGATGTCGAAGGAGCTCTGGGGCTCGGTGGCAGGCACCGCCTACCGGGGGGCGAATGACGAGTTCAAGAACGCGCAGGTCGTGATGTACGAGTCTGGCTCCTGGCAGATCGGGCAGTTCGACAAGACGATCGGCGATGCATTCGACTGGGTGGCAGTTCCAACCCCCTGCGGGCCCGCCAACTGCTCTGGCATGCCGGGCGGCGCTGCGCTCGTGGCCATCAAGACCACCCAGCATCCAAAAGAAGTCGCTCTCCTCATGGAATATCTCGCCAGCGACCAAGTTGCGGCAGAATTCTATGAACGCTCACTCTTCGTGCCAGGCCACTTGGGCATCGCCAAGAAAGGTCTTGAGTACAAGAGCGCCTCGCCCCAAGGAAAGGCAGCGCTGAAAGTCTTTAACGAGGGCGTGTCGCAGCTCTCTCCGGTTGCCAACAAGCTTCAGGGCTATGTCCACAACCGTGTGATCTTCAACGCGGTGATCAGCCGGCTTGGCCAAGCCATCGCCGGAGAGGCCTCACTGGACGAGGCCTACCAGCGCATCGAGTCGGATGTGCAGCAGCAGATTGCCGAGCGCACCAAGAAGTAAGCCCGAAACCTGCCCCGGGTGGTCCCGCCCGGGGCATTCTCTCTCTGGCTGAAGACACCATGACCCTCACGTCAAAGACTTCGCCGGTGGCATCGCCGGCTCCGGTAGGTGGTCTCGCCCAATCGCGCGGGACGAACCCTGTTCTGAAACTAGTCTCCCGGATCATCGATTGGCCAATGGCGGGCCTGCAGCGCCTCATTGGCGAAAGGCGGATGCCTTACATCTTCCTGCTGCCGAACCTTGTGTTCTTCGGCCTATTCGTGTTCGTGCCGATCGCAATCAACTTCGTCTATTCGGTCACCGGCGGTCCTGCACTGTTTCCATCTGAGCGCCCTTACGTTGGGGCTGACCAGTACGCTTACCTGTTCGAGTGCGGGTCCTATGTGGATCCGAACAGCTGCCGTGAGGACCATTTCTGGCGCGGCGTCTACAACACGCTCTTCTTCTCCCTGTTTCAGGTTCTTGCCATGGTGGGGCTGTCGCTCCTGACTGCCGTCGTGCTCAACATGAAGATCCGCGGTCGCGGCTTCTTTCGGGCAGTTTATTTCTTTCCCGTCCTGCTGTCGCCGGTTGTGGTGGCGCTGATCTGGAAGTGGATTTTGCAGCGCGACGGTCTTTTGAACGCCGCCATCACAGGCTTCGGCGGTGACAGAATCCTCTTTCTCGCTGAGCCCGGCTGGGCCATGTTCTGGGCCATCTTCGTATCGGTCTGGGCCCATATGGGATTCTACACCCTCATCCTCCTGGCGGGCCTCCAAGCCATTCCGGCGGATATCTACGAGGCCGCCGAGATGGATGCGACGCCCCGGTGGCGCGTATTCTGGCGTCTCACCCTGCCACTGCTCTGGCCCAACCTGATCGTTGTGATCGTGCTGTCCCTGATCCGCGCCGTGCAAACCTTTGATGAGGTGTTCGTGCTCACCGGAGGCGGACCGGGCACATCCACCCTCATGGTCGTGCAGTACATTTACGAGACGGCATTCTCGAACCAGGTTCAGAATTTCGGTCTCGCGGCGGCGGCCTCCGTCGTGCTCGGCATCGTGCTCTTCGCCCTGACGTTGGCGCAGCTCGCCTTCACGCAACGCAAGTCCTCGTGAGGCCGTCATGAACATTGCTCGTCTCGCTACAGCCCGCCGCAATCCCAAAGGTTGGCATTGGACTGACATTGCAGCCTACACGTACCTGGTGCTCGGCGTGCTCCTAATGTTCGGCCCGGTGCTGTGGCTGGTTTTGTCCTCATTCAAGACACAGGCTAGCCTCCTCGAGTTTCCGCCCTCCCTTCTGCCGATGTCGCAGAAGGAAGTGACCGTGCCTGGCTACCCGCAGCCGCTGCCTCTGTTCACGGTGACTATGGAGGACGGGACCACGCGCGAGCTCGCACAGGTCCGCCGCGTCGGCATCCAAGCCCAGATGATCGATCCGGCCAACCCGGGCCAGCAGCTCAGGGTGCCCATCGACAAGCGGGTACCCGTGCGCCAGTTCGCACTCGCCACGGAAAACTACACCGAACCGCTGGAGCGCTTTGCCTTCCCGCAGTTCCTCGCGAATTCCGTTTTTGTGACGGTGGTCGCGACACTGATCACGCTTCTGATCAACTCCATGGCGGCCTATGCCCTTTCAATCTATGAGTTCAAGGGCAAGAATGCCGCCATGCTGATGGTGATTGGCACGTTGATGATCCCAATCACCATCATCCTGGTGCCGGTTTATCTGGTGGTGACCAAGCTCGGACTTGTTAATTCACTCTGGGCCGTGATCTTGCCGGGAGCAGCGACACCGACAGGCGTATTCCTCCTGCGTCAGTACATGCTGACCTTGCCGCGCGATCTCATCGAAGCGGCTCGCATGGACAAGGCATCGGAGTGGCAGATCTATTGGCGCATCGTGATGCCCCTGACCCTGCCGGCACTCGCCGTGCTAACCATCTTCTCGATCATGTGGCGCTGGAACGAGTTCCTGTGGCCGCTTGCCGTCCTGACAAAGACCGAGTCCTACACGCTGCAGATCGGCCTCAACGCTTTCCAGGGCGAGTTGCAGACGCAGTGGCAGTATCTCCTGGCGATGACCGTGATGACCCTGACCCCGGTCGCGATCGTGTTCGTGTTCCTGCAACGCTTCATCACCACCGGTATTGCCAATACCGGGATGAAATAACTGGACTGATTGAATCATGGCAGAGCTGAAGCTCATCGACATCAAGAAATCCTACGGCGCCGCCACGATCATTCACGGAGTCGATCTGGCGATCGAGGACGGCGAATTTGTAGTGTTCGTTGGCCCTTCCGGCTGCGGGAAGTCCACGCTTTTGCGCATCATCGCCGGTCTGGAGCAGGTGAGTGGCGGCGAAATCCGGATCGATGGGCAGAGCGTCACGAACGTTCCGGCCTCGGACCGCGGGCTTGCGATGGTGTTCCAGTCCTATGCGCTCTACCCGCACATGAGCGTCTACAAGAACATGGCTTTCGCTTTGGAGAACATGAGTCTGAGCCGATCCGAGATCGATCAGCGCGTCCGCCGGGCGGCCCAGATGCTTCAGCTGACCGACTATCTCGACCGCAAACCAAAAGCTCTCTCGGGCGGGCAGCGCCAGCGCGTCGCGATCGGCCGTGCGATCGTACGCGATCCCAAGATCTTCCTGTTTGACGAGCCGCTGTCCAACCTTGATGCCGAGCTGCGCGTCGCAACCCGCAAAGAGCTTGCGGCTCTCCATGCGGAGATCGGCGGCACCATGATCTACGTCACGCACGATCAAGTCGAGGCCATGACCCTGGCCGACCGCATCGTGGTGCTGCGAGCCGGACGCATCGAGCAGGTTGGAACGCCACTCGAAGTCTACAACCATCCGGCTAATCTCTTCGTGGCAGGCTTCATCGGTTCGCCCCGCATGAACCTGCTACCGGCGCGGGTAGCGGCTTCCGGACAGGTCACCATTGGAAATGACACGCGAACAATTCCTTTGCCCTCGACCGGTCAGACAGCCTCAGGGGCCAGCATAACGCTGGGCGCGCGCCCGGAGCACATTGATGTCGTAGACGAGACCCAGGCGGATCTTTTCATCACGGTCAACTTGGTGGAGCAGCTTGGGGGAGAAACCTATCTGTACGGATCGGCTCCCGGTCTCCCAGAGCTGACCGTGCGCCAGGATGGACAGGTCAGATACGACCGGAACCAAAAGGTTGGACTTCGTCTCAAGCGCGAGGCGCTTCACCTTTTCGACGCGGGCGGACAAGCAATCCGCATCCGTTGATACTGCTGAGGAGACAATTCGATGAAAGCGTTGACGGAGGGTCGCTATCGCGGCCGCGACGGAATTTGGGCCGTGTTCGATCTCGGCCGGAACGCGGAACTGCGTGTCGGCATCCTGGAGCAGGATATCGGCCGCGTCGTCATGAGGCGCGACGGCGGATATCGGCTGGACCGCGGCTGGACCATCGCGCCGGGAGGGCTCGAGCCATCCTTCGAGGGACGCTTGCGCGACTCCACAGAGGGGTTCAGCTGCCCTGAGGCCTCTGTCTCGGAGCAGGAAGGCAGGATCCAGCTGGAGGCTGCAGGCCTGACTGCTGTCATCACCCTCTCGCCTTTCGGCGTTGCTTGGCATCGCAAAGGCGAGGATCGGTCATTCCTGCAGGATCGGCCCACACAGGCGTACTTCCTGTCGCACAAGACTGGAGCGCTGCAGCATGTTATGGCCCGAGACGAGCAGGAGCGTCATTACGGCGTCGGGGACAAGGCGGGCCCTCTCGATCATACCGGCCGCCGCTTCAAGATCGATGCAGTGGATCCCTGCGGCTTCGATGCGGAGCTGAGCGATCCGCTCTACAAGATGATTCCGTTCTTTATCGTGGATGGACCCACAGGCGCGCACGGGGTCTTCTATGACAACCTCGCCGTCGGCGAGATGGATCTGGGCTGCACGATCGACAATTATCACGGCCCGTTCCGGTCCTACAGCGCACAGGACGGTGATCTCGATTTCTATGTGATGGCGGGACCCTCCGTCCCCGATGTGGTGCGCCGCTTCTCTTGGCTGACCGGCGGCCAGGCCTTCGCCCCGAAATGGTCCTTTGGGTATGGCACCACGTCCATGACCATCGCGGACGCGCCCGACGCCGATGCGAGGATCACCGACTACATCGAGAAGTGCCGGCATCATCGCATTCCCTGCGACAGCTTCCATTTCGGCTCTGGCTACACATCCATCGGGCATCGACGCTATGCCTTCAACTGGAACCGCGACAAGTTTCCGGATCCTGCCGCCACCATGGCGCGCCTGAAGGAAGCCGGCATGCAGCCGGTGACGAATCTCAAGCCGTGCCTCCTCGATGATCACCCGCGCCTGAAGGAGGCGATGGAGCGGGACATCCTCGTCAAGGATGGTGAAACCGGCGAGCCTGCTGTTGCGCAGTTCTGGGACGGTTTGGGTTTCCATGTTGACTTCACGAACCCGGGTGGTCGCGACTGGTGGCGGAACGGAATTCAGACCGCTCTGCTCGACTATGGCGTTGTCACGATCTGGAACGACAACAACGAATATGAGATCTGGGACGAGGATGCTCTGTGCCATGGTGATGGCCGTCCGTTCCCACAATCCCTGGCGCGCGCCGCGCAGCCGCTTCTCATGACGAAGTTGTCCTACGAGGCGCAGGCGGCTCACGCGCCTGGCAAACGGCCCTACGCAATCACCCGCGGGGGATCGGCAGGCCTTTGGCGTTATGCGCAGACCTGGTCAGGCGACAACGAGACCGCCTGGAAGACCCTGCGGTTTAACCTGTCTCAGGGGCTGAACATGAGCCTGTCCGGCATGTTCAACATTGGGCACGATGTCGGTGGGTTCCACGGACCCAGCCCGGATGCGGAACTGTTCAGTCGCTTCGTGGAGTTCTGCGCCCTCTGGCCGCGTTTTGTGATGAATTCCTGGAAGGACAACGGCATTGTCAACCTTCCCTGGATGCACGAGAGCATCATCCCGCAGGTTCGCGACACGATCACGCTGCGCTACCGACTGATGCCTTATCTTTACACGCAGATGTGGCGTGCTTCGCGTGACAATGAGCCGGTCGTGCGGCCCCTGTTCTATGAATTTCCGAACGATGATTCTGCCCTGATTGTCGAGGACAGCTTCATGCTCGGCCCGGACCTTCTCGTGGCTCCCGTCCTAGAGCAGGGGAAGATGGAACGGCAGGTTTATCTGCCGGAGCATGAGGGCGGCTGGTTTTCTTTCCATGATGGGCGTCACTTCGATGGAGGACAGACCATCACGGTTGCGGCTCCCCTTGGCCGACTGCCTGTTTTCGCCCGGTGCGGAGCCATGATCCCTGTCACGGGGCAGACCAGCGGAATTGACCCGCGCACTGATACGCAGCGCGAGTTAATCGTGTTCGGGGCCCCCCAGAATGATTCAGAAGGCTACCTCTACGAGGACGATGGCGACACGACGGACTGGCGAGGCGCGGGCCGGCTGGAACTCCACGTCCAGCTTCGCCCAAGCCAGAAGAACTGCGTGCTCTCCGTCGATACCAAGGGCTCGTATGGACCTGCCTTCGAGCAGATTGTGGTTCGGCCTGTCGGCATTGCGGGTGAGATCCAGATTCGGGGCTCCCAGGGCGCGGTGAAGATCGTGCAGGGAGCGCCGGCCTTCCCGCAGTGAGGATTCCGGCGCTGATTGACAGCTGACAGGTAGGATTTGACCAATGAGACAGGCTTGGAGGTGGTTCGGACCGAACGATCCGGTCACGCTGGATACGGTCCGCCAGGCGGGAGCGACGGATATCGTGTCTGCGCTCCATCACATGCCGCCAGGTGAGGCGTGGACGCTTCGCGATGTCGAGCGTCACCGCGACCTCATCGAGATTACGCCGCCGGGCCGCTCGCCTCTGAAATGGTCGGTAATCGAGAGCATTCCGGTTGCGGACGACATCAAGCGGCACGGCGCTCGCGCAAAGCAATCCATTGCGACCTGGATCGCAAGCCTTGAGGCCGCAGCCCAGGCTGGGTTGAAAATCATCTGCTACAACTTCATGCCTGTGGTGGACTGGACCCGCACGGATCTCGACTGGCCGCTGCCGACCGGAGGCACGGCGCTCCGCTTCGAGCAGGATGCCTTTGCCGCCTTCGATCTCTATGTCCTCAAGCGTCCCGACGCCGAGGCTTCCTATGATCTAG
Source organism: Microvirga arabica (assembly GCF_016811235.1). Taxonomy (GTDB): domain Bacteria; phylum Pseudomonadota; class Alphaproteobacteria; order Rhizobiales; family Beijerinckiaceae; genus Microvirga; species Microvirga arabica. Next base: position 36,692 of record NZ_JAFBID010000022.1, read on the forward strand.
AGGCGAGGGAGCGTGCGAAGGCGGTGGCGGATGCATTGGATGAGGCTGCGGTCGAACGCCTGACGAGGACGATCGCGGCAGGCCTTCCAGGAGCCACGACCGATGCTCTGAGTCTCGATACTTTCCGCGACAGACTCGCGGCCTATCGCGGTATTGATGCGGAGAGACTGCGCGGGCACTTGATCGAGTTTCTGGAGCAGGTCGTTCCGGTTGCGGACAAGCTGGGCGTCAAGCTCACCCTTCATCCGGACGACCCGCCGCGACCCCTGTTTGGCCTCCCGCGCATCGCCTCCACAGGGGAGGATTATGCGGCACTGTTTTCAGCGGTCCCGTCTCCGGCGAACGGGATGTGCTTCTGCACTGGGAGCCTCGGGGTGCGAGCTGATAACGATCTGCCGGCGATGGCCCGCCGTTTCGCCTCTCGCATCCATTTCGCTCATCTTCGGGCCACGCGGCGGGAGGCTGACGGGTTTAGCTTTTATGAGGCGGATCATCTTGAGGGTGACGTCGACATGGTGGCCGTTCTGGACGTCCTCCTCCGAGAGGACCGCCAGCGCCCTGAGAGCGAGAAAATTCCATTCCGCCCTGATCACGGCCATCGCATCCTCGACGATCTCGCATCGGATCGCCGGATCAACCCGGGCTACACCGCCATTGGCCGCCTCAAAGGCCTTGCAGAGCTGCGCGGTGTGATGAAGGCCCTAGATCATCGCCACGCTGGCGATGCATGGTGATCCAAGGCGCAGGCCTTCACGATGCATCTTCATGCTGTCGTGGCAAGAGAACGACATGATGATCATCAACTTGGTAGGCGAAAGTCTTGGAGACCTCTTGAGCACCAAATTTAAGTGCGGAAGGTCTCCTATTGGCACGTTCCGGAACAAGGTTTGATGTCTGCTCAAGGATCAATACCGGACGTTCCCGAATACTCAGTGACCTTCCTGGCTTGACCCAGAGGTGACATTGAAGCTTCCATTGCATCAATGAGACACCCGGAACTCGGCAGCGGGAACAAAGAGAGCGGAACAACGAGTAAGCTTGGCCGTTGACACGGGCCATTGCTTGCCAGGGTTTGGCCATGCTTCTGAAAGTCGCCTATTTTATTCTGGCCTTGATCGCCTTTGGACCTGCAACGGCTCAAGAGGATCAAGCTATCAGGATCGGTCTGCTCAGATTCGGGACTGTCGCTTGGGAGATCGATACCATCCGGCATCATGGATTGGGCCGCAGGCATGGCATCGCGGTCACTCCGGTCGAGTTTGCCTCCAACGAGGCGGCCAAGGTAGCTTTGCAGACAGGCGCGGTGGACATGATCGTCACCGATTGGCCCTGGGTCGCTCGGCAGAGAGGCGAGGGAGCAGCCTTCAGCTTCATGCCCTATTCAAAGGCTGTGGGCACGTTGATGATCCCGCACGCCTCGGCCATCCGGAACCTCGCGGATCTGAAGGGGAGGAGGATCGGGGTTGCCGGCGGCCCGCTCGACAAGAGTTGGCTGCTTCTCCGAGCCCATGCCCAGAAGGAACTGGGTGTCGATCTGGCAGAGGTTGCCGAGCCCGTCTTTGGGGCTCCGCCGCTCCTGAACGAGGAGCTGGCCCGCGGGCGCATTGATGCCGTTCTCACCTACTGGCACTACGCCGCTCGTCTTGAAGCGAATGGCGCCAAATCACTCCTGACTGTTGCGGATATGATCCGCCGTCTCGGCATCAATGGTGATGTGCCGATGCTCGGCTATGCTTTCCGGGAGGAATGGGCTGAGGACAAGGGCGCTTCCCTCCAAGGCTTCATCGCGGCCTCTCGGGAGGCAAAGGCGCTGCTTGCGGGCTCGAAGGAGGAGTGGATCCGCCTCGCGCCTCAGATCGGAAGCGACGACCCGGCGGTGCTCGGTGCAATCCAGGCGGGCTTCCGTGCAGGCATTCCGGATCGGTGGTCCGCGCCCGAGCGGCAGGCGGCAGGAAATCTTTATGCTATCCTGGTCGAGATCGGAGGGGACAAGCTTGTCGGCCGAGCGAAAATCCTCGATGCGAAAACCTTCTGGCCTCCCGTGTCCTATTGAGGCTGCCGATGCGTGCGGCTGATGTTGCAGGAAGGGAGATGTGGCAGGGGATCGCCTCCGTGCTGCTGTTCCTCTGCCTGTGGCAGGTTGGTTCAGGATGGGCCGAGAGCCGTCTGTTCCCGGGGCCGCTCACCGTCTTCCAGAGCCTGATGCAGGAGGCTCTGCATGGGCCTTTAATTGATCATCTGGGCATCACCCTGATACGGGTCAGCATCAGCTTCATTATTGCCATGGCCATTGGTTCGGTCCTCGGTATTGCGCTTGGTCGCCTACCCTGGCTCGACCGGTGGCTTAGCCCATGGCTCGTCATTCTTCTCAACGTGCCGGCGCTGGTCGTCATCATCCTGACCTATGTCTGGCTTGGCTTGGTGGAAATGGCGCTTCTCGTGGCGGTCGCCGTCAACAAGGTTCCCAATGTGGCTGTCACGCTCCGCGAAGGGGCAAGAGCGCTCGAAAGGGATTATGCAGAGGTCGCGCAGATCTATCGCTTCGGACCTTGGCGGACACTGCGAGAGGTAATCATCCCGCAACTGGCGCCCTATCTTCTGGCAGCCGCGCGCAACGGCCTTGCGCTCATTTGGAAGATCGTTCTCGTGGTGGAGCTTCTTGGAAGATCCGATGGCGTCGGGTTTCAGTTGCAGAGCTATTTCCAGCTCTTCGATGTGCCGCGGGTCATGGCGTATGCGGCGGCTTTCGTTCTCTGCGTGTTGGTCATCGAAGTTGTGCTGTTCGCGCCGCTTGAGCGCTGGGCAGGTCGGTGGCGACGATGACGATGCGAGTCTCAATCAAGCGGAAGGGCAATCAAGCACAAGGAGGAGCTCCGGCTCGCGTGCTGTTCGAGAACCTGTCCTTTGAGCTAGCCGACGGAGAGGTCTGCGCCATCGTTGGCCCATCGGGCGTTGGCAAATCCAGTCTTCTGCAAATCGTGGCCGGGCTGGACCGTGATTTCGAAGGAGTGATCACGGACCTGCCGCAGCCTGTCGGATACCTTTTCCAATCACCTCGTCTTCTGCCGTGGCGGACAGCGCGGCAGAACCTGGAGCTGGTGCTCCCGGAGCAGCCCGGGACAGCAGGGGAGTGGTTGGCGCAGGTGGGTCTTGCCGGGGCGGAGGACGTCTATCCTCAGCGTCTCTCATTGGGCATGGCGCGCCGGGTGGCTCTTGCCCGTGCGCTGGCGGTCCAGCCCAAACTTCTCCTGCTGGATGAGCCGTTCTCCTCTCTGGATGAAGAGACTTCGCGGGACATGCAGAACCTCGTGGCGACGCATGTGAAGAAGCTGCGTCCGACGACGCTGTTCGTCACCCATCACTGGCACGAAGCTGCCGCGCTCGCCCAGAGGGTGATCACTCTCGACGGCTCCCCGGCACGAATCGTCGATGACCAGCCCATTCGACAGGCAAAGGCGGCTGAATGAGAGCTTTGCTGGTCCTTCTCTCACTGCTCTTGGCCGTCCCTGCCTTAGCCGACGACACAGCGATCAGGGTTGCGATCATCACGCAGGAGCGCGATCCCATCCTGCCCGTCTCGCCGCTTGATCGGGAGATCCCGGACGAGGGGTTGTCGGGTGCCCGCCTCGGGGTAGCCGACAATGCGACCACCGGTAAGTTCACGAAGCAGCGCTTCGTGCTGGTGGAACGTACCATCTCTAAAGATGGCAACCCCGCGGACATGGTCCGCGCGCTTGCGGCTGAAGGCATCCGGTTCGTGGTCACTGATCTGGACGCGCCGGCCCTGCTCGCTGCGGGGTCGGATAAGAAGGCCCACGAGATGCTGATCATCAATGCGCGTGCGCCCGATGACGAACTGCGCAACGAATCCTGCCGGGCGAATGTCCTGCACACCGTTCCAAGCCGCGCCATGCTGGCGGATGCCTTGGCGCAGTACCTTATGGCGAAGCGCTGGCGACGGTGGTTTCTGGTGACGGGAAGCCGCCCCGGGGATAAGTTGCTGGCTGAAGCCTATCGTCGGGCCGCAAAGCGGTTCGGCGCCCAGATCGTGGCGGAGAAGGACTGGACATTCAAGCCGGGTCACGCCCGCACCGACACGGGCCATGTGACACTGCAGAGCGAAATTCCGGTCCTGACTCAGGTTGCGGATCACGACGTGCTCGTCATTGCCGACGAGGCAAACGAGTTCGGCGATTACCTGCCCGGACGTACGGCGCTGCCCCGCCCCGTGGCAGGGACGCATGGACTGATCACAGCAGCGTGGAGCGCCGTATCGGAGCAGTGGGGCGCCACGCAGTTGCAGGCCCGTTTCGATAAGCTGGCTGGCCGCCGGATGGGTGCAGTCGACTATGCCGCCTGGGCTGCCGTGCGGGCCATCGGAGAGGCCGCGATCCGTTCGCGCAGCAGCGATCCTTCCGCGATCATGGCCTACTTGAGAGGTCCGGACTTTATACTCTCAGGCTTTAAGGGGCAGGGGCAAAGCTTCCGCCCGTGGGACGGACAGATGCGCCAGCCAATCTTGATTGCAGGACCACGCCTCCTCGTCTCCGTCTCGCCGCAGGCAGGGTATCTGCATCGCGGCTCTGAACTCGATACCTTAGGCACTGATCGTGAGGAGAGCCGATGCAGGTTTTAATCCTTGCTGCACTTTTTGCGTTCGCATCGCATGCCGCTTTGGCTGAGACGGTCTATGTCTCAAATGAGCAAGATAATACCGTATCGGTTATCGACGGCGCGACATCGAAGCTGATCGACACGATCCCGGTCGGACGGCGGCCGCGTGGCATCGGCCTCAGCGCAGACAAGCAGAAGCTCTATGTAGCTGTCGGAGATGACAACCGCATCGACGTGGTGGACCTGAAGACCCGGAAGATGGAGGACCCGCTGCCGTCCGGAGAGGATCCGGAACTCTTTGTCCTCCATCCCGACGGGCGCCGCCTCTTCGTGGCGAACGAGAACGACAATCTCGTCTCCGTTCTCGATATTCCCGAGCGGCGCATCGTGACCGAGGTCGAGGTAGGCGTTGAGCCGGAAGGCATGGGCGTGAGCCCCGATGGGCGCTTCGTGGTCAATACCTCCGAGACCACGAGCATGCTGCATGTGATCGATGCCGAGACGCTCGAACTCGTCGACAATGTGCTGGTGGGCACCCGTCCCCGGGTGGCGCAGGTATCTGCCGACAGCAAGCAGATCTGGGTTTCGTCCGAACTGCGGGGGACGGTGGAGGTCTTCGATGCCGAGACACGCGAGCCCTTGGCGACAATCGCTTTCGAGGTGCCCGGCGTGCCGCGCGAGTTGATCCAGGCGGTTGGCATTCAACTGGCTGCAGATGGAGCACGGGCCTATGTGGCATTAGGGCCTGCCAACCGGGTGGCCGAAGTCGATGCCAAGACCTACAAGGTGCTGCGCACCTATCTCGTCGGCCAGCGGGTCTGGCATATCGCGCTCTCGCCGGACGGCAAGCGCCTGTACACCGCCAATGGCAATTCGAGCGATGTCTCGGTGATAGATCTCCAGAACCGGGAAGTGGTGAAGACCATCGGCGTCGGGCGCTCTCCCTGGGGACTGGTCGTGGCGCCATGACAGCTCTCGTCATCGAGAACCTGAGCCATGGCTTCGGGGCACGTCAGGCGCTGTCCCATGTAAACCTGTCGGTGAAGCCAGGATCCTTCACGGTTCTCCTCGGACCCAACGGTGCGGGAAAGACGACTCTCGTCTCCCTCGTGACAGGACTCTACAACGCGCGGCAGGGTGACATCCGCATCTTCGGTCACTCGATCCGCCGCAATCCCTTGCCCGCTTTGGCCAATCTCAGCGTCGTCTTCCAGATGCCGACCCTCGATCTCGATCTGAGCGTCGAGCAGAACATGGCCTATCACGGTTCCCTGCACGGCCTGTCCCGTCGAGAGGCCAATGAGCGCGCAGGTGAGGAACTGGATCGGCTCGGCGTCGGTGACCGGAGGCGGGACAAGGTACGATCCCTCTCGGGTGGGATGCGCAGGCGTGTGGAAATCGCCCGGGCGCTTCTGCATCGGCCGAAGTTCCTGATCGTCGACGAGGCGACCGCCGGTCTCGATGTTGCCGGACGGCAGCTGCTTCTCAAGCATGTACGGTCTCTATGCAGCGAGGGCTTGAGCGTGCTTTGGGCCACCCACATGCTGGAGGAGGTGGATCCTGCCGATCACCTCTTCGTGCTGCACAAGGGACAGGTGCGCTGGGCAGGGCAGGCAAGGGAGCTCGCCTCCGGCCGAACCCTGGAGGCGGCATTCCTGAACCTTACAGGCCATGCATCATGAAGATGCGCTACGCCATGCGCGCGCTTGCCGGCATCTTGCGTCGGGAAATGCTGCGTTTTATCGGACAGCAGGGGCGGTTCGCTGCAGCCATCGTGCGGCCGCTCGTGTGGCTCGGCATCTTCGCCGTCGGATTCCGCTCGGTGCTAGGTCTATCGATCATCCCGCCCTACGAGACCTACATCCTTTACGAGGTCTATATCGTCCCAGGCCTAGTCGGGATGATGCTGCTGTTCCATGGTATGCAGAATTCCCTCTCCATGGTCTACGACCGGGAGATGGGATCGATGCGGGTGCTCCTGACCGCACCCCTGCCGCGATGGTGGCTGTTGGGAGCCCGGCTTCTCGCCAACACCGTCACGGTGCTGCCCATCGTCTACGTGTTCCTGCTGCTCGCCCGATTCTGGGATGTCCGGCCGCCCGCTTTCGGCTATGGAGCAGTCCTGCCGGCGCTCATCCTTTCCGGGCTTATGCTCGGAGCTTTCGGGCTCGCCCTCTCATCCTTCATCCGCCAGCTCGAAAACTTTGCGGGCGTGATGAACTTCGTGATCTTTCCTATGTTCTTCGCCTCGACGGCACTCTATCCGCTCTGGCGACTTGATGAGGTCAGTCCGACACTGGCAGCTATAGCCTGGGCCAATCCGTTCTCCCATGCAGTCGAGCTGATCCGCTTCGCGCTGTATCTCCAGTTCGAGCCGATGGCCTTTGCGATTTGTGCTCTGGCCTCGGCCGTTTTTTTCGGGTTCGCGGTCTGGGGCTATGATCCCGGTCAGGGGTTCTGGGCTAGGCGGGCACCCGAATGATCTTTGCCGACCGAGGAACATGGGCACCCGTTCTCAGTTGGCTCGTAGGGACAACCATTTTCGGCAGTCAGCCATGGCAGGGCCACCCAGCAGCTCGTTGCGAAAGGATTTCCGCATATTCCGCGATCCAGGATTTCTGGTCACGCTGGTCCTGATCGGGCTTCTGGCTGCCGTAGGAATCTATATTCTTATCCATGCCTCCAATGAATACGGCATCCCGATCCGGGAGTACTGGCGCTGATCCGGTTCCCACAGACTGCAATCACAACTTCGGGAACATTGTTAAAGCTCAGCTGTTGGAGTCGAGCCGCAGCTGACGCGGTATACCCTCGCGTTCGGGAGAACTCATCTTGGGTGGAGCCCGCCTTGCCCTTGGCCTGACCCTCTCGCTGATCCTTCAGCCCGCTCTTCCGATCTTTGCTCAGCCGACACCACCTCAGCCTGCCGCACCCCCCTTTGTCACCGGGCCTGAAGATGGCCAGTGGGTGATCCCGCAGAAGAACTTTGCCAATACCCGCTATAGCGATCTGTCCGAGATCAACACCGAGACCGTGAAGAACCTCCAGGTCGCCTTCACCTTCTCGACGGGCGTGAACCGGGGGCAGGAATCGGCGCCGCTCGTTGTCGGCAGCACGATGTACGTGCTCTCGCCCTATCCGAACATCCTCTACGCCCTGGACCTGACCCAGCCCGGCGCCCCGATGAAGTGGCAGTACAACCCGAAGCCGGCCGCGGCTGCACAAGGGGTGGCGTGCTGCGATGTGGTTAACCGCGGCCCCACCTTCGCGAATGGACGGATCTACTTCACAACGCTCGACGCTCATGTGGTTGCGGTGAATGCGGACACCGGCGAGGAGGTTTGGAAGACCAAGCTCGGCGACATCAATCGGGGCGAGACCATGACGATGGCGCCCCTTATCGTCAGGGACAAGGTATTTGTCGGCATTTCGGGCGGCGAATACGGAGTCAGGGGTTGGATTGAAGCGCTCAACGCTGAGGACGGCAAGAGCGTCTGGAAGGCCTACAACACCGGGCCCGATCAGGACGTGAAGATCGGCCCTACTTTCAAGCCGTTTTACGACAGCGACAAGGGCAAGGATCTGGGCGTCACCACTTGGCCGGCGGATGCCTGGCAGCAGGGTGGCGGCACGGTCTGGGGTTGGCTGTCCTATGATCCCGACCTGAACCTGCTCTATCACGGCACCGGCAATCCGGGTCCTTGGAACCCCAATCAGCGCCCCGGCGACAACAAATGGACTGCCGGCATCTTCGCCCGTGATGCGGATACAGGCGAGGCGCGGTGGTTCTACCAGACCTCTCCCCACGATCTTCACGACTGGGACAATGTCAACGAGATGATCCTGCTCGACATGGAGTGGGATGGGCAGCCCAGGAAGGTGATGGTGCATCCGGGGCGCACGGGTTTCGTCTACGTGATCGACCGTACCAACGGAGAGGTGCTCTCCGCGAAGCCCTTCCACGCGCTGACCTCGGTGACAGGCGTCGATCTCAAGACAGGTCGGCTTCAGACCAATCCTGAAAAGGAACCCGTGAACAATCGCGTGATCCGCGACATCTGCCCGACCGCGCCCGGTGCGAAGGATTGGAACCCGAGCGCCTTCTCGCACAAGACCGGCCTTCTTTATATCCCCCACATGAACATGTGCATGGACTGGGAGAGCGTGGAGCCGAACTACATCGCCGGAACGCCCTATATCGGCGCCGAGGTGCGGATGATGCCGGGCCCGGGCGGCCATATGGGTGAGTTCACCGCTTGGGACATCAGGGAGGGCAAGGAACTCTGGACCATCAACGAGCGCTTTCCTCTCTGGAGCGGCGCGCTTGCGACCGCAGGCGACGTCGTCTTCTACGGCACCATGGATGGCTGGTTCAAAGCCGTTCACGCCCGCTCGGGCGAGGTGTTGTGGCAGTTCAAGGTTGATTCCGGCATCATCGGCCAGCCGACCACCTATCGCGGCCCTGACGGCAAGCAGTACGTCGCCATTCTTTCGGGCGTTGGCGGCTGGGCGGGCTCTATTGTTTCTGCCGATCTCGACCCGCGCGACGGCACGGCCGCCAAGGGCTTCGTCAATGCCATGCGGGAGCTGAAGAACGTCACCACCAAGGGAGGAACGCTCTATGTGTTCAAGCTTCCTTAAGTGGATTGTTCTCGCAGGCTCTATGCTGCTCGTCGGTGCTGTCCAAGCCCGCGAGCTTCGCGTCTGCGCCGATCCCAACAACCTGCCGTTTTCCAACGAAGCTGGGGAAGGGTTCGAGAACAAGCTCGCTTCGCTGATAGCGGAGGAACTCGGCGCTGAGGTTCGCTATACTTGGTGGGCGCAGCGCCGCGGTTTTCTGCGCAACACCCTCAAGGCCGAAGCCTGCGATCTGGTGACGGGTCTGCCCGCTAATCTTGAAGGCGTGCGTACGACGGCGCCTTATTACCGCTCGTCCTATGTCTTCGTGACCAGGACCGGCGGTCCTGAAGTTCAGTCCCTCAACGACCCGGTTCTCCGTCAGGCGAAGATCGGCGTTCACCTTATCGGCGACGATGGCTCGAACACGCCTCCAGCCCATGCGCTCTCCCGCCGTGGCATCATCGAGAACGTGCGCGGCTACATGATCTATGGCGACTACAACGATCCGAATCCGCCGGCCCGGATTATCGAGTCGCTGGCGAAAGGCGAGATTGACGTGGCCATCGTCTGGGGGCCTCTCGCCGGCTACTTTGCCCAGCGTGAGGGCGTGCCGCTCAAGGTGACACCCGTCCGGCCGATCTTTGACGGGCCGCAGCTACCGATGGTGTTCGATATTTCCATGGCCGTGCGCAAGGAGGATGAGGCTATGCGCCAGGAGGTGGATGCGGCACTCGCCCGGCGGCGCGGGGACGTGGATGCCATCCTTGCGGCCTTCGGCGTTCCTCGTCTCGACAACAACCTGAAGCGAGCGGGACGCGTGCCATGAGACAGCTTCTGATCCTGTCTCTGTCCGTGCTAGCCCTTGCCGCCTGTGAGCGGGAAGATCGTGAATACCGTGCCAATCCCGTCACCTCTGAGACAGAGGAAAAGATTGCGCTATCGCCCCTGTCTGCAGGCCCTAGCGGGCCGACGGAGCAGCGGTCGGGCCTGGGCCAGCAATACGAGGAAAACGCCTATCACATTGCTCAGGGCAAGAGGCTCTACATCTGGTTCAACTGCAACGGCTGTCACGCCCATGGCGGCGGTGATTCCGGGCCGCCGCTTTTGGACGACCGTTGGATCTATGGCGGGCAGATCGAGAACATCGTGCAGACGATCCGGGAGGGCCGCCCGAACGGCATGCCGTCCTTTCGGGGCAAGGTGCCGGATGACCAGATCTGGCAAATCGCGGCGTATGTCCGTTCCATGGGACGAAACGTGCCGAAACCGGCAGCGCCTGGCCGCAACGACGACATGCACCCTGGCCCTGCTGAGCAGCGCAGGCCACCGGGCGAAGTGATGGATGGCGGTCAGATCCCGCCCGCTGCGCAGATGCCACAGTGAGGTGCGGATGAGAAGGATCGCACCTGCTCTCCTGCTCCTGTGCCTGCCTCTCGGAGGATGTCAGCATTGGCAGTCGGTTCTCAATGCCCGGGGACCTGCGGCAAGCACGCTCGCCCACATGTTCTGGATCTTCGTCTCAGTGCTTGCCACAGTGTGGGTCCTGACCATGATCGCTCTTCTCCTGGCGTTGCGCAGGAGACGCCCCGAGGATGCGGACCCGCTCGCGACGAACCCCACAACCGAGCGGCGCATGACCATCACGATTTCCGTTGCCATCGGTCTGACGCTCCTGACAGTCATTTCCTTGACCGGATTGAGCTACGCAGCCCAGAAGGTGCTGTTTGCTCATAAGGATGGAGCTCTGACGCTGCTGGTCACGGGGCAGCAATGGTGGTGGAAGATCACGTACGAGGATTCCCAGCCGAACCGGGTCTTCACCACCGCGAACGAGATCCACATCCCGGTGGGCGAGCCGGTGCTGATCAAGCTCGAATCCTCCGACGTGATCCACTCCTTCTGGGTCCCGAGCCTCACCGGCAAGATGGATGCCATCACCGGCCGGCAGAACCAGATCCAGATTCAGGCTGACCGCCCGGGTATCTATCGCGGGCAATGCGCCGAGTATTGCGGGCTCCAGCATGCCCATATGGGCCTCATTGTCGTTGCCGAGAGCAAGGAGGACTTTGAGCGCTGGCGTGAGCAGCAGATATCCTCGGCCATTCCTCCTGGTGACGAGGAGCGCCAGCGGGGCATGGAGATTTTCATGTCAAAACCCTGCATCATGTGCCACCAGATCCGCGGCACGGATGCGGGCGGCAAGATCGCGCCCGACCTCACCCATGTGGGCAGCCGCCGCTATATCGCGGCCGGAACCCTGGAGACGACCCGAGGCAACATCGCCGCGTGGATCGTCGATCCGCATGGCGTCAAGCCCGGCGTGAACATGCCGACAATCCAGCTCGAACCCGATGAGGTTCAACCTCTTGCAAGCTATCTGGAGGGGTTGAAGTGACCCGGGCCCTCACGTCCCATGAATTCGATGCCGTTCCCGAGGTCACCCGATTGGCCACCGGCGAGCGCGGCGGCCTACCGGGCGTTCAGAGCGAGGCGGATGCCCCGCCGAGCCCGGATGAACTGCGTGACGATCAGGTGGATGGGCCGGAGCTCTCAGCACGTCTTGCCAAGACCTGGGGGACCGAGAAGGGCCTGATCGGCGCACTCTCGACAGTCGATCACAAGATCATCGGCCGACGCTACATCATCACGGCCATCATTTTCCTCTTTCTCGGCGGCCTGTCGGCGGTGGCCATGCGCCTGCAACTGGCTCAGCCCGAGAGCAAGCTGATCAGCCCGGATCTCTACAATCAGCTCTTCACCATGCATGGCACGACGATGATGTTCCTCTTCGGCGTGCCCATCGGCGAGGCGTTTGCGGTCTATCTCGTGCCGCTCATGGTCGGGGCTCGCAACATCGCGTTTCCGCGCCTGAATGCCTTCTCCTATTATGTCTATCTGTTCGGCGGCATCATGATCTGGGTCGCCTTTATGTTGAACATCGGGCCCGATACAGGCTGGTTCTCCTACGTGCCCCTCGCCGGGCCGGAGTTCTCGCCGGGCAAACGTGTCGACTTCTGGGCGCAGATGATCACCTTCACGGAGGTGGCCGGCATCGCGGTCGCGATCTCGGTGATCGTCACCGTTTTCAAGATGCGCGCTCCTGGGATGACGCTCGACCGGATCCCGCTCTTCGTCTGGGCCGAACTGGTCAACTCCTTCGTGATTGTCTTTGCTCTGCCGGCCGTCGTCACCGCGTCTGCCATGCTGATCCTGGACAGGCTGGTAGGCACTCACTTCTTCAATCCGGCGGAAGGCGGGGATGCGCTGCTTTACCAGCACCTGTTCTGGTTCTTCGGCCACCCGGAAGTCTACATCATCTTCCTGCCTGCTACTGGATGGGTGTCCGCAATCGTGGTCACCTTCGCAAGGCGCCAAGCCTTTGGCTACATCGCCCTCGTGCTCTCTCTCATCGCAACCGGCTTCCTGTCGTTCGGGCTTTGGGTGCATCACATGTTCACCACGGGCCTGCCGCAGTTGGGCGCCAGCTTCTTCACTGCGTCGAGTATGCTCATCGCGATCCCGAACGGCATTCAGATCTTCTGCTGGATCGCGACGCTTTGGGACGGGCGGCCCGTTTTCCGCACACCGCTTCTCTTCGTGATCGGATTCTTCTTCATCTTCGTTGCGGGTGGCCTCTCGGGCATTATGCTCGCCTCCGTGCCCCTTGATACTCAGGTGCACGACACGTTCTTCGTCGTTGCCCATTTCCATTATGTGCTCATCGGCGGCAACGTGTTCCCGCTTCTCGGCGCAATCTATTATTGGTTCCCGAAATTTACCGGTCGTATGATGAGCGAGCGGTTGGGCAAGTGGCATTTCTGGCTCGCCTTCATTGGGTTCAACGTGACGTTCTTCCCCATGCACATCACGGGCCTCATGGGCATGCCCCGGCGGGTCTACACCTATCTGCCGGAAATGGGCTGGGGAAATCTCAACCTGATCTCGACCATTGGTGCGGTCCTGTTCTTCGCCAGCTTCGTCCTCTTCCTCTACAATATCATCTCAAGCGCCCGTCGCGGCCCCGTCGCGGAGCCCAATCCCTGGAATGCCGGAACCCTCGAATGGGCAGCGGCATCCCCGCCGCTGCCGCAAAACTTTGATCGCGTCCCCGTCGTCACGAACCGGGAGCCGCTCTGGGCCAACCGTGACAGCCTGCCCGTGGTGGCGGGGCTGAGCGTCGAGAACCGGGAGCAGATCGTCTCCACGATCACCCATGGACGGGCAGACCTTCGCGAGTCCTCGCCTGAGCCGTCGATCTGGCCCTTCCTGACGGCGGTGGCGACAACAATCACCTTCGTTGGGTCGATCTTCACGCCTTGGGCCGTGGTCTGGGGCAGCATCCCGCTGGCTTTGGCCCTGATGGGTTGGTTCTGGCCGAAGACCAGCACGGAGGACGAGCGATGACGGCAGGGTCCCCTGATCCTCAGGTACCATCAGGTCTGCTTCCGCACCGGATCGTGCTGAACGCCCGGCAGATGCCGAGCTATTCCTACGGACCGCGCAGCCCTATCTGGTGGGGCACCCTAGGGTTCTGCGCCGTTGAGGGCATGGGCTTCGTTCTGGCCGTCGGCGCTTACTTCTATCTCGTCTTCGTCAATGGCACCTGGCCGCTCAGCGCACCGGCTCCGGACCTCTTCTGGTCGAGCCTGCATACGGTTCTCATGCTGGGCAGCCTCTATCCCAATTACCTCGCCAAGCGGAACGGCGAGCGGGAAGACCTCAGGAAGGTTCGCCGGGATCTCGTCATCATGAGTTTGATCGGCGTCGCTCTCCTGGGATTACGCACGATGGAGCTTGGGACCACGCACGTGAAGTGGGACCACAATGCTTATGGCTCCATCGTCTGGCTGCTCCTCGGGCTTCATACCGCGCATCTCCTGACCGACGTTGTCGACACCATCGTTCTTGCTGTCCTCATGTTCACGCGGCACGGCCACGGCAAGCGCTTCTCGGACGTGGGTGACAATGCGTTCTATTGGTACTTCGTCGTGGCCTCCTGGCTGCCGATCTACGTGATCATCTATTGGTTCCCGAGGTGGTGGTGAGATCATGGCGGCATGGCTCACAAGAGGCGTTCCATCTGCCGGTATCTACGCCGGGCCTGTCGCCTGGCTTATCGACACGCAATTCAACTACGCCGCCGTACCATGGGTCTGCGCCCATCAGGTGCCGCTCGTCCCCATCTTTGCTCTCATCATGGCAGCCTTAAGCCTCTTCGGCGGCTTTCTCTCTTGGCGCGGCTACGCCACCGCTCCACTGACGCCCCCGCCGGACTCGACAGGGGCTGGTCGGCCGCACCGTTTCATGGCGCTGATCGGCATCGCCATTGCGGCCCTGTTCACAATCATCATCCTGCTTCACGGCATGGCGGGCCTCGTTTTCCATGGGTGCGAGCGATGAGGGCGGCAATCCTTCTCGCACTCCTTGCCGCCAGTGAGGCGCAGGCTCATTCAGGCCATGTGCACTGGTTCGAAATCGGCACCACATGGACTTGGGATCCCTGGGTCGTCCTTCCTCTCGCGCTTTCTGGGGGCCTCTACCTGACGGGTCTTGCAAGGCTTTGGCGCCGGGCCGGGATCGGACGCGGCGTCAAGCTCTGGCAGGCGACCTGTTTCGCTTGCGGATGGGGGCTTCTCGTCTTCGCCCTGGTCACACCCCTTCACTGGCTCGGTGAGCGCCTGTTCGTCGCGCATATGATCGAGCATGAAATCCTCATGGCTCTGGCCGCCCCGCTCCTCGTCGTGGGCCGCCCCGTCGCCATGCTCTGGGCTCTCTCGGCGGCCATGCGACGCCGGGCCGGTGGCATCGGGCAGACACCCGCTGTCGCACGATCCTGGAATTGGCTCACTTATCCCCCCGTCGCAACCTTGGTGCACGGAGGCGCGCTCTGGATCTGGCACGCTCCCGCGTTCTATGAGGCAGCCCTGGCCGATCCCTGGATCCATTGGCTCCAGCATCTCAGCTTCTTCGTCACGGCTCTTCTGTTCTGGCGTGCTCTATTGCAGGGGCGCGAAGGGGAACGGGCTTATGGCGCGGCCATCTTTTACCTGTTCGTCACCTCGCTCCATACGGGCTTTCTGGGCATCTTGCTCGCCTTCTTTCGGCGGCCCATCTATCCGACCCAGACATCCCAGGCAGCCGAGTGGGGGCTGACGCCCCTGGAAGACCAGCAGCTTGCCGGCCTCTTCATGTGGATCCCGGCGGGACTCGTCTACGCCGGGGCGGCTCTCATTCTCGCGGGGCTCTGGATTGCCAGCTCAAGCTCCTCGCGGTTCAGGGGAGGGCATCATGCCACTGCAGCGCGGTAGAGCTCTTGTTCCCGTAGCCGCCGTGCTGCTTTTGCGCTTGACCGGCATCGTCTTGGGTATGAGAAGCGGGGGGCATGCGCATGCTGGCCAGTCCAGGCCGGTCCCCCGGCGCGACTTCGATCCCCGGGCGCACGTGGCAGGTATTCGTATGCTTGGGCCAATCCGGCTGCGACGGAGATCGGTCGCCATCGCACTTGCTTTCGTCCTGCTTCTGGGGGCGGGGATCTATGCCGGCTATCAATTCAAGTTCATTCAGGACGCGCGAGCCCGCGCCGTTGCGCTGACCGCCGGCGATCCGGATTTCGGCCGAGAACTCATGCAACGCTATGGCTGTGCCGGCTGCCATACCATTCCTGGCGTTCCGCGGGCTCAGGGCAAGGTTGGCCCCACTCTCCAGGGTTTTGCAGCTCGCGTCTATATTGGTGGCGTCGCCACCAATTCTCCGGAGACCTTGATCCAGTGGATCGAGAACCCTCGTTCGATTGATCCGAAGACCGCTATGCCGATTACAGGCATCTCCCGTGCTGAGGCCCGGCATGTCGCAGCCTATCTCTACACGCTGCGTTGACATCATCAGCAAATGCCGCCGGGGCACCTCTGAGCCTGATTTGACGAGGTCGCCATATCGAAAGAGGATCATCTGCGGCATTGGTCCTGGGAAATGGACACCCACGATAGCCCATCTGGTAGCATCCTGCGTCAGAGCACGGAGTGAGGCGACCAAATGTCTCCTTCAGGCGTGAGGTCGACCTGAGCCGGAATTCCCTATTAGTGGGATCAGCGGACCTTCGTTGCGACCTGTGCTATAACTGAAATTGACCCGAAGCTGCCCTTCTGGCGCACCCTAACCTTTTGTGATCCTGTGCAGCACAAAAAAGCTCCCTCGTCGGTGGTCGCCGAGGAGGGAGCAGGATCAGGAGCTGACTTCAGATCTCAGGAGGAAGATGCCTTGCGGCACACTCCAACGTACTCTGCTGAAGACTTGCGCCCATCACCTGGGTTAAACGTGGCCGCAAGGAACACGCTTATTCTTTGGAATTCGAGTTCGCGGTTCGGTTATGCGGGCGAGATTGTTGCCGCTGGTCTGGAAGCGGCCCAAGGTGAAGTTGATCAAGCCAAGTACCGCCAGGAGACAAGCCATGGACAATCGCGAAGAGGAAATCCGGGTCAGAGCTTATCAGATCTGGGAGCGTGAGGGGCGCAGCGGTAGCCCGGAGGATCACTGGCTTGAGGCAGAGCGCGAGCTCAAGACCGAGGGGGCACCAACTGAGGCTCCGCAGGATCGCTCAGAGGCAACGGTCGAGGAAGCGCCTCCGGTTGAGGCCATTGAGGCTCTCGAAGCAGCCAGCAATGGCCCTGCAAAGCGCAAGCGGTCTCCTCGGTCATCTAAAGGCTGAACATCGCTCCTGTTAGCGTGGCTCGACTTCCAAGCTCAGGAAGGTTGGATCGAACTCGGCGAGCTCTTGCAGACGCTCCCAGTCGTCGATGACCAGCGTTTCACCGCGCCAGGTAATCAAACCTTCCTTGCGCAGATCCTGGACGACCCGGTTCACGTGAACGGTCGAGAGCCCAAGGGTGTCTCCCAGTTCCGCCTGGGTCAGGGGAAGCTTGAAGCTGTCATCCTCCGTCAGTCCGACAGCCCGCAGGCGCAGGAACATCTCGCAGAGCAGGTGAGCGGTGTGCTCCAGGGCCGAGCGCCGCCCCATGGCCACAATCCACTGACGGTGAATCGCGGCATCAACGGCAATGTTCACCCCAAGCAGCCGGGTCAGATGGGGGTGGTTTTCAGAGATCTCACGGAGGGTCTCGTGGGGGACAAAGCCAACCGAGCAGGGCGTGATCGCCAGGACGGCATGGTCCATCTTCTTCACCAGGAAGCTGTGCAGATCGAC
This sequence comes from Microvirga arabica, assembly GCF_016811235.1. Classification (GTDB taxonomy): domain Bacteria; phylum Pseudomonadota; class Alphaproteobacteria; order Rhizobiales; family Beijerinckiaceae; genus Microvirga; species Microvirga arabica. The sequence goes on from NZ_JAFBID010000022.1 coordinate 54,126, forward strand.
GAAGTCGCCGGGCACATGAAGGCCCGTGATCTGACGCTTGCCGTTTCTGAGAAGGCTGTAGCGCGCAGCAAAGCCCTCCAGCAGAACAGTGCTCTCGGTGGGGCGTTCCCCCTCCCGGATGATGTCCTCACCTTTGTTCACCACTCGTGGCCTGACGAGGGCACCCTCCAGGAACCATTTTTCCTCATCGGAGAGGCGATCAAAGTTCTCAAGTTTGCGGATCAGGCGGTTGTGCAGGATGGACCTCCTCTAGGGCAACTTCGACCGCTCTCCCGGCGGTGTGTTCACTCCTGACTGGGAGCATAGCAAAGCTGGTGCAAGAGGGCCATGCAAGGCTCAGTTAATAACCCTGCGCAGGCTGAAACCCTGACTATCAATGACGACAATGCTGCGCAGAAGTCATGATCGTCGCACCGGCTGCGCATCCTCCAGGACAAGGTCCCCGGTTGCAGGAAGGCTGATGGTGCAGTGCAGCCCATCTGGCGTGAACTCCAGGTTCGCTTCACCGCCAAGGTCATAGGCGAGGATCCGCTCGATCAGCTCCGTCCCGAAGCCGCGCCGCTTTGGCTTCTCGCCGGAAAGCTTCACTCCCGTCTCGGTCCAGCGGAGCACAAGACGGGGCTGCTCCGGCGTCTCCTCAATGGTCCATTCTACCGCTATGCGGCCCTGCTCAGCGGAGAGAGCGCCATACTTCACTGCGTTGGTCGCCAGCTCGTGGATCGCAAGCGCCACCGTCTCGGCCGCTTTCGCTTGGAGGCGGACATTTGGGCCCTTGATGTGCCTGACCTGCTCGCCTTCCTGAGCCCCGACCGACAGGAGTGTATCCGCGACCAGCGTGGTCAGGTCGAGGCCCGCAGCGGGGGTTCTTGTGACCGCTGCCTGCACCCGGGCAAAGGCATCGATGCGTCCCTCCAGGTGCATGGCGTAATCTTCCACGCTCTCGCTGGTCTGTGCCGTCCGGCGGGCGATGGAGCGCACCACCGCCAGCGTGTTCCTCACCCGATGCTGGAGTTCGGCCAGGAGCAGCTTGGCCTGGCGCTCGCTCTCGCGCAGCCGCTCCTCCGCCTGTATGCGCTCGGTGACATCCTGTCCGATCTTGAGAAAGCCTCGAAGCTCACCATTGCTATCGTGAAGAGCCCTGACGCTCCCCTCGATGAAGACCCGCGAGCCATCCTTGTGCAGATGCCAGCGCACGTTGGGAGCAGAGCGCTCCTTCCGCGCCGTCTCTATCTCTTTCCGGTCCTCGCCTGCTTCCCGATCTTCGGGCGTAAACAGGATCGCGGAATACTGGCCCTTGATCTCGTCCGCCGTCCACCCGAACACGGCTTGAGCACCGGGCGTCCATTCGGTGATCCGATCCTCCGCGTCGGTCAGGACGATTGCGTAGTCGAGGGTATTCTCGACAATGAGCCGGAAGCTCTCCTCTTGGCGGTGCAGCGTCCGCACCTTGTGCAGACGGTCGATTACCGGCCCGAGTAGGGTGGCGTAGGTGCGAAGGAACTCGGTGTCCTCCTCACTGAAGGTTCGTCGCTTGGTGGCATCCACCTGCAACAGCCCAAAGGCTTGCCCGCCAGGCACGAAGATCGGCACGTTCGCCAACGCGACCACGCCCGCCTCCTTCATGAAGTCGGGAACTTCGAAGCGCTCCTCCTTGGCAATGTCCTGCGTGATGACGGGCTTGCCCTCGTTGATCGAATACGTCTCGGAGGAGCGCTCGCTCATCGGCAGCCGCAGGTGTCCGACGATATCGGGCTTCCAGCCGACGCCAGCCCGCACGAACAGGCACTGGCCGTCCTCCTGGATCTCCAGGATCTTGGCCCGGCCAGTCCCAAGCGCCTCGCCCACAAGGCGGCAGGCTTCGGTGAGGACCGCGTCAAGGTCACCGCTGCGTAGCGCGAACTCGCCGAAATCGGCCAGCACCTTCTGGCGCCGCATCATCTGCTCGCTGTCGACCATCACATCTCCCTACCGGTGGCATCTGCCGAGGGGCAGCGGGTCCCCTGACATTGCCTGTGCCCCGTTGCTTGTCCTGGATGCCCACACAAACGCCCAAGCAGCCGGAAAGTCACCGGAGCCGGCGATCAGACCTCATCGCCATCGAGGTGGCGGCCCTCGGGGTTGAGATGCAGGTGGTTGGGTGACCATGGTGACGCGTCTGAGCGCCTCCAGATTCAGGCTGGTGACGGGCTCGCGCATGAGGGCCTGGAACAGCGCTCCTTAACCTGTGTTGGTGTGGAGCCGCAGGAACCGTCCCGGCGAGGGCATCGGAGGAAAGAGCATGACCAGCACGGCAGAGACAGGGGCCTTGACTTATCGCCGGGTGCTCATCGTCGAGGATGAGTACTTCCTGGCGGATGACATGGCCCAGTCTCTCCGGAAGTTCGGGGCGGACGTGGTAGGACCGGTCCGCTCGACGGACGAGGCCCTGGCGCTTCTGGCGGAGGAGCCTGTGGATGCGGCTGTGCTGGACATCAACCTGAAAGGCCAGATGGTCTACCCTGTTGCCGATGCGCTGCGGGAGCAGGGCGTGCCCTTCATCTTCGCCACCGGCTATGACAAAGCCGCCGTGCCGGAGGCCTACAGGGATGTTCCGCGCTGGGAGAAGCCCTTCCGCCCGGAGGACCTCGCCAAGGCGTTGCCAGGTCTCGTGCAGAAATCATGAGGTTCATACACGAGGCGAGTGCAGGACTTCTGCTCGTTGAGCTTGCGAATGTTGATTCTTGGCACGGGGCAGACCTTAGCCGCATTTCCGCAATGGGACTGCGAGGCGACCTTCACGCGATCTCGCTTGAGGGCTCAGGTTGATCCTTTCCGGACGTAAGCTCCCGCGCCGTCATGCGGGGGGTCACTAGCTCCAGTCGGCCGCTGGGTCAGCTTTGGCCTCTAGTTCCTGTGCAAGGGATAGGCGGCAGGTCACTAACATCCAGGCGTCCTGGACGGAGCAGGAGCGAGGTGAAGAGGGCCGTTTCACAGTCCAGCTCATTCTCGACAATGGCGTTGAGAAATACATCCTGCAGCCCGATGCCGAGGACCTTGAGCCGATGCTGAAGCTGTTCGCCCTGAGCGATCACACGATATTCGACCTGGAGCGCAAGGTGCTCATGTTCTCCAACCTGAAGACGAAGTAGGTGAAGGCCCACACGAACCGATGTGTCCGCCTGAACGAGCCACTGTCGACCTGATCGACGGTGGCATGCGCCCGGAATGGACCAGAAGCCTTTGCCCGACGGCTCTTCGGAGATCACGTTAAACGTCAGCATCCTCATCCCCGCTGGGGTCACGGCGAGTCCGCCTGTGTGCGGGTGCGCGAGTCTTGTCATCGTCAGCACGTGTGAGCGAGGTCGGCAGGATGTGTCGCGCCGCATCGGCAACGACCTCGGTGACTGCTCCCACAGCAGTCTGGGCCAAGTCGTGGGTGCCTGATGCCACTTTTGCTCCCCTGTCGGTCACAGCATGCCCGGCTTGGACGATCTGGTCTGCGCTCGGACGCTTCTTGATCAGGACGGAGGCTACTGCACCAGCAGCTGCCACAAGCGCCTCGGCGAGAATTTCCCGGCCCAGTTCCGAGTTGAGTAGTTCATCAAGTAGGTCGGAGGAACGAATGGCCTTCGGCACCTTCACGCCGGCAACGGTCTTGGGCAGCTTCGCTTTTGCTTTCTTGGCCATAGGTCTCTCTGCTTCAGGATCGCCTGTCTTCAACAGCCGGAATGGCGGTGCGGTTGCCAAGAGCCTCGTTGTCGAGAAACTCCATGTGCTCCTGAAAGAGCATTTGAATGGCTATGACCCCCATTCCTTCGTGCCAGCAGGTTCGTCTTCGTAAACCAGCCATGCTGGAACTCCCGGGGCTCCAACAGATTGGAACCTGAGGTGTAAGCCAGCCGATGGGCTCCATGGCCTTGCCGGGCGAATGGTGGCGCTTCAACCATCGATATCGCGCTCGCGTTGGCTATCGACGAGAAATGAGCCGGAGCAGTTCCCGGCCTTGTATCCTTCGAACCCGAGTGGGAGATGCCATGTCGTATTCAGCGAGTGAGCAAACCGGTACACGGCCTGCCCGATCCGCCGCACGGCCACAGGGGAGAACTGATCGTCGCCCAGGGCGTGCCCGGTCCGACATCGTCTTGGATGCTCTGGCCGGCGCGATTGCAGGAGCCGCGGCCGTATGGGTGATGGATCGCGTCGACTGGTTCAACTATCGACGCGGTCTCGACAGCCACCGGACGCGTCGCAGGACGCAGCAAGCTCGGCCGCGTGGCATGGATCCGGCTCATGTCATGGCCGCGGAAGCCGGGGACAGGGCAGGACTTGCGCTTGAGTCGCGCCGACTCGATGCAGCCGGTCTTGCTGTTCATTATGGCTTGGGGATCATGCCCGGGGCGCTGTATGGTGCCTTGCGAGGGCGGGTCGATTATCTTGATGCGGGCAGGGGCAGTCTCTTTGGCTTAGGATTGTTCCTCATTCAGGACGAAGGCATCAACGCCGCTGCTGGTCTGTCCGGCCGGACCCAGGATTATCCCTGGACCGCCCATGCTCGCGGCTTCGTTGCTCACCTTGTCTATGGCCTTGTGACCGACGCCCTCTGCAGGACCTTCAGTGGCTCTGTCGGCGCTCATGACCCGCAACTGCCGCAAGAGAACGGTCATGACATGGGGCACCCCAAAGCGAAGCCATCGTTCGTCCGCTACAGCGACGATATTGAAGTGATCGAGACCGATGAACAAGAAACGGTCAATAAAATCATTGAGGTGATGGCCAGCGGCGGTCGGACCACACGGGAGCGCTATGGCCGATCCGTTCGCACATCACATGCCAAGCCGCATGGCATTCTGAAAGGTGAGCTGCGGGTCTTAGACAATCTACCTCCCGAGTTGCGGCAGGGACTGTTTGCGGAGCCTCGAACCTACCCGGCTGTTGTCCGCCTCGCCCAGGTGCCCGGCGAGTTCCTCGACGACCGCCGGGTCTCGACCCCGCGCGGCATGGCCCTCAAGATCATCGGTGTCGAAGGGCAGATGCTGCCCGGACATGAGGGAGAGGTAACACAGGACTGGGTGCTCGACACCGGCACGGTGTTTATCGCCCCGAGCGCCAAAGTTTTCCTGGCGCAAATCACCGCGACCGAGATGGCCATGCCGCTGCCGGAAGGCGTGAAGCAGGCGGTCTCGATGACATCCCGTGCAGCCAATGCGGCTCTCAATGCTGTTGGTCTGAACAGCGCCAATCTGGACTTCTATGGTCATCCCTTCAACCACCCGCTGGGGGAGAGCTACTACAGCCAGTGCCCGTTCCGTTATGGCGACTACATTGCAAAGCTCCGTGTCAGGCCCGACATGCCCCGCCTGCACGACCTGTTGAGAGTCAGTCTCAAACCCGCTGATGAGGATGGCTTGCGCACGGCCATCGTCGAATACTTCCGCGGCAATCCGGCGGAGTACGAGGTCGGCATCCAGCTCTGCACCGATCTGGAGCGCATGCCGGTGGAGAGTGCCAATGCCGAGTGGCCGGAGGACGAGAGCCCTTATCGTCCGGTCGCCCGCCTGACCCTGCCGCCGCAGGAGGCCTTCGACGCCGCCCGTCAGGCTCTGGATGAGACGCTTCTCTTTTGTCCCTCGCACAGCCTGGCGGCACACCGGCCTCTCGGTTCGGTCATGCGCGCCCGGTTGAAAGCCTACGAGGTTCTGGGCAACGCACGCCGAAGGGAGAATGGCCATCCCGCGAAGGAGCCGCGAGACATTGGCGAGCTTGCGATCTAACGGAATGAGAGCCGGCGACACCTTCGACTTGGCGCTCCGCCACCCTGCCGTGATGCCCGACGTCACGGTGAGCCACGCCATTGAGGCGCAGGCTGCAGGCGGATCCCCTCCTTTGCGGTCGGAGAGCTAACATGATGTCTCGACCGCCGAGAGGCAGCACGATGCTAAGCCTGGCTCGTTCTCTTATCGTCTTTGCAGCATTGGCGCGCATGAACTCATCTGCCCAGGCCGTTCAGGTCTTCGATCATATTGTGGTCTTCGGAGACAGCCTGTCGGACAACGGCAATGCGGGACGTGCATCGAATGGACCGGTTTGGGTCGAGCACTTGGCTGGGCGGTTCGGGTTGGCGCTCAAGCCGAGCCGGCTGGGTGGATCCAACTTTGCGGTTGGCGGGGCTCGCCTCGATCCCCGCTCTGGCAGCACCAGCCTGCGGGCGCAGGCGAGCGCTTATCTTCGAGCGCCCCGCCCGCACGGACGCATCCTTTACATCGTCTATGGCGGAGGCAACGATCTGTTGGCGGCCATCGGTCAGCCTCAGGCATCCACCATGGTGGATGCCGCCGTCGCGTCTCTGAGGAGCATCGTGGCCGATCTGGCGCGCCTGGGCGCAACCGACATTCTTGTGCCCAATCTTCCGGCCATCGGGATCACGCCGGCAGTGCGAGGCCAAGGCTCTCAAGCTGTCGAGGCCGCGAGCACGCTCGCCGGGCGCTTCAACAGCGCCGTCGATCAGGCACTCTCCGATTTTGCCGGCCGCCATGGCCTGCGGCTGTATCGCCTCGACGTGTGGCAACTGGCGCAGCGGGTGAGGGCCGATCCGGCGGCCGCGGGCTTTGTCGACATCACCACGCCTTGTGGCCAGCACCGACGCTGCGAGGGCCACCTGTTCTGGGACAGCGTTCATCCGACCACGGAGGCACATCAGCGTCTTGCGGAGGCCGCGGCCCAGGTGCTGGAGACGCGCTAAAAAGATGCACGGCGAGGCCACGAGCGACACCGGGAGCCCTTCGGCAGACCGCCCGAGAGGATCCCGATCCGTCGTCTGCCGGCCAGGACTCTCCGCAGCCTGAGAGGAAACATGTTCCGCATCCGGACATTGATACCAGGACTTGCAGGACAGGAGCCGCTATGACGCAGGAGAAAACCGGTCCGGATGCAACCCCGCGCATTGGCCTCGATCTTGGTCGCCAGATCTTTGACGGTCCAAGCGGCAACGATCAGCGGCCTGGCCCCTCCGAGGAAAGGATCCGCCAGCGCGCCTACGAGATCTGGGAGAGGGAGGGCCGCTCAGGCGATCCACAGGATCATTGGCACAGAGCCGAGCGAGAACTGGATGAGGCGCAGCACGAGCAGTCCGAGGATCCGGGCGCCGGCGAAACCTCGCCGGGAACGGCACAGGTGGGCACCCGGAAGGTGCCCCGGCCCAAGAAGGTGAGCGACCGCTCGGTGCCGGACGACATAGACGAGTAAGCGGCCCTGCAAGGCAGGAGAAGACTTTGATTGCCCGTCTGGGACTATGGAGCGTTGCTGTTGGGCTCCTCCTCAGCGTGGCGGCCTGTGACCACGGCGATGTGCCGGCCCTGAGAGAGCGGGCCCAGCAGGCCTGGAGCGAGGTGCAGAGCCAATACCGCCAGCGGGCCGATCAAATTCCGGCGTTGGTGGAGGCCGTGCGCCAGAGGGCTCCCGCCGAGCGCGAGGTGCTCAATGAGGTCATGGCCGCCCGTGACGAGGTGATGGCGATCCTGAATGCGGACGGGTTCATCGCCGAGCCGGAGCGCTTCCGGTATTATGTGCAGGCCCAGCGCCGCCTGACAGCCGCTCTGGACACGCTCTACGAAACCATCAAGCGCTATCCCGAACTGACCGGCGACACACGCTTTGCGGATCGACTGGCGGAGTTCCAGCGCCTGGAGGACCGGATCGTTGTGGCGCGCAGCGACCTCATCAACGCGGTCCGGGCTCACAACCAGGAGCTTCGGGAGATCCCGGACCGCTGGGTTGCGGCCATTCTCCGCTCGGACGCAAAGCCCCTGACCGCCTTCGCCCAAGCGCGGCTGGAGCGTACGGACGGGCGCTCCCGGCCCTGACCTCGGAAGCGGGCTCCGCTGTAATCAGCCGGATCTATTGGGGGCCTGCGGCCCTTCATCCTGGCTGGCGGGCCGCTCGGGCGGGATCACCGCATCGAGCGGATTAGGCCTGCCGGCGGTCACCGGGTTCTCGCCGACCACCTCCTGGTAGTCACGTGTCGAGCCGCCGCTGCCATAGCCCGCGGAGTCGCCGAAGTCGCGTCCGGACGGATCCGAGGTCGGTCCGAGGTTCGGGACGTCACCTTCAGGTTGGGCGGGCTCTTGTTGTTCCTCAGCGGGAGAGGGATTGGTGTTTGGATCGTCGGGATCTGGCATGGGAGGGCTCCATGGGTTCGGATGGTCACGCGAATGGATCGTTAGCTAGCCGTGACCACGGTTCTGCTTGCGGTTGTCCACCCCCTCGTTTGCCTGCCCCTGACCCTGCGTCTTGGGAACGCCACCGCCACCATCGCCATGATGCGGATGGTGGCCGGCATCCTTGCTGTGGCCTTTCGGAACAGCCTCGTCGCTGCGGTCGGGCACGTGCCCCTTCTGCTTCTCGCTGCGGTTATTGTGGTTCCGAGTAGTCATGGTCTGCCTCTAGCTGCGCTTCTGGGTGACTTTCTCCGCCCGTGATCCGGAGGGCTGGCTCTTGATCCGCTTGGCCTTCTTCCAGGACGGCCTCATGCGAGCTTTCTTGGCCATGGCAACTCCCTTGGTCTGCAGTGATCATCAGATGTTGAACGCGTCCTAGCTCCGGCCGCCGGTCATATCGCTTGGCGCCCGGCCGTCCGTCCCGGTCCCGGGATCCAGCGGCTTGGCTTCCGTGTTTCCGTCTCCGGTTTGATCGTCCTGCCGGCGCTTGCTGTCCGCGCTTTTGTCCTGGGTCTTGTTGACCCCGCCCTGATTGGCGCCTGCGTTCTGTGCCATTTGGCTTCTCCAAGAAAGCTGTGATCGGACTGAGCCAACCTGTTGGGGGGAGGCGATGTTCCCTCTCTTTCGTTTCGTCCTGAGCGACCCGCGGCCGCATGAGCGGTGTCAGGCCGAGGCAAGCCGATGACCTTCAGTGGGAACGGTGCAGCTATTCTTGTGATTGAGGATGAAGCCGAGCGCCGTTGCGGGGGAGCCGTCAGCATGACCGACAGCAAGGACCAGAAGACCACGATCACCCTGGAGCCCGGACAGGTCGCCATCGTCCTGGGCATGGAGGATGGCCAGATCAGCCACCAGCTGTTCGCCAGCCCTGAGGTCGACGCGATGCTCGACGATGAGCATTCCGACATCCCATTCCACTATTTCTTGGCCTCAGCCTTCCTGGTGCGCCTGAATCAGGATGAGAATTTCGCGTCCGACTTGGCCGAGTGGTACGATGAGAAGCTCCAGGGTGAAGCCGGCAAGGCAGATGCCGGGAGATGATCGCAAAGCGCTCGTGATGCCGATGAGCTGGATACGGGCACAGATCGAAGTCTGGCTTCTTGGTGCAGTCCTGGCGCTCACCGTCATCTATCCGGCAGGCAGCCAGAGCCTGTCTCCGGTCACGGTGCAGGAGCCTGAGGGAAGGGCACTGGTCGAGCGCCTTCGCCGCGGCGGACTCGTCCTGTTCTTCCGACATGCGGACACCACTGGTATGCCCTGCGACAGCTCCTACCGCATCGGCGACCGCTCCGGCCAGAGAAACCTCTCACCTGAGGGCCGGGAGCAATCGCGCCGGATCGGCGAGGTTCTCCGAACGCTAGGAATTCCGGTGGCGGATCCGGTTCTCGCCGGGCCGGTGTTTCGGGCGCACGACACCGCCGAGCTCGCCTTCGGTCCCGAGCGGGTCCAGGTCACGGACAGCCTTCTCGCGGATGATTATGCCGGCGGACGGCTCAAATGGATCCTGGATGAGCACCGGAGGCTGATGTCCGAGCCGGCGCCAGACGGCGTCAACCGGGTGCTGGTGGGGCATCGCACGCCAGCGATCATGGTGCTGGGGCCAAGCGTCGGCGGGACCGCGCTGCCGGAGGGCGGTGCGATTGTTCTGGAGCCCGGTGGCGCTCCGAAGATCCTCGGCGTTCTGACGCCTGCACCCATCCCGAACCGTGGATTTCATGGATGCTGAGTTGGCGGGCGCAAGGATATCCCGCTACGCGTCATGCCTTTGCGAGACAGTAGGCGCTGCCGAGCAGGTCGAGGAGGTTGAGCAGGCGCCACATAGGGAGCCCCCGGGTGACTGAACCGATGCCGACTATGCCACCGGCCAGAGCTTCACGATTGATGGCGGCCTCCAGATGAACTGGTGGCAGGATGCCCGAAACCGAGCGCGAGGATCGGATGATGGGACTTCAGTGACATCTACGGGGCTTCACTTGCCCTGCCACCACCGCTTGAGTGCGATCCATTTCCGGACCAGCCAAATCACCGCAAGTCCGACGGGCCTTCTCAGGAAGGGGACATCCTGAGCAATGAGCAGGAGACCGAGCGGCAGGAACTCTATACCGAGCACAGGCAGGAACCAAAGAGCACTGGATAGGATCAACAGCAGCCCAATCGGAATTCGGATCCAACGGGAGTTCGGATCTCGCAGCCACCTGAGAGCCCGAGCCACACGTTCCGGAACCTCGCGATCAAGATCCGCATAGGCGCGCTCCAGTGTCTTCTGTCCTTCGTCTCCCACCTGAGATTGCTCCATATCCTGATCGCTGCAATGGGTCCGCAAGATGAACTCCTTCGGATTTTTCCTGAGACGGAGATCGCCCGTACATCCTCAACTGTTGATCGCCCGGCGCAGAGACACGGCCCGGCTTGCGGCTCCAGATGGTAACCCTGGCAAAGAAGAACCTGTGTGGAGGAACAAGGAGAAAGAGGCGTCCGCGTTCAGCGGAAGATTGCGAACTCTTATCCCCCCAAGGTTTGGTCCTGCCCCCTGAACCAGCGGAGAGCCTGGTCAAAATGCTCAGGCTTGAAGTCCGGCCAATACTCATCAACAACATAGAAGTCGGCATAAACCGACTGCACGGGCAGGAAGCCACTGAGGCGGCGCCCCCCGCCCCAACGCACAATCAGGTCGAGCCTCGAAACGTCATGAGACCGGATGTTCCCCTCCCGCAAGCCCACCAGGTCCCACTCCCAGTCATAGTTCACCAGCAGGTTGACCTTCATCCCGTTGCCCTGCCGCGTTCGGAAGCCGCGAAGCTCAGATGGAAACAGATCCGATGTCTCGTCGCCAACGATCATCAGGGCCGCGTCTCGGCGTGCCACTTCCATGGCATAACTCACGCACGCGGAGCGGAAGGCCTCGCGTTGTGGGACGGGACGTTTGGTGTTGTCCTGGGTGAAGCCGTAGATCGAGATCTCCGGGATGCCCAAGCTCTTGCAGATCTCGAACAGGACAAGTCCCGGATCAACTCCAAAGCCATAGCCCTGTTCCTTGGACAAACCCCGACCTGCGGCCCAGCGCCGGTTCCCATCGGGAATGAAGCCCACGTGCCTGGGGAGAGAGCGCTTCGTCATAGCCAGAGATCCTGAGCGTTTCTGCCTCAACGGAGTAATTTTAGCTCTTGCGCGGCACCATCGCAGCTATTGCGGCATGTGATACACCTTCAGCCCTGAGTTTGTTCCGGCTCGACGACCTCGCACCGCTCCTCGCAATCCAACCGGATCCTCAACCCGCCAGCTCGCCCGGAGCATTGTTCCCAAGCCATCGCAGCCCTGAGCGGGGTTATTCCTTCAGGCACGAATGGCTAACCCAGGCTGGGGAACATGACCAGAGCAGGTTCGTTAGCCATACGTTTCCTTTCAATGGAGTACGCTGATGGCCACGGATGCCCGCTCGATCTACGTTTCGGCGTTGCGCAACACCCATGCCATGGAGCAGCAGGGCTTGCAGCAGATGGAAATCCAGGTGTCCCGCCTGGAAAGCTACCCGGACTATGCGGCACTTCTCCAACAGCATATCGCGACAACGCGCCAGCAGGTGCAACGCCTTGAGCAGGCGCTGCAATCCGTAGGCGAGAGCGCTCCCACCCTCAAGGAGACGGTCACCAGTGTGGCCGGCAGCGTCGGAGCAACCGTGCATGGGATGTTTCAGGACGAGACGCTCAAGAACCTCTATGCCGGATACGCCTATCAGTACGAGCAAGTAGCAGCCTACCGCTCGCTGATTGCGATTGCTGAAGCTGCCGGCGAGACCGACCACACATCCGCGTTCCGCGAGTCGATCAAGGAGGAGGAGATGGCGGCACAGCAGGTCGCCGATCTGATTGAGCCGGTGACGCGCCAATATGTCGACCTTACCACGAGCGGCGAGAAGGCGGATCGCTGACAACGGCACAGGGGAGCGGGACAACACCATCCCGTTTAGCTGCGACGCTATGATTTAGCCTTCGACTATCAGGAGTGAGGCGGGAGCCGTGATCATGACCGGTAGAACGAACCGGAAGATCACAGTGACCTTATGTACCAGCAGTCGCTATGTAGGAACGGCCACCTGCATTTCTGACAGCTGCGGCCGCGGCTTCATCCGCTACAGTGAGCAGGGCGGCTCAGTGACCATGGGAGATACACTGGCATCATCCCAAGCCACGGCAGGAGGATTGACCTTCCGTCTCAGGTCACGAACGACGACGCCGGAATTGAGCATGCAGAGGCCCTTCACTGGAGAAACCGCCTCGTAAGCCGGAACACCTGCCAGCAGAAGCCGTTGCCCCAAAGGAACAGCTTAGCCGTACAGCAAAGAAGCTGTTCCTGTATTCCTCAAAAGGAGACACTCGCATGAGCAAACTCACAGCATTGATCGGCTTTGTCTTTCTGACTGCGTCGTCTGCATGGGCGCAGACACCGGCTCCGGGGCCTACGACCGGTTCTCCTCCAGCCGGTGATGCCGGAGCAGCCGGCGGTGGTATTATGGATTATTGGTGGGTCATTCTGCTCGTGGTTATCATCGCGGCGGCCATCTGGTACTTCTCGCGCGGCCGCAGCCGCAGCCGGGGATAGGCAAGCAGATCGCGCGAACTCGACAGGTCAGGAATGGGGTATGGCTTCATGCGGTAATCCGCGGACGTGTTGATGCTCGTAGCTGTCTCTGAGGAGGAGCCCAGCCCCGTGTCGGGTTCCCTTTTTGTTACGGGCTGTTCCCGCCACTATATCGGTATTATTGACCGCCGAGTTTCCATGTCCTGCTCTGTCGCACGTGGAACGTCATAAACCAGTGAGCGGGGAAAGAATCACAAGCCGAATTCGCAGAATGAGGATGGGACAGCCCATCCTCGTGGCAGTAGACGAGCACTGCACCCTGAAAGCCGCATGCGGGGTCGCTCCACGCCGAGGCCTAAAACCTGCTGACTACCTTTGAGCCGACAGAGATACTCAGTGCTCCAAAGGGAAGCGTGGTGGCCTGCATGGTAGCCCTCAGCCAAGCCCAATGGCGCTAAAGGTAGTCTGCCTTGGCATTTCGGACTCTCAAGTTCCTGCCCCGTATCAGATACGTCCGGCCCCGGCACAGCCCCTTCTTTTGCTTCTGAGGAATCTGGCTGCCGCCATCTGGAAGAAGATCCTGCGCGAGACGATGCAAGAGGTGCAATGGCATGGCGGCGTTCTGCCGAAGAACACTCATGTCGTAATCTATGCGCCCTACTTCCATCGCGACGATGAAAACCTGCCTGATGCGCACCGCTTTGCCCCGGATCTCTGGCTTGAAACTTCCCCGGGCGGGCGCTGGCCGCTTATCCCGTTCAGCGAAGGTCCAGGCATCTGCCCGGCGCACAACTTCGTGCCCATGCTCGGGAGCATGATGATTGCTGCTATCCTGGAAAAGCGCCGTATCGCATTGCAAGACCCGAAGAGGCTCCAGACCGACCACTCCCTTCCGGGTACGCTCGACAACTACACGCTGCGCTTCAATCTAGCCAATCCTTAAGAAAATAACCTGGTGGAGACGGCTGCTCAACTGGGCGCAATGACGGCTCTGTGGCATCAACCTGTCAAACCACGGGATGTAGTAGCTGTTGACCCGAGCGATGGCGCTACAGATTGTGCCTTGTGAAGGCAATGCAACGGAGCCGCTTGCCGATGGACACACGACAGCAGACATGGGTAATCCAACGTTTTCTCAGATTGTCGAGCACCACAATCACCTTTTGGATGGTTTCGATGCATGCCTTCATGCCATCCAAGATCGGCCCTCAGATATGACAACTTTCTAACAAGAAGGGAGCCATATCTTAAATTCCACAAACAGGCTTATCGGAAATTGGAGGACCGCCAGCGAGGTATAAGGTTCCACTAGGCTTTGACTTGCTGCTGCGCGACACTATCTCGGAATTTCGTGCATATACTGAGGAGCACCGACCCGTAGGAGGGAGTCTCATGACTTAGGACAACGGAAGTGTGCCAGGCGCGGATGTCATCGACATCCTCACCACAGACCACAAAGAGATGATCGCGCTGCTCGGCCAGATCGAGCACACATCAGACGCCGCCCAGCGCAGGGACTTGGCCGATACTGTGATCGCGGAAGTAATGCGTCATGCCATCGCCGAGGAGATGTACGTTTATCCGGCGATAGAAGAGCACATGCCGAACGGTGCCGAGGAGGTCGAGCACGACAAGCAAGAGCACCAAGAGATCGTCCAGGTTATGAAGCAAATGGAAGACGTCGACGCTTCTGATCCGTCTTTTATGGAACTGGTTCGGCAGTTGGAGGCGCACTTGCGGCACCATGTGAAGGAGGAGGAGTCCAAGCAATTCCCGGAGCTACGGGCTCACATCCCTGCTGAGAAACTCAGCGACATGGGCCAAAAGGTGGAGACCGCTAAGAAGCTGGCCCCGACCCGCCCGCATCCCAGTGCGCCACATTCTGAGCTCTTTCACAAGACCGTCGGACCGGGTGTTGGCATGGTTGACCGGCTCCTCGACAAGCTCACGGGGCGGCAAACCGGCTAAGAACGCGCTTCAAACCTGCCTCGGACTTTGCTCAAGCATATCAGTGAACAGCCTAGAGATCCTGACAGCTTGGCCGCCCTGTCACTCGCCCGTTCCAAAATGGGCTTACGTATCGCTTTGTCTGTAACCCTGGAATGTCTCTTAACGGCACGGGGCTGAAGTATGCCGGAAGCGTGCGCCAAGCGGAAAACCGGACGTTCCTAATGGCAGGGAAGTTCGACTTTGACCTGTTCGAGACCTTCAGCCCCGAACCACGATCAAGCCAACCGACCTACTGTTGATGGTGTTGGCACTCCCCGTGGTCCGCGATTGCCTCAATGATCCGGCACTCGGAAATCCGGCGGTGGTCGCAGGCAACCATGGTCTCGAGTTCGTCACGCAGGGCGCTGAGCCGGGCGATCTTGTCCTTCACCTCCTCGAGGTGTGCCCTGGTGATGTCGTGAACCTCGCCGCAGCAGCGGTCGGGATCCCCTGCGAGGCCCAGAAGCTGCCGGATCGCCTCGATCTCAAAGCCGAGCGCGCGGGCGTGGCGGATGAAGTTGAGCCGGCGGACGTCCCCGGGACCGTACCGACGCTGCTTGCCGTCGGTCCGGACCGGCTCGGCCAGAAGCCCGATCTGCTCGTAGTACCGGATGGTCGGCACCTTCACCTGGGTCTGTCGCGACAGCTCGCCGATGGTCAGGGACATCGAAAAAACCTCTTGAACCTCTAGCCGCTAGAGGATGTAGGGTCGATCCGACTCGAAATGCAAGGACCGGATGATGTCGGCGAACGTCGCTCCCCCGAAGATCAGGTATCGTGTCCAGGGCATGGACTGCGCGTCTTGCGCCCGCAAGATCGAAACCGCGCTCACCCGCGTGCCCGGCGTGTCGGACATCGCCATCAGCACCACCACGGAGACCCTGCGCCTGCGCGCCGACGGGAGTGGCACGGGCGAGCAGGTCGAGAAGGTCGTTCGCGACCTCGGCTACGGCATCACGCTCGTGATGAGCGAGGAGACGCGGCATCACCACGACCATAGGGCCGAGGACGATCCCTGGTGGCGCTCGGCCAAGGGGCGGCTGACGCTCTTCTGCGGGCTTTCCCTCGCGGCTGCGTGGGGTCTGGCCGCGCTCCTGCCGGGCTACGAGGTCTGGCTCTACACCGCCGCCATGGCCGTCGGCCTGGTGCCGATCGCCCGCCGGGCCGTGTCCGCGGCCCTGGCCGGGGCACCCTTCACCATCGAGACCCTGATGAGCATCGCCGCCATCGGCGCGGTGATCATCGGTGAGACCGAGGAGGCTGCCATCGTGGTGCTCCTCTTCCTCGTCGGCGAACTGCTGGAAGGCGTTGCCGCAGGCAGGGCCCGCGCCAGCATCCGGTCCCTGACCGGCCTGGTGCCCAAGACCGCGTTCATCGAGCGCAACGGCAGCTTGGAGGAGGTTCAGGCGGAGACCCTGGCGGTCGGCGACGTCATCGCGGTGCGTGCTGGAGACCGTGTCCCGGCTGACGGCACCATCGTCTCCGGCGAGAGCGCCATCGACGAGGCTCCGGTCACGGGCGAGAGCACGCCCAAGCGCAAGGGCAAGGGCGAGACCGTCTTCGCCGGCACCATCAACACGGACGGCAGCCTGCGCGTCCAGGTCACCGCCGAGGCGCAGGACAACACCATCGCGCGCGTAGTTCGGCTTGTGGAGGAAGCGCAGGAGGCCAAGGCGCCGACCGAGCGCTTCATCGACCGCTTCTCGCGCTACTACACGCCTGCCGTGTTCGTCGTTGGCGCCCTCGTGGCCATCCTGCCGCCGCTGCTGGCTGGCGAACCCTGGGGCGAGTGGGTCTACAAGGGGCTGGCCGTGCTGCTGATCGGCTGCCCCTGCGCCCTGGTGATCTCGACCCCGGCGGCCATTGCGGCGGGCTTGGCGGCAGGTGCCCGGCGCGGCCTGCTCATCAAGGGCGGGGCCGTGTTGGAAATCCTCGGCAAGGTCACGGCGGTCGCCCTCGACAAGACCGGAACCCTAACCGAAGGCCGTCCGCAGGTCACAGACGTGATCGCCCTCGGCGAAGCCAGTGCGCGCGATGTCCTGGAGGATGCGGCCGCCCTCGACGCCACCTCGTCCCATCCCATCGCCAGGGCCATTGTGGCCCGTGCTCAAGCGGAGGACATTGAGGTCGCTCCCGCGGTTGGCGTGATGGCATTCGGCGGGAAGGGCGTGAAGGGTCGGTTCAAGCGGCGCGGCCTGTTCCTCGGCTCGCCCAAGGCCGCCGCGGCCATTACTCCGCTCCCGCCTGAGGTCGAGGCCCGGGTTGCGGCCTTACAGGAGGACGGCAAGACGGTGTCGGTCCTGCTCGTGAACGATGCGCCCGTCGGGCTGATCGCGGTGCGCGACGAACCCCGGGAGGATGCAATCGAGGGTTTGGAGGCCCTGAAGGCCCGCGGGATCGTGCCGATCATGCTCACCGGCGACAACGCCAAGACAGCGGCGGCCATCGCCCGCACGCTTGGCGTGGAGCCACGCGCCGACCTGCTGCCGCAGGACAAGCTCCGCATCGTCAACGAGCTCAGGGCGCAGGGGAAGGTCGTCGCCAAGGTCGGTGACGGCATCAACGACGCCCCGGCTTTGGCCGCCGCTGACGTCGGCATCGCCATGGGTGGCGGCACCGACGTGGCTTTGGAGACGGCGGACGGGGCCGTGCTGCACGGACGCGTGCTCGACATCGCCCGCATGATCCGCCTGTCCCGGGACACGATGGGCAACATCCGCCAGAACATCACCGTCGCGCTCGGCCTCAAGGCGGTGTTCCTGGTGACCACCATCCTCGGGGTGACGGGTCTCTGGCCCGCCATCCTGGCGGACACGGGCGCGACGGTGCTGGTCACGGCCAATGCGATGCGCCTGCTCGCGGCCGGAGGACGGACGTGATGCCGTCCGCCTGGCTTCCGGTCGCGCTCCTCGTCGTCATCGGCATCGCCTTCGCGCTGCTGATACGACAGGTGGCGCGTCGTATTGGGCGCTCGCCCAACCGGTTCGGGAAGGACGACACGGCCCACGACTTCGTCGGCCGGGTCTACCGCGTCGGCGGCGCGGTCCTGCTCGTCTTCCTGATCGTGCGGGCGATCTCGCCGGAGATCGACACGGCCCTCGGCCGGATACCCGTCCTGGTGCACCCGACCATCGCGTGGCTTGGCCTGACGATCATGATCCTGGGCAGCGGCACGATCATCGCTGCCCAAGTCAGGATGGGAGCGTCCTGGCGCATCGGCCTCGACCGGGAGCGGACAGGGCTCGTGACGACAGGCCTGTTCGCGTGGTCCCGCAACCCGACTTTCCTCGGCATAATGGCTGTGGTGCTCGGCGCCTTTCTCATGGCGCCGAAAGCCGGCACTGCCGCTGCTCTCGGCGCTGCCTGGATCGCCTTCTCGGTGCAGATCCGCATGGAGGAGGAGCATCTGCACCGGATGCACGGTCCCGCCTACGGGGCGTATTGCGCCGTCGTGCCGCGATGGATTGGGTAGAGGCTGAGCCACAGGAGAGTTGGTTCGGCAGCGGACGGCAGCCTCGCCATCAGTGAACTCGGCCAAGGCAGCCGCGTTGGCCGGGAAGGCTTCGCAGCGGAAGAGGCGATGGATCCATATCTCCAGGTTCTGGCATTGGCGCTGCTCCCGGCCTTCGGCAACTTCGCCGGAGGGGCGGTCGCCGAACTCGTCAAGACCTCCCGGCGGACGCTGAGCCGGGCGCTCCACGTGGCGGCTGGCATCGTGGTTGCGGTAGTCGCCATCGAGCTGATGCCGGAGGCGCTGGAGGGCGCGGCCCCCTGGCTGGTGGTGCTGGGCTTCTGCCTCGGCGGCGCAGCCTTCATCCTGCTCGACTGGGGGATCGAGCACTTCGGGGGTGGCGAGGATGCATCCGGTCCCTGGATGGTCTACGCGGCCGTGTTCATCGATCTGTTCAGCGACGGCCTGATGATCGGGGTGGGTTCGGTCGTCTCCTTCAGCCTTGCCCTGGTGCTCGCCATCGGTCAGGTCACGGCGGACATCCCCGAGGGCTTCGCGACGATTGCCAACTTCCGCGACAAGGGGGTCAAGCGCAGCACCCGCCTGTTGCTGTCGGCCTCGTTCGTGATCGCGACCTTGCTCGGGGCGAGCATCGGCTATTGGCTTCTGCGCGACCAGAGCGAGAGCCTGAAGCTCACGGCGCTCGCCTTCACGGCGGGGCTGCTGATCCTGGCTGCCATCGAGGAGATGCTGGGCGAGGCGCACGAGGCGGCTGAGGATACCCGCTACACGGCCGCCTTCTTCATCGGCGGCTTCGCCCTGTTCACCCTCGTGGCGTCCTATTTCGAGGCCTGAGAGCGGCCAGGCAGGCTTTCCTTCGGTTGAGGCCTATTGGTTCGCGGTCATGGTCGGCGACGTCCGGCCACCGAGCGACGCCCAGGCCGAGCTCTCGTCGCCCTCACGCTTGACGTAGGCGTAGCCCGTCTTGTGCCAGGGCAGGATGGCATTGCGCTTGTTGTCGAGGATGAAGTCGCCGCGGTTGGTGCGCACCATCATGACCGCGTGACCGGCGCCTTCCTCATCGATGACTACGGTCATCCGCAGCGCCCGTCGTGGGAAGCCGGCCTCGACCAACTTCCTGCGCTTGACGAGCTGGAAGTCCTCGCAATCGCCGTAGCCGTCCTCGGCGAAGTCCCAGCGGTCCTCGACGCCCCAGTGATCCTTGTCGGTCTTTGCCTTGATGGCGGCGTTCACCTGCTGGTTGACGCGGTTGAGGGTCTGCCAGTCCTTCGCCGTGAGCTCGATGGTGGCAGGCTCGGACGAGTCGACCGTGCACTCCGTCGGGTACTGCTGGCAGAAGAGGGTCCAGCCGGGGATCGGCCTGGCGGCTCCGACCTTGGCGGCAGGCTGGGTGATGCCTGGCAGGATGCTTCCGGTCTGGGTCTGCGCCTGCGCTGCTGCGCTGAGGATCAGGGCGAGGGAGACGGCGGCGAAACGGAACGTGCTCCGGGACAAAGGCCGAACGCTCAGAAGCCCGAAGAGAGGTTGCCGCATTGGCCCCACCGCTGTGCCGTTAAGGTTTTGTTCATCAAACCTGACACGGCACGCCGACGGCGCTCAAGGCGAAAGTTAAACAAGGGTTAACAGGTCGCACCCGGTTTCGTTCCGGAGGTTCCTCAGCCGTGCCCCGCGCGCAATGTCGCGGCGGTGATCTTCAGGCGCCCGCTGAGGTCGTCGAATGAGAGGGCGTAATGCACGTCGGCGCTGTCCACATGCGCCTCGCCCACGCTGAGGGCGGCCTCACCCAGTTCGAGCAGGACCTCGCTGCGCCGGTCCGCTGCCATCCCGGGATCGTAGGCCACCATGGTCGCCCCGAGGACGGTGAGCGTGTCCTCGATCAGGCCTGCGGCGGCGGCATCGTCACCCTGGCGGAAGGAGGCAGCGATGGTGATCCGCTCCATAGCGGGACGGTCCGTCGGACCGGACACCTCGATGTCGACCTGAATTGCCGTGAAGCGGCAGCGGACGGGAGCACAGGCCATCTGCCGGACGCGGAGGTCGGCGCCGACCCGTTGCAGGGCAGGGTTGACGGTCTCGTCATACTGATCAGGCGGGATGTCGAACGGACCCGCCAAGGCGGGCAACGCAAGGACAAGCGCGAGGAGGGAGGCGGCAATTCTCATGGGATCCTCCGGGTCGCAGCCAATGCGGGAGCTGCGATGGGCCGCTAACGAAAGCGTGTACGGTCCCGACCGTGTACCGCATTGACTGCGGTCGCATCAGGAGGCACGTCCCCCGCATCCCGGACCCGATTATCGGTCCCTCAAGACAGCAAACAGTTAATGCGATGAACCCAATCCACTTCGGCGCGACTGCCTTCCTTCTCGCCGGCCTCTTTGCGGTCCCCGCAGGTTTCGCGACGGCGCAGACCGCGCCCGAGGCCTACCGCGCAGGCTCCATAATGGTCGAGGCGCCCTGGTCCCGCGCCACGCCCGGCGGTGCCAAGGTTGGCGGCGGCTACATGCGGATCACGAACACCGGGCCCGAGCCGGACCGCCTGGTCGGCGGCTCCACGGCCGTGGCCGAACGCTTTGAGGTGCATCGCTCCACGGTCGCTGACGGCGTCGCGCGCATGGAACCCGTCACCGGAGGGCTGGAGATCGCCCCAGGGAAGACGGTCGAGCTGAAGCCCGGAACCCTGCACGCGATGTTTGTCAACCTGCGGCAGGCGCTGAAGCCGGGCGACACGGTCAAGGGGACTCTCGTGTTCGAGAAGGCGGGCACAGTGGCGATCGAGTACGTGGTCGGCGGGATCGGAGCGCAGGCGGCTCCGGCGCATGTCCACGGGCATCATTGAGGTGCCGGGGATGATCGCCCTCAGGATCATCCGTTGGACCGCATGGGCTCTTGTCGCCGTCGTGCTCTTCGGTGCCGGCGCGATCGCCCTTGGCTGGCTTCAGGTCGAGAAGCTGGGCCTGCGCGCCCAGCCCACCGTCACGAGTTCCGGAGTGCCGGCTGTCGGCGGCCCGTTCTCGCTCATCAACCATCGTGGCGAGCGCGTGACCCAGGACACGTTCAAGGGAAAGCCGACGGCCTACTTCTTCGGCTTCACCCACTGCCCCGAGGTGTGCCCGACAACGCTGTTCGAGATGAGCCAGCACCTCAAGGAACTCGGACAGGACGCCGACCGCCTCAACGTCGTGTTCGTGACGGTCGACCCGGAGCGGGACACGCCCGAGCTGCTGAAGACCTACCTTGAGAGCTTCGATCCCCGCATCGTCGCGCTCACCGGCACGCCGGAGGAGATGGCAGCGGCCGCCAAGGCCTTCCGCATCGGCTACCGCAAGGTGCCGACCGAGGGCGGCGACTACATGATGGACCACACGTCTTCGGTGATCGTCACCGACGCCAAAGGCGATCTCGTCAGCCTGATCGACTACCACGAGGACGAGGCGACCGCGCTGGCCAAGCTCAAGAAGGCTTTGGCACTGTAGCGCAGGAGGATAGGACCGGGTCGCTGTTCTGGCTTCAATGAGGCCGGCTCGCGGGGCCCGCGTTCACGTCAGGGGCGGCTCCGCTCCTGCTGGTAGGTGCGCTCGCGCTCGGGCCACGTGCTCTTGATGAAGGCCAGAATGGCCTTGATCTCCTGGTCCGACAGCGCATCACCGAACGCCGGCATGGCGCTCTCGTAGTTGGGTACCACAGCCGCCATGCCGAGCTTCGTGATGCGGAACAACTCCTCGTCCGAGTGGTGCCAGGTGTGTCCCGTCGCATCGTGCGGTGGTGCCGGCATCAATCCGTTCGGCTTGGGGCCTTGCCAGTCGGGCTCTCCCTGAAGATCGGCTCCATGGCAGGAGGCGCAGTAGGCACCGTAAAGCTGCCGGCCCAAGGTAATTCGGGCAGAACTCTCGCCGTCCCGGCGGAACATCCACAGGAGCGCCGTGCCCGCCAGGATTAGGCAGACTGAGGCACCCAGGACAATGGCAGTGTTTCTGTAGGCAAGCATCAAGCTCATGGCCGGAGCCGTTCGGATCCCGGCGCCGTCTCCCATCGTGCTGTTTTCACTCGGTGAGGGGCGGAGCCACCGCTCCGCTCCTCAAGCATCGCCGGATCACCGGGTTCGGTTCATCTGCTCCTGCATCTGCCGCATCGTGGTTGTCATCTCGGCCATCTGCCTTTGCATCTGCTCCATGTTGGACGCCATCTGCGCATTGCGCTGCATCATGGGGCAGCCGCCCTGCATCATTCCACCCTGCTGCCCGGGAGCCTGACCACCGGGGTTTGGCTGGCCGGTGCCAGGCTGCATCGTACCCATGCCCTGCATCGGAGCCGCTGGTGCAGGACCGGGGGTGGACGGGGCCGGCGATGTCGCCTGAGCCAACGCGGCCGTCCCGGCCAGCGTCAAAAGGCTCGTCAAGGCCAGTGTCGGAAAGGTTCTCATCGGATGTCTCCTATTGGCTGTCGTTGCTGACGTGGAGCCCCCACCTCAACATCGAAGTCCTGCCGCCCTGTTCCTGCGGCTTGCCTCGATCTCAGCGGCGCAGGTATTTCACCAGCGCCGCAATCCCGAGGACGAGCAGGATGACGACAAGGAGCCAGACAAGGCCCATTCCCGCCATCATCCACCCCATGCCGTCCATCACGCCCATCAACAGATGTTACCTCACGAGTTCGAAGGACCGAAGCTGCTCCAGGTCCGGCCCCGGTCCGTGCTGGTCAGCACCCGGCCCTTGCCCGTGGCGGCGAACAGCCGGTCGGGATTGGCCGGATCGACGGCGAGATGCAGGAGGTAGCCGCCGCCGAAATCATTGCCGAGTTCCGTCAGATCGAGCGGTTCCTCTGCCGAGCGGACCAAGCCGCGGCCGATCACGAAGGCGTAGAGCGTGCCTTCGGGCGTGACTTCCACCAGGCTGACCGGGGCTCCCTTGAACTGCGACTTCCAGGTCTTGCCGGCATCCGTGCTAACCAGCAGGCCGTCCTCCGTCGCGGCATGGAGCGTGTCTGCGTTCTTCGCTGAGGCGGCGAGGTCGATGAGCTTGTCCGGCGTGGGGCCGACCACCTTCCAGGTCTTGCCCGCGTCACGGCTAACCTGAAGTCCCTTGTAGGAGCCGTAGATGGTATTCGGGTCGGCGGGGCTGACCGTCATCTGGTGAAAGTCCACCGGACCGTTCACGCCGGGCGACACCTGCGTCCAGGTCCTCCCTTGGTCGGTCGAGGCGATGAATCCGAGATTGCCCCCCTGCGCCGGGTGCCCACTGGCATAAAGCGTCTTCGGATCCCTCGGATGCGGGTTGAAGCCCATGAAGTCCTGGACCTCGGAGATGCGCTCCGCCTTGCCGTCAGGGCCTGCGCGGAACAGGCCGTGGTGGGTGGCGATGAGCAGCCTGGAAGGATCCTGCCGGTCCACGGCGAGGCCGTGGATGTGCGTGTGGCCCGGCAGCTTGGAAACCTCCAGAATCTCAGTGGCTTCCGAGCGGACGCTGTAGCCGATGGTCGCGAGGGTGAGCGCGGCGGCTCCGGCCAGGGCGGGCTTGTTGGTGATGATCTTCTTCATGTCTGAGTCCTTGGGGTCAAAGGGGTCGAGCCCTTGGGCTGGCCTGGGGGTTCATTGTTGGGTTTTGCGCCGGGAGGGCGCGGTCGAGCAGGACCGCCCTGGCATGCCCTTCATGCACACAGGCCAAGGGCGCATATCGCCAGGCAGGGGGCCGCGGAGAGCAGCAGCGGGGCGATGCCTGCGGCGACGAGCCAGGGCCAACCCATAACAAGGCTGCCGGCCACGGGAACAATGGCGGCCAACAGCATCAGGCCGCGCCGGCTTTTCAGCAGGGGTGGAGCCTGGGATGCGGCGGGGCGCACCAAGGGTGTGATGGGAGATACCGTCTGCATCTCGTTCTTCTCTAAATGCGGTTGGGATCGCGGACACGCGGGTGCGCCGGTCCTCTGTGGCCGCGAGCGGTCCTTGAGGAGCCGCGCGTTTTTTAGCCGATCAGGATGGTTCGAGGAGGACGAGGATCGGGCAGGCGCGTCAGGCCGGAGCCGCTCCGGTCGGGACTCTCGCCCAGTCGTGTTGCCGAGATCAGGGGCAATCCTGTGAAGTAGTTTGGACTTAATCTGACAGACGGTGTCGTTAGGCTGAGGCAAGAGCCGAGGCCGGGCGCGGAGTGGACG
>NZ_JAFBID010000230.1 GCF_016811235.1 Microvirga arabica
TGAACACCGCGTCCCCCCTCACTGTCGCCTCGACGTTGTAGCCGGAACTCTGAAACAAAAAGTTTGCGACACATCCCCGTCGAATCGTCCTTATCCTCGCGCGCGCCTCAGGCGCTGACGGAGGTAGGTTGTGGATCAGCATTGAATTCGGCCCGTTGAGTCGGCCGCCGCTACGCACATGATGTTGCTGGCGAACTTGTAGCGTAGAGGATTATTGTAGGCGCCGATCGTGATCCTACCGAATTGTTCGTCTTGTGTTGCCGGACCGAGGTGTTGCGCTTCCCTTGGGAGGAGTCAAAGCTTCGGTGCCGCTTCACACCCAACCAGACACTGCCAGACTGATGTTGTTCCTTCGTCCAAGGTACCGAGGTTTATTGCACAAACCTTGCTCCCCTCTGACGGTGCCGACTTTGACAAAGCCTTCTTTACCACCCACCAAATGATCTCAGAAGCGCTGCGGCAGGAAAGGCTTCAAGTCTATGCCTACGGGTTTCCGTTCGACCAAATCGACGACGAGCCGCGATGTGACCGCAGCTTGAGTGAGACCATAATGCCCATGACCGAAGGCGTAGATCACGCGCTGGTCACGTCCGGCGGGCCCGATCACCGGCAGGGAATCCGGGATCGAGGGACGAAAGCCCATCCA
>NZ_JAFBID010000231.1 GCF_016811235.1 Microvirga arabica
GGCGTGGAGCTCGCCAACATCAAGATGTCCATGAACCCCTTCGACGAGATCGCCGTCGAGGAGGCCGTGCGCCTCAAGGAGCAGGGCAAGGCCACCGAGATCGTCGCCGTCTCCATCGGCCCGCAGCAGGCCGGCGAGACCATCCGCACCGCGCTCGCCATGGGGGCCGACCGCGGCATCCTGGTCAAGACCGACGCCGCCGTCGAGCCGCTCGCCGTCGCCAAGATCCTGGCCAAAGTGGTCGAGCAGGAAAAGCCCGACCTGATCATCATGGGCAAGCAGGCCATCGACGACGATTCCAACCAGACCGGCCAGATGCTGGCCGCGCTGCTGGGCTGGCCGCAGGGCACCTTCGCGTTCAAGGTGAATGTGGGCGAGGGCTCCGTCGACGTCACCCGCGAGGTCGACGGCGGCCTGCAGATGGTGGGCCTGAAGCTGCCGGCCATCGTCACCACGGACCTGCGCCTCAACGAGCCGCGCTATGCATCGCTGCCCAACATCATGAAGGCCAAGAAGAAGCCGCTGGACGAGACCAGCCCTGAGACGCTCGGCGTTGATGTCGCTCCGCGCCTGAAGGTGGTGAAGACCGCCGAGCCCGGCGGCCGCAAGGCCGGCGTGAAGGTCGG
>NZ_JAFBID010000232.1 GCF_016811235.1 Microvirga arabica
GCCGGCTGGCAGTCGCGCTGCGACATGACCGAAGCCGTGCGCGCCCTTCTGCTGGACGGACACCTCGTCGATGTCGGTGATCTCGTGCTGCACGATGCCGGCATGGACGTGCGCCATCCCACCCACGAGCTCACCCGCGCCGCGGCTGCCTTGCGGGCAAGACGCACCACTCTGGCTAGGAAGGCGCCGTGGCCGCTGTCGATTGACGGCCTAGCCGCCCTGCGCGGCATCGGCCCCGTGGCTGAGGACAAGCCCGTCCGGATCAAAGGAAAGCGGGTGGATCCGGAGGATGACGAGGCTTACCCGCCCTATGCCAACGATGCCGATCCGTGGAAGGCACACTTTGCCGAGATCGATGCCCTGCTCGACCGCACCAGCAAGGTGCTCGCAGGCGAGACCCCGCTGCCGAAGAGCCGCTCGCATCTGGTCTATGACCCCGATCAGGACGAAGCGGAGAACGAAGACCTGTGGCTCGATGTGGTCAAGCGCACCAGTTCCTGGCCGGCCATTGCGGCTGCCGCGGTGGCCTGGAACGCGTGGCTGGATCTCAACCTGTACACCCGCCTGCCTTGGCACGGCCTGATCATGGCCGCCGCCATCCTGCG
>NZ_JAFBID010000233.1 GCF_016811235.1 Microvirga arabica
GGCACGTATCCGGAGGCGGGCAGGAGCTGCCAGCGAACCGAGATCAGCATGATCAGCATGATGCCGAGCCAGAAGTTCGGAATCGACAGGCCCGACAGCGCGATCACGTTGGCCGTGTAGTCGACGGCTGTTCCCTTTTTCACCGCCGAGATGATGCCGGCGGGAATGCCGATGGCCAGCGCCACGATCATGGCCATGATGGCAAGCTCGAGGGTGACCGGGAGCTTGCTCATGATCAGGTCGAGAACCGGGATGTCGGTGCGCAGCGATATGCCCAGGTTGCCTGTCAGGGCCGAGCCGATCCAGGCGAAGTACTGGACGGGGATTGGGTCATCCAGGCGGTACTTCTGGCGCAGATATTCCAGCACCTGCGGGTCGCGCTCCTCGCCTGCCATGGTGAGAACCGGATCACCGGGCAGAAGCTTCTGCAGGGCAAAGACCAGCAGCGACACGATGATCAGCGTCGGGATGGCAATGAGTATTCGTCGTCCGATGTAGCGCAGCATCAGCCTAAGGAACCTGCATCAGAGTAGGGAGGGCGTGCCCGGTCCTGTGACCGGGCACGCGATTATCATGCGATCAGGAGGC
>NZ_JAFBID010000234.1 GCF_016811235.1 Microvirga arabica
ACGGGTTTGGTTGGCGTGCTTTTGATGGTGGACGGCATACATCCCGCCGATTCCGATCGCGGTCAGAAGCCCGTATCGGAAGGCTCCGCCCTCGCCGAAATCTGCCGTTGGGCTGATCAGCAGGCTGATGACGAAGCTCGGGACGAAGGAGTACCGGAGCGCACTCACGAGAACGGCCCCCTCTATGTCGTGCGGCGCGGCCCGCCGGGTTAGCGATTGAATGATGAACAGGTAATAGAGCATTGCTCCAATGATGCCGGTGTTGCTGGCGACGGCCACGATCTGGTTGGAAGATCGCGTTCCACCAACCCCTACCCCGAGCCCATAGGTGGAGAGGAGCGCCTGCAGGGACGTGGCAGTCCACATGTTACGCTCCTGAAAGGACGAGGAATCGGTTTTCTGGAACACCATGCGGTCGATCGTCTCGATGATCCCTTCCACTATGCTGGGCTTGAAGAGCACGATAAAGGCAAGGCCCGCGGCCGCGAGGAATACCAGCAGAAGCTCCGAACCAAGATGACGCCGCCGCAACTTGTTGTAATGCGTCTCCACAAAGCGAACCGTCCACTCGATAGTCGCAACGA
>NZ_JAFBID010000235.1 GCF_016811235.1 Microvirga arabica
AGGCGCAGGGCCACTTCGGCCTCTGACATACGGTCGGCTTGGAGGCCGAGTTCAAGCGAATCCTTATCCCTCACAATGTTGAGCCAAGTGTTGGTATCTGCGCATTCCTCACGTAAGCCGTCATCCATCTGTATCTACATCCGCGCAGTTGTTGACTGATTACCACGACCGTACAGAATCCTGATCAGCGCAGCTGCATACCGTATTGGCTAAGCTTACTCAGCACTGTTGTCGAAATACGACACGCCCGATGTTTCTAATATCTCGGGCTAGTGTTGACACTTGGTTTATGTCTAGTGCGCATTCTCGATGAGAGGTCTGCAAGAGCCTGGGAATGATTGAGGGGTGCACCATGAGCGAAAAGCAAGGTAGCGAGCGTAGATCGGTGGCCAAGCTCCGTCCCGTCAACACACCGCCCGTCGACGAGAACACAGCTTCGATGATCGACCTCCTGCAAGAGCATCTGCGGCTCGCCCGCGAGGGCAAGCTGCGCTCTCTTGCCGTCGTGTCCGTATCCTCCGATGGGGCGGCTATCGGTACCCAGTGGTCATGCGATCCGAGCGATATGGCATCGCTGATCGG
>NZ_JAFBID010000236.1 GCF_016811235.1 Microvirga arabica
GATTTCGTTGACAAAGTCGGCATCCGGACGGGCTGGGACAGCGATGCAGCTTGCCTTGTTGAGGCTAGGATTGTGGTGAGGTGTATCCCTCAGGTCTTCTCAGGCTTCTTGGGTCATCTGAGGCCCTGGTGAAGTGACCTGCTTGGCGAGCTTTCTCAGGTTCTGGGCGGTTGCTGCCAGCAGGAACTCGTCCTGAGCCCCGCACGGACCGCGCAGCCGCAGACGTCCCATCTTCAGGATCCGCTTGAGATGCGCAAACAACATCTCGATGCGCTTGCGGCCCTGACGTGACCGCTCGAAGGCCGGCGTGCCCCTCAATGAGCGCGCCACCTCACGGGCATGCTCATAGATGCTGCGCGGGATCTTGCGGGCCGGCGTGTTGGGACAGCACTGCTGCTTGAGATGACAAGGACCACAGTCAAAGGTGCTGCCCCTGTAGAGGCGCGTCGTGCCCTCGTTCACAACCGTGCCGCTGGTCGTCAGGGTCTTGCCCTCAGGACAGGTGTAGGCGTCCGCCTCAGCATCATAGCTGAAGTCAGATCGCGAGAAGGTGCCATCCTGGCGCTCGGA
>NZ_JAFBID010000237.1 GCF_016811235.1 Microvirga arabica
GGCGCGCCCGTGCATGTGCTGGTGGCCGGCTCGAACGCCCGCGCCGCGGCCGAGGCCGCCGCCAAGCTGGACGGCGTCGAGAAGGTGCTGCTGGCCGATGCCGCTCCTTACGAGCACCAGCTTGCCGAGCCCACCGCGGCGCTGATCGTCTCGCTCGCAGGCTCCTACGATGCCCTGGTGGCGCCCGCCACCAGCAAGGGCAAGAACGTGATGCCGCGCGTGGCCGCGCTTCTCGACGTGATGCAGGTCTCCGACATCATCAAGGTGCTCTCACCCGACACCTTCGAGCGGCCGATCTATGCCGGCAACGCCATCCAGACCGTGCAGGCCACCGACGCCAAGAAGGTGATCACCGTGCGCACCGCCGCCTTCCCGGCGGCTGGCGAGGGCGGCTCTGCCGCCATCGAGACGGTGAACGCAGCCGAGGATGCGGGCCTGTCGAGCTTCAAGGGTGAGGAGATCGCCCAGAACGACCGACCCGAGTTGACCTCGGCTAAGATCATTATCTCGGGCGGGCGATCGCTGGGTTCGGCCGATGCCTTCAAGCAGTACATCGAGCCGATCGCCGA
>NZ_JAFBID010000238.1 GCF_016811235.1 Microvirga arabica
AGGAGATGCTGCTCGAGCGCGGTATCGTCGTTTCCTATGAGACGGTACGCCGATGGGCTCTAAAGTTCGGACCT
Source organism: Microvirga arabica (assembly GCF_016811235.1). Classification (GTDB taxonomy): domain Bacteria; phylum Pseudomonadota; class Alphaproteobacteria; order Rhizobiales; family Beijerinckiaceae; genus Microvirga; species Microvirga arabica. Next base: position 75 of record NZ_JAFBID010000238.1, read on the forward strand.
GAATACGCTCGCCGCCTCAGGCGCAAGAGGCCGAGCCGCTGCGATATCTGGCACCTCGATGAAGTCGTGATCACCATTGCTGGCGAGACGCACTGGCTGTGGCGGGCGGTGGATCAAGACGGCTATGTCCTTGATGAGATCGTCCAAGCGCGCCGCAACACCAAAGCGGCCAAGCGCTTGCTCAAGCGTCTGCTGAAGAAGCAGGGGTGCCCACCGCGACGGATGATCACCGATAAGCTCGGCTCGTATGCCGCCGCCCGACGGCAAGTCATGCCGGCAGTTGAGCATCGGCAACACAAAGGGCTCAACAATCGCGCGGAGAACTCGCATCTGCCGTTGCGACGGCGAGAGCAAGCAATGCAAGGGTTTCGATCTCCTGGAGGACTGCAGAAGTTCGTTAGTATCTTCTCAGCAGTTCGCAACCTCTTCGTCCCACCCCACTCCCGCCGCTCTGCCCTTGCTACCCATCTTCACCGCCTCAATG
>NZ_JAFBID010000239.1 GCF_016811235.1 Microvirga arabica
TCATCCTGCCGGGGATCGTCTGCTGCATGGCTTGGGGCGCCGTGCTCCTCAACGAATGGCACTACAGACGCCAAGACGCCCGCGCCCGGTCAGGCGAACTGAATCGGCCCTTAGGGCCCGAGGATACTACCCTGGTGTCTAAGGCTACCCTGCGGGCTGCCGCGCATCTCGGTCTTCCTGATCCGGTACTTGCCACGATCCTGGGCCTCTCCGCCTCAGGGGTCGAGCAGGCCAGGGAGAGCCAGACGCCTCTGATCCAGGATTGGCTGACGCTCGAGCGCGCCGCTCCCCTCCTGCGCCTGAGCCGAGCTCTCGACCAGGGCCTTGGTGGGGATGCGGAAGCAGTCGAGAGCTGGATCAGGAGCCACAACACCGCCTTTGACGAGCGCCCGATTAACATCCTGCAAACGGCGGGTGGGCCGCAGAGGGTGCTTGATCATGTGCAGGGCCTGCTGGGCTCGTCATGCTCCGTCTGATCGCCCGTTCCTGCCATCACCTCCTGCTGGAGATCTCATGCGGCTGACCTTCAGAGGCTTTGAAGTGCTATTCATC
>NZ_JAFBID010000023.1 GCF_016811235.1 Microvirga arabica
GTGTCTCCACCCGTGTTCCCACCCGTGTTGCCGCCGGTGTTCCCACCCGTGTTGCCGCCGGTGTCTCCACCCGTGTTGCCGCCAGTGTCTCCACCCGTGTTCCCACCCGTGTTGCCGCCGGTGTTCCCACCCGTGTTCCCACCACCGGTGTTGCCGCCGGTGTTGCCGCCGGTGTTCCCACCCGTGTTCCCGCCACCGGTGTTGCCGCCACCAGTGTTGCCGCCACCGGTGTTGCCGCCACCGGTGTTGCCGCCGCCGGTGTTGCCGCCGCCGGTGTTGCCGCCACCGGTGTTGCCGCCACCGGTGTTGCCGCCGGTGTTCCCGCCACCAGTGTTCCCACCACCGGTGTTGCCGCCGCCGTTGCTCGCAGTGTTCTGTCCGCCGTCGTTGTTGCTGGAGCAGCTGGCCTGTCCTGTGGCCGGATTGATCCAGCCATCCTGGTGCAGGCACAGCGAGGGAACTCGTGCACGGGCCGGAGCCGGCGCCGGTAGGAAGCCCGACAGAGTTCCGGCGCGGGTGGCCGGGCTGGTGGCGCTGGTGTAGGTCACCTCAGCCCGGTACTGCGCACGAGCCTGACGCTGGGCTTGCGGAACAACCGCGCACCGGCAGACCGCCTGGCCACGAACGACACGGTGACGGCAGTTCGTGTAGTCCGAGGGATTGGCAACCGCCGGTACGCACTGTTGCCGAGAGACCGTCCCCTGGGCATACGATGCCGGTGAGTACGCGAGGAAGACGACGGATCCAGCGAGGGTCAGGAGACGGGTCGGGTTCATGGTGCGCTCACACAAAGGAAAATCGGTCAATTTCTGAACCATTTCCTATCAGGAGGCGCCTCTCTGTGGTTAGGCTTCTTCGGAGGTAATAGGCCTCCCTTTATCGTCCAGACTATCTCGAAAGGTATAGTAGAGCTCGGCCGAACTATCTCTTTGGTACAGGCCAAAAGTTATAGTCGCTGAGGCGCGCGGAACACGGCTGAGCCTTGATCCACACCAACTGCTCACGCCGTGACATGCTGCCTCTGCTGCCTTCTCTGATGCCAGATCCTCCAACAGGTGAGCCATGCTGTTCAGAGGCACGGCGACGAGGCTGATTGCACGCAGGCTGCCTGAAGTATGGGTAAAGGAGGTCAGATGTTCATCGCAGCAGTCGTGCCGTCGGTGGGATTGCATGCGTGCATCACGCAAGACGCCGCAGATGTTGCTGCTCCCTTACTCGCAGTCGGCATCGGCATGGTTCCTTCCGGTAACGACGCGAGGCCAGGGGCGTCAAGCCGCCAGCCTGTGAGGCTCGCGTGCTCGCCTTTGTCATGCTCGATCCACCACGCCATCAGTTCTAGGTGGACACAAGGGCGGGGGGTACTGGGCGACAGCCGTGTGGATCAGGCGTTCTCCCACACAATCTGTTTGGGCTGTGGCTCGGATCGGTGTTCGTTTGGCGGCGGCAGAGCCAGCTCAGGGTCTTGATCCGCTCTGGCTATCTCGACCGATTGCTGCCGTCCCAGCCAAAGCCGATCCAGGCAACGCTGGTACGAAGAAATCTCCAGGGTAAGGGTAGGGCAACTTTGGGGATACCCACTTTGATTGCTCGTGTCAGGCAGCAAAATTTGAAACAAACAGGTGTCGACAAAAGCAAATCAGCACGAACCGACATGCAATGGGGCAATCAATGGACAGTCAGGTGGAGGCCGTCGCACGGGCGTTTTACGCTGTCGAGCGCGAGGAGCAATCGTGGGACTATGAGTTTGACGTCGTCAAAGACACGTATCGCGGCCTTGCCCTTGAGGCGCTCCAGTTGCTCGATCAGCACCAAACCTATCGCACACCGGAGGCGAACACCTCCGGTGTGACTGATTGGCCTGCGGTGGCCTGATGTGAGGCTGGGGCGGACCGGTGCCAACGTCTGCTCCTGCCAACGATAATCCCAGTCAGGATCCTTCTGTGTCCTGAGTGGGCTCTCGTCTCAGCACCGGTGCACCCGCACCCGTGACCCTGAACCCACGATATAGCTCTGCACGTCGCATCCGGGACGGTCGATCGTCACGCGTGTGCTGGCCGGTGGCACGACAGATCCTGTCTCGCCGGGCAGGATCGATCCGGTCACCTCAACGTCGAGATTGGGGGCCCGGGTTGACGGAGTAGGCCAAGGCCGGCTGCTGGTTCCGTCAGGGTCGCGCATGTCTCCGGGCGCTTGAGCCTGAGATCCGGTCGGCAGGAGGACCGCCAGTAAGAGAGCGCCGGCGACAAAGCTGCGGCTGCGCATGAAGTGTCTCCTCACGTTGTGTTCTATGACAAAGTGCAGGACACTGCCTGGAGTTCCGCGTTCAGAGCCGTCGGATTGGCGGAAAATCGATGTGACAGACGACGCCGGACGGCACCGCGTCGCCTCTGATCTGCGTGGGCCAACCGGCCAACGGCGAGGATCGTCATCTTACGCGTCACCGCCTTGGGGCTTGCTCAAGACGTGAGTCAATGCGCTGAAACGCGTATGCAGAGATTGGGCGGTTTTGCTGGGGATTGGTGAAGCAAGGGTTAAAAACCCCCATGTGGCAGCAGGGGCGTGGATTGGCGACGGCTTCCGTCTCCGCGATGCAGACTGCCGGCGCTGCTGCCGTGTTATCCCCGCACGTGTTGTCCGTGAGGATATCCGTTTCCTCGGCGCTGCCGTGCAGTCTCTCCCTGAGTTTTAACTATGGGACAAACTTTCCCGAAACGGATGAGTGACTTTGCGCCCGATGTGACCGCAATAGGCTAAGAAACGGCTCCAGCTCTTGGACCATTCGTCGCAATGGACAGGCAGCAGGCACGCAGTATTGGGTCTGTTTATGATGTTTGACGATAAAGATTTTAAGCACCTGATCAGTGAGCCAACCAAGCGGCAGCGGGCCCAACCCGGCAAAGGCCATCCGGATGCCCATCCACTCCCGGGCGCCGACCCTCAAACGCGGTCTGCCTTCAAACCGGGCGAGGTGCGGCGGTTGCTTGAACATACGCCGGGCTTCATTGCCGTTGTGCGCGGGCCGGAGCTGACTTTCGAAATGGTCAATGCCGCGTACGCTGACCTCGTCGGCCGCCGCCCGTTGATCGGCAGGCCTGTTCGGGAGGCTCTGCCAGAGCTTGGAGAGAGCTTTTTCCATCAGCTCGAGCACATCTATGCAACAGGAGAGCCGGCGATTGGCCGAGGGGTTCCTCTGACCCTACAAAGGGAGTCCGGGCGCATCGAGTGCCGCTACATCGACTTCGTTTATCAGCCGATCACCGAGGCCGACGGGGCCACCACCGGCATCTTCCTTCAAGGGCAAGACGTCACGCATCAAAAGCGGACCGAGGAGCAGTTGCGGTTGGCTCTGCAAGGGGGGCAGATTGCGGCCTGGGAGCGGGATCTGGGAACCGATTTCGTCACCTGGTCCGAGAATGCCGAGGAGCTGTTTGGGATCAGGAGTGGCCCCGCCGCCGAATTTGCCAAGCGGATTCATCCGGACGACCGGCCGCAGCATCGCGAGGCGCTCGCCCGGGCTCTCGCGGGCGGGGCGCCGTACAGCCTGGAGGTTCGCTTCCTGAAGCCCGATGGATCGGTCATCTGGATTGCCCACCGGGCCGAGGTTCAGGATGGGCCGGAGGGCTTCGGGCGACTGGCCGGTGTCACGATGGACATCACGGCGCGCAAGTCAGCCGAGATTGAGCTGGCTGGTCGTGAAGCGCGCTACCGGCAGGATCTGGAGGCTGCGGCCTTGGTCCAAAAAAGCCTCCTGACGAGCAACGGAGCCGTTGGAAACCTGCGTTATGCGGGATTGTTGCAGTCATCGAGCTTTATCGGGGGAGATACCTTCAACGTTCTCCCGCATGAGGGTGGCCTGTCGTTCTTTCTCATTGATGTGTGCGGTCATGGTGCGGCGGCGGCCCTGGCCTCCGTCGCAGCGCACCGCTTGATCTCCGAGGCTGCGGTCATAGAGGCAGGGCGTCCCCCCGCCGCTGTTGTTCAGCAGGCAGCCGAGAGTTGGCCTGAGGCTCTGCCCTACTTCACTATGATTTACGGGCACATCGATCCAATCTCTGGCCAGGGTGCCCTGGTTCAAGCAGGCCACCCCCATCCGCTGCTGATCCGACGTGGGGGCGACGTTGTGCCCTTGGGCCAAGGTGGCGTTCCCATCGGCATCAATGCCAGCCTTGCTTACGAGACCAGCCCGTTCACGCTCCATCCAGGCGATGCTTTGCTCCTGTACTCCGATGGCGTGGTCGAGGCGGAGAATGCGGCAGGGGAGCCCTTTTCGGAGGAGCGCCTGCTGACCGTGATCGCCCAGCATGCGGCTGACCCCTCGGAGTTTCTGCTCGACACGATGGTGGACCGTGCGCTGCAGTGGAGCGATGCAAAAACCCCGCATGATGACATGAGCGCCTTGTGGATCAGGCGTGTTCAGTAGGGTGGGCACGCAGGGACCTGAGCTTGGAGAGGGTCGCGACAGAGCGTCGTATGGTGCTCCGCGGCTCGGGCAGAGGTCACTGCTGGCGTTGGCGCCGTTGTTCGCTGTCAGGGCCGGCCTATCCATGCGTTCAGGTTCGCTTCGTTTGCGACCCGCAGGGTCCAGCCCTGGAACGGGTCGTCCGTCAGGCCAATGAGCTCCCTTGTGTCAGGTGAGTACAGGGGCAGCGGCCCGCTTGGGACATGCCGAAGCTGGGAGTGAACCCTCTCCCGTGCACGTGATTGAAGCTACTGCCCGCCCTCGATCGCCATGTTCCTTTGCCGAAAAGCAACGTCTGGATCCGACACACCAGTCGCGTAGACTTTTGACCCATCCCGTCGCCACCGGTTGTTCCTCTGCGAGGTGCGGGCCCTGTCAACGAGTGCTCGAACGAGCGAAGGGCAGGCTGAGCACCCTCCCTTCTCCGGGTTGTGCGGAAGGCCTCAGCCGAGGAGGCACCCCGCTTCCGGAGGTCTGCCTCCCTTGCGCCGGACGCAAACAGCGGGCCAAGGGACGTTCCTATCTCTCAACGAGAAGCAGTCGCTTGGCTGATGTCTGCCGCGGGATCCAACCAGACAGAAATCCAGGCACGTCTGCGCCAGCGATCGGTCTTGCATAGAGGTACCCTTGAGCGGCGCTGCAGCCCATCTCTCGCAGTCTCTGCGCTTGGCCCGACGTTTCCACGCCTTCAGCCGTGACCTTCAGGTTCAAGCTCCGGCCAAGTCCAATCACGGCCGTGACGATCGCTTCATCGTCTGGGTCCTCCTCGATGCCGCGGACAAAACTCTGATCAATCTTGATGTGATCGACCTTGAACTGCTTCAGGTGGGTCAGGGAGGCAAAGCCGGTGCCGAAGTCGTCGAGAGCGACCTGCACCCCCCGAGCGCGGAATTTATCCAGAGCCGAGGAGACCATATGCGATTGTGCGTCGAGCAGGACCTTCTCGGTGATCTCAATCTCGAAGTGCTTCGGCGGGACCTTCGCGAGGTCGAGAATGCGCAGGATGTCCTCGGCCAAACTCGGCTGGATGAACTCGGTGTGAGACAGATTGATCGCCACATGGCCAAAGCTCAGGCCGCGGTTGAGCCAGCGGCGCATGTCTGAGGTCACCTTCCCGATCAGGCGCTTGCCCACCATGGTGGCCAGTTCGGGATCGTCAAAGGCATTGGCAAAATTGGCAGGGGTGAGGAGACCTCGGGCCGGATGCTGCCAGCGGGCCAGGGCCTCAAAGCCGACGATCTCGCCCGTCGAAAGGCAGACCCGCGGCTGATAGAAGGGTTGGATCTGATCGAGGGCGATTGCTTCGCGCATCTCTCGTCTGAGCGTGATCCGCTGCTCGGTCGCAGCCCGCATTTCCGGCGCATAGGTCACGACGCGGTTCCGGCCCTCGGCCTTGGCCCGGTACAGGGCCATGTCCGCATCCTTCAGCAACTCGGCCGCGTCCGTGTCGTGATCGGGAAAGGCCGCGATTCCGATGCTGGCATGACTGGCGATCATCTGGCCGGCGTAGGACACAGGTTGGCTCAGCTTTTTGACAACGCCTTCCGCCAGGGCGGCCGCATGCTCCAGACTGGACGAGCCCGCGAGCAGGACCACAAATTCGTCACCGCCGAACCTCGCGACCGTGTCGCAGTCTCGTGCCGTGGCAGACAGCCGAGCGGCGGTTTCTTTCAGCAGGGCGTCGCCCGCGTCATGGCCAAAGGAATCGTTCACATCCTTGAACTCATCCAGGTCGATCACCATCAGGCTGATGCTGGTGCCATCTTGCCTGGCCTCTCCAAGAGCCTGTTCAAGCCTCTTCTGGAACAGCAGACGGTTGGGGATGCCGGTGAGCGCATCGTAGTTTGCCGCCCGCCACAGCTCCTCTTCAGCCTGCTTGCGGTCATGGATGCTGGTTTGGGTTCCGATCCATTCCTGGACAGCACCCTTGTCATCCTTGAGCGGGATCCCCCGGGCTAGAACCCACCGGTAGTGGCCGTCGCGATGCTGAACGCGAAACTCGTCGTCCCAGGGCGTCGCCGACGCAACGGCCTGTTCCCATCCGGCTCTGACCCGTTCCCGATCCTGCGGATGAACGGCCTGGAGCCAGCCATCACCAGCATACTCCTCGGCCTCCTGGCCTGATGTCTCCGTCCAGCCCACGTCCCCCTTCATCAATCCCTCCGCCGTGGCGAGCCAGACGATGGATGCATTCGTCTCGATCAGGGCACGGTAGCGGCCCTCGCTGGCTTGAGCGCGCTCGGCCGCGAGCTTCTGCTCATGCATGTCCGTGCAGGTGCCGAACCAGCGCTCGATCTCACCCGTGCTGTTGTGGATGGGCAACGCACGATTCAGCGTCCAGTGATACTCGCCCGAATGATGGAGCAGACGGTACTCGATCTCGTAAGGGGTGCCGGTCGCCAGTGAGTGCTGCCAGTGCGCCCACGCCCTGGCCTGATCATCCGGATGAAGCAGACGGTTCCATGTATCCCCGCTTGTAGACCCAACCGGCTGACCGGTGAACTCGTACCAGCGGCGGTTCTGATAGTCTGGGGTGCCGTCCGAGCGGCTGGACCACACCATCTGGGGCATGGCCTCGGCAATCATCCTGAACCGGTGTTCCCCGTCCGCCCTGAGCTTGTTGGTCTGTCTGAGCTTGAGCTGGCTCATGACCGCATGGGCCAGGGCCAGAAGCGTTTCCATCTGAACGGACGTGAGCCCCTCAGAGCGGGCTTTGGTGTCGAGGACGCAGAGCGTGCCGAGGGGCAGGCCCTCCTCGGTGATCAGGGGAACGCCCGCGTAGAAGCGCAGGCGCGGTTCGCCTGTGACCAGGGGATTGGCGGCGAACCGGGGGTCCTTGGTCGCATCCGGCACAACGAACACGTCGGTCTGAAGGATGGCATGCCCACAGAAGGCGATCTCGCGTGGGGTTTCCCGAACCCCATTGACGCCGATCGCGCACTTGAACCACTGCCGCTCCTCGTCGATCAAGGAGACAAGCGCGATGGGGGCCTCGCAGACGTGCGCGGCGACCTGGGCGAGACTGTCAAACGCGGCCTCTGGATCGGTGTCGAGGATCTCAAAGCTGCGAAGAGCGGCCAACCGGCTCTCTTCCGCCCAAATCGGAACGCTGCTCGCGGTTACACGCACTGACATCAGAAACTGCCCAACGAAACTATATTTCTTTCTCTGAGGGATCATACCTCAGAAGAGGTACTGTCGCGAGGTGCGCGAGTGCCTCAGCGTGCAAGAATTTATGAGATCGCTTCGTGAAATGGACCCCACCGTCCGCAGGCCGATGTTCCGAGGGAGTGGAACTCACAGGCCCGGGGCATCATGGCATCGGTGATGTCGCAGCCGCTTGGAGCGGGGAGAGGCCTTCAGGGACGCGCGGCCTTCCATGAAAAAGCCCCTCGCGAGGGGTGCGCAAGGGGCCTGAAGGGCGAAGGCGGTGGGGTACTGGCCTTCGTGTGCGGTTAATGCGGGTCAGAGGCTTTCGTTCCATGCCAATCTGATGAGGGTCAGTTGCCAGCACCGTTGCCGTTGCTTCGTCGCGCGCGGGGCTAGCAGGCGTGCACCCGGACGGTTGCGCCCGACAGCACCTTGTAGGCTCGGGTCGTGCAGGAGGAGCGGGGGAGGGGCGGGGGGCTCAGGGGCTCTTCTGTGTCCAGGGCGGGCTGGGGCCAGGCCTGGATGGACCCTGTGACCTCGATATCCTCACGCGTGTCGATCAGAGGGGCGGGTTCAGCATTGACCGGGGTTGACGCTGGAGCGCTGGGAGCTGGAGTTGTACTCTCAGGGGGAGGATCGGCCCACAGGCGCCGCTCCTTGGCTGAGGCGAGCGAGCTTGCCGCGACCAGGCACACCACTGCTGCCACCACTCTCATCCCGCTCATGGCCACTCCGACGCTTTCAGACACGGGAGGAACGCGGCGGCCGGCGCCTTGGTTGCGGGCCATGGCGTGCGGGGCTGCTGATTGGGAGGAGGGGCAGCGCTGCCCGTCGACGCCTCGGGCGGATCCCGGCTAGTGGGTGAACATGACCCCGTACACGTCCCCGGTGGTCCAGATGAGCCGCACCCGGGCGGACGCGCCTTGCTCCGGGATCTGGAGGCTGAACTCGAGGGCGTCGAACTCCAGCGGGATCGCGGCCGGATCCGGGAACACGAGCCGGGCGCCGGTGGCGGAGAGGTCCCACAGGAGACAGTCGACGATGGGGACGTGATCCTCGCCCGCGACCCGTCCGGTGAGACGGGTGCGCACGCGTGCACTGGAGCGGCGCTCCGGTTGTCCTTGGTTCATGCTGATGGCTCCACCCTCAGGAACCATCATCATCGCAGGGGACGCTGGTGCGAGGCTTTCTGTGTGTGCGGTGTCAGCTTCTGGGTCTGCGGGGATGCACACCCCAGCAAGACATCGGGCGAATAGTAACCGTGTCTCTCTTTATTCCTAGCGGTGAGGGCCGCGATATGCCATAACAGACGAACAAACGTGGCAGGAGGGTATGATGGGGGCACGGGGGCGCTTCTGGCAGCGGGCCGTTCGGGATGAGAGCGGCGCGACGATGGTAGAGTATTCGTTTATGGCAGGCCTGATTGCCATGGTGGCGATGGCTGCTGTCGCAGCGCTCGGGCTTCAGTCAAAGGACCAGTGGGAGCAATCCCAAAATAAAATTGGCGGGGCCTTCTCAGCCAACGCTGGTAGCCCCAGCAGTAGCCCCGGCAGCGGTACGGGCGGTGGTGCTAATACCGACAATGCTGGCAGCGGCAGTAATTAAGCTGAGATCCAACGGGCCGCGGGGGCGTGAAGCCGAGAATCCTCTGAGTGTATGGTGCACAAAGAGATCTGCAGTTCTCTGCCCTCGGATGCTGATCAGCAAAGTCTGACCGAATGCAATAGGCTTGGTCAGCGGTTGGCCGCATCGGGCATCTAACGCTGTCCTCCATTTCCGTTTCAACACTGGCGCACCCGCACCCGCTCGCCAGAGCCCACGATGTAGCTCTGCACATCGCAGCCTGGGCTGGCGACGGTCACGCGTGTGTCGGCCCATGGCACGGCCGCTCCGACCCGCGGGGCAGGGTGGATCCGGTGCCTCAATGTCAAGATCAGGAACTCGGATCGACTGGAAAGCTTGCGCTGGAGGGGGCTCTTCGGGCCGCGCATCTCTCCAGGAGTTTGAACCTGGGGCGGTGGTGGGCCTGAATGCCATTAGGACAAGGCCCCGGCGAAGATTGCGGGGGGCATGATGTGTTCCTCAACTTGGGGTTTTTTGACAAAGTGCGGAACCGCGCTGGGATTTCGCGGCCCAAGCGCATGTGAGGAAAACGGTTTACGGCCGGTGGCGGAGTTTGCCCGTTGAAAAGACTTCCGGTGTTCCGCCAGCAGGGGAGGCTTGGGCCTGAGCGGCTGCTCAATGATGGCAGCTTGTTGCGAACGTCCTACTGGCAAGCCATCTCCCCAGCGTCGATCGTCAAGCAGACGCCTTTTTGCGTGCGTCGTGAACAATAAGGCGGTGTGGATGGCGCAAGAGAGCCCACACCAACCGTCAGACACCGGGCATCAGCCATAAGTGTCTATCCGATGCGCGCGAAGCGGTAAGCGATGCGCCGGTGCGTTCTGACATCGTTGGCGAGGCTCCAACCGAAGCGGAACATCACAGCCAACAGCAGGAGCACCGGAAACGGCTTGAGGTCCGCAATAAAGGCATGAATCATCAGATAGGTCGCTGCGTCCATAACGGCACTCCTTTTGCTGTGAGACGCGCAAAGGAGGCCGTTCGTTCCGCACCATGACGGAGGGGTCTCGACAGAGTACAGGGAGACCCCAGGGGAATAAGCCCGTCAAGCCTCGTCTGGGCCGAACGGCGTCGGGAAGTTACGCCATAGGGCCTGGTGTGGAGATGGGTAAAAGGCTGGCGGCTCGACAGCCTGGAGGGGCTGCTCTGGGGCTGGCCAGTTCTACCTGATCAGGAGAGCAGGATCGGACCTGTGACCCGGGCATCGAAAGGAATGGCGTTGAAGCGGCGGGTGATGCGCAGGTGCCTGCGCAGGCTGGCGGTCGCAAAACCGGCGACAAACGCCGCCACGACGATCATGAGGGCGGTCGTCCAGCTCGTGGTGATCAGAGCGGATGACAAAACGGTAAGCGTTGTGGTGAGCCCCATGGCGTCTCTCCTTGATGTCGCCGGAAGTCATTACCGGGACCTTAACGAGCCTTGCCAAAGATTCCTATTCGGTCAGATGCTCTAGAGCGTACGGCCTATGGGCTGATCCTTGGTCATCCAAAGTTATCTCAATGCATATCCCGCACTTTGGTGCGCAAAAACCTCCAGTGAGTAATCCAATTTTCAAATAAAACCTGGTTCAAAGCGGACCACGTTTTCATTAAAAATGATTTTACTTTGATCAACGCCTTGTTGATGCTTACAAATCATAAAATATGACTTGTGACGCTACATCCACATCGCGATGTTGCATGGAGATCGCAAACTATACCGAACGCGGGTAGTCAAAGAGGTCACATGCTTAGCTAGCGCAAAATCCCTTTGAAGCTGGAATATAGCTCGAAAGGTCTAGTCCAAAAGTTTTAGATGCGGCTTTGCCGTCACGAACGTGGCACGTGAGCTGTCAAAGATTGTCCGCCTAGATGGTTTCGTTGGCCAGTTGATCAGGAGGGTGGTCGTGCTGTTGCACTGTGCTGACCCTCGCATATCACACGCCTCAGCGACGCTAACATCCATAGCTAAAGCCCGGCATGCCCTTTGGCAGAGGGGCGCTCGCTCTACTGTCGTCGCCTTTACGGGCGAGCCAATCTTGATGAGAAACAGCGGGAGATTTCGGGGGACGGTGATAAGGAGCAATAGCCCGTTGGCTGCCCGCTGATAGCGCTCCAAGTATTAGATGTGGGAATTCATGTAATGGCGTCAGCTGGTTCGGATCACCTAAAGCGTGCTCCCCTGTCCTTGAAGCTTTCCCATGGATAAACATGGGGCATTCTTGATCCATGGACCTGCAGTGTCCCTGGTAGGACGGGGGCTCCCTAAAAATGCACGGATTGTAAAGGCCGCCATAGCGAGTGAGCCTCCATGTTTCATATCTTGCTGGCGAGCTTGAAGACGAGCAGCACGCCAGCAACAGCCGCTGCCAGCGCCAGTCCAAATGCGGTTGCCAGTTCAAATGGGGAAAGTCCCGCGCATCCCCCTGGGTAGCCGAGCAATCTACACCACCAAGTCGTCCACTCAGCCATGGCATGCTCCGACGAATTGCGCCTGACCTGTAAGCTTAACAGTAACTAAGTTTTTGACGTAATTCCAAGAGGCTGGCTCGGGGCCTCAACAGACCACTTGTATGATTGGGATAGGTAGGTGCGCCCTCTGAAGAGATAGTAACCAAGACGTCGACTACATAGGTTACGGTATAGTCGCGTCAGCATCCAGCGTCTAAGGTTATTCGTACAGGGGTGCAGTGCGGGATAATGCGAGGGGCAGATGGGTATAGCTATGAATTTCATCGAGGCAAAGAAAATGCGATCATTCCTTCAGGACAGGTCAGGAGCAACCTTGATGGAGTATAGCCTCTTCCCGGATCCGATCGTGGTGGTATATATCAGCACAATGACATCTATTAGTGCTTTTCTGATAGAGTAATTTGAGGCAATTCATTACCCTCTACTCTAATCAATGGAATTGTAATTCCGATCGCAGCCCGAGTTGAGGTGTTCGTACTGTGCTTTTGTTCTACATGTTACAAATTATAATACCTTTGGCCAAATTCCTAATTGGGTTTCTCCGAACGTTGCTGCTAGATCTGAAAGACAGATTGTCTTCTCCTCGCCCTTATTACATAACCGCGAGATCTTCAAATGCAGAGCATGTCTTCGAGTCTGCTCCGGCAACAGTGCAGACCTGTAGGAGCTGACGATGGGTACCAACGGCCTAGGTGAGCCTTGTCGTCCGGTGAGCTCAACGCACCTGACAGATTCTGCCGATGGACTAAATATAGCGGTTCTGCTCCCCTGCTTTAATGAAGCCTCGACAATCGGCAACGTCGTTCACAGATTCAGAGCGGCTCTCCCGCAAGCGCGAATATTCGTCTATGATAACAATTCTACTGACAGAACTGCCGGGGTAGCGCGAGCAGCTGGAGCCATCGTGCGAAGCGAGGGGCGTCAAGGCAAAGGAAATGTTGTACGGAGGATGTTCGCTGATATCGAAGCTGACGTGTACGTTCTAGCCGATGGGGACGACACCTATGATGCAAGTGCCTCACCTCGGATTATTCAGCATCTCATCAAAGGCGGCTATGATTTCATTAACGGCGCCCGCGTTTCCACCGTCGCTGAAGCATACCGTCCCGGGCACAGACTCGGTAACATCCTCTTGACGCAGCTCGTGCGTATCGTGTTTGGACGCCAATTCAAAGACATGCTGTCAGGCTACAAAGTCTTCTCGCGGCGGTTTGCGAAGTCTTTTCCGGCGATGTCGAGGGGATTTGAAATTGAGACGGAACTCACCGTGCATGCACTCGAACTTCGAATGCCATGCGATGAGCTTCCAACCGCGTACAAAGAGCGACCAGAGGGATCATCCAGTAAGCTTAGGACGTTCCGAGATGGTGCGAGAATTCTGGTTCTAATCGCAAGGCTGGTGAAAGATGAGCGACCCTTTCAGTCTTTCGGATTGCTGGGGCTCATGTTGGTGCTCTTGGCGATTGGGTTGAGCGTGCCTGTGATCACGACCTATCTTGAAACCGGCCTCGTTCCGCGGTTTCCCACTGCGATTCTGAGCGTCGGCCTCGTTCTGCTCGGGACATTGTCTTTCTTTGCAGGCTTGATCCTGGATATGGTGACAACCACACGCCAGGAGATGAAGAGGCTGATGTACTTGTCGATCCCATGGGTCGGAAAACGGGAATGAGTGAGAGGGGTGGGCCAACACGAACTCTGGATGAGGCAAGGACATTCTACAGATTTTGTGCTGTCGGCGCTGTTGGGTTTCTCACCGATGTGCTGTTGGCGCTGGCCCTCGTCGCAACCGGTATGAGCCCGCTGCTTGCTCGCGGACTGGCCATTCCTCCGGCGCTGTTCGTCACCTTCAATCTCAATCGACGATGGTCCTTCAAGCATGCCGCGGGCGGGAGTTATTTTCGGCAACTCGCGGCATACCTGGTGACGCAGAGTTTCGGCGCGAGTTGTAACTTCCTGATTTTCATGTTGGCTCTTTCAATGCTACCACAGCCATTCAATGAGCCGGCGCCATCGATTGTGCTGGCGTCAGGAGCAGCCCTTGTTGTGAATTACCTCGGCTCACGGTTTCTTGTATTTCGCCAAGGGAGAGCCTAGGGCGTTTCGGTTTGGGGACGCGGGCGTGAATGCCTGGTTCGGACGCCAACGGACTAAAGTGGTGTGGGGCACATGGCACATTTGATGTCTTATATTTTTCCTGCGCTCATGGCCTATGCCGCCCTGAGTGATCTCCTGACTATGAAGATCCCAAACTGGCTCACGGGTGGGCTTGCAGTCGTCTTTCCCGTCATAGCCCTTCTGGTCGGCATGGACATCTCAGCTCTGATCAACCACATCCTGGCAGGGATTGTCCTTCTGGCAGCAGGAGTGGCGATGTTTGTTCCTGGATGGATGGGGGCAGGGGATGCCAAACTGTTGGCCGGCATCGGACTATGGTTCGGATGGGGGACGGCGCTCATCGACTTTCTCCTCTTGACTGCCGTGGCCGGAGGCGGTTTGACGCTTGTCATCTTGGTCATACGGAGCATTCCGTTGCCCACGTTCGCCTTGTCCTGGGATTGGCTGCAGCGCCTGCATAACAAGAAAAAAGGGATTCCCTATGGAATTGCGTTGGCTGGGGCCGGGCTATTGGTTTATCCGACTTCGGGGATTGGGCATGCTCTGTTAAGTTTAGCGAACTAGAAGCTGCGTCAAAGGGGCCCGGTAGCAATCTCGGGAGGAGCGTTTCCCACTGAAATGCCAAAGCGCAGCTGCAGATCGCTCATCCCTATCCTGACCATGACTTAAGGGTGGTAGTCTCCTTCAATGACATCCCGTAGACCCAGTGCGGAGGTGCCGCGTTGTCTGGGTTACGACCGAGCTGCATGGCATCGTTGCTGTAGCTTCCGGTGCGCAAGGCCAACCAGAACGCAACCTACAGTGTGCTGACCTTTTGGCCTGCCCTCGATCGCGATCTGATGGCGGGCAATTTGGCGCCATAGAAAACTCGGGGCGGTGCGGCGCTGCGCTTCATCCCGCGGATCTTGGAAGCGTCGTTGAACGCTCTTGCTCTGTGCTACGAATCCCGAAGGCGCATTCGTGCAACACTCGTAAAGGATCGGCATTCAGCAAGGGTTTCTTGAGCAAGAGCGACAAGCGATTTGATGACAGACTTGCCCCGCTTTCGCTCAGCCGATACCACCACCTCGCGCTCTAAGCGGTTCTAGGCCAGTGCATCTTGTCCGCAATGATATGAGAGCGTGAGAGCTCGCCGACCGTCCAAACTAAGGAAGAGCCGAGCAGCTCAGTCTTCCTATGGGGTTCCGGATGAGGCTGGCGCACCGCCGCCATTACCGGCGGGGGCTTGGCCAGCGCCGGCGGCACCTGATCCAAGCTCGTACCGTCTGGTGGCACGGGCCAACCGCTCGCCGCTGAATGCGATGTCCTTGTTGCGAGCATGCGCTGGCCAGGGGTCGGTGACATGAGTGACAATGTTGGCTTGTACGGCCTCGCCGGCATTGAACGCGATGGTATCCTTCCGGTCCATGTACTCTGAGCAACCTGCCAGGGCTGGCCCAGCGAGCAGAATGCCGAGAAAAACCCGAGCTGTTAGTTGATACCTCGTCATGATCTGCGGACCTTGCTCAAATGCTGTCTTGACCACTCTGGCGTCACAAGCCGTGTCGCTGTCACGCTCGCATGATTCCCTATGGGAGAAAATATGGAAACGTTCTAGTTTTTGGCTCGAACCACAGTTGACGAAGCAGGGGGCTTTCCTGCCGCATATGCCGGTGCGACGCTGCCGGGCTGCGGCAGGACGTGCCCGAACGGGCCTTTCAGCCTCGTTCCGTTGGCTGTCACCCATTTCTGGGTTGCTGCGACGGCCGAAGGATCAATGGGCTGATCAACCTCAAGCTTGCCCGTGATGAAGAGGTCAGCGTCGTTGGCCGGCAACTTTTTATCAAGGGGCGTCGCGAGCAACTCGCCCGGCTTGGCCGGCTTCACAAGGTGTGGGGTCACGATCACCACGAGCTCGGTCTCGCGCGACTGAAACTCGGTGCTGCGGAAGAGAGCCCCGAGAACTGGCAACGATCCGAGCCATGGCAGCTGTTGGATGTTGCGGTCGGTCACGTTTTGGATCAGACCAGCGAGGGCAAAACTTTGTCCGTCCCGCAGTTCAACCTGTGTCGTGGCACGACGCACTGTGATACCAGGCACTGCAATTCCCCCTCCAGTGGGGACAGACAGGGTGCGATCAATGTCGCTCACCTCAGGCGTGAGAGTAATGTTGATCAGGCCATTCGACAACACAACTGGCAAGAAGTCGAGTTTGACGCCGAATTCTTTGTAATCAATCGTGATCGTCGGCGTGCCGCCGTCATCTGTTGTGCGTGCGATTGGAATCGGAATTTCGCCACCAGCATGGAACGATGCCCTGCCTCCGGATAAAGCCACTAAATTCGGCTCGGCGAGACGGCGAACAAGGCCCTTCGATTCCATTGCTTGGATCAGGATATCAAGACTTCTACTTCCATCAACCCAACTCGAGAGGACTTGCGCAAACGGAACACTGGATATGCCCACTCCGGTCGCAATGTTAGTCAGGCCAAGACCCCGCTTTGCAAGGAACTCAGTTTGAATCCCAAGTTCCCGGCCGGCAGTGCGGCTGACTTCTATGAAACGCACCTGCAGCATCACCTGCTGCGGCGACACAACTTTCGTCGCGTTGATCACGCCGCCAGGGGAGACGCTTCGGGCGATCTCAACCGCTCGATCCACCTCCTGGCTGTCGGCGGCCATTCCCTCTAAGATAACCTGTTCACCACTGCCACGAACTCTGATCCCGCTACCACCACCCGCACCGATCTTTTCCGCCACATTGGCGGCATCGGGGCCAACCTCAACGTCGACGACCCCGATGATTTGCTTTTGCTCGTTTAGGATCGAGACATTGGTCGTTCCGACCTTTTTACCCAGCACGTAAAGAGTCTGGTCGCTCAGCGGAATGACGTCGGCAATTTCAGTGGCTCCCACCAAGACATCCGTGAAGGGTTGCTCCATCCGAACAGTCTGGGATTTATTGATCGTCACCCGGGTTCGCACCAGTTTGGCGCCGCCCGGGGCTGCTTGGGCTCGTGCTTGCGCGTAGGCGGGGGCACTCCCGACCATTGGCTCGCAAACCATTCCGCCCACGGCCAGCGCAGTGACGACTGCTGGCAGAATTCGAGGTTTGGTTCTAGCCGCCATGTTGCCCCTCATAGATGGTTCGTAAAGTGCGGGTTAATCGCCGTTGCTACCGGCCGTTTTGGTGCACAACAAGATTAATCTGCATCCTTGGTTAAGAAGAATGCGGTTTTTGCCAGGCTCTGCGATGAAAATGTCACAACATGGTTTACCAGACGTTAAGTTGCTCAACGGAGCGTCCTTGGCAGCCGGCAGGAGGGCCGATGGGAGAACGGATCCTGTTGCGTGACGCCCCGCGTTCGAGGCTGGTTCCGGCGATTTGCTTGGCGGGAAAACGAGGATCTGGATACTTGCTGTCCTCCAAAGCGCTCTCGGCCTGCTAAACGAATAGCAGTCTGGCCATAGTGTAATAACTCATTGTTGCTTAGCTGAAGCTCGCTTGATCTGCAGAAAGCATCGGTCAGTAGGGGATGTCAGGCCAATCAAAGGGGGGGGTGCGGCAACGTGAGCACATTGCGCCTTGCCTCTCAAGAGTAGGGCGAAAACTGTTGAGAAATTAAGCACATACCTCTGTGGGAAATTAACCATAAGCATTGACCATCTCGCCGAGAAACGTACCTCTAAAGGGTAAGTGGTCTTAGGACTGTATTGACTCTGTTAAGACTTAAAGGTTCTTTGAAGGACATCAGATCCCTGTGGTCTGTGTTGAAGGGCTAGGGGTACTGGCCTCAAGGGGTAAATCGAAGATGACAAATCTTATGAAGCGTTTCGTTCGCAATGAAGACGGTGCGACGATGGTTGAGTACGGCCTGATGGTGGCGCTGATTGCTGTCGTGTGTATCGCTGCGGTGACCCTGGTTGGTACCGATGTTGCGGCGATGTTTAACCACGTCGCTAGCAAGATGACGGTGCCAGCGACTTAATCGTAAGGTCCCTCATATGACCCGCTAGGGCCGTCCTCTAGCGGGTCGTCTTGCAGGAAATAGGCGTCTCGGCTGATCAGAGGTGGTGCTTACGAAAGTCTTTATTCGTTGAGCACCTCTTCTCTCGTGGCGCCTTGTCAGATTAACCAAAGATGATTGACGCTACGTCTGTATTCCTGATGCGTAACTCAGGCGGCGAAACAAAGGCTTAAGGATGAAAGCTAGTTCCATAATCTCATTAGGTCTTGCAATCGTCCTCGGTGGAGGGGCCGCCTACCTGTCACGAGAATTTGTACAGTCAGGCGGCAGTAGTGCTGCAGCGGCTCTGCCGAGTGGCACGGCCGTTGTTGCAAGCCAGCCACTAGCGTTCGGCACGGCACTGACGCGAGACAACCTTCGTGAAATCCCATGGCCTTCGGAAAATATTCCAAACGGGGCTTTCCGCACAATTGATGAGTTTCTGAAAGATGGGCAACGTATTGCGCTGACTTCATTTCAGCCGGATGAGCCCATTCTCAGCCCAAAGGTAACAGGACCTAACCAACGTGCAACGCTCTCCACTCTGATTGAGGAGGGGATGCGGGCTGTGTCGGTACGCGTTGATGAGGTTCGTGGAGTTGCAGGCTTTATCCTTCCTGGTGATCGCGTTGATGTCGTTCTCATACGTGGGGACTCGGCAGATGTTCTTCTCCAGAATTCCAAGGTCCTGGCTATCGACCAGATGGTTGATGAGAGGACGCAGAAGCCAACAATTGCTAGAGCTGTCACGCTTGAGTTAAGTATGCAGCAGGCCCAAAAGGTAATCCTTGCAGAAGGGATTGGCCGGCTGTCGCTAGTCCTCAGGCAAGCAGGCGAAGCCGAGGCCTCACCGGCTCGCCGCGTCCTGGCTTCTGAGTTAGGTGTCAGTGAAGTTGTTGACAGCGTCCGAAAAGAAAAAGACGAAGAAATAGCAAAGCTCGAGGCGCGCTTGGCTGAGCAGACCGAAAAGGTCGCAGCCAAGGGGGAGCCCCAGCAGCTAGTCGTGCGGCAGCCGCTCGTAAATGTAATTCGAGATGCGACAAAGAGTGAGCAGTATACCGTCTATAGCGAGGCATCTAAGCGGCGGTAAGCTTGGCGTATACGGATGAGACCGCTTAATCTAGGTCGGGGCGGATGTTGGCAGCTGATCAAAAAATATGGTGGCCGCCTGCTTTCCATTTCAAGAGAGATCCCCCGTAGTCGGACCATCGGCTCAGGGCGAATGCGCTGATCTCAATAGCCTACTTTTCAGCGGAGCACTCGCGGAGACGCTTCTTCACATGGCCCGATTTTAAAACAGGTGCTAGGCTTTGTGCTAGCGAAGAAAAGATATTAGGTGGGGCGTGCAAATTATTGTTGTTTCTTCTAATCCCGGGGATGAGCGTGTCGCAACTCTGATTCGGTTGTTGCAGCACCTCGGACACTCGCCATTAGTTGTTGCAGGTTGGCATGAGGGGGCGCTTGGACAGAACCACTCTCGTAGCGCTAAGCTAATAGTTGTGACAAATACGAGCGGCGACGTAACAGTCGCCGAGGAAGCAATAGCCCATTTAGATGCTAGTCACAATGGCTCGTTCTTGATCTATGTTGCTGACACAATCAATCCTGAGATCTACAAGCGACTCATAAAGTCGGAACGGGGTGATTGGATCTCGTGGCAGGCACTTCCGCAAGAACTGTCAGATCTCGTCAGTAAGGTTATGAACCTGGCTGGCGAGGGTGAACTCGCTAAAGTTGTGAGTTTCTTCCCAAGCGCTGGAGGAGTTGGAAATACGACGTTAGCGGCCGAGGTGGGGTACTGGCTTGCATCAGAGAATAAGAAAGCTGGTCTAAAAGTCGCAGCGATTGACCTCAACTTTCAGGACAGCAGCCTCGCCGACCTTCTCGACCTCGAGCCACGACTCAACGTATCAGAACTAATCGACCGGCCCGAGCGGCTGGATGACCGCTTAATTGATATTTTTACCAGCCGTCACTCGCCAACTTTTGATGTATTCTCAGGCCCAACGCGATTTGACGGGCGCCAGAAAGCGTACTCAGCTGTCGTCTTTCCTTTACTCGACGCACTCAGCAAAAGGTACAACCTTGTGCTGATTGATCTCCCGCATCACTGGTCCCCATGGGTCGACAATGTCATCCAGGGATCCGACGGGATAGTCATTACTGGTGGGAACGCGGTGCCAGCAGTCAAGCAGCTGATCATGCGCATGAAGCACGTTGAAGCGCTTGAAGTCCCTCACGAGCAAATCAAAGTGGTCGTCAATAAGTGTGATGTCACATTCTTTGGGAAAATCCCAAGAAAAGCAGATATCGACCGTGTGCTGTCTCGCGGCAGCCCAATCTACGTGCCGCGCGATTCTGTGACTGCGAATGAAGCCGCGAACACCGGTCGACCGATGCTTGAGATTGCGCCGCGACGCTCGGTTTGCAAGAGCATTCGCGGGCTTGCGAACTGGGTGCAAACAGTGACAAGCCGACCTTCTGTGTCGGCCAACTAGCCTTAGTTTGGGGGAAGATGATGCGCTGGGGGATTTCCGATCGGTGGCGTACAGCCGAAGTCAAGGGCCAGGATTTGGTTGTCGCATTGACGCCCAAAGAGCCCGAGGTCAAGATTGAGAGCAAAGCTCCGGCTGAGCTCGCTCCACCTAAGCCCACTTTGATTGATGAGAAGGTAAAACTACACGGTCAGCTGATCGAAGAATTCAACCTCGCGCTCATCGACAAGGTCTCCCCGGAGGACCTCGCTCGCCAAGTTAAGCAGTTTGTGACAGAGTATGTCCAGCGGGAGCGTGTTGCTCTTAACCAAAAGGAGTTGGAGGGGTTCGCGGACGAGGTTCTCGACGAGATGATTGGTCTCGGTCCCCTTGAGCCTCTTCTCAAGGATGCCACTGTCAGTGATATTCTCGTCAACGGACACATGGCTGTATTTGTCGAGCGTTTCGGGCAGCTGGAGCCGACCCCTGTTCGCTTCAAAGATGAGGCGCATCTTCTGAGAATTGTGAACAAGATGGTTGCCACGATCGGCAGGCGCGTCGACGAAGCATCTCCTATGGTCGATGCACGCCTTGCCGATGGGTCGCGTGTGAACGTCGCTGTCAGGCCCGTTGCTGTTGATGGCCCGCTGGTATCGATCCGCAAGTTCTCAAAACGCCCGTTTTCACTTGATCGCTTGGTTGAGATCGGTGCGCTTCGCCCCGCAATCGCCGAGGTTCTAACGGCTGCGGTGCGCTGCCGAATGTCAATCGTTGTTTCCGGCGGAACAGGCTCGGGTAAGACGACGATGCTTAATGCGCTGTCATCGTTTATATCACCGAAAGAGCGCTTGATCACCATCGAAGATGCTGCCGAGCTACAGCTGCAGCAACCCCACGTTGCCCGTATGGAAACGCGCCCCCCCAACGTTGAAGGAAAGGGTGAAATCCGGCAACGAGAACTTGTCAAGAATGCGCTGCGTATGCGTCCCGACCGGGTCATTATGGGCGAGTGCCGCGGCGAGGAGGCATTCGACATGTTGCAGGCGATGAACACAGGCCATGAGGGCTCGATGACAACGATTCACGCCAACAACCCCCGGGACGCCATCAAGCGCCTTGAGCAGATGGTCGGTATGGCCTCCATGCCGATGTCGATGGCGGCAATCCGAGGACAGATTGCATCGGCCATTCAGATAATTGTCCAGCTGCAACGCTTGAGCGATGGTAAGCGGCGCTTGACGAGTGTCTCCGAGATCACCGGCATGGAAGGCGAAGTCATCCAAATGCAGGAAATCTTCAGGTTTGTAAGAGAGGGGATGGACGAAAACAATAACATCATTGGCTCCTTTAGGGCGACTGGAGTTCGACCGAAGTTCGCTCAGGAGCTAAAGGCGCACGGGATTGAATTGCCAGGTCATCTCTTCGATCCAACAGCTGCAATCTGAGATCTATCATGAATGAGCAATGGACATTCTATCTCCTGATCTTCGGAGCAGTCTTTCTTGCGTTCCAGGGACTGCGGGGGGTTTATGTCGAGCGGCGCGGTGCCCGCCGTGCCGCTGCACGGTTCGCCACAATCGATGACCATTTTGCGAAAAATCGTGAGGAAGTGGAGCTTCTCAAGAAGCGAAACGTTCTTGCTGGTCGCCATGGGATCTTAGGGCGGCTAAATCAGCTGTATGTTCAGTCCGGCTCGAACTTTAGTGTTTTTGGGCTGATCCTGACTTACACGATCCTGTTTGGCGCCATTTTCCTGGTCACATGGATGCTCAAAATACCTCTGGGCTTTGCAATCAGTAGCATCGTGCCGGCCATTGTGCTCCTACTAGTCCTTACAATAAAACGATCGCGGCGCATCGCGACCTTCGGAGAGCAGTTGCCTGACGTCATTGACATTGTTGTCCGAAGTCTCAAGGCAGGACATCCTTTACCTGTAGCAATATCTTTGGTCGGGAGAGAGGTGCCCGCTCCAGCCGGACCTGAATTTATGGTTGTCTTTGAGGAGATCAGCTACGGCAAGGAGCTTCGGGGCGCTTTGGATGGGCTTTACGACAGAGTCGGGCACCAAGATCTGCGCTTTCTAAGTACTTCTATCGCAATAGCGCATCAGACCGGAGGAAACTTGGGCGAGATCCTCGCGCGCCTGTCCAAACTCATCCGCGAGCGCTTCCGGATGAAACGTAAAATCAAGGCTTTGTCCGCAGAGGGACGCGCCGGCGGTTATGTGCTGACTGTTGTGCCGTTTGTAATTTTCGGAGCAGTCGCTGGGATCAACCCGGGCTATTACGGTGAGTATTGGGGGCACCCAACTCAGAACATGATGCTGGGTATTGCGATTGCGCTGCTCGCGATTGGAAATTTTGTCATCTACAAGCTCGTGAACTTCAAAGTGTAGAAAGCTGATGATACCCCCCAATCTGTCAATCTGGATTGTACCCGTCCTTGCTTTCGCATCGGTTGCACTCTTAGCAGTCTTCTTTGTGACAGCAGTATTCGACCGGCGAAAAGTCCGGGAACGCTATGCTGGAGCCGCATCCATCAGCGCAGGCGCTTCGGCGGGTACGCCTCAGGCAGATCCCGGGGCTCGCGTCAGAGTGGATGCAAAGAAGCTAGGGGTTGACTTCGGTGCGCAGAAGGAGCTTCGGGCAGCGCTGGTCCGTGCTGGATATTTCGGCCCACATGCCGTCACCATTTATAATGTCATTCGAGCTGTGATGGTGATCTCAGTCCCGGCCGTGGTTTTCCTGTTCATTCAGGCCCGGTTGGGACATTGGAGCGGATTGCTCAAATTCTCCGCCGTCGCAGGAGCTGTCATCATATCCTACTATATAGGACAAGGGTATCTCGACCGCCGTCGTGGCGCTCTAGAGGCGGAATACCGCCTCTTTTTCCCAGACTTTCTTGATATGTTGGTTGTTTGTGTTGACGCTGGTCTCAGCTTGGAGGCCGCTTTGGAGCGGGTCGGGTCGGAGCTCGGTCCGGGCAGTCACAAGGCTTTTCGCGTGAATCTACAACTCATGTTGGCTGAAACACGCGCAGGTAAGTCGACGATCGATGCATTGAAGGCATTTTCAGAACGCCTCGGATTAAGCGAGGCAAGTTCGCTGACAACACTGTTGCAGCAATCATTGGAACTTGGTACTGATGTTTCGGCCTCACTGTCGACCTTTAGCGAGGAAATGCGGGACAAACGCATGTCTAGGGCTGAGCAGAAGGCTTTCGCCCTCCCTGTCAAAATAACGGTGCCGCTTGCGCTTTTCATCCTTCCGACGATTTTTATCGCAATCATGACACCTGCGGTGATTAAGATATCGACAACACTGCTCGATTGAGGCAAAATCACGACCACTGGTGGAGACCCCCGTGCGTAAGCATCTTTTCAAAGCCCTTCCGCTCGCCATTTTGCTGGCGGGCTGTCAGTCCATTACAGGCTCCACAAGTGAAGGAATGATGCCTTCGAGTGAAGCATTCGTTTCGAGCAATGATCCGGCGTATCTTGGGCGTGAGCATTTTGCACGCGGCGACTATGCACTGGCTGAGCAGCACTTCCGCAAGGCGGTGGAACAGCAGCCATCAGACGGACCGTCTTGGGTCGGCTTGGCGGCCAGCTACGATCGGCTCGGTCGGTTTGATCTCGCTGACCGCGCCTACGACAAAGCCACACAGCTTTCAGGGCAGTCCTTCGAGATTTTGAACAATCGCGGTTTCTCATATCTGTTACGGGGTGATTCACGACAGGCCGCCGTGATGTTCAGTCGAGCCAAGGGTCAGCGTCCGAACGATCCTGTGGTCTCCAACAACCTACGCCTTCTTCGAACAGGGCAGGATCGGGGCTAGCTGTCTAGGGATTGAAGCGGATCTCCACGAGGAGGTGCTCTGGGGCGGCTCTCTCAGGTCCGGATTAGTTAAGATGTAGCTTCCGACCGTGAAGGGCTGAGTTGATGGTCTCCCGCAACATCCGACGCGCATGTCCAAAGGCGCACGGTTGCAAACACCGAGGGTCGGTCTATGAAGCTTTGGAGACCGCTTTGCTATATTGTCTTTGCAACAATCTCTATGTGTCTACAGGAAGGCGCATACGGAAAGGATGTGACTAGCCTGACACCGTTTGTTGGCGAGACCGCTCGTGAGTTCGAAGCTCGCAAACAGGGTCAGCGCAGTGCATCGGGTGCTCGCCAAGTTGGACTTAGCGTGCAGGCGGACTCGAGTGGGCACTTTTTTGTAGAGCTGACGCTTGAGGGCAGGCAAGTTCGGATGCTGGTAGATACTGGGGCGAGTGTCGTGACCCTCTCCTACGAGGACGCTCAGGCCTTAGTGCCCCGGATAAGCAAGAAAGACTTCACGCATAAAGTGCAGACCGCGAACGGGATTGTTGAAGCCGCACCAGTTCAGATTGCCACGATCCAGGTTGGAGATATCGTCGTCCGCGAAGTAGAGGCTCTCATCTTGCCGCCGGGTCGACTTAGGATAAGCCTTCTAGGGATGACGTTCCTGAAGAGGCTTAGTGCTTTTGAGATTTCTGGCGGCAAGCTGGTCTTGCGTCAGTAATCTGCTTCAAAAAGCGCAGATGCTGGTAGATCGCGGCCCGCTAGGTGGCCCAGACGCAATGTCGCCTCAACCGAGTTCTGTACCCTGCAGCGTCAGGAGGAAGAGCAGATGTCATACTCTTCCATGACACTGGAGCCTGTACGCGAGGGGCCAGAAAGAACCGCTCCAGCCATCCAAGTGTGCCTTCAAAGCGTTGGTAAGAATCCGCTTTGCCCAACATCTGCTGTCTAAACTCTTGCTGGGAACGTGCATACGCTAATCACAATCAATCGGTTTGGGACAATCGTTTAGAGCACAACCGGTAGGAGATCAATGCAATAGCAGTCCAACATAGGGATTGAAATGTATAACAAAGAAATATTGAGAGGGTAATCGCAAGAATGAAGGTCTAAAAATTCAGCTACGGGGATTCGTTGGTCTTACTTAACTGTTCAGGGCTTTGATCGAAGCCCTGTTGGGACTGCATTGACCGAGAATTGGTCGTTCACGATGGCCATAGCTAAACACCGTCATTAAAGAATTCAATACAGAGCTCGTGGCGTGATGTATCAAGGGCAGCTCCTTTCATCAGAGATGCGACTGACGCGAGCACCCATTCTATCTAATGTTCTTCTGCCGTTCACCCCTTATATCAGGTTGTGACTCAGTTTACCGGACCACAATGTGAAGCTGGTATATCAGCCTGAGATCTACCTTGTTGATCATGAGAGCGTTAGCCACGATTTCCTGAGTGAAGCCGAACAGCCCTCAACCTGTTCGACAGCGCTACCGCAGTGCCTGAGAGATGACTATCTATTATAGAAAGGTTAGTTACCTTTGCCTTTCTTGAAAACCAAACTATTGCATGCAGCATGATCGACCAATTACAGTCTCTCATCACAGTCGCACCCAGCAAGGCAGAGCAGCCCAGAGGTGTGTCAGCATCATAGGTGAATCGTGAGCATCGCTGCAAGAGAACTCGACCTTAAGGGGGAAGCAACCAGTCCAGTCAAGCGGAGGTTGTTTTCAACCCGCAGCAGCTATGTTCTCGCTTTTTGTACCGCTGTAATTCTCTACATAGTCGCGCAGCGCACGGCAATGAAGGATGTCATCTTGTACTTGGGCGTCAAGGATACAGATGATGCAATGCGTCTGCTAAATGTACGTGCTTTGCTCGCGGGTCAGGCATGGTACGATATGACGCAATATCGTATTCTTCCTCCAGAGGGTATATCGCTGCACTGGTCGCGCTATCTTGACGCTCCTCTGGCCGGTCTTCTCTTGGGCCTTACTACGGTTATGAGCCCTGCTCTGGCAGAGCGGACTCTTGCTGTACTCTGGCCATTCGGTCTGTTCGTCATTTACCTAGTATTGATTGGAGCGACAGCGCGGCGTTTATTTGGGTTGCCAGCCGCTTGTTACGCAATTTTAGCAGCCGGATTAGCCTCATCGATAAACTGGTTTGGAGCTGGGCGGGTTGACCACCACAATGTACAGATTCTGGCGATGCTTGCGATTGTATCTTCGCTGGCTATTGATGGGCGCCCGTACATCTTAGGGGGAATAGCCGGCACTGTCGCTGCGCTATCTCTCGCGGTAGGGCTTGAGGCCGTTCCTCTAATTATTGGTATAGGCCTGGCTCTGACCCTCAAATACATCGTCGGTGTGCCGAAAGCGAGAGAGCAGCTTGCCGCCTTCGGCTTATCCCTTGGCATCGTTACGCCAATTCTATTCGTCGGCCAGACCTCGCCCTCACTCTGGCTGGTGCCAACCTGTGACTCTCTGTCAGTGCCGTGGCTTGCGCTCTCAACTGCCGCAGCTGTCACATGTATGCTCTTGAGTGCGGTAGGCCGCGTCCTTCGCACGTGGCTGCATCGGGCTGTCTTGGTGTCCCTGACGAGTCTCGTGGTCTGCTTGCTCCTTTATCCTTCCCTACAGGATTGCATTGCAGGCCCTTATGCGTCTCTTCCCGAGAGCCAAAAAGAGGTTATCGGTAACATTACTGAGGCACTTCCATTCTACCATGTCCTTGCCACAGCACCGAGCGTTGCACTTGCAATCATTGCGCCTCTCGCCGTAGCTGCACTGATAATAACGATGCGTCTCTCGCGCCGAGACTTGAGGGCAGGCGGGCCAAACGACAGCTGGGCGCTCACAAAACTTTCGGTTGCCCTCTGGCTCGGCATTATGCTCGCGCAAGTACAGATCCGCGCTTCCATCATAGGGTGGGCTGTCTTTCCTGTAGCCGCTGGCTATATCGTCTCTGTACTCGTACAACGCTCAGGGATCCATCTGAGCTTTTCTGAGGTTGCCAAGAAACTCGGCCTAGGAACACTTTTGCTTTCGCAAACCTGGATCTTGATCGGCCTGCTCGTATCCTCTTCGAGCAAGGTAGGAGCCATCGACGCGGGTTGTCTGCACCCGTCCCAGATTTCTGCATTGAATGCATTGCCTCCGGCACGCGTGCTCGCGCCGCTCGATTTCGGCCCGCATATCTTGTTGCACACCCACCATGTCGTTTTTAGCGCCCCATACCATCGCAGTGCTCCTGCAGTGATCAATGGTGTTGCGCCATTCGCCCGTGACGAGACAGTGATGCTCGATGTCGTGAGGCAGTACCGTCCTGATTATATTATTGTTTGCCACGATCTAAACTACGGGGCTGAGGATAGTGTTGGAACAAGGCTAGCTCGTGGAGAAAGTAGGTTTTGGACAGAAAGGGTGGAGATTGCACAAACATCTTTGGTTGTCTGGCGTGTGATACCTGAAAGAGTGGGGAGGTTCTTTAAAGCAGCCTCTCCAGTCGAGTAGCTCTGTGCAAACTTGATCAAGAAGCTTCTGAAAGGACTGCGTCCGGATATGCAGTAAAGATTCTCAAGCGCCTTTTCATTTCAACATGCGTAAAAGGTTTCCCTCTTTTCAATGCTGGAAGAGGCACAGCGGCCGACGTCGAAGTGGTAGTATGAGGTGCCGATCATCAAGCAGGTGAAACAAAATTAGATCGTGTTATGGGTGGGAGATGAACGGAAGCATAGCGGAGAGATAGCAAGTGGCGCATCAAGAAACGAAAACATCCATGAACCTCTGCGCTAGAAATCTCCAGAGCTCGGATCTTCGGGGGCAGAACTCAAGCGAACAGATAAGAAACAGAGAGCTCAAGATTTTTTCGGCCGTATTGTCGGTCTTGTTGATTGTTCTACTGCCAGTCTTTTCAGTGACATATCTGCCAGGTGTCGATCTGCCAAACCACCTCGCTCGGCACTATATCGGTCACGCACTAAACAACTCACTAGACCTGCAGACATTCTATACCTTTGATTGGCGGCTCATCCCAAACCTTGCTGGGGATGCTATCGCGAGTCTGCTGGACGATTTTCTTCACATCCATGACGTCGGTCGGGCGATCTTCGCACTCAGCCTTAGTCTTTGGGTAATCGTGCCGGTTGTTCTCAACCGAGTTCTCTGGGGGCGTTTCTCGGCTTGGCCGCTCTTCGTAGCATTGGTTGTTTATAATGGCAACGTAGCATGGGGGTTTGAAAACTATGTCTTAGGTTCAGCTCTCGCTGTGCTCGCTTTCGTAGTATGGGTTGGTACAGACAAGATGCGTTTGGACTTGCGCTTGTTGCTTTTCACAATGATCGCTACTCTTGTGTACTTAGGACATCTGCTAGCATTTGGCTTCCTCGGGCTGTCAGTCGTTACCTATGAAGTAGGGCGATCTTTTAGAGCAGCCGACGTCACTAAATTCTTGCTGATTAAGAAAGTCGCCTTCACGATATTTCCTTTCTCTCCTGCTACAATACATTTTATAGCTGTGACGCTGCAAGCGCCACCTACGCACGGCTCAGGTACTGCGTATGATATGCCAAGGCAGCTCTTCCAGGCTCTACTATCACCAACATCTGCTTTCCAGGCGAGCGTTGACATAGTAGTATTTTTGGTCGTTTCACTGTCTCTCTACATAAGCATCCGAGTTTTTGGGTGGCTCAAGGTTCATCCCACAATGGTGCCAGTACTTTGGTGCACGGCATTAGTAGCTGCGATCATGCCGACACTGCTTCTAGGTGTCGGATTCACTGATATTCGTCTGCCGTTCGTGGTAGTAGCACTCGTAATAGCGTCTTGCCGATTCGAGGGAGGCAGGCTGCCACAGAGACTGCTTACAGTGCTGTTCCTTGGTGCTTTGTGCCTTCGAGTAGGAACTCTCTTAGTGTCGTGGAGAGCGCATGAGATAGAGGTCACTGAGCTTGTTGCGAGCTTCCGTCAATTGCCGATGGCGCCGCGCATTCTTGTAGTGTCTGCACCTGAAGAAGGTACGCAGCTTATCCACTATCATAGCGCTTCGTATGCCGTGATTGAGCGCCATGCATTTCTGCCGAATCTGTTCACAGGCGGATTCCCTCTCAAAACTGTTCCTGAATTACGGCGCCTTGATCACCCCCAGCCAACTCCCCTACCACTGCACTATTTAGATGACGCGCTTAGGGCAGGTGGGGATGCATTGTCTTACCTACCCGGTAGACCTCATGTTTTCTGGAGAACCTGGTGGCAGGATTTTACTCACGTTCTTGTATTCGGAAAGGGAGAACAACTTAACTGCCTTTCCAATCTGCTCAATCCGGTAAGCGACGGAAGCTTCTTTGTTTTGTACAGCGTGCAAACCCGTACACAAGCAGATCGCCGCCTCAAAGGAGTAGAAGGGTGCTAGAGAGGTTTGATCTCGGGGTTTGGTGAGGCATTGTTTTCTACGGAATGAAAGGATGCGCCATGGGCCGACGGGGCGGTCTCCCAGAATGTCTGCATCTGAGGAGCGTTGAGTGATGCTGCCATCCGCAACCATCAATGCAGATGTCTGCGAACGTACATAAAATGTACACGCCTGTGCTGGCTGTATCGTAGGCTGCCACTCGATAAATACTCACACCAACACAGGCTAGGAAGAAGTCGAGGAAGAGTAACGTGGTAGAAATTCCATTTAATCGTCCCACCCTGATCGGCAAAGAGATCACCTATCTTCGCGATGCGATCCGCCGAGGTCAATTATCCGGCGACGGCTATTTTACCAGCCGCTGCAACATGCTGATCACAGAACTGACCGGCGCGCAGAAGGTGCTTCTCACACATTCGTGCACGGCTGCGCTGGAAATGGCTGCAATCCTCTGCGATCTCGCGCCTGGCGATGAGGTGATTATGCCCTCCTTCACCTTCGTATCGACAGCCAATGCGGTCACGCTGCGCGGGGCGACTCCCGTCTTCGTTGACATTGATCCCGACACTCTCAACATCGACCCAATGCGGGTAGCGGACGCTATCACTCCACGTACCCGCGCTATCTTCGCCGTACACTACGCTGGATTTCCGGCCGACATGGACGCGCTGGCCAAAATTGCCCGAGCCTATGACTGTCTGTTGGTGGAAGATGCGGCTCAGGCACTGGGGGCATCCTATAAAGGGCGTCCGTGCGGCAGCTTAGGCGATCTGGCGGCTTTTAGCTTTCACGAAACTAAGAACGTCATCAGCGGTGAAGGCGGTGCGCTGACAATCAACCGTCCTGAGTTGAATGAGCGAGCAGAAATCATCCGTGAAAAGGGAACGAACCGGTCGAAATTCTTCCGGGGCCAGGTTGATAAGTATACTTGGGTAGATATTGGCTCGTCGTTCTTGCCGGGCGAGCTGATCGCCTCCTATCTTTGCGCCCAGCTGGAAATGGCGGAGATGATCAAGATCCGCCGGCTGTCGATCTTTGAGCGCTACATGGAAGCCTTCGCGCCGCTGGAGCAGGCGCAACGAGTCCGGCTGCCACGCTGGTCGGAGCACAGCACTGGCAACGGACACATGTTCTATCTTCTATTAAGAGACGGAGCGGACCGCGACGCCTTCATCGCCCACATGCGAGCTGCGGGGATCGGCACGCCCTTTCACTATGTGCCACTACACAGTGCCCCGGCGGGCCGCCGCTATGGACGCACCAGCGGCACACTCAGCATCACCGACAGGATCTCGGAAACACTGGTGCGGCTGCCGATGTTCTTCGAGCTCGGATCACAAGCCGAAGACGTCATCGATCGGGCGCATGCTTATTTCGACCCGGCAGGGGTGACTGCGCAATGACCGATCGACCCCTGATCAGCATCGTCTCACCGGTTTATGGCTGCCGCGATTGCCTACACGCCTTGGCTGACGTAGTCGGCCGCGCCTTTGAAGGTTGCGACTTTGACTGGGAACTGGTTCTGGTCGATGACCGCGCGCCGGACCAGCCGTGGTCCGTGATAGCGGAGTTGGCCGCTCGGGACCAGCGCATCCGGGGCGTTCGGCTAACCCGCAACCACGGCCAACACTTGGCGATATGGGCCGGGTTGGAAGCGGCTAGAGGCGACTGGGTCGCGGTGATTGACTGCGATTTGCAGGACGACCCCGGGATCATCCCCGCCCTGCGTGAAAGGGCCCTTTTGGAGGGCGCTGATGCCGTAGTTGTCGACCGAGGGGATTGGTCCGACACTGGTTTGCGTCGGCGCACCTCTCGGCTGTTCTACCAAACGATGGACATGCTGACTAAGATTCGGCTGAACAACAATATTGGCAACTTCGGTCTCTACAGTCGGCGCTTAGTCGATATCCTGCTCACCTTCCACGACAAGGAAGTGTTCCTGCCGGTTATGGTGTCACTCACCGGTCTGCCCCAAGTCACCTATATGCTTGATCGCTCCGGCCGCCATGCTGGCAAAAGCTCCTACAATCTGATGCGACTAATGCGAATGGCAGTAGCGATTATCATACGCTTCTCGGACCGGCCGTTGAAGCTGAGCATTATCATAGGGTTGACCTTCAGCAGCTTCGCGGCCTTGTGCACAGTGCTCATCTTGCTTGCTTGGGCAACCGGCGCGTTCACCGTTCCAGGCTGGACCAGCCTGATCCTGTCACTGTGGTTCTTGGCCGGGTTGATCCTGGCGGTGCTGGGAGTACATGGCTTCTATATCGGGAGGATCTTCGCCGAGGTGCAGGATCGGCCACGCATTTTTGTAGAGCGGACCACTGATAAGGAGAGCGTGCTGTGAGCCCATCCTCGGGTAGCGTAGGAAGACTGGGACGTTACGGCGTTGTGGGGGCCGTAACCAACCTGTCACTCTATGTGCTGTTTCTCCTTTTGGTCTGGGCCGGTGGGGCGCCCCTCCTAATCTCAGCGCTGTGCTATGTTCTAGGCGTGATAATGAGCTATCTTCTGAACCGCCGTTGGACCTTCGCCAGCCGCAGCAGCCACAGCCATGACCTGCCACGTTTCCTTCTGGCTTACGGCATTGGGCTCGGCACCACCCTAGTGTCGATGAACCTTCTAATTAACCTGCTCCGCCCGGCTATTGCTCAGATCCTGACCATCGGGGTCACTGCGTTATCGATCTATGCTAGCCTATACCTCATGCGCTTCGGTCAACCAGATTAAACTGCAGCAGGGCAGCAGGTGTAGGCACGGTTAGAAGTGTTGTTAGGCGCGAGAAGTCACTTCTCTTACCACATCCGTAGCAAACCAGCGTTATGCACGACACTGCAGCCATCAGAGACGGGATAATGCCACTTTGCCTGAATGATCTCGAAACCCGCCGCTTCGGGGTAACCTGTGCCCAAATTGACGGGCAGGCTGCCGAGTTGCCAAATTTGGTTGAGGTCAACCAGGCTGCCCGAGCGCAGAGAGTGGCTATGATCTCGACCCGCGTTGATGTTGGCGCTCTGGATCGCGTGCATGCACTGGAAGCCGACGGCTATCGCCTGATGGACACGCTGGTTTATTACGGCCGCTCCCTTCGGGGTTTGAGCAAGTCGCGCCCTCTGCCCGCGGGCATCACCTTGCGGCTTGCTACCCCCGAGGATGCTCCGGCAGTCGAACGCATCGCTCGAAGTGCTTTCAGGGGCTATTTCGGTCATTACCATGCCGATCCACGCCTCGATAGTGCCGCGGCTGATGCGGCCTATGTGCAATGGGCCGGATCTAGCGTCGCTCGTACCGACCTAACCACACCAGTTCTCCTGGCCGTTACGTCCAACGACATCGTAGGCTTTGTGACCCTACGTCTAAACACCCACGATGAAGGCGAAGCAGTGCTGGCTGCTATCAATCCCGACTGCCAGGGCACCGGGCTGTACGGCCACCTCTTCGAGCAGGCTCTCTGGCTCTGTGCGGACTGCGGTGCCGAACGCATGATCACCTCTACACAGATCAACAATTACGCCACACAGCGTGTCTGGGCTCGACTCGGACTCATGCACCAGCGCAGCGTGTATACCTTCCACAAGTGGCTCACCTCGTGACGCAACTTTGCTGATGTAAGGGGATAACAGGGTTACTACTCATCCAGAACGACATAATCTTAACCTACCTCCTTGGTGGTACTTACCTGA
Source organism: Microvirga arabica (assembly GCF_016811235.1). Classification (GTDB taxonomy): domain Bacteria; phylum Pseudomonadota; class Alphaproteobacteria; order Rhizobiales; family Beijerinckiaceae; genus Microvirga; species Microvirga arabica. The sequence continues at coordinate 33,176 of NZ_JAFBID010000023.1, forward strand.
TGTTGCCAAAAGGAGTTCAGCATGGAATTAGTAGGGCTTAATTCTCAGCGGGGCAGCAACATGCGATCAATCTTGCATCGGTTTCGGTTTGATCAAGATGGCGCTGTCATCGTCTGGTTTGCCATTACTCTCCCTGTTGTCCTTGGCCTGTTTGCTCTGTCGCTCGACCTAGGTCGGTTTACGAGCATGCACACCGAGTTAAAGCAAATGACCGATGCGGCTGCTCTCGCGGCTGCACAGGCGCTCGACAGAAGCAAAACGGCGATGTCGAAAGCAAATGCTGCCGGGGCCGCAGTCATCAATGGCTCCAAGTTTGCGGATGCTGGAGGGTCGACGGTTGCCTTCGTCTATGCAGATACCTACGCTAACCTTACCGCTGGGACCTACCTCGATCCGACCAAAGAGGCGGATCACATGAAGGCTGCCTGGGTCCAGGCGACCACAAATCCTGGAACTGTGAATGGGATGATCATCCAAGTTCTTGGCGGAAGCCCGACCATGACAACCGTGGTTCAGTCGACGGCCGCCTCTCATTCGGTTGCCTGTGAGGTTCAGCCGCTGTTTATGTGTTTGCCGCAGGGCGGAACCACTCTGAAAAAGGGGCAGCAGGTCATCGTGAAATCGCAGCCAGGAAGCTCATGGGGGGCGGGGAATTTCGGGCTTCTCGATCCTCCCTACACTGGGCTGAACGCGGCGCAGAAAGCAACAATGATCAAGAAGAACCTTGCCTCATCCGACCCAGATTCCTGCTACATCAACAAGCTCTCCGTGGCTCAAGGCGAGGTGGCGGGGCCTGTCCGCGAGGGCTTGAATGCGCGGATGGATATCTTCGACAATAATCCCGATGCAGTTGTCAAGGTCGCTCCTGGCCCGATCAACTTCAAAGGAGTCCAAGAGCTTCGCAACAGTGGCTCGCAGTGCGTTAAGGCGACTAGTCTCACGATCCCTGCCACAGGCGGAATGCCCCGCGATACAGCGTTTGACGGCCCCTACGGAAACGGAGGGCCAAATGGGACGAATAGTTGGGCTGCAGGCGCGGCAGAATATTGGTCAACGCACTACACGGATGCCTACCCGGGTTTTGAATCCCGCTTTGACATGTACTTGGCGGAGGCGGGCTATTCTATGGATGCTCAGGGCAACGTCACCCAGAGTTCTACTGCCTACACTCCCAAGTCGACCGATCCCGAGATTAACAGGAAGGGGCCGGTATGTGCGAAGGAAGAGGGCATCATCAGCGATGTGAGTAAGCATGGCGGCTGGGAGCGGCGGGTAATCTACGCTGCGATGGTTGACTGCGTGGCCCATGCCGATTGGCTAGCCCACGGAAACTCGTCCAAATCTCCCCTCGAAACTGCTGACATCGGTGTGTTCTTCATGACGGAGCCGACAAACGGCCAAGAGCTGTACCTGGAGTTCGTCAGGAGGATCACCAAGGGGTCTGGAAGCGGTAAGCTCCACAACATTGTCCAACTTTACCCGAACCCGGTCGACGGACCGGCGGGCGATCCGAATGATGGGAATTAAAAGTACGCAGTTCACCGGAGGGTGGCGCGGGGCTCTCAGAAGGATACTGAACGCGCCATTGCAGAGGACTACAGGATTACTTAATAAGAAAGTAGATGCTGTTTTTCGCTGGTGCGTATACTGTCTGAGGTGGGCGCACGGGGGCTTCATGGAACGAATTCGAACAATAATCCGCGACGCGACAGGTGCAACGGCCGTTGAGATGGCCTTGGTCTTGCCGCTCGTGCTGCTGCTAACCTTCGGCACCATTGAGGTGGCGCTGTTCATGTATCATTCGAACGCGGCGCAGAAAGCCGCTGAACTTGGGGCTCGGTGGGCTACCGTCAATGCGCCGATCTCCACAACTTTGAAACTCGATATCGCTGATACAACCTGGTGGAGCATCGGCTCCTTCGGCGAAAGCTGCCACACCGTAGCGGGCGGGTGTCAGCCCAACACGGGCGACGTTTACAAGTGCAAGTCCGGTTCCGCCGACTGCACCATGACCGGCATTTTGACAGTAATGCAGCGGGCCTATCCCGACCTGCAAGCAGGCGACATTCTCGTCCAATATGCGGCTTACAACCCAGCCACGGAGCACGTTCTCGGCTTTGTTGGCAGACCGGGTGGAATTCCCATGAAGGTCACAGTCACGATCTGCAAGCAGTTTCAGTTTTCGTTCCTGTCTGTTTTCGTTGGCGCGTTCCCTAATCCAGACGCACCGGGCGAGTGCAATACCGAACTCAACAAGCCGGATGGATTTTACAGCCCGGCCCGAACCACGCTCGTGACTGAGTCCTTCGGCCCGCCGCCGTCCTGGCTTTAAGATCAATGTTGACCAATCCCGGCCATTGTGGGCTGCCTCAAAGCAAAGTCAGATTGACGTGGTACTTGGTGTGAGAGCAGATGGAAAGATAACAAAGCAATCACGCGTCAATCGAAAGCGGATTGAAATATGATTGTTATCGTTGGGATGTCTCACTGAGCATTATCTCTGAACTGGAGGCGGTGGCTTGCTCAATAACAGGATATGGCCGTTTTGCCTGATGCGTGGTCGAGAGGGGAAGAGAATGCTTGCCAAGATCATTGCGGAGTTCCGGAACTCTGAGCAGGGAGCGGCAATCGTCGAGACCGCGATCGTGGCTCCGCTTGCGATTCTAATTCTGGCAGGCGGGTTCGAAATTGGACGTGGGCTGTCCGTCCATCATGCAGCCGACAAGGCTGTCCGGAACGCAGCACGTTATCTGGCACGGGTTCCAGCCACATCTGCAACAGAAGCTATGGCGAAGCAAATCGTCACCGCGGATGATCCCAATCTAGCTGATGCGACGGTTACGATGGATGCGACCCGGTTTACCGCCGGTGTGGTGAGCCTGACCGCCGTTGTCCCCTATAAGGTGACTCTCCTGTCTGCTGTGTTTTCTAAATCAACTGTTCAATTCACGGTCGCCCACGAGCAGCCGTATGTGGGCGAGTAGGACCTCGTGCGCTCGTCATACCTAAAACGATATCAATTGTGATCGACAGGACGATCGTTCGAGAATGCAGTTCAGGGGGGCTGAAATGAGTGAGTTTTCCTTCGCGGATCTGGTGTCCGACATCAAAGCCACGGGACGCCTTGGCCCTGAGAATGTTCTGCGGTTACGCCGGTCCATCTATGGTGGGAGGACAGTGACCCAGGCGCAGGTCGAGGGATTATTCGAATTGGATCGGACCTGCTCCGAGAAGAGTGATGCTTGGACGGATCTGTATGCCGAAGCCGTCGCCGATTTCCTCGTCGAACAGCAGGAACCAAGAGGCTACGTCAGCGATCAGAATGCGGCTTGGCTCATCGATCATGTCAGCCGGGACGGCCGGGTTGATACTGCGGCGGAGCTCGAAGCCGTCATAGGGGTTCTGGACAAGTCCCGCCAAAGCCCCGAGCGTCTGGTGCGCTTCGCCCTCGAGACCGCGCGCGACACGATCCTCAACGGGGCTGCCCCGGCCCGTCGCGGCGGAGAATACAGGCCCGGCGTCGTGACGGAGGCAGACGTCAAACTCCTGCGCCGGATCCTCTATGCCTATGGCGGGGATCAGCACATCGCGGTCTCCCGAGCCGAGGCCGAAATCCTCTTCGAGGTCAACGATGCCACATCGGAGGCGGACAACCACCCGGCCTGGTCTGATCTGTTCGTCAAGGCCGTGGCCAATGCGGTGCTGTTCTATGCCGGGTATACGGTGCCGACCCGCGAGGAGGCGCTGCGGCGCGAGCGCTGGCTTGATGAGCCGGCCGATCTCGGCGCGTTCTTCACCCGCATGCTTGAGGGATTGGCTGGCATTCTCACCGGCTATGGGGCTCCCAAGGCACCCCGTCATGAGACAGAGGCGTGGAGTGATGCCGCCGTTCAGGAGGCCCGTCAGGTGACCGCGGATGAAGCGCGCTGGCTGAGAGACCGCCTCCAGCGGGATGGCGCCCTGCATGCCAACGAACGCGCCCTTCTGGCCTTTCTGCGAGGGAAAGCGATTCACATCGATCCCGCCCTCTCCGCCGCGCTCCCATAACCGGGCCGTTACACGGGCTGCGCCAGATGCATTTTGACGGCAGCGCCACGACCACGGCTTGCATCCGGGCGGAAAGCGGTGTTCTCAGGCCACAGCCTTGAGGTTTGGCGTGGTGGCATAGGCCCACGGCAGCAGATCATCGAGGCGGGTGTTGAGATGGCCGGTAACGATGCGGCTTAGCACGTCGGTAAGATAAGCCTGCGGATCCACTCCGCACAGTTTGCAGGTCTCCACCAATGAGGCGATGATCGCCCAGTGCTCGCCGCCGCGATCCGGTCAGGCTTCATGATGCTGTTCCATTTTCTTGTGAGCGCTACCGGGATTGAGGCTGGGCGAGGCTCCGACGGGGCGCAGGCGCCATTCCCATTGGCCTGACGGCGCTGGACCGCGCGATGTGCGATACACGATAAACGCGCCCTCACGCACCCGTTGCCAGACGGCCGCCCGCGTCAGGCCCGCCTGCGCGGCCACCTCGGACAGGGCGGGCAGCCCAGTGACGTCTGCGGTCCCGTCAAGACGCGCAATGTCCTCCGAGGTCAGGCGAACCCAGATCTTCGAGGCCGACCGGCGTTGGTCCGTCGACAGCGCCCCATCATGAGCCCAGACCCGGATGGCCGCCCGGCTCTGGCCAAGGCACCGCGCCGCGACCGCAGCGGGGACGAACCCGTCGCTGCGGTCCTGCCGGTTTGTGGTGTCGACAGGGCAGCCGGTGGGAATCCTATGGACGCGGCGCATCGAGGCCACCCGATCATAGGTCCAGGGCTTGCCGGTCTGCGTTCGCAGTCCCTGCGCGTTCAGGCGATTGGCGATGTGATGGTCCGGGTGCTGCCCGGCAAGTTCGCGAATGAAGGCCAGCACGTCTGGGTCGGTCCGCAGATGCCAGCCAAGAATCGGACAGCGGACGGTATGCCGTGTTTCGGCCCCGCCGCTCCACAGCAACCGAACGTCGGCCGTCCGCGTGGGCGCATCCGCCGTGATACGAACCTCAACGATCGCCAAGCGCAGCAGGCGCTTGCGGTCCACCGCCGTCGTGGTCTCGGCGTGCCACAGCGCCGGAAGATCGGACGCGAGGCGGCGGACCTCTTCGGTTTCCTCCTCGGTAAGGGGCGACAGCTCGGTGCGCTGAAGATGCGCGTATTCCTGCTCCAGCTGTTCCACTGCGCCCAAAGCGGATTCCCAGCGGCGTTCCAGTTCGCGCGCAACCAACCGGTTGTCCGGGTCCACGGCATCATACTGGCGTTGTGCCATTCGTGCCTCGTAGCGTGCCCGCTCAAGGCGCAGGCGCCATTGGTGATCGATGGAGCGCCGCTCTTCGGCCAGGCCCTGCAACGCGGCAATGGTGGTTTCCAGGCCAGCGGGACGGACGGCGTCCAAAAAGGCTTCCGCGGCGATCCGGTCGACCTCGCGCGCCAGGAATGATTGACAGGCCGGTTCGGCATAATTGGCCTGTGCCCGGCGGCATTCATACCGGCGGTGCTGATCGCCACGGCCATAGCTGACGGTCATCCGGCTGCCACAGCGACTACAGACCACGAGCCCGTGGAGCAAGGCCGCACCCTCACGGGGCGCACCGCGGTTCTTGCACTCGAAGTTGGAGAGATTGTCTCGTAATTGACGGCGGTTCGCCAGATAGGCATCGAAGCTCAGGTAGGCGGGATAGACATCCTGAACGACGATGTCCCACTCCTCGGGAGGGCGGCGCCGTTCCACCAATGAAGGCGGATCGCCCGGTGCGGCCTCGCGCTTCACCCGACCATAGACGAACGTTCCCGCATAAGCTGGGTTGACGAGCATCTTCTGGATCATCTGATAGGACGGCTTCATCCAGGCGATCCGCCCGGCATCGGGACCCGATTGTACCAGCCGCGGCAACATCAGGCCATTGTCGAGGAAGTGGCGCTGTACGGCGCGTGCGTTGCGCAGCACGGCAAACCGCTCGAAGACCGTACACACGGCCTGGTGTACAGCATCATCGGGATCGATCACGGCGATCCCATCCGGACGGCGACGATAGCCGACCGGCAGGGTAACCTTCAGTTCCCCGCGCCGCGCCTTGTTGAGCAGAGCTCCGTGCATGCGCGTCTGGAGGATATGGAGTTCTGCGGCAAACAAGGTTCCCTTGACACCCAGCAGCAGTTGATCGTTCGGGCTCTGCGGATCGTAGATCCCATCCTCGTCAGCGATGAGCGTACGGAACACCGCACAGAGTTCGATCACTCGATGCCAGTCGCTGTTGCAGCGCGACAGGCGCGAGACTTCGGTCACCAGCACGATCCCGACCTCACCCAGGCCGATTGCCGCAACCAGGCGCTGGAATCCTCCGCGCTGCTGACTGCTGGCCCCCGACAGGCCGAGATCATCGTCGATGACATGAATGCTGGTTTCCGGCCAGCCCATCTGCCGCGCCCGGTCAACCAGATCGTACTGGCGCCTGGTGCTCTCCTGATTGTTCACGACCTGCTGCGGCGTGGACTGGCGGATATAGACGAGGGCCTGCAGACGCAGATGGCGAGGTTCGATCTTGGACGGCGCATTCATGAGGCACCTCCCTTTCCGAGACCCTGCGGCTTCTCAGGTGGCGGCGTAGCAACTCCGCCCACAGGGCCGCCATGGGATTGTGGATGTCGGCTGGCAGCGTGGCCCAGATCGGTGGCTTCGGGGCTGACATGATCGGTCTCCACGCACGGCCCTATGCCGTGCGCTCGCACCAACCGGACCAGGGCGCGCAGACTTCCCGGCGAGAACCGGAGCGGCGGCATGGTTGAACCTCCGTCCTTGGACAGGTCGGTCCAGGCTAACGGTATCCGCTCCCGTCGCCCATCCGGGAGCTCGACGACCGCTTCGTCCTCGCCATCCTTCTCCGCTAAGCTGATCAGGCGAACAGCTTGCAAGGCCAATGGGTGGTGCCAGGCGACGATGCGGATCCAATGATCCTGAGGGTTAAGTCGAGCAGTATTGTGACGTGGGCTTGTCCGAGCCCGCGAACAGCGCATTCTTGCGCGTCAAAGCCAAGGGCCGGATCGCCCGCTCGACCACGCTGGAGTCGATCTCAATGCGCCCGTCGTCCACGAAACGGGTCAGCCAACCTTCAGTGACGCCCTCGCAGTGGTGCGTTGGGCGATCTGGCGCGAACAGGCTTTCGTCACCTCACGCCCCAGAACCGACCGCACGAAAGTCCGCTTTGCTCAGCCGGACGCCTGGATCTACGCCCTCTAACATGCCGACTGAATGGCCAAAATCGAGCTTAGACTTTGCACCGACTGTTCGCATCAGCACGTCGCTGGACAATCGCGCCCTTAGAAGGGAGCGCCAACAAACCGACCTCAGCCTCATACTCACAAGCGTCATGGGCAGGACCTCATCCAATCGGTTGTTACTTGATCTTGGTAATTTACAAGGCCAAGATAGGAAAAACAGCCAGTTAGGCCTAAATTCAGTGATGTGGGGGCATTGGGATGACAGGAGCAGAAGCTCAAAGGCGGAGCTGGGCGGCGCTCGCTTGGGTCCCATCCGCTCAGACCGTGTGGCCAGTCTTTATTACAGTCGGTGTGCTTGCACTATTTCTAGTCGCTAAATTGGCGCTGATACTCCTTGTGGAATCCATAGCGCCTCTCCAAGGCTATTTGATTGTTTTTGGCGTATCTACACTAGCGGCATTTGCTGGCCGGAATGCGCATATCAATCACTCTTCGGAGATTTTCGCACGCCTCTCAGGAGCGACTGCTCTCGGCCTCGCTTTCTACCTCTTGGTAGAGCCGACAGTTTATCTGGCCGCTCAGCCCGATACCAGATTGGTATCTGCGATGCTGCGTGTTGGCGATTTTGCTGCATTTGCGGCTGCTGTTGCGGGAATACGTCGGCCCACTTTCCTAATCATGCCTGCAGTGCATGTAATCACAGCCCGGCTGCTAGTAGATGACGTGTCCGGACTACCCATGGGCAAGCATGATATACTATACTTAGCCGAGGCGGGAATATTCATAGCTCTCGGTAGTGTGGTGTCGAGGAGTCTCGCACGTGCTCGTCTAGAGTTAGAACCGGACGTTCATCGTAATCTCACACATTGCTTTGCATTCGTCGCAATCGGGTTCCATTTGGCTAACTACTTTTGGTCAGGGATAGGCAAGGTAATCCTTGACGGTAGACCATTTGAGTGGCTCCTGGCTAATGATGTTTCAAATTTCCTGGTGGTGGGGATAGAAAAAGGCATCGCGCCCCTCGGTAGTGTTCCGGCTCTTGCTCAAACCGTCCATGATGCACTCTCGTCAGGCTCACTGTTTTTCAATGGGTTCGTGCTCACGATCCAGTTGCTCGCCATTGTATCCATTGCCAGACTGATGTGGCTTCGCGTTGGCGCAATTTGCTACGACCTGTTGCACGTGGGTGTTTATGTCTTCGGGGGCGTTCTGTTCTGGCCTTGGATATGGATGAATGGAGCCGTCCTCTGGGCTATACGCGGCGAGAATGACCGCTCAGTAGGAATCAGTCCTAAGATATGCTGCGCCATCTGCATTCTCGTTTGTGGACTTCCAGTGCTCGGGGCTGCAAGTTGGCTTGCTTGGTACGATGTAGCAGACACGCGAATTTCTAATGTGGAGGCACAGACTGCAACATCTGCCAACTGGACGCCGGTTCCGCTTTCGTTCTTTGGTGCGCACTCATACTCCGTATCACACGGATACCTCGATAGAGGGCACCGCGCGGGACATTTTGACCCATCCGTGCCGGGTCTCGCATACAATTCGGCGCGACGTCGTGCTGATGGGAGCTGTGCTGTGCCTCAAGTGGAAGACCGACCAGAGAGCGAGCAGGCGCAGGTGGAGCGGCTCATGTACTTCGACTCCTTTATGCGGGCACGTCACCAAGCTGCAAAACAGGAAGCAAAGTGGTTTGGCAAGTACGCCTACTACCTCCGGCTACATCATCATCCAAGTAATCCTATGCTCTATAGCAACTTCCATGCACTCGCCTTGGATGACATTGTGCGTTATCGGCTCGTTACGCGCTCGGTTTGCCTCGCGCTGAAGGATGGCCACGTCACGCGCCGCATTCTGAAAGAGGATGCTCATGTCGTCGAGATCTACTGAGCCAATCTATGTTGTCTATGATGGCGCTTGTCCATTCTGCGCGCACTATGTGCGGCTGTTAAGACTTCGAGAGGCGGCAGGAGAACTCTACCTTGTGGACGCGCGAGCGCCTGAGACGTCAGCTGGTGTTGTTAATCAGCTATCTGCTGCCGGTTATGATATAAACCTTGGGATGGCGCTTGTACGAGGCAATCGAATTGCCCATGGCGACGAGTGCATTCATGAACTAGCTCTGATGTCTACAACGTCTAGCGCCTTCAACAGGGTGAATGCTTGGATCTTTCGGTCCCCTGCTCGGGCGAAGGTGCTCTACCCCGTTCTCCGAGTTGGCCGAAATGTAGCCTTACGCGTACTTGGTATCTCAAAGATCCAATCCGGTGAACATAGGTAAGACATTACTCCGTTCTTACGCCTGAATCGTGAGCGGTAAGCTGGCTGCATCTGGCGCGGCATGCCGGGATAGACGATCTTTCCTGACACAGAAGCAAGGAGCTTTCGGTGTCAGTTTCTATGGCTGCGCCTATGTCTGATGATAGAAACTTTTGACCCACCCTGCACCCGCAGCGGACCTCACGAACGGGTACCAAGCGTCAGATCTTGACCACTAGCAACTCTACTGGGCCCCACCGAGCAATCCATCCCAGAGCCACTTTGGTCACAACGAGGACAGGTCCGCATCGGCCTCAGCCTAGCTCTGTGAGGGCATAGCATCGGCACAGCGCAACCTGGCGTTGATCCTCCCAGGTTCTATAGTGCCTCTTGGGAGTCCCGGTCCTCCTGTGAGCCTCAACACTGTTCGGGGCGGACCATCTCAAACGCCGCAGATCACTTGACATCAGCTAATTAACGATATAACGTTAACTAGCTGATGAAAGGAGACCTTATGGCAAAAGCATCACGGGCCCGAAGCCGCAAGGCAACACCCAAGGTCAACCCTGCCGCCCCTAACAGGAACCCGGCCACGGTCGCATCCACTGGGGTGCAGGCGCGGCTGGTACGGGCAGACTTTGAGCGCGAGCAGGCATTCGCTCATCTCCTCGCCCGGTTCCACCGCGTCTGCCGTGAATGGGATGATCTCGTCCAACAGGCCGTCGGCCTCCTCGGCCATGACCTGCGGACAGATCCACCCCGGTCGCCGGCGTCCCCTCCCAAGGGCGCAGAGTAGCCGCCATGCCGTTCATCGACCTCCAGGATGTGGGCACACGACCACGGCGAAACCTGACCCCGCACCGCCGGCTCCAGGTGTGGGAGAGAGCAGCAGGCGTGTGCGTTCTGTGTGATCGCCGGATCGATGGGGTGCGCGAGCGCTGGATTGTGGAGCACATTCGGGCGCTCGAGCTGGGCGGCGAGGACGATCCTGCCAACATGGGGCCGGCGCATGAAGCCTGCGCTTTGACCAAGACCCGGGAGGATCATCGCCGCGCCGCCCGGGCCAAGCGGCAGAAAATCCGCCATCTGGGCGCTGACACCCCCAAGCGGCCGCTGCCCTTCGGCAAGGCCAGCCGGTGGAAGCGAACCCTGTCCGGCAAGATCGTTCGGCGCTGAGTCCGAGACACGTGTGCAGCGTGCTGCCCTCCCGGTTGATCCTTCCGCCCGGATTCGCTGGCGACCCAGCTGACCCGTCTCCCGCTGGGGGTGGTGAGCCGGTGTCACACCCTCAAAGATTTCGCCCGCATGCGCTCCAGGTCCCGGATGGCGCGGTCGCGGCGCGAGCGGGCCCGGCGCTCATACCGGTCCAGCCGCTCCAACTGCTGCAGCAGGTTGGTCCAGGCGGTCTCATTGACGAGGTCTCGGATCTTGTTCTCCTCGGGTGGAGGGGACCGCTTCATGTGCTGTTCCGCAATTTCGGCCAGTCGGACGACCGCTTTGATGTAGTCGTCCTGGCCATGGTGTTTGAGCGCCTCGCGCACAAGGGCACTGCTCGGCGGCAACGCCCACAGATCGGGCCTGGCCCGGCCGGCCGCGATATCAACATGGCGCATGAGCTCTACCCGGGCCCGTCGCGCCCGCTGGACATCGATCGCCGCTTCCGCCACGCGCACCGCGCGCACCAGAACCACGGGATCGTGCTGGGCCTCTCCGGCCAGCACCCCCGCCAGCTGGTTGATCTCGCGCTGGAGTTCAGGATGTGCCGAGGCGGGCTTTGACAGGCCATGCTTGAGGGCATTGAGGCGGGACCGAGCCCGTCCTGCCGCGCTGCGGGGTCCGGTGCTGCGCTGCGCATTGACCCGGCTGGCGGCAATCTGCTTGGGTGAGCGCATTGGTGATTTCCCTGGGCTGTTCCATTGGTATCTTAAGCGATGTCGGTGACATCATGGGCGATCGCGCGAAGCTGGCGGGCCAACGCCTCCTGCCGGCGCTGGATTTCAGCGAAGATCTTGTCGCGACGGACCTCGGCGGCGGTGATCATGCGCTCGATCCGCTCGATGTCGCTGAGCCGCTCGGCCAGGGCCACGGCCATGATGGAATCCAGATCGAGGCCCCGTCCGGCGAGGCCGCGTTTGAGCTTCTCCATGGCCTCGCCGTCGCCCCGCAGCCAGGCATTGACATTCTTAGGGCTCAGGCCCTCGTCCGCGGCCTGGTATGGGTCTCTGGTTTCGGTGATCAGGCGATCGGCGGCCTTTTTGCGGCTGGCCATGAGCAGACTGGCCTTGAGGCGTCGCAGACGCCGGACCTCCCAGATCAGGTCGGTCACGTCCTGGACCCAAATGGCCTGGATCGGATCCGCCGGGGCCACCGCCTGCGTCACCCGCGACAGGATCTCATCATAGTCGGCTTCGCTCTCACCCTGAAGGAGGGGCGGTTTCGCAAACAGAGGTCCCAGATCGCGGGGACGAACCTGCACGTCGGTGATCGCGCCGCGGGTGGCGCCGGGGTGGCGAGCAGCTGGTTGGGGTCTGGGTCGGTCTGCCATCGCGGTTTCTCACAATACGGGTTGCCCCTCGCCACAGGGCGCTCGGCAGCAGCCCTGCTTCAGAGACAGAGGGACGTTCCTCGTTCAAGGTTTACGGTTGGCGGTAATCAGACCCATGCCTGTGAGGCTCCGGCAAGTCTTTGAAGCGTGACAGTTTTATTTTCCGGTGGGTATCTCGGAATTCGGCCTGATCAACCGAAAGAATGTGGCTTCCGCTTGCGCCAAATAACGATGACCAAGAGGTCCCGTCATCTGGAGAATCGCCGATGACTTCTTGGCGATGGCTGGCGGTCGAAGTGGTATAAGCTTAGCAGTATTAGGTGGCGCCCTGTTCTTCCGGGCCGAAGACGTAAGGAGGTTTGCAGCGACTGGGTCGCGTGCTCGACCTGGATTGGCCTTGAGCACGTTGGGGCTGCCCGCACGAGGCATGCTGAAGCCTGTAGGTTCGGGACGGCAACCCGGTCTTGCCGCCGGGACCTGCGCCCGGATAGGTGCGGATGGCCATGCTCAGGCAAGGCTCTTCAGCCATAAGTGGGGACAATGATCGTCACCGCTCTCGGGACAGGAGCGGCCGTTCTCGCACTTGCAACCCCCTTATCCGTGTGGCAGTGCGATGATGGGTCGGGGGAGCTGGACATCCATTGCAGGGTCTCGCCGAGACGTCTGCTCCGCGCGGCGGTGGTCCTTGGCAGGATATCTGGCAAGCCACAGCGAGGGCGACTGCGGGAGAGGAGTTCGCTGCTCTCCATAAACGGAGTTCAGCGCATGAAGCCGCCGTTCACATGAGGGGCAGGGGGCAAATGATACGTGGCATCCTCATACTGCTTGGTCTGCTGCTGGCGCATCCTGCGACGGCTCAAGACTTTATCATCGGGGAGGGCGGATGGCATCTCGAGCGCCTGGCGGATGACTTCGTTGTGCTGCGCACCGATATGCAGCAGGTGAAATCGGGAGCCTTGGGGTCGCAAAGAGGAATCTTGATGTTGACCTGCGAGCGTCAGGCCCGCCGCATCCGGTTCCAGGTCGGCAGTGCGGCGCAACTGCCCACCACCCGGCAGTCTGAGCTCGGGCGCGCCCGCGTCCGAGGCGAGCGTGAGGGCGCCTCCCTCGTGCTGAAGTCCGTGAGCCCGGCAGTGCGCATTTTTGAAGACGGTAGCTTCGAGTTTGTTGAGGCGATCGGCTTCAGCGATCCGGTGATGCGGGAGTTCCTCGAGTTGTTGCAGCGGGTGCCCAAGAAACTCGAGATCCTGCTGTTCAAGGGCGCTGAAACGAGGGCGTTCCTGCGCGGGACGGCATCCCGCTTCCATGTGGTGCGGCTCGAAGAGAGCCTTGGCGCCGTCTATGGCTTCGAGGGTCTGTGCTTTCGCGCGCCGAAGTTCAGCCCTCAAAATCGCACGCTGCGGCCATGAAGCGATCGTCAATCGACGGGCTTGGCGCAGCATGCAGAGATTTGCGAACCATCCCGTCTGACCGTGATCTCCCAGCGCAGGGTTTTGTCTGACCAACCGGTTTCAGGATGAGCAGGGATTGGTTGTGCCGGCCTGCTGTCGTCCATCAGTGTGATGGGTCGCTTTCCCCTGCTCAACCCCGAGCCGGTGCGCTCGATCATCTGGTGTTTGCTGCCATCGGCGCGCCAGAGCGGACGTCCGATGACAAACGCCTCGATGCGCCCGCACCATGCTTGCCTCCCGATCCAGGCCAGCCATTCGGGGGCTTACCTGCGATGCCGCATAAAGATGTCGACCAGAACGTACATCGGCCAGGAGAGAAGGAATGCGACCTCATGAACGATGCTCTTGCGTTCTGCCAGCTCCTTGGGCGGAGCCATGGTCAGAAGCACCCCTCCAATCGCAATCAGGCAGTAGATGTTCCACACGAGATTCAGAATCCAAAAGAAGTTCCACCAAGATCGTTCTTGGAAACACCTTAAGCTAAAGCATTGTTCCAAAAGCTGCTAGATGTTCTGTCGATGCAATGCGTGGCGACACCGATGCATCCGACGGATTAGCTCGCCAGGATTTTAGAGTTCTATTCCTCACCATCGGTGCCATGCGCCAATAGGTCGCTCAGCTGCAGCTGGTCTACACAACTTAAATTTCTGAGAGCGGGCGATGAGGCGTACGCCCGTCTAGGCGCGCAGGCATTGCGAGTGGCCGCTGATCGCTCAGCATGGAATGATCCTGCCTGACCATGTCTGGCTCCAAGGACGATCCGTTCAAAGGGCAGGGGCCTCTTGGGGGCGCTCCGACGGGTTGGAACTTCTGCGGCTTGGCTCGGGCGACCTGCCGGTGATCTCCCGCGTTTTCGCGAGAGCGCAGGCCTCATGCTTCGGTCCCATGATCTCCGCAACATCCGCCCCGCCGAATTCCGAGGCCTAAGCAGGCTCCGCAATGCGCCGCTCGCGCACGCCATTGATCTTCACTCCGCATCGTACGCACCGGCCTGCCGTTCTCACACACTGTTAATCGGCGGTGAGCCTGCAGCGAAGTGTTGTGCCGTCGTCCTCACTCTCGACGAATACCATCACGGCCTCCGTTGGGTTCGGCTGAAAGCGATGTCAGATGTTGCTTGTGGGTCCTTGGTCGGCATCGGCAAGAAGAGTAATTATCCGCTCGAACAGCAGATTGAAGTCAGACAGGGAGGCTGAGGTTCGGGGTACGCAGCGGGGGGATGACCAACTGTCTTGCGCCAGTGTATTCCCTTGATACCCTGGGCCTAGAAAAGGCAGGTCCTCGCGTATTTCGCGAGGGTAAAGCTGGCCCTGGCGTGCTGCTTGGTTCTAAACTGCTTTCGCAAATCAGCCAAACGCTGCTCAGCGAGGGAGTAGTCGTCCTGCGGTGGCGAAATTGGCGTTGAAAGAGCTGGGACCTGAACCTCCGCTTTCTGCTCTGCCTCCTCGCCCCCGAGCTCCTCGTCAGCAAGATCTTTGACCTGCGAACCAGCCGCGTCATGGAATGACAGCATGCTCGAATGCTCACCCACACAGGCCGCATCTGCCGCATCAGATATCAGAGACAACAGAGCCGGAGGTTGCTCCACCACAGCAGAAGGCTTAGTGTCCGCTTGACGGAGCGCATCCTCAGGCTGAGACATCTCCAGCCCCTGTGTTACAGACAACGGGGCCAATGCCCCATCGCCAGAGATTCCGCCCTCGTGAAGAATGCATTCGCTTGTGGGGTTCTCAGCCCATTCCCTGTTTTCTGACCCAGAAACAGAGCTGGCTGTCAGAACGTCTGATGCCTCTAAGTGCGCCGCTTCAGGAACAGGGACTAGCGCCGGCGTGTCATAGGTCACGAGCACTTGGAAGGGGTCCGCAGGAGCGTCGGATTGAGCCTTCGCTCGTGCCACAATCATCACAGCGGTATGGGCCGCCTCCAGGCCAAAGCGCGCGTGAGTATCGGCAGCATCAAGCAAAGCGGCTGACCGGGCGTGCTTCTGCTTCAGAGGAAGCGAGCTTGCCTGAGCCTGCTCCACCTCCTCCAGTTGTGCCAGCGCCGCTGCAAGGCTGCGCCTGGCCTCGGCTGCCTTTTCCGTTGCTTTGGCGTGAACGTCCCGTGGAACCTCGCGGGGCAACTCGGCGAAGGCCTCATCGAAGGGTTCGATCGCCGCGCGGGCCTCGGCGAGCCCGCTGATTTGATCGATGATGGTGACAAGAGCGGTCACTGTTTCCTGCAGCTGCTCAATCAGCCCCGCCAACACATGGGCCGACACATAGCCGTGCAGACGCTCAACGAGAGCCGACAGGGATGCCGCCACCGCAGGGTCCGGTGGGGCAAGGCGCGCCGCATCGGCAAGAGCAATGATCTGGTCCAGATCGCTGGACCAATCACTCCCAGCCACTTGTTCATCCGGCCGAGAGCTGGAATCCATCACGGGCTGAGCAGGTGCTCCCGTCGGCGCAGCATGCCCTGTCTCGAGGGTCTCATCCGATTGCCAATACAGCGATGCTGACATGCGGGGCACTCATGAAGGGGAGATCTTCACATCTCCAGTGTTCAGAAAAGGCATTTCAAGCCTCCACAAGCGCGAACCATCGCGCCTCAGTCCTGAGCGGGTAAGCGGTCAACCGTTTTCTGCAGTGCCTCATCTCAGTTACATAGATCCCACCAGCCGACCGTAACGCGCTTGATGCGGCAGTCATAGTCAGCCAGAGGCTCTATGTCCTTCGGTCTATCTGCCTTGCTCCATCCTCTGAATCCTTAACGCCGTGGCGCACGTGCTCCCAAGTGCGACCCAGTTCAAGTCGGGGCAGGGCCGGTCCCCGTCAGGAGTGGGCGCTCGCCGTTGCTTGGACAACAAACGCGCGATCTGGAGCGGGCGCGGACGGAGCAAGGCCCCGGGGTTACCCCACCTGCCATGGGGAGCCATCCCACTCTGCGGGAACGCTTTCAGACCCGGCGCATTGAGCCAAGGGGCGTCATCGACGGTAAGGACGGGGCTTCCCATGCGCTCCGAGATCAGAACCACACTTCGCTTAGCCCTTCTGGCCTTCATGGCATCATACGTGTTCAACCTCGTGCTGATCATCGATCTGTAGGGACGATGGAAATCAAGCGGCATCACATCATTGCTCTCGTCGTGCTCCAGGTTTTGATGAGCATCGTTTGGGTGCTCGAGACCTGGCCCAGGAAGCCCACCGGCTACATCACGGCCCAGCAGACACTGCTGTGCCCATCCCCTGATGTGTGGGCACTGCTGGCCGCCCATCCGACCCTGGTGGAGGCCCTCCGCTGCCGCAGGCTTCCCCCAGGCGTGCGGGTGGTGCGCGCGGCTGACACAACCCTGGAGCCGCCGGGGGTGTGGCGACTTTACCTGTACGACGCGCTTGATGCCGGAGTGCTGGATGGCGGATGGGGCCGGAGCATGGATTTTCGTATGCCGGATGGTTCTGCGATCATCAATGCGACCATGGCTTAAGCGAACCTGTGTCGTGTCTGCGTCTACAAACAGGCATGCCTATCCAAGATCGGTAACAAAGGCTTTGCGTGCTGTTGGTTGGCCGAGCGCCTCGCGCTTGGCGCGTCAACGCCTGCAAGGTCCGGCGCTCCTGCCGCGCCTCCCGAGCATAAAGCCCCGTTTTCAATGCATTGCGGTGCCGCATGCTGCTCACCGCCGGAGGCTACAGTTCCCGTCTATGTCGCGCCTGCGACAAAGATCGTTTGGAAGGCTCTTATACCCAAGTGAAGAAGTTCTGACCCGCAGGATTAATTGGGGGAGTTGCCCGCGAGCGTGTCTCTGAAGTCAGAACTTTGATGGATGGGTATTATGCCTCACCCAGCCAAAACAAAGCGGCAGCCCCCTCGCACATCCGCATCATGACCGCCGTAAACACAAGACCAAGCTCAATCTGTCTAGCGCAACGCTCAAGGAAATTCTCAGCCGAGACTACGGTTCAGCAGTTGTTGATAGGGTAGCCATTAGCGTCAGGCCCCCTGTGCTCTTCCCAATCACGTCTTACGATGCGCCACACAAGTCCAAGCAGTGCAATGAGTGTCAGCCCCGCCAGAGACAAAGGTATGCCTCTGTCTGCACCAGTGAAATCAAGCGATATCTTTAAGTGGCTTTGGGCAAAGCCGAACGCACTGGTAACGAAGCTCAGACCATATAAGGAGAGCCGCTCCAGCCTACCCCCTAACCGGATAATGTCAGGTAGCAACAGTGCAATGCCAATTCCATAAATTGCCAGATCATAATCGTAGGCATAGGGGCTGATTAGGAGAGATGCGATTGCTGCTAGGCCGAGTGATTGCCGGAGCGGGACACCGCGACGGCATGCGAGACTCACCAAGAGAAGAGAAAGGACAGCGACGACAATTTGCACCGCCATAGCAACCGTTGCTGGAACACCGAGCGTGCGAGAGGCGGCGTAGGCTGAGACCATCCGGTGAAGGGGATATTCTCCCTTTCCGAGATAGGCCCGTGTCTCCTTAAGACCGTCGACGAATGCGGTCCAGATCTCAAACCCGAGTAGAGCTGTTGCGAGCGCTGAGGTGGCTATGACTACTGCCGCGGCGACCGCCGCGGAACGCCAGTGGCGGGAGATCAGGGTGTACACAGCAAAGGCAACCGCGAGATGTGGTTTGATGATCATCAAACCGAGCGGTAATCCAGCTATGGCTCGGCCATTTTGGAACCCTAGGCAAGTGAGGCCGATAAGAGTTCCGGTAAGAAACCCGTTCTGGCCACCTAAGAGTGTGATGGCGATAACCGGAAAGAGAAGTATTATAGCTAGGCCAAAGTACTCTTTCGCAAACACTTTCAGAGTAAGAAGATAAACGATAAATGTACCAATGACGAAAATACTATACGCAACTCCGGGTGGCACAAGAGAAAGTGGAGCTATCAATAGATTGAATTGCGGTGGGTAGGTCCAGGGCATAAAGCTGTCATCACCACTGAGGGTCTCTTGCGCTGCTCTCATTGTATGGGAATAGTACGCCTGATGGATCTCTCCTTTCCAAACCATCTCTGAAACTAGATAGAAGACGTCAAAATCAAGAAAACTTTCAGGGATCGTTCCCTTGCTAAATTCAGACGCTCTTTGGATTCCAATAAAGGCTAGGGCCGCCAGTATTCCAATGAGAACTGTAGCAATAAAATTAGTGGCACTGGATCTGGAAAGATCTTTACTATGTAACCAGTTCTTTATCATCCGGCGCAACTTTCCAGGTCTCAAGTTCGCTCAATCTAAGGAGCAATCCTGTGGCTCATAATACCGCCAAGCTAAAATCCCATGGACTTGCTGGCTTAGCAATGCACCAGAATTGGGCAGAGATGTAGGCCGCTAGGATGGGGCACGATTTCGTAGAGATGAAACCCCTGCTCGATGATAATCCTGACCCGTAGACTGGTTCATTTAGAAGACAATCTTTTCGGGCATTTTGCTCTTTGGAGAGCGTCAGCACTGAGCCAATCTTAGCTCAAGTGCCGAAGTCACAGTCAAAGCGAACCTTCCACTAAACCATAAAGATTGTAATTTGTCTTAACGCACTCTCTCTTGCGAGTTTTCGTCCTACGCTGGTAGCGACGAAGGAGAAAGGTTTCTGCGATCAACCAGCTTTCACATGAGAAAAGGTTACATAGCAGCAAATACTATGACGCAGGCGGCGGCCACCGTAAGAAGGCTGCCACGGTCCTTGAGGGCGAACACTACAGGATCGTCATCCATGATCCGCCGCCCGGCAAGCATCAGCGCCCGTGCTATCCAGAACATGAGCAGCGGGCCCACGAGCCAAAGGAGCTGAGGGCGCGAATAGAGTTCGTTGACGCTGTCGCTCGAGATGTAGAGGGCCAGGATCGTGACAGCGTTGAAGCCTGCAGCTGCAGCCAGGGCCGCTACAATGTCCAAGTCGCTGTTCTTGTAGTCGCGGCTGGTGGGGTCGGGCAAGTTGGCGTCGCGCCGAGCGGCCAGTTCCACGTAGCGCTTGATCAGGGCAAGCGACATGAAGATCATCATGCTGAAGGCGATCAGCCATTCCGATACAACCACCGATGCCGCGACGGCGCCTCCGATGACTCGAACCGAGTAGAGGCCGGCCAAGGTGATCACGTCCACTACCATCATGCGCTTGAGCACAAAGGAATAGGCGGTGGTCAGGGCGAAATAGCCAAGCAGCACGCCTAGGAACGACAGCGACACGGCGGACCCGACAGCCAAGGCCCCGAGAAAGAGAACGGGTATGGCCATCACGCCGTGCATCAGAGGAATGGCGCCGCTCGGCAGGGGGCGCTTGCACTTGCTGCGATGCCCCCGGTCGTCCTGCAGATCTACCAGGTCGTTGAGAATGTAGATGCTTGAGGCGCAGAGCGAGAAGGCAACGAAGGCCAGAACAGCCTGGGTTATGGCCTCCAGCGTGAACAGATGTGCCGCTAGAAGCGGGAGGAAGATGAGCGCGTTCTTGGCGTATTGATGCACACGCAACATCTTGGCCCAGGTCCGCCACGTCGGGCGCGCATGGTTCAGGTGCTCGGCATCAGGGCACTGGCGCGCAAGCCTTCTCCGCACGCCGGCAGGAGTGCGGATGGCGATGGACTTGGCAGCCTTTTCCCAGACGGGAAGATCTGCGGCGTCATTGCCGACATAATCGAAGCCGCGCTCGCCAAAGGCTTCGACGAGCTGCTGGGCCTTCCTGTGCCCGGCTAAGTTCGTGGTCTCGTTGGAGGCAAACCATCCCGTAAAGAGGCCAAGGTGGTCGGCGATGCTCTCCACCAGACGTTCATGGCTGGCGGAAGCGAGGTAAACGGGATGTCCTGCAGCTCTGGCCTGACGGATCAAGGCTAAGACCTCGGGATCATAAGGCAACGTTCCCGGATCGAAATCGACGGGTTCGGACAGGCGGTGCTTCAGGGCGGCCTTGCCACGGGAGAGTGCCGTCAGCATGTCGAGGATGGATTGCGGCCGGCGGCCCAATTCGGAGAAGGCGGTCTCGATCAGCAGATCGGAGGCAATCAGGGTGCCGTCCAGATCCACAACGAGAGGAAGATGCACGTTCTGGGTGCTGCGACGATCCCAAGGCCGCTCGCACGACTGATCGAGGCGGGGGCTGTAAGCGTTGGAGAAGAGAGGAGGTGTATCAGGTTCGTTTTTCAAATTTAAACTCTCTTTCGCTCAACAGCAGTGCCAACGGATCAGCCCAAGCACTCGCAGATCTAAGCTCATCGTAAACCCACAATTGCACTATGGCGACGAGAGAAGGCCACGCGCCAACGTTCTGACCAAGAGGTGGGCCATGTCGCGAACAGAATCCGGCCCGATTGGTCCCAGTCCCCCGGTCCGCCCCAGATAGACAATCCCATGAACCCCGGACCAGAAGGCCCTGGCTATGAGCGGGGCCGCGTCGGCGGGGACCCCGGCGTCCGCCAACACCCGCTCGAGCAGCGCAAACAGCGCGGTCATCTCCTGGGCCACCCCCTCGGGTGCGGCCTCCACCTGATGCTCAAACAGCGCGCACCAGAGCTGGCCCTCCCGTTCCGCAAAGGCGATGTAGGCATCGGTGAGCGCCAAGAGCCGCTCCGCCACGCTGGCCTGCGGCCGGTCGGCCCGCGCCAGATCCTCCTTGAGCGCCGCGAGGGTGGGCAGATTGGCCGCGACGATGAGGCCATCCAGGCTGCCAAACAGCCGGTTAGTGAACCCCGGCGAGAACCCGGCCCGCTGGGTGATCTCGCGCCCGCTCACGTGCCGCAACCCCTTTTCCTGAATCAGGCTGCGGGCGGTCCCGATCAGCAGGTCTCGATCATGCTCCCGCCGCTCGCGGTCCTTGGGGCCACGACCCGGCCCCTGAGAAATTTCATAAACACTGTTCATGATGCTCTTGATGTCCGCAAAAAATCTGCTACGTTGGTTTTGTAAACAGCGTTTACAGTATGCCTTATCGGCCTCCAATGCCAGAGAAAAGGTTGCAGCGATGTTACAAACAGTACTCACATTGATCCGAGGGGCCTGTGCCGACCAGGAGGAGGTCCTGCAGGCCACCGCGGCGCTCCCCTTGCTGCGGCAGCAGATCCGCGAGGCGGCCTCGGCGCTCGACACGGCCCGCCAGGACCTGGCCGCCGCGATGGCAGGGCTCAAGGAGGAGCAGCGCGTCCTGGACGGGATCAACGCCCAGATCGAGCGCCTCTCCACCGCGGCGCAAAAAGCGCTCCGGGATGACCGCGAGGATCTGGCCCGCCCGGCCGCCGTGCAGATTGCGGCCCTGGAGGATGAGCGCGCTGAGCGGGCGGCCAGCCTCCAGCAGCGGGAGGCCTGGGTTCAGGAGCAGCGCGCGATCGTCACGCAGGGCCGGACACGCCTGCGGCGTCTCGGCGAAGGCTACCGGTTCGCCCGGGTCGATGCCTCCTTGCGCCAGGCTGGCCTGTCAGGGCGCACAGGGGTGACCTCCTCGACCGGAAAGCTCGCCACCGCCGAAGCGACCCTGGCGCGGCTCAAGGAGCGCACCCGCCGGGATGCTGATTTCGATGAGGCCCTGCAATCGCTCCATGACGCCGATGATGCGGCCACCGCCCTGGCGGACGCCGGCTACGGCCCCGCACTGAAGACCGACCCCAACGCTGTTCTGGCCCGTCTCAAGGCCCAGGCCGGATCCCCCGCAACCCCGAAGACTCCAGGAGACCATCAATGACCCCGCAGACCCCCCACACCGCATCCTGGAAAGCGTTCACGCTGGTGAGCTTCGGGCTGGCGCTCGGCATGCTTGCCCTGGGGATCTACGCCTTGCCGGCCGACCTCTGGGCCAAGGGCTATCTGGCCATGGCGGCCGTGTTCTCGGTCGGCTCGACCTTCACGCTGGCCAAGACCCAGCGGGACGAATACGAGGCGCGCCGCCTGATCAACCGCATCGACGAGGTCAAAACCGAGCGGTTGCTGCGCGAAGACGCCGTCTAATCCCAACGGCGCCCTTGTGCTTCCGCGGGGCCTGCTGGACAATGTTCCTGCCGGCCCTTCCACCGTCGCTCCCCCACCTTGAGAATGCCTGATGTCCCAGCCCCAATTTCTGCCCCTGCTGCGCAACCGCAAATTCGCGCCATTGTTCTGGACCCAGTTCCTCGGCGGGTTCAACGATAACCTGTTCAAGCAGGCGATGAACCTGCTCATCGTGTTTCGTCTGGCGGCCTCGGGTGGCGCGGACCCGGCCATGCTGACGGCCCTGGGTGGGGCCACCTTTGTGGCCCCGTTCATCCTGCTGTCCGGTCTCGCGGGGCGTCTGGCCGATCGCTTCGACAAGGCCATGGTCGCCCGCCGCCTCAAGCTGGCCGAACTCGGCCTGATGATCCTGGCGGCCGTGGCTCTGATCTCAGGCAGCATGCTGTTCCTGTTCGGCGTGCTCTTCCTGCTCGGCTGTCAGGCGGCGTTGTTCGGTCCGGTCAAATACAGCCTGCTGCCCGCGCATCTGCGCGACGACGAACTCGTCACCGGCAACGCGCTGGTCGAGGGCGCCACCTTCATGGCGATCCTGATCGGCAGCATTGCCGGCGGCCTTCTGATCGGATCGGCCTACGGCGCTCCCATCGTGGCCGGCAGTGTGATCGCCATCGGGGCCATCGGCTATGTCACCGCCCGGCTGATCCCGCCAGCGCCCCCGGTGGCGAAGGGGCCGCCGTTGTCCTGGAACCTGATCAGGGACACGCGCGATCTCCTCGTCGAGGCCAAGGCTCATCGCGGCCTCTGGCTCTGCATCCTGGGCATCTCGTGGTTCTGGGTGGTCGGCGCTTCGGTGCTGGCTCTGGTGACGCCTCTGGCACGCGACGTCCTTGGCGGTGATGAGGCCGTGGCCAGTGCGTTGCTCGCCGTGTTTTCGGTTGGCATTGCCGTCGGCTCATTGGCTTGCGCACGCTACCTCAACGGCGAGATCACGGCCCGGCCGGTGCCGTTTGCCGGGTTGGCCATGACAGCCGTGCTCCTGGTTCTAGCGCTGGTGGTCGCGGCCCTGCCGCCCGCAGAGGCCACCGGTCTGGCGGCCTCTGCCGTGTTGACCAGCCCGCGGGCGCTGCTCTTGATTGGAACGCTGTTTGCCCTGTCGGTGGTTTCGGGCTTCTACGCGGTTCCGCTCTATGCGATCCTGCAGCACGATGCGCCGGAGGCGGCGAAAGCGCGGATGATCGGCGCCAACAACGTCATCAACTCGCTGATGATGGTCGCCGGAGCCGTTGTCCTCGGCATCCTGACCAGCGTGCTGCAAACACCCCCGGCGCTGGTGCTGTTGATCCTGGCCGGTCTGAACTTGGTCGCCGCCATCATTGCCATCCACCTGCTGTCCCGCATCGTCATGAAATCCGTGGTGCGCACCATGTTGACCGCCCTCTACCGGGTGGAGGTGAGGGGGCTTGAGCATGTTGCGGCGGCCGGCGAGCGGCGGGTGATCGTGGCCAACCACCTGTCGTTCCTGGACGGGCTCGTGGTGGCGGCCTTCCTGCCCGGTGATCCGGTCTTCGCGGTCGATACCCGGATCGCCCAACGCTGGTGGGTGAAGCCGATCCTGTGGCTCGTGGACTTTGCGCCGATTGATCCGACCAATCCCATGGCCATGAAGTTCCTGGTGCGTCAGGTCGAAGCCGGGCGTCCGGTGGTAATCTTCCCCGAGGGCCGGTTGACCGTGACGGGCTCCCTCATGAAGGTGTACGATGGCCCGGGCATGATCGCGGACAAAACCGGCGCCGATCTGATCCCGGTGCGCCTCGATGGCCTGCAGCACACATTCTTCACCCGCCTCAAAGGGCGTGTGGCGCGCCGTGCGCTCCCGAAGGTGCGTATGAGTGTTCTGCCGCCACGACGCTTGGCCTTAAGCCCCGCGTTGAAGGGGCGGGACCGGCGCCGGGCTGCGGGCCGCGAGCTCTACGACGTGCTCTCCGATGCGCTCTTCGCGACAACCGACATCGCGAAGACCCTGATGGGCTCGCTCATCGAGTCCTGCCGCTTGAACGGCCGCGGCTTCCCCATCGTCGAGGACGTCAATTTTGAACCGGTGAGTTATGGCAAGCTGCTCACAGGGGCGTTTGTGCTCGGGCGGCGCCTGACGCGGCTGACCACCGAGCACGAGGTCGTGGGCGTGCTGCTGCCGAACTCGGCGGGCGCGCTGGTGGGCTTCTTCGCCCTTCATGCCTACCACCGGGTGCCGGCGATGCTAAACCCAACCGCTGGCGCGGCGGGGATCGCGGCGGCGTGTCAGACCGCCGGGATCAAGACGATCCTGTGCGCCCGCCAGTTTGTGGCGAAGGCCAAGCTCGAGCCCCTACTGGAGCAGCTCGCCCAAACCATGACCATCATCTATCTCGACGATCTGCGCACGACACTCGGCCCCATCGCGAAGCTGCGTGGCCTGCTGGCCTCGTTCATGGCCGGCGTGGCCTATCGCGAGGGCAGCCCGGACGCCCCGGCGGTGGTGTTGTTCACCTCCGGCTCGGAGGGAGCCCCCAAAGGTGTGGTGCTGTCGCATCGCAACATCCAGGCCAACCGGCACCAGGTGGGCGCACGGATCGCGTTCAACCGCAGCGACGTGTGCTTCAACGCTCTCCCGATGTTCCACTCGTTTGGGCTGACGATCGGGACGCTGCTTCCGGTGCTGGCCGGCGTGCGCACCTTCCTCTATCCGTCGCCGCTGCATTACCGGATTGTGCCGGAACTGGTCTATCAGACCAACGCGACCGTCATGTTCGGCACCGACACCTTCCTGCGGGGCTACGCGCGCATGGCCAATCCCTACGATTTCCATACTGTGCGTCTGATCGGGGCCGGGGCCGAAAAGGTGTCTGACGAGACCCGGAAGGTGTGGAGCGAGCGCTTTGGCGTTCGGATCCTCGAAGGGTATGGCGCAACAGAAACGGCGCCGGTGATCGCGTTCAACACGCCGATGCACGCCAAAGCCGGAACCGTCGGCCGCTTCATGCCGGGCATCAGTCATCGCCTTGAGCCCGTGCCCGGCATTGCCGAGGGTGGGCGGCTGATCGTGAAGGGCCCCAACGTCATGCTCGGCTATTTCAAAACCGAGAAACCAGGCGTGCTCGAAGCCCCGGTTGAGGGGTGGTACGACACCGGGGACATCGTCACGGTGGACGAGGAGGGCTTCGTGTCCATCCGGGGGCGCGCCAAGCGCTTTGCCAAGATCGCCGGAGAAATGGTGTCGCTCGCGGCGGTCGAGGAGGCCGCCGCCCGCTTTGCACCGGAGGCCCGCCATGCCGCCATAGCGCGCCCTGATGCTCGCAAGGGAGAGCAGGTTGTTCTGGTGACGGAAGCCGCCACCTTGACCCGTCAGCGCTGGATTGAATGCGCCGGACCGGCAGGGCTGCCTGAAATCATGATCCCCCGCGAGGTGATCCATGTTTCGGTTTTGCCCACCCTCGCTACAGGCAAGACGGACTATGCCGCCATCACGCGGATGTTTGAGGATAACGAACTTGCCGCATAGCGGAGCGATCGTGAGGATTCAAACATCGGTGCTCGGACGCGGTGGTCACGAAACTGGCATCAACGTGATAGGAAGCAGTCGCGGCGGCACAGCAAACCGCTAGAATCCGTTCGGGCTTGAGGGTGACCCGGGCAGAGCGTTGTCACGCGGTTTTTAGGGCAAGACCAGCCGCACAGATTTTCACACGGCAAGCTCTATCGCACCAAAGGTTGGCCCAATTGGCTCAAATTTCATCAGCCCGAGGCCAGCACAATGTCGGTTTCGGACTCAATAGCTTTGACCGGGCAGGGTGGCGCCTGCGCGTGTAAAGCCCTCATGATCAACCATGCTGATAATCAGAATTCCGCTTGGTTTCTCGGAGGCATAATAATTTGTTGGCTCCGTTGGGACCATCTCGACCTGTCGAGCGCGATCAAGCAGTTTTACGACGTTCCATTAAGCCCAACTGCGTTACTGCCCCACAGAACCTGGTGAGTCATGCGCCCATCCCTTCCTGACCCTTCGTATCTGCAGACCCTGCATGATTATGAGAACTACAAGACCTTGTTTGACCATATCGCCGACGGCGCTGCGATCCGGTACTGGCCCCACTTCCGTGAGTTCGGCATCCCCGTCGAGGATGGCGGATCAAGTGTTATCGCTTTGAAGTACTGCCCCTGGACCGGTTGCCAGCTACCACCATCCCTCCGAGACGAGTGGTTCACCCAGATCGAGGCCCTTGGTCTGGATCCGGATGATGCTGCGGTTCCGGAAGAGTTTCGATCGGACCAGTGGTGGCGCTCTGGCCATCTCGCCAAGATCGCCTGAACACCCAGAGGCCAGGAGCCTCCTTCAATGACCCCAGTGGCTGTGTCTCGAGGTTGTTGGTCTGTCCTCAAGCAGTCGAAGACATTCTTGTCGGATTTCCCGGATCGCCCGTTCGAAGGGCAGTATAAGCCACTAAGTGCGTCTAATGGCCAAGATCTGATGCTTGGTACCCGCTCGTGAGGTCCGCTGCGGCTGGAAAGCGGAGATTGTTATGGAGGTTTGGAAGCTCATGGCTCGGGTGAGGCTCAGGCCCGCAGGACCTTTAGGACCGGCTTAGCCAATCCTCCATCATCGCAGCTAGACTCTGGAACGCTATGGCGTAGATGTCATCAGGCTCCAGTTCCTCATCCTCCCAGTGCGCGTTGCTCGAGATGATCCGGCCTGTGTCCAGGTCATAGTGATAACCGAGCCTCTCGGTGGCGAGCGGGATGAAGCTTTCGGAATAAGGGACGGTGCCGCAATAATCAGGCCCGCGACGGCGGTGATCCTCGCAGCCAGCGCCGATGAGTTGCACAGCATTGAGCCCGGTAAAGCCGGGGCCGAAGCCGCCATCTGAAATCGTATAGAGCCGCTTCAGGTCCTCCGGGACAGATCGCCCGACGATCCGCTCCAGCGCCTTCCAGTCGTTCTCGGTTGGCGGCGGCTGCAACGGTCTTGCTCCGGGCGGTTCGGACGAGGCACGGATATAATGCTCGGTTTCGATGAAGCTCTTCGTCTTCGGGGGCGTCTGGCCCCAGGCCCGCATCTGGGCCTCCATGTCGCGGCGGGCAGCATCGCGGCTGGCGCGCCACTCGTCCATGTAGCGTTCCACGTCTTCGGCGGATATTTCTTCGCCACTGGCTGCAGCAGAGCGGGCGAGGTTCCTCCGCGTCCATTCTTCCTCGCGACGTTCGATCTCTTCGACCGGCAGTTCGATTCTCGCCTCGTCTTCGGCAGCCTTCATGTAGCGACGTTTGGGGTCCCTCGCGCGTTCCGCGATCCTCGCGAGTAGCTCGTCTGTCATCTCGTCCATGGTCCCTGATAAAAAACACGGACCTCAGAGAAAACACAAGGGCGCTGAAGTGGCGAATGTCCGCAATGGCTCGCAAGCAGCCCGTGGGAGCGGGTACCAAGCGTCAGATTTTAACCACTAAAATCCGGTACCGACAGCGAACTGGACTATGCCATACAGTCAATACAAGGGGGCGAGCGGGAGTGGGGCCGTCCCACTGTCCGCTTTCCACCGACTCTTCGTACAAGTGCTGACGGCATTCTGGTTCAAGTGCTTTTCGGCTCTTCAGGAAAGAAGGCCGGAAATTCTCGATGTCGGAAATGAGTTCATAATCATTTCACTTTATACTGACCATCATGAGTGACAGCTGGTACCGCAACACTGAATGGACCCCACAGATCGAGGCGGAGTTCAATGCGAGGTTAGCCCGGAGCCGCGGTCAGAAGGCTCAATACCTGCGGATTCAGGGCTCCATCCTCGCCAGCCGCCATCCCGAGGCCGCTCTGCAACTGCTGCATCACTGCATCGAACTCAAGGATGACTTCACCCTGGCTGCAGCGCATCAGGATGCTGCCCACGCATACTACCGCATGGGGAACATAGAACTGGCTTTACGCTCTTTAGAGGCCGCAATTGAGCGGCAAGAAGTCTATCCAATGGTCAGGACAGAAGCGCCCTATGACTACTGCATGCTGGTCGCACTGCACGGGCGCGAGGAGCGTTATGACAGGGTTCTGGCCCTTGTCGCTCGGATCAGCTCGGGGCCGTTTCCATTAACTGAATTCAAAGCACAAGCGGCGAACGCTATCGTCTTATGGGAGCGCGGCAGACAGGAGGAAGCGAAAGCAGCGGCTCGACTGGCAATCGAAGCGCAGTCGGTCGAGCACGGCTGGATCCCCGGCCATCCTGACGTTGGAGTTGTGCCCGAAGACAACCCGCTCAGCAGCCGCTTAGCCGAGATCGCCGCCTCAGGTTGATCGCGCGACAAGGCCCAGAAACAGCAAGAAAAACCGGAAACTCCAAGAAGGTCGTGTCAGCGGAGCGTGCGGAACCCACATCAGCGCCCGAGCATCCCCCACCTTTCGGGCCGGAACCAACTGCAGACCACGTTGGGCATGCGTCTGTGCAGCCGCTCGAACTCCTCACGGGGTGCTATCATCGCGCAGTGCAGGAATTCCAGGTTGGGACACTCGGCTAACGGCGAAAGATCCTTGTCGTCAAGGCGGGTCGATACCGCGAGAAAGGCTCGGAGGCCCTTGAGACCGGCCAGCGGGGCAAGGGAGGGGATTTTCTGGTCCGTCCACGTGCTGCCCTCAATCCCGATCACCTCGAGATGATGAGCCCCGGACAGCCACGTGATGTCAGCCATGTGCTTGGCGTTGGTCATGAGCAACGTCCTGAGCGAGGGGAGGTCGAGCAGCGGTGCGAAGTCGGTGATGTTCCTCGGGCTGTCGATGCTCAAATGCCGTAGGTTCCGGAGGGCGCGGAGCCCTGCAAGGTTGATGGCCGTGACCGGGTACTCCAGCTCCAGCCGCTCAAGGCCGCCAAGCGTGCAGATTTCGTCGAGGTAGTCCTGATCGACAGCACCAGCGATGAGATGCTTGAGCCTCTTGTTCTTCGCGATGCCCCGGTGCGAGGCTTTGACCCTGCTGAGCCAGGCACGGTCAGCATCAACGGGGACTTCAGCCGCACTTGTGGTGGCAAAGGCTTGCCACTCTTGCCAGTCTCGGGTGTCGTGACCGCGAAACTGGGAGTTCAGAGCCGATACAAGGCTGAGGAAAGTGTCGTACGGGACTGTCATGGCAAGCCTTCAGTTGGCTGTGTTGAGCCAGTCATTCAGCCAGGTCTCCAGGCTGGGATGGAGATCGGCGAACGCCTCCTCGATCGTCAGTTCATCATCGTAGTAATAATCATTGAACGCTACGATCACGCCGCGTTGAAGGTCGTATGAGACAGGGCCGACGTTGTCAGTCAGGGGCAAGAGGTGCGGCGGCCAGTCAGCCTCTCCAGTGTAACCGGGGCCGCGACGGCGAAGGTCGTCATATTCCTGACCAATGCGGTCCAGCGAATAAAGCCCCGGCCCGATGCTAGGGCCAAAACCCCCGTCAGCGATGGCATAGAGCTGTCGCAAGTCAGGCGGGATCGGCCGACCGACCTTTTCTTCAAGCCGCCGAAAGCCGGCGTCTGTCGCAGGTGGTGCGAGAGGGCGGTTGGTGGGGTCCTCACTCGACGCCCCAAGCGACCCGCTGTTATGCCGTGTGACATGCATAGGGGGCATTGTCTGGTCCCACCGTTCCATCTGTTCGGCCACGAGGCGAAAGGCGCTCGACGAGCCGGGGCTCTGCTGCTCAAAGAGTTGAGCCAGTTGATCAGGATCATGCACGACGCCAACACACGTACCTGGTGGCGTGGCGCCCCGCCGACGCGGGTCCTGGATGCGCAGCGTGATCGCGGCGATGAGTTCGGGGGAGAGACTTGGGCACATTTCCCTATATTGCTTGTCCAATCGGCGGAACGCAAGGTACAGCGTCCGTGGCCGAGAGCCAGGCTCCTGACCGGAGGAATGCATGCGCCAGTTCGCTCATCAAACGCTCGATGTACGCGCCCATTACATCGAGGGGGTGACGGCTCGGCGCTGCACGATTGAGGGATCCATGCGGCTGCCTAAGCAGGTTGGTGCGTGGAACCGGCTCCGAAACTGCCGGGCCGAGCGCTGCGGCCATAACAACCTCAGCCTGAGCGGCACAGCAATCGAGAACTGCGAACTCGCCGGGCTGGCGCGCAAAGGCCCGATGCCGCTATTTTTGTGGGCCTGTGTGTTCAAGCACGTACGCCTGCGCGGGACCCTGACAGGGATCAAGCTCAACCCCGAGTGCAGCATTCTCAACTCCGATCCTGCGATCCAGGCGCAGTGGGCTGACGCGATGCGGAACTACTACCAGGATGGTGAATGGGCGCTCGATATCAGTGAGGCGGAGTTTACCTCTGCGCCCACCCTCGAGGCTGTTCCTGGCCATCTCGTCCGTCGGGACCCCACGCGCCAAGTACTGGTTCGCCGCGAGGTGCTGGCGGGACGGGACTTGCGCGCCCTTCCACACTGGGTGGCGCTCGAGTGGTTC
Source organism: Microvirga arabica (assembly GCF_016811235.1). Taxonomy (GTDB): domain Bacteria; phylum Pseudomonadota; class Alphaproteobacteria; order Rhizobiales; family Beijerinckiaceae; genus Microvirga; species Microvirga arabica. The sequence continues at coordinate 64,039 of NZ_JAFBID010000023.1, forward strand.
GTCGAGCGCTCGCCGTTTGACAGTGTGGTGCTGGTGGGGTCCTGCGTGAAGGCCCGTCAGCAAAAGGACCTCGATGGTCTGCGCCAACTGCGCGATCTCGGCATCGCCGACTCTGACTAAGGATGTCCTGCGATACTGCCACTATAATTCCGATAAGCCTTAGCATGGAACGCGATTTTGCGCATGGGTGAAGTCTTTCGGCCGGCTTATGGAATGGCGCGACAATTATGCAGTCAAACCGGCTTCTGGGGGTCAATATCTGACGCTTGGTACCCGCCTGTGAGGTCCGCTGCGGGTACAGCCTCGGTGGAAAGCGGACATTGGAACTTGCGCGATATTCGGGTAGTCATGGAGACATTTGGGTAGTCATGGACGAGCATGGATCCAACTAGACGCAATCTGCTGTTTGGCGGCACTCTGCTGGGTGTCATCGGCATCGGCGGGCTGCTGCCTTCGGCCTGCGCCATACTCCAGATCAGGGGAAAGACCGGAATGTCGACCATCAGCCCTCCGGAGCGGCCGACTGGAGAAGCCAAGCCGATGCTGGAGGAGGACATCGCGCCGGTGCTTGCCCGCCTCGACGCCTGGTATGCTGCCCACCTGTCCCCAGAGAAATACGTGTTCAACCCGCCGGCGACAACCGAGCAACTGGATGCGTTTGAGCGTCGAGTTGGCCTTCCTATGCCGCGTGCGTACCGTCAGCTGTACCAGTGGCATGATGGCGAGAACGACGACCGCTGGGGTCATATCTACGGACTTCCGTTACTTCCGCTCGATCAGGCTGCAGCTGCATGGGAACAATGGCGAAGAACATTGGCCGAGTTTGGCGGTAATCCTTATGCAATCCCCGGGGGAGCGTGGCCCAAGGGTTCAGTTGACCCGGCCTATGTTAACCGGCGGTGGATTCCCCTGACCTCTGATGGTTCAGGCAATCATATCGGGCTCGACTTTGACCCTTGGCCCGGTGGTCGTCATGGCCAGGTGATCCTCTTCGGGCGGGACGAGGATGTGAAGGTGGTGCTCGCCGACTCTCTCGGTGAGTTCCTCGGCTGGGTCGCAGACCTGTTAGAGCGCGGCAATTTCAGATTGAAGGTGGCTGCCGACGAGACCGTGCTGCGGGAGTTTAGACTAAAGCTACCGCAGGTAGACCACTTCCACGAAGGAGCTCGGATCCTCTTGGGCGCGCCCGGCCAATTCCTTTGATCAGGCTAGTCTGAGCTTGCGAGACGGAAGATTTCCTAGGGAGCAACCCGTCAGCGTTTTCACACGGGCTCCATCCACAGCGGACCTCGCGAGCAGGTACCAAGCGTCAGATTCTGACCATCAGAGCGGCTGCGTAGTTTCACATAATCCTCAATCTGGAACACGACTGGAAGTGCTCGTGAAGCTTTCCCTGCTTATGGAACGGCGCCACGCCTACTCAGTACAGATTAACTCAAGACAGTTCCAAGAGCCGACGCAACCCCCCGGCAGACCGAGGCTTAGTTGAGCGCCTTACTTCTTGCATGCTGGATCGCTCTTGTTTTTGGGATCTGAGCAGTCGAGTGTGGAGGCGGGGATCGGTGTGCTCGGCGTCGGCGTGGTGGAGCCGCCAGTCCCTGTCCCACCAGTATCGCTGCCCGTACCACCAGTGCTGCCTGTACCAGTGCTTGTGCCGCCGGTACCAGGCCCAGTTCCATTGCTGCCCGTACCGGTTCCAGTGCCTGAGCCGCTTCCGCCGGTGTTCGTGCCGCCGCTACTCGATCCGCCCGCGCTTGACCCGCCCCCTCCGCCGCCTGCTCCAAAGCCACCACTGCCGCCTCCAGTATCGCCCGTCTGACGGGTCGAGGTAACGGTGAGCGCACCCGCAGATTGCTGGAAGTTTTCTTCGGTTCGATCCCCAAGGAGCGTGACAGCACCAATCGACGTTACCGCGATCAGCGCGACCAACAGCCCATATTCAATGGTTGTCGCTCCGGCCTCATGGCGCATGAACTCTGGCAACCGAAGCCACTTTGCACACATACCCGTCATCTGATGGCCCCCCGGCCAAGCTTACTGCGCTATCTATGACGGAGTTCCTATTCAGGTACAATGATCATAAGAGGTAGAGGTGAAGGAGGCCGGTGATCCATTGCCCGTCCGCCGAACCTGAGTGGCTCAGATCTGGATGGTAGGGTGATCTCGTTGTAGTTGTGGAGACTCTTGGTTTCATCAAGTGGCTCACACGGTGTGTGAAATTGGATGTATGCATGCGTCTTGCTCTCGTCATTCTTGTCATCCTCTTGGGATCCCCTGCTGCACATTCGAGCGAAGAACAGGCACAGTTCTCCCGTCAAGCCGGCCAGCAAGACCGCAAGGGGCGCTACAGGGTGGGCGAGGAGTGCATCCGTGAGTATCAGAGGTTAGGGCGCTCGATTCGTCCCGGTTCCTGTAGGGTTCGGGAGCCCTGGTGGCGGCGTTAGGGAGCCCCAAGACATCAATGAACGGGGCCGGCAGCACATCCGCGGTCAGTGGTGTTCAGTCTCTGCCGGAACCCGTCAACAAGTGCTACCTCAAGGTTTTGAACGTCTCGAACTCCGCCAGCATGAGTTCCTGGAAGGAGCGATACCGCCTCGCCCCAGGCAACCAGTTGGCAAAGAACCACGCCTCCCACTCGCCGTCGGCGGTGACAACCTTTGGGTTGAGCAGGTAGATCGCCGCATCCCCCACATCACTGATTTCAAGCGCTGTCTCAAGGTACTCCACCCGCAGATTGTACTCCGCTTGATCGGGGCCATAGTTGAAGTACTCCGCGTCGGACACCGGAGGATGGCCATACATCTGCTCCCCCGCCTTCCACGCAAGCGCCCAGTCTGGGTGGCGCTCCTTGAGCCACGCCACCTCGCTGGTCGACCACAGGCGTTCGATGAAAGGGGAGGTGATGCGCCAGCCGTTGCTGACCTTCAGAAACGCTCGGTAACTTGGTGGGAGCTTGGTCTTGAGGCGGGCTTCAGCCTCCTGGATCTCCTCCTCGCGTGCGCCCGGAAACCCCAGCCACCCTGACGAAATCACCTCGGGAGGCAGGCTGTCAGCATGCTCGGAGCTGAGAACTTCTTGGCTCCACTGCCGCAGCAGAGCCTCCCAAGCGGTACGGTCCATGGGATTGATCACGGGGGCTCCAGTCACAGAGGGTGGGCGTGCCATGGCAGGATGCATGGAGCCTCGATTGGGGAGAAGCCCACTCACAGGAAAAGCTGATGCACCTGCAGTTCCGAAAGAGCCTACTGCTGCAAGGACCGCAAGAAAGGTCCGGCGTGTTGGCAATGAACGCTCCCAAGACTATCAAACCAGCTGTGGTCGGAAGAGAATACCGCAAAATGGTCTAAACCGGCGAACACGACAAGCGAACCCGACACCCTTACATCATGTTTCGAAAGCAAGAAGAACGGGCGCGCTGGTACCGCCGTGGACAATCTAATGCTGTGCGCCGCGAGGAAAGCCGAGCCGGCTCGGGGTTGCGAGCAACTCGGACAAACTCTGGCCGTCGTCTTCTTATTCTGAACAACCCACGTTACATTGACAGGCAGAAGTTCGTTCTTGTCTGCCATCACATCCCTGTCGTTTGAAGAGTGGATCACCTTCGTTTTCGACCACCCTGCCACAGGGCCGGAGTGGTACTGGGCTGAGGATGCCCCTTATTGGAACGCACCGGCGCAAGTAACAGCCGAATACACGGCTCTTCGAGGCGCCGCTGCCCAGCCTGGAAGAATTTACGGACGCCGAACTGAACATGGGGCTGAACTATCTGATCAGCCCCGGCCTCGGGGAGCACATGCTCTGCCTCGACGATCCGTCGGTGCCCCTTACAACGCAGGTGCGCTGCGTCCGGTCCTGCGAGGCAATGTTCCGCCAGCTGCTGCTGCCCCGCTGCTCGTCCCATCTGTCACATCGTGATGAACCGGGAGCCTCGCCGCTCAATCTGGTGTGCTACATGTGGTGGGACATCATGCCCGTCTATGGTGGGCCTCACCCCGAGGATCGTCACGCACTGCATCAGGCGGCTCTGGAGACCATGGGAGCGATCCTTCAGATGAACTCAGTCGCCTGTCAGGAGAGCGCATTGCATGGGCTCGGTCACTGGCGCTCAGCCTTTCCGGAGCAGGTCGAGGATCTGGTTGACGCCTTCATCAGATCCCACGCGAACACTCGTCCGGAATTGCTGGCATACGCCAGGAGCGCAAGCTGCGGCTGTGTCCTTTAGAGGGCAGCAGGACACGATCCATGCCGCCCTTATCGCCTGACAGGGCGTCCCGCGGTGGTATGCATGGCGCGGATCAGGCTGCTCTTGAAAATCTAACGTTGGAGGCAACCCACGGATCACTGCGGCCGATCCACCATCCGACATCCTCATCGGGCAATCACGCCTCTCGATTCCAGAGAGACCTTCGAGCCGGGGGTCTCGCCGAGAAGAGTGAACCCACCGAACCACCGCACCGAGAGACCTTCTGAGACGGCACGCCACCAGCACCGCACAAACAGAAGCGGCCTCAGTCTGAGCTGAGGCCGCTTCAAACAACTCACGCGTGTCAGATCACGATAAAGTCGGCGGCCGTGAGCACGGCCTTGTTCTCGATCACTGCAAACAGCACCGCAGCCGCTGCGCCGGAGCCGTCGGCGTCATAGGACAGAGCGCCCGTGTTCGCGTTGTAGACAATGTAGTCGTTGGAATCCAAAGCCTTCTCACCCACGACGAACGAGCTCGCCGATAGGGTTCCCGTGCTTCCCAGCTTGGTGAAGATGCTGTTCTCCAGCCGGATGGAATCGTCGGGCACGTTGAAGTCTGTGATGTAATCAACGTCCTTGCCAATGGCGGTGTCGAACACGAAGGCATCCTGCTCGGTTCCGCCCGTTAGAACATCGCTGCCCAATTTGCCCCAGAGAACATCACGGCCGGCATTGCCTTTGAGCCAATCATTGCCTGATGTCCCGGTCACATAGTTGTTGCTGTTCGACCCCTCAATGGTCTTGGTGGTCACAGGACGTACGGTGTCAGTCGTCACTGAGCCCGTCGACGTCGTGTTGTCTGCCGGTTGCGTGGAGCTTGTATCGGTCAGATTCGTCTCAACTGCTGCGGTTTCCTCAACGGCTACCTTTGTCAGGGTGATGTCGTCTAGACGGGCCATATCGTTGTCCTTGCGGATGCCGTACAGCTCGATCGTATCGCCCTTGTTGAGGGTCAGTTGGATTTCCTGCGAGGTCAGTGTCTTGGCATCGGCCACGGCAGAGCCGAGGCTCTTGTCAGCCACCCAGGCCTTCACCACCACACCATTGACGAGGATGCCGAACTGAGCGGCGCCGTCATTCTCGTCGTAATAGTCGACCTTGAGTTTGTACGTACCGCCGTCGCCGTCAAAAGTCGCCTTGGCTGTGGCCTTAACATCCTTCGTCCGGCTCTCAATGCCTTGGCCACCTGTGGCTGTGCTAGCACTGAAGATCGTGAATTTATCGAGGGTCATGGCCTCCGCTTGCGTGGTGCCAGCCCCGATTTTACCAGCCACAGGCGCGGGTATCGGAGCGGTCGGCGTGATAGCTGGCTCGGACGGAGCAGACGGCTGCTCAACAGGCGCCAGAGGCGTATCATTAGGCGTGAGAGGTGAATCAGTGTGATTAAAGCGAAGATCGTAGAACGAGGTCTGACCGTACCCGGAGCCATTCGTTTCGTTTGCCCCGAGATAAGCACCTGCCTTGAAGTAGAAGGTATCCGATTGCCAGACATTGTTGATCTTGGTGACTGACTTGTAGATCTGCCCATCCGCGTAGATCGTGACTTCCAGATCGGAGCCCTTGGCGTCAATGGTGTACGAGAACTTCTCATCCAACGAGACACTCGGCTGCTGGCCAGAGGAATCCACAAAGTAGAATTTCGTCTCAGAGTTGCCCGATCCGGCTTGATCGTTGGCAAAGTACATCTTGCCGTTTTCCCAGTAGAGACGAACAAGTTCCTTATCCTGACCGTGGATCTGGCCCACGACGATCTTACCGCCGACACCTTCGCGATTGGGAGCCGCGTCAACCTCAAGGGTTGCGGTCATGATGCCGCCTTGTGTCAGGTTCCAAGCGGCTTTCTCTGTGCCCTTCATCTCACGGAGTTCGGAGCGGGCATAGCTTGATCCACTGGTGGTCGCGCCGTCGGCGGAGGCCATGAAGGTCATGGCTCCATCAGAGCCAGTATAGAAGTATCTGCTATGCTGATAGTCGATCAGGTTCTTAACTTCGACGGCCGTGCCAGACGTGCCGCCAGAGGAGTCGACCGGAAGGGTCAACTTCCAGTTGGACAGGTCGAAGTTGCCGCTTGGCGCGACATTCGTAGCTAAAACCATGATTTGCCCCTACTATTGGAGGGCCTCTTAAGAGGCCTCTGAGTATAGTTCTGTATTTATTCAACAAGGTTGTAGTCAGAAAAGAAGTAATTTACGCAACATATAGAACGAAATGCCTGAAGGGCACTATAACATGCACCGCAGCATTGCAGAAGGCGAGATTGAACCTCGCGGATCTATGCATAAGCTTTTCCGCGCTAAATAAGGTAAAATCGTGGCAGACGAATTTTAGATGATTTTCTGCAAGCGAGGATGGGCCATGGGAGCGGATGATGGCTGTCCTACCGGCGTTACCTCGCTTAATCGAAGAGCATTGTGCTAACTTGCCGGTCAGCCTTTTGACCTGAATGGGACAAAACGGACTGCGATGGGTGAGCGTCCAATTCCTTCCCCATGTGCGTGCTTGGTATATGGTACATTCAACCATAGGCTTAAAAGATGGTTCATGTCACTCTGAAGTAGTTCCGCTCCTCCCGATCATGCATTTTGGCAGAACAAACCCAACGGTGAGCCGACTCCAGACCTTCACTTACCCAGGAGCGCCTCCCAAGCGTCACATCCCCTGGCCCCTTGTGCCCGGTTCTCAGGCGGCAGAGCCACAGTCAGAGGCTTCAAAACCTGCAGCTGATCCCGGTGGAACGGCCAACCCACCAGAGCCGGACGTTGCTGATCTGCCGCTGCAACTCAGGAATCAGACGGGTTCAAATCATCATCGACGGGCTCAGGAGCCTGTGCTTTCGCACGACTGAGGCCCTGGTTGCGCATTGGCAGCTGCGGCTCTGATCCGATCTCTTCACCAGCTGGTGAAGAACGGCAGGCCTAGATCAGCAGCCAGTCAGAGCGACCCGTGCAGCCCCAGACAGCTCCGTCCGCTGAAGGCCACATCCGTGATTTTACGGGGGCTCCTAACCGGGCCGAAGCCCTTAATACTTCCGCACGAGAACAGGCCGGGCGGACACGACTTCCGGCGGACAGTACGCCGGCAGCCCGCCCCAGGGCAGATCCGCCTCATAGGTTCGGCGCAGGCCACCCCAAGGCAAACGGGAGCCCCGGCATGTGATGCAAGGCGTGCGCGTCACCCGGACCACACGGCGCGGGGGCGCATAAACCTCATCCCTGTACAGAACATCTGGTTCGTCATACCCGTAATCGAGATCCGCCGCTGAGGCTCCCGAGACGACGACAATCGCCAGCGTCAAGCCAAGAATAATCCGCATGAGCACCTCCTGCTCTGAGAACCCCATAAGGCCAAGCTTGGTTCCCTGGACCCATGGAGGCAGGGAAGATCCGGCTCGCGTAGGAGGTGAGACCCCGGTCTCTGTAACAAGGCTGTCAGAACATCCACGATCGATCCCGCCTGACAGGCTTAAGGGACAGATCCGTCCCGTGGCGGTGATCGCCAGGGCTGCGACAGCCGGTTGCGCCATCCCACCAAGTTTGAACTGGACAAACCGGAAGGTGTTACCCCAAAGTAGGTAGCATCGGCGGCCAAGGAGAGCCTCCAGAATGATTGTGTTGTTGATCGCGGCCTTGGTGGGCGGGATTGTCACGTTTGCTGGTCTGTTGACCTATGGTGCTCTCATTGCCCTGATCAGTATGCCGTTCGGCGGCAGTCTCGCCGCCCTTCTGGCTGGCTTGCTCCTGGCCGTGCTGAGATCCCGGGCCGAGCGTAGGGCTGAGGCTGAATCGGACGCCCAGCGAAATGCGGCAGCGTGATCCAGCTTTGGCACGGGTCCAATCAACCTCATGCCGCAATGTGCCAGCACTAATCCGCTGCACACCATCAGCAGGCGTCCTGAGCCCGACAGCATGGTCGCTTGGTAGCAGTGGGCGTTGCCGAGTAACCAGTCCCACCAATCCGATGAGTCCTCGATCACGCCGAACGCGCACACAATCTGTGCAGACCGCCATAAGCAAAAAGTGCTATCATCAAAGGCAGAGGGCTGACGGGCTTCAACAACAAGAGAGGTGCCCGATGCGGGTCCTAATCGTCTGTGCTGCTTGTTTCCTAGTACATCGTTTTTGAATTCATGATGCAGTTCATGAGGCTGCACACGCGTGAGGGGTATCCAAGCCGTAGGACCATTTTGGAACAACTGGGGTGTCGTTGCAGGCGTGGATGAAAGCGGTGATCCGCTCGCACAGCTCCTGCCGGCTGACGACGCGGATATGGCGCAACACCGAGCGAGCCACCTTGGAGAAAAACGTCTCGACATCGTTGAGCCACGAGGCATGCTTGGGGGTGATCACCAGCTCGAACCGTCCGGGACGGCTGCCCAGAAAGCGGCAGGTCTCCCGCGAGCGATGGGCGGAATGGTTGTCTAGGAGCAGACGGATCCGCCACTCGGCCGGATAGCTCGCATCGAGGCGGCGCAGAAAGGCCACGAACTCGCAGCCAACTGCAGCACGACGCCGGCGCGTTCGGCATGGTGACGGGGAGCGGTGCGCGCCTGGGCGAGCGTGCTGAGGTGCGAGTGATCTGCCGCTGTGAGAGGCAGACCTGACACAGTCGCATGGGACATCGCGCCTCCTTGTTCCAGCCCATGGGGCGCGACCGCGCGTCACACCGGATGCAGATGGCCGTCGGTCTCGATCAGCCGCAAGGCTTCGGTGAGGGACACCGAGCGGTGAAGACACCACCACTCGCCCGTGTGGCGATACCAGGACACATCAAAACAGTCGCGGCCAACATACTCCAGACGCGCAAACGGCGCATCGAACTCGGGCTCGAGCGCGTCCGGATCATCGCAGCGGAAGCGCTGCAGGAAGCGGTATTTATTGCCATGCCATTTTCCCAGGATGGCGACCGGGTAGTTGAACGCGGTGCTGGGCCGGATCTCGGGCAGGAAGCGCGGGCGCAGCACCTCGGCCAGAAAGCGCTCGCAGGCCGCCGTAATCGCGGCCTTCTCCGGTTCAGGCGGCTTCTGCCCCACTTGGGAGCGAACCCGGACCCACTGCCTTCCAGCCATGATGGCCCCACCATCGTGATCCTGGCTTAAAGTTACCGCAGGGGCGCCAAAGCGCAATACAACCCCTCACAAGGCTGATCGGCAGTTCAGAATCGACTTACTATTGGATGGAATCTAACGCTTGGTGCCCTCGCCGGACGGCGGCGATGATGTCATCAGGGCCGGCCGTCCAGGTGAAGGGCTTCGGGCGAGCGTTGGTTTCAGCCACGTAGCGGTTGATGGCCTCCTGAAGATCGACCCACCGACCGGAAGACGCCGCGCTTGAGCCGCTGGCGGGTCAGTTTGGCGAAGAAGCCTGTTGAATTCGTTCTATACCTCGAAAGGAATAGGAGGATTCCAGCCTCGACGCACGGCGAGAGCGCCTATTGATAAGTATGATCGCGACCTGTCTCTTTAGGTATATCTCGGAATTTCATGACCGGCGCTGAAAGTCCCTGTTTAAAATGGCACATGAGTGAATTCTCTCCGCCCCGATTGCAATCTACATTCAACAAGCAAGAGCCCGCTGAGCTGTCTGACCCCGGCTTGGATCATGCACGAGAATTCGTAGCTAGGATCTTGGAGTTTGTTGCGTCTAACGCGACATGGCTCGCACGTTTTCAATTGGAATTCGACTTTCAGCTGGAAAATGCCGCTGAACTGTCACGGTCTCCATTGTTCATGCTTGCTGTGCTCCATACTGTCAGCAAAGATGAGGAATTGCTAAGTGCTCTTTGGACACATGAGGATATTGGTCCGACGTTGATTGAGCTAACGCAGGCCAGGATAGTCTTTCAGATTGCCGCAGATCTGCTCCGACAGGATCAACAGAGTTCCGAAACTGTAAATGTAAGCCAGCATACATTGGTGCAAACGCGCGTGCTTTCGCAGATGTTAAGGAGACAGTAGGAGTCGACGCCGCCTATTCGTAGAGCTGGACTTGCTTCAGAAAAGATACTGCTGGCGAGTTCATTATTCGGTGGAGCCTTTGAGGCGCGGTCAGCGTTCCGGCTGCAGGGGCTTGGGTTTAGACCTGGAGGGTTCCATGTCGCTCCGCCCGACCTTGAGTGGTGATGTTCCCGCTTCGACCGCAGCCGTGGCCCGCGCGGCCTTTCCCCGTGGCAATCCCTATCGGCTCTTGCGCGAGCGCCTCGGGACGATCTTCACCGACGCCCAATTCTCACCTCTCTTCGCCCATCGCGGACAACCGGCAGAATGCCCATGGCGGCTGGCGCTGGTGACCCTGCTCCAGTTCGCCGAGAACCTGTCCGACCGGCGGGCGGCTGATGCTGTTCGCAGCCGCATCGACTGGAAGTATCTGCTCGGCCTGGAGCTGACCGACCCTGGCTTCGACGCTTCGGTTCTGAGCGAGTTCCGCGGCCGTCTCGTGGCAGGAGGCGCAGAGGAGCACTGTGCCGTGACCTGAAGCTCCTGAACGCCCGGGGTCGGCAGCGCACCGCCTCCACCCATGTGCTCGGAGCCGTCCGCTTCCTGAACCGCCTCGAATGCGTGACCGAGACGCTGCGGGCTGCCCTGAATGCCTTGGCGACAGCGGCCCCCGAGTGGCTGCGCAGGCAAGCCGATCCTGCCTGGCTGGAGCGATATGACCGGCAGGCTGGCGATCATGACGTGCCGCAAGGCGAGGCGAAGCGGCGCGCTCATGCCGAGCAGATCGGTCGCGATGGTTATCAGGTGCTTGCGGCCATCATGGCTCCTGGTGTGCCGATATGGCTGCGGCAGATCCCGGCCTTTGAGTTGCTGCGGCAGGCCTGGCTCCAGAATTTCTCCATCATTGGCGATGTCCCGGCCGCCGGATCTAAGGCCACTCCCCTCGTGCGAGGGCGGACTGAACAGGAGGGATTTCCACCCTCGCTGTTGATGCTCGCCTCGCCCTACGATCCGGAGGTGCACTACGCCAGGAAGCAGTCAACGATCTGGATCGGCGACAAGGTGCATCTGACCGAGACGTGCGATGAGGGCGGACCGCACCTGATCACGCATGTGGAGACCACACCGGCACCTGTCGTTGATCGCGACGCGCTCGAAGACATCCGTGAGGCGCTCGAAGCCAAGGGCCTGCTGCCCGATGCTCATCTGGCCGATGCCGGTTATGTTGCGGCCGACCAGCTTGTCGCCAGACGGAAGAAAGGCGTCACGCTCCTTAGCCCGGCTCCCAAGGACTACCAGTGGCAGGCCCGTTCAGGCGAGGGCTTCACGGTGCAGGACTTCCTCCTCGATTGGAACCGGGAAGTCGCGACCTGCCCGGCCGGGCATCAGAGCAAGAGCCCCGACGACCATCAGGGGCGAACCGCGTTCAAAGTTCGCTTCTCGACCAGCGATTGTCGACCCTGTCCCTTGAAGACCCAGTGTACCCGAAGCGGGCGGCGCCTGCTCACGCTCCGCCCACGCGAGGAACACGAGACGCTGGAGGCGGCTCGCCAGCGCGAGGAGCAGCTTGCCTTCTCAAAAGAGTATCGACAGCGCGCCGGCATCGAGGGAACGATTTCGGCAGGCGTCCGGGTCCTGCATCTGCGGCGCTCGCGCTCTATCGGGCTGGCCAAAACGCATCTGCAACACGTGCCGACGGCGGCAGCCATGAACCTCATCCGGCTTGGTGCCTCGTTTGCGGGCACGCCGCTCGCACGAACCCGGCAATCCGCCTTTACCAGGCTCATGATGGCTCCCGTCCCGGCATGATGAATTCGCCAGCAGTATTAAAAAGCGGAGCAAAACCATTGTGCGCAAGTCCGCCCAACCGAGGTCACCGTGCCACGGGCCCGCCTGGAGACCGAGGATGGCACCGCCACCGAGTAGAGGAGCGCGACCCTGCGCGCCTATCAGCGCCGCACCAAGGCCGCCGATGCCCTGATTGCCTCGGCGTCTCTGGCCGGCACCAACACCCGGCGGGT
>NZ_JAFBID010000240.1 GCF_016811235.1 Microvirga arabica
GCGATGACGCGGCTTCGGCTGGACTTTGCTGTGACAATGCTCACCGAGCGGCTCTCTGCGCGTGGACAGCAGATAGCGCGGATCATCTCCACGTTGGCGGTTGTTAGTTTCGGCCTCGGTCTCGCGACGATGTGCTGGCTGTGGATGGACCCGATTGGCATCGCCTCCGCTGGGTTCGACGCGAAGGGTTATGCGGGCGAGACTTTCAACTTCCTTTATACGGAACGCACTCAAACACTCAACTGGCCAAGCTGGATCGTGTATCTGGTCCTGCCTATCTTTGCCGTCTCAATGACGCTGCACGGCCTGGCCAACACACTGGAAGACCTCGGCGTTGCTGACAGAAGCGCCTTTTCGGGGTTCCACGCCACCGTCAGCAGCGGGATCAACTGATGATCACCTCTGCCGCCTTCGTTGCCATTATGCTGGTTGGCGTGCCCATCGGCCTATGCCTTTGCCTTGCGGGTATTGTCTATATCGTTGTTTCCGGCAATCCACTGCTGTTCCAATCCTATCCGCTGCAGATGTTCGGCGGCGTCGA
>NZ_JAFBID010000241.1 GCF_016811235.1 Microvirga arabica
CCGACCCCGACGCCCACTCCGGTTCCGTCGCAGCCGATACCGACCCCCACGCCCACGCCCGCGCCGACGGACCCTGCAACCGACACCCTCACGGTGAAGATCGCCGGCACCGCCTATAGGGGCGACCCCAAGTTCGCCATCAAGGTGGATGGCAAGGTCGTCGATGCGGAAACCGTGGTGACGGCGAATTACGGCTCCGGCTGGGACACGTTTACGTTCACCGGCAACTTCGACGGCGCCGGCACGCAGAAGCACAAGGTCGAGATCGACCTGCTGAACGACCTCAGGGCGAGCGGCAAGGGCGACCGCAACCTCTATGTCGACGAGGTCACGTTCAACGGCGTTACGCAGACGCAGGACGTGGCGATCACCAGCCACATCGACAAAGACTGGTACTTCGCCATCTAGGCCTCCTCAATCCTCTCAGCATCAACCGCCGCTGACGTGAAAGATCGCCAGCGGCCTTTTTGTGGCCGAAGCTCAAATCAGCAAATCTGTCACAACATACCCGTGCTTCATCGGAGTGTAGCTTGGTGTTA
>NZ_JAFBID010000242.1 GCF_016811235.1 Microvirga arabica
GCCGAGATCCGGCTGCACGCCATCCAACGCCAGAATGACCCGCCCTTGCTGGGCCAGGAGCCTCTGCAAGGGGCGGCGCTCCATGAGCCGGGTGGCGAACAGTTCATCGTAGCGGTCGAGCAGGTTGGTGACGCTGCGCTCGGCAATCGCCACGCCGCGGGCGGTGAGCACCGCGTGGATCTCGGGCACGCTGCGATGCTCGCGGTGGCGCAACGCCCCGACGAGGGCGATGACGTCCAGGCCGAACTCGTGTTGGGGCAGCGCCAACGCGCCCTCGGCCTCGGGCCGGTAGGGCTTGTGGAAGCGGGCGCAGTGAAGCGTCTCGCACCAGCAGATCTTGAGACGCAAGCGCACCGAGCCAGTCAGCGTCACAAGAGTGCGGTGGTTCTCGTAGCGGATCCGCATCGGGGCTCCGCAGGCCGGGCACAGCCGACAGGCGGGACGCAGCACCCGCTCGCGCTCCGGCGGCTGGCGTCCTGAGGTTCTGGTCATCCCGCACCTCCTCACAGGCACAGAAGACCCCCACCACCGCACTCTA
>NZ_JAFBID010000243.1 GCF_016811235.1 Microvirga arabica
GGTTTTATGATGGTTGCGTGCCCAATGGGAACTTACGATGCCTGTTCGGTCCTGCTGCGGTTGCGGTAGCGCCGAACCAGGGCATAGCCGCCTGCAATGAGCAGGAACGGCAGGCCAGCCCCGGCAATCGGGCCTGGAGCACCCTTATTCGAACCTATGTTGCCCACACCTTGTCCCTGGTTGCCCTGACAGTTCCCGCAATTGGGCGGGGTCGCGGCATTCGGATTTGCCGCCACCGCAGGCAGGGCGAAAGTTGCCGCCACAATCAATGTAGCGAACCTAATCTGCTTCAACATCGCAACCTCCTATTTGGAAGATCATAGTCACGATCGCAGGATTACTTAAGTCGCTTGGTAGAACAAATTACTATTTGGAGCCAAAACTCTCCAAATCAGTAGAAGCATACGTTCCTCTCTAAGGATTAACCCAGCCTGTATCGGGCAACTTACCAAGGCCAAACGTGGCCTTCAGCGAATGTACAGCCGGAAGCTCCCATGGTGCTCCTTGTGATGGCCATC
>NZ_JAFBID010000244.1 GCF_016811235.1 Microvirga arabica
TAGCCCGAGCCTGCCTTGATGGTGTTGCCGTGCATCGGATCGCAGGACCACACCACCGTGCGCCCTTCCCGCTCGACGGCGCGGATCAGACCGGGCAGATGATCGGCGACCTTGCCTGCGCCGAAGCGGCAGATCAGGGTGAGGCGGCCGGCCTCGTCCTCAGGGTTGAGGGTGTCGATGAGCCTGAGCAGCCCATCGGCCGAGAGCGACGGGCCGCATTTGAGCCCGATCGGGTTCTTGATGCCGCGCATGTATTCGATATGGGCGTGATCAGGCTGGCGGGTGCGGTCGCCGATCCAGAGCATGTGGCCCGAGGTGGCGTACCAGTCGCCGGTCGTGGAATCGACCCGGGTCATGGCCTCCTCGTAGCCGAGCAGCAGCGCCTCGTGGCTGGTGTAGAAATCCGTCGAGCGCATCTCGGGATGGGTCTCGGGATCGATCCCGATGGCCCGCATGAAGTTGATGCTCTCGGTGATCCGCTCGGCCAGCTCGCTATAGCGCGAGGATTGCGG
>NZ_JAFBID010000245.1 GCF_016811235.1 Microvirga arabica
GCCGCCCCTTGCAGAGGCTCCTGGCCCAGCAAGGGCGGGTCATTCTGGCGTTGGATGGCGTGCAGCCGGATCTCGGCTATGAGATCCCGGACCACTCTGTGGGGGCGGATCAGCGGCCGGGACACAAGCTTCGTGAAATCATGATAGGCTTTACGAGACCCAAATTATGATTGGAAAGAATCAATGCTCCCTATTCTATATATAGCTGTTGCTATTAGCATAGGTTTAGTTCTTGTGTCCGTAGCTGGGCAAAGCGAGAAAGCACAACGTGCCGTGTCAATTATAAACGCGATTATATTATTTGGCGGCATTCTGATACTAATTGCGATGTACAAGACCGAATACCATAAAGTAGTAGTACAGTATTTGCGCGGATAGAATATTGAAGTATGATGCTTTTGCCTGACAAGCTTGTGCACATGCGGCGCTACCTTAACTGTCTGGATGCGACACTTCCTTGGCGTGAGCGACGACCTGGAGGGCTGGCGGCAACGCGTCTGAATCAGG
>NZ_JAFBID010000246.1 GCF_016811235.1 Microvirga arabica
GGCAGAGCAAAGCGGACTTTCGTGCTGTTGCTTCTACGGCGTGAGGTTACGAAAGCCTGTTCGCGCCAGATCGCCAGGCGCACCGCTGCGAGGGCGTCACTGAAGGTCGGCTGTGGTTTGCGGTACCATGCCGCCTGCGCAACCTGTCGACGTTCGCGTGCTGGAAGGCGGCCCGCCATCAGCGTCACGATCGAGAACAATGCGAGCAGGCAGGGTGTCGTGCGAGCAATCGCCTTGTCGGACCACTGGCGCTGCGTCTCGATGCCGAGGTGCGATCGAGCCTCCTGAAAGGTGACCTCCACCTGCCAGCGCCGCACGAACCAACGCACGATCTGAGCCGGGTCACGTGTTGGGTCGGTGCAGAGGAGAGCCTGAGGCGCGAAGCGGTTGAGAGGATCGCGGATCAGCACCCAGCGGATCGGCACGACCAGCAGACCGCCGTGCTGCCACACAGCCGTCGCCGAGGTGATCTCAATCGTGCGCTCTGCGGCCCCATACCAAC
>NZ_JAFBID010000024.1 GCF_016811235.1 Microvirga arabica
CGCGTTCCTCTACGCCGCTTCCGTCATGCTCCTCGTCCGCCGCTTGGGACGACACTCATGATTACGGGACGGACTCTGAGGCTTTGGGGCTGGACAGGCCCGTATCGCAATCGGTGGGTTTGGGAGCCCTCGACCGGTCATAGTGGAAGAGGTCGTCCTCGGCACGATGTCGAGCGGTCCCTCGATAGGTGGTGTTCTGTGGGCTCATGAGCATCCCCCTTTTCTTTGGGTCATGAGAACCTCTGGCCAAGCTCTGAGTTCCAGGCCCACACAAAGAAAAAGTTTAATTGGTGAGAAACCCGGAAGACACCAGCGACGCTTGAAGTAGCACCGGAACTCGCATCACGCTGTGAGTGAGGCGCAGTGGATCAATAGCCAAGCCCGTAGCAAAGATGGGGAAGAAGGCGGGGAAGAGTTGTGTCTTCCATCATCTTTCGTGGCATTTCCAGTATCTTACTGGGAAATGATGGCGGAGAGGGTGGGATTCGAACCCACGGTACGGTTGCCCGTACGGCGGTTTTCAAGACCGCTGCCTTAAACCACTCGGCCACCTCTCCTGATCGCCCGAGGCAGGCTCGGAACCGGGCCCATCTCTAAGGCTGCGAACCCGATGTCGTCAACTCGGATCGCTTCATTTGCAGTGATGCTCGACTCAGGAAAGTCGCTGTCAGGGCACCTGATTCATTAACCACGTTAAGTCGTGCGGGGGGCAGACACCGCGAGTGGTGCGGTCGATTGGCATCATAACCACAAGCTCGCTCCTGGAAGAGCAGCTTCAAGCCAAAAGACTGATATTGCTGACTTTTACCTAAATGCAAGGCCGACCATGTCTCTCGTTCAGGGGAGACCTTTCAGACGTTGACCTTCGCGCACGCCAGCTTCCTGTGGACCGCAACCGAATGAAATGATTGTGCTTTCATGTTCTTCTGATACTTAGTATCAAGTTCATTAGCTTTGCCATTGACAAGCGCGGCTGTTTAACTTTCCTTTAAGGGCTGAAAAGCACTTTGGCTTGATGTCCGGGGCAAACGTGGACTGAGCCAAGCTTCGTGCTGACAACAGGATGCGAGACGACATGCGTTTCAACCGCGCTGAAGCGAACACCGGGTTGAGGGGAACGATCCCGTCCTTCACTCAACCGACTCTGCTCCGCGTTGCAGGCGTCACGGCCATCGCCCTGATGGCCGCCAATTGCTCCTCGAATGTCAGGGGCGGGATTGATCCCAAATATGGCGTTGCGCCGAGCCCGAAGGTCGTTGCCGACGGCCAGCCTGTTCCCAAGGGGGGCGGGCGCGAGATGGTGGGCAAGCCCTACACGGTTGCCGGCCGGACCTATGTTCCCAATTCCAGCCAGCGACCGGCCGAAGGGCTGGCCTCATGGTACGGGGCGAATTTTCACGGACGCATGACGGCGAACGGCGAGGTGTTTGACCGCGCCTCGATCGCAGCCGCCCACACGACGATGCCGCTGCCGAGCTATGCCCGTGTCACGAATCTTCAGAACGGCCACTCCATGATCGTTCGCGTCAATGACCGCGGGCCGTTCCACGGCAACCGGGTAATCGACGTTTCCGAACGCGCCGCCATGGCTCTCGGCTTCAAGCAGCAGGGGACCGCCCGGGTGAGGGTGGAGTATGTGGGCAGTGCCTCCACCAATGGAAGTGACGATCGAATCCTGATGGCGAGCCTCAGGACGGATGGTCAGCCCGCCAGCCTCACTAACACGCCGGCGACCATGATTGCCCAGGCCGCTCCTCAGCCGAACGCGCCGCGCCAAGCCATTGCTTTGCGCAGCTATGAGCCTGACAGCGAGGCCTATCAGGCTCCCGCTCGCGCCTCCCAGCCCTCTACGGTGGCCAGCGCGGCCGCCGGCAACGTCCCATTGCCGCCTGAGCGTCCCTTCGACCTTGGGACGATTCCGGGCGCGGCGAGCCCGGTCGCCAGGGTCAGCTCGGCAGTTCCTGGGCAAGTTCCGGCTGCCCGCCCGGTGGTCGCCAGCCTGTACGAGGCGCCGGCCAGCACAGCGTCCGGCTTTCAGAGGAATGGCTCGTCGGCGGCCCCGAGTGCCCAGAGGTTCGTGCTCCGGTAAGCTGGAGCCACGCCTTTCCCCACTCGCGTGCCTCCGCACACAGTCCAGCGTAGCTGAATGTTGATTTGTTGTTGACGCGCCACAAATTCAGGATCTCCTAGGGGAAGAGCCTGGAGATCGTTAGCTATGCGTCAGCCTCAAGCCGCCAGAATCCTTGCGGCCTTTGCTTTTTTAGTCAGTGGCCTGTTCCTCGCACCTCATGGGATTGAGGCACGAGCCCAGGAATTCCAGACGGCGGCTCCCACGGCGATCCTGATGGATGCCGGAAGCCACGCAGTTCTCTTCGAGAAGAACGCAGACGAGGCGACGGCACCGGCCAGCATGGCGAAGGTCATGACCGCCGAGGTGGTTTTCAATGAGATCAAGAACGGCCGGCTGAATTTCGACAGCGAGTTCGTGGTGTCGGAGAATGCCTGGCGGAAGGGTGGAGGCGGCTCCGGCGGCTCGTCCATGTTCGCCAAGGTGAATACCCCTGTGCGCCTGGAGGATCTCCTGCGCGGCCTCATCGTGCAATCGGGCAACGATGCCGCCATTGCCCTTGCTGAAGGCATCGCCGGCACCGAGGATAATTTCGCCCGCATGATGAACGAGAGGGCCAAGCAGATTGGCCTGACGAAGTCCACCTTCCGCAACGCAACCGGCTACGGCCACCCCGAGCAGAAGGTCACGGTTCGCGATCTGGCCAAACTTGCCCTGCACGTCATCGAGACCTACCCGGAGCTCTACAAGATGTTCGGGGAGCGCGAGTTCACCTGGAACAAGATCCGTCAGCAGAACCGCAACCCGCTGCTGTTCGCCGATATCGGGGCGGACGGACTGAAGACCGGGAACATCGACGAGGCCGGCTATGGGCTCATCGGGTCCGCCGTACAGAACAACCAGCGCCTGATCGTCGTCGTGAACGGCCTGAAGACAGCCAAGGACCGGGCGACGGAGTCGAGAAAGCTCCTGGATTGGGGCTTCCGGGCCTTCGAGTCCCAGCAGCTCTTCGCGGAAGGGCAGGTTGTTGGCGAGGCTCAGGTTTTCGGTGGGAACATGCGCGCGCTTCCTCTTGTGGCGAAGAAGCCTGTTCGTGTACTTGTGCCTCGTGGCGACGGAGAGCGGGTGACCGCACGCATCGTCTACACCGGTCCTCTGAAGGCTCCCATCCAGAAGGGGGCCGAGGTGGCCCGTCTTCAGGTGACCCGTGGGGACATGCAGGCTCTCGATATGCCGCTCTATGCCAATGAGGACGTCCAGCAGGGCACGCTGAGCCAGCGGGCCTTCGACGGCTTGCTGGAATTCAGCACGGGCTGGGTCCGCCGCGCATTCTCGAGTCTCGTCGAAAGCATTTGATGGCAGGTTGCTTCATCACCTTTGAGGGCGGGGAGGGCGCAGGCAAGTCGACCCAGATCGAGCGGCTCAAGCAGCGGTTGGGCGAACTGGCCCAGCCGGCCCTGGTAACGCGCGAACCGGGCGGATCTCCCCACGCGGAAGAGATTCGGGCTTTCATTTTGGGCGGGCATGCCAAGCATCTCGGGCCCTTCGCCGAGGCCCTTCTGTTCGCCGCGGCCCGCATCGACCACCTGGACAAGACGATCGTGCCTGCCCTCAAACGGGGCACTCACGTCCTCTGCGACCGTTTCGCCGACTCGACCAGGGCCTATCAGGGTTCGGCCGGGAACATCGACAAGGCGCTTATCGACCAGCTCGAGCGGGTGACTCTGCGGGGCGTCAAGCCCGACCTCACCTTCATCCTCGACCTCCCGGCAGAAACCGGCCTTGCCAGAGCCCGGGAGCGCCAGGCCGGCAAAGGAGAGGGAGCGGACCGTTTCGAAGGGGAGGCGGCCTCCTTCCATCATTCCTTGCGCCAAGCATTTCTGGCCATCGCGCGCGATGAGCCGAAACGGTGTGCGGTCATCAACGCTGACCAGGAGCCCGACGAGGTCGAGGCGGCCATTTGGGCCTCCTTGCGCGAGAGGCTGCCTCAGCTTGCCGAGAATCGTTTCTCGGATAATGCCTTGAGGCCGCTCGATGTCGCGTGACGGTCAGGACGTGGTAGAGCCGGATGGGTTCGAGGGAGCCCCGCATCCGCGGGAGCAGTACGCCTTCTTCGGCCACCAGGAAGGCGAGGAGGCTTTTCTGGAGGGGCTCCGGAGCGGTCGCCTGCACCATGCCTGGCTAATTGGCGGAGCGCAGGGCATCGGCAAGGCCACTCTTGCCTATCGCGTCGCCCGTGCCGTCCTCGATCCGCAGAAATCGGGTGACAAGTCCCTTGCCGGCCTCAACGTGCCGCCAGAATCCCATGGGGCCCGTCAGGTCGCAGCCCTGTCCCACCCTAATCTGGCCGTCCTGAGGCGATCTCCGCCGACGGACAAAAAGGCAGCATCGACGACCATCCCCGTGGATGCCGTGCGCCGGGCGCTCAACATGTTCGGCTCCACGGCGGCCAATGGAGGCTACCGGGTCTGCATCGTCGACAGTGCCGAGGACCTCACCATCTCGAGCGCCAATGCGCTGCTCAAGGTGATCGAGGAGCCGCCGCCGCGTTCGCTCTTCCTGATCGTGAGCCACGCTCCGCAACGCGTGCTGCCGACCATTCGCTCCCGGTGCCGGCGCCTGCTGCTCCGCCCTCTGGAAGGCCAGGAGATCAGGGCAGCTATCGGCTCTCTTGGATCCCCCTGGTCCGAGATCCCGCCGGATGTGGTCGAGCAGGCCCTCCGGTATGGGGAGGGATCGGTCCGCCGCACCCTTGAGCTGCTCGATACCGAGAAGGTCGCCTTCATCGATCAGGTCACGAAGCTCCTCGACAGCCTGCCGCGGACCGACACGAAGCAGATTCTCGCCTTGGCGGAGGCTCTGGCCCGGCGCGATGCGGACGAGAGCTACGAGTTGACCCTGGAGACCGTCCAGCGCTGGGTGTCCGAGCGGCTGCGCGACCGGGCAGGGCTCGGCGCCTCCCGCCTTGCGCCTTTGGTAGAGGTGTGTGAGAAGATCGACCGTACGGCGCGCGAGGCCGACGTGTTCAACCTCGACCGCCGACCCTTCATCCTGACGATGTTCGACGATCTTGCCGACGCTGTTCGGCGAGCGGCCTGAAGCCTCCGCCGTCCGCAGGAGCCGAAGGGTTCTAGAAGCTCAGGATCAGGGATTCGACATGGCCGACAAGCAGAAGTTCTACATCACCACGGCTATCTCGTATCCGAATGGGGCTCCCCATATCGGTCATGCCTATGAGGTCGTCGCCTCCGACGCGATCGCGCGGTTCAAGCGCATCGACGGCTACGATGTCTTCTTCATGACCGGCACGGACGAGCACGGTCTCAAGATTCAGCAGACCGCCGACAAGAACGGCACGACGCCGAAGGCTTTCGTCGATGACATGGCGGCCAAGTTCCGGGCCATGGCCGACCGGCTGAACTGCTCCTACGATCGCTTCATCCGCACCACCGATGCGGATCACGTGCCATCGACCCAGGAACTCTGGCGCCGGATGCAGGAGAAGGGGGACATCTATCTCTCCAAATATTCCGGTTGGTACTCGGTCCGGGACGAAGCTTATTACGACGAGACGGAGCTGACCAAGCAGCCCGACGGCAGTTGGCGCGCCCCCACCGGAACGCCGGTCGAATGGATCGAGGAGGAGAGTTATTTCTTCCGCCTCTCCGCCTATCAGGACCGGCTGCTGGCCCATTACGAAGCCCATCCAGACTTTATCAGCCCGGAAACCCGCCGCAACGAGATCACCAGCTTCGTCCGCTCGGGCCTACAGGATCTCTCGATCAGCCGCACCACTTTTAACTGGGGCCTGCCGGTGCCGGGCGATCCGAAGCATGTCATGTATGTGTGGATCGACGCGCTGAACAACTACGTGACCGGCTGCGGCTTTCCGAACGAGAGCGATCCGCGCTGGAACTATTGGCCGGCCGACGTGCACATTATCGGCAAGGACATCGTGCGCTTCCATACGGTCTACTGGCCGGCCTTCCTGATGTCGGCCGAGCTGCCGCTGCCCAAGCGGGTCTTCGGACATGGGTTCCTGCTCAACAAGGGCGAGAAGATGTCGAAGTCGGTGGGTAACGTGGTCGATCCTTTCGATCTCGCCGACACCTATGGCGTCGATCAGATCCGCTATTTCTTCATGCGCGAAGTCCCCTTCGGTCAGGACGGCAACTACTCCCACGAGGCCATCGTCAACCGCATCAACGCAGATCTGGCGAACGATCTCGGCAACCTGGCGCAACGCTCCCTGTCCATGATCGCGAAGAACTGCGATGCCGCGGTGCCGCAGCCGGGTGAGTTCGCCCAACCCGACCACGACATGCTCTGGCTCGCCGATGCCCTGCCGGTCAAGACGAGGGCGGCCATGAAGGATTTCGCCCTCCATACGACTTTGGCCGAAATCTGGGCCGCGGTGGCCGAGGCCAACCGGTATTTCGCCTCACAGGAGCCCTGGGTGCTGCGCAAGACCAACCCTGAGCGCATGAACACGGTGCTGTACGTCACGGCCGAGGTTCTGCGCGCGGTCGGCATCCTGGCACAGCCCTTCGTACCCGAGGCGGCTGCCAAGCTGCTTGACCTGCTGGCGATTCCGCCGGAGGGCAGGGGGCTGGCATCGGTCGGGCCGGAGCATCGCCTGGCGGCCGGTACGGCCCTTCCGCAACCGGCCCCGATTTTCCCGCGTTATCTCGAAGCGGAGGCGTCCTGACGCGTCCGCTTTGATCGGCCCGGAGGGGCCCCAAGCGGAAGCGTTCGATGTACACCACCTTCATGTTCGCCACCGGGATCGAGAACAGCATCCCGACGATCAACAATGGCCGCACCCGCATCGATCAGATGGAGAAGTGCGGCCACTACAAGCACTGGCGAACCGATTTCGACCTGCTTGAGGACCTCGACATTCAGGTCCTGCGATACGGACCGCCGCTTCACACAAGCTTTCTGGGACCCGGACGCTACGACTGGTCCTTTGCCGACATGACCTTCGGCGAGATCCAGCGCCGTAACCTCATCCCGATTGTCGACCTCTGTCATTTCGGCGTCCCGGATTGGATCGGAAATTTCCAGAACCCGGATTTCCCAGATCTTTTCGCAGCTTACGCCGAAGACTTCGCACACCGCTTTCCCTGGGTTCAGCTTTATACCCCGATCAATGAGATGTTCATCTGTGCCCAGTTCTCGGCCGCCTATGGCTGGTGGAACGAGCAGATGCGCAGCGACCGGGCCTTCGTGACGGCGCTCAAGCACATCGTGAAGGCCAATGTGCTAGCCATGGAGCGGATCCTGAAGGTCCGACCGGATGCCCTGTTCATCCAGAGCGAGTCCTCGGAGTATTTCCACGCGGAGAACCCGGCTGCCATCAAGCCGGCCGAGATCATGAATGCCCGACGGTTCCTGTCCCTCGATCTCAACTACGGCCGCCGAGTCGACTCGGAGATGTACGAGTTCCTGATGGATAACGGGATGACCCGGGACGAGTATCACTTCTTCCTGAGCCGCTCGTCCCTGCGCCATCACTGCATCATGGGGAACGATTACTACGTCACCAACGAGCACCGGGTGCGCGCGGACGGCATGACGAGGGCGGCCGGCGATGTCTTCGGCTATGACGAGATCACCCGGCAATACTACGAGCGATACCGCCTGCCGGTCATGCACACCGAAACCAACCTCGTGGAAGGGCCGACCGGCCAGGAAGCCGTGGATTGGCTCTGGAAACAGTGGGCCAACGTGCTTCGGGTCCGCAACACCGGCGTACCGATCGTCGGCTTCACCTGGTATTCTCTGACCGACCAGATGGACTGGGATACGGCCCTGCGGGAGGAGAACAACCGGGTGACGCCCGTGGGCCTCTACGATCTCGACCGCAACATCCGCCCCGTGGGCCGCTGCTACAAGCAGCTGATCCAGGATTGGTGCGATGTCCTGCCGGCCCAGAGCGTGTGCCTGACGGTCCCTGTCGTTCGGCCGCAGGACCATGATGACATCGCGGTTCGCAGGCATCAGGAACGCCTGCGCAAGATGCGGCGCAAGGAAGCGAAAGAGGACGACGAGCCCAGGGCGACCGCTCAGGGCGGCCATCGGTAGACGAGGGCGCAGATCCGATCTATGCAGCCGTGCCGCTAGCGCATCGTGCGGACCCACAAAGGGGATTCCACCTTTGGGTCCGGTGCCGTAACCGCAGAGGAGGGCGCCTTTACCCATGTTGGTCGACAGCCATTGCCACCTGGATTTCCCGGACTTCCAGAGCCGCCTGCCGGAGGTCCTCGCTGCCGCAGCGGCGGCGGGTGTCGGCCGGATGGTGACGATCTCGACCCATGTGGCGCGCTTCGAGACCTATCGGGCTCTGGCCGAGGCGCATGAGAGCGTTTTCTGCACAATCGGCACCCACCCTCACAATGCGGCCGTGGAGCCGGATGTCCCGGCGGAGCGGCTGATCGAGCTGTCGCACCATCCGCGCTGCGTCGCCATCGGCGAGGCAGGCCTCGACTACCACTACGACAAGAGCCCGCGCGACGTTCAGCAGCGGGTTTTTGTCACCCATATCGAAGCCGCTCGCGAAACCGGGCTGCCGCTGGTCGTTCATGCCCGGAATGCCGACGAGGACATGATCCGGATCCTGTCGGAGGAGATGAGGCGAGGGCGCTTCGATGCAGTTCTGCATTGCTTCTCGTCCGGCGAGAAGCTCGCCCAGGTTGGCGTCGAGCTGGGGCTTTACGTGTCGTTTTCTGGGATCCTGACATTCCGGAACTCGGAGGAGATCCGCCGGATCGCCGCCGCTGTTCCCCACGACCAACTGCTGGTCGAGACCGACGCGCCCTACTTGGCCCCCGTGCCGCACCGCGGCAAGACGAACGAGCCTGCCTTTGTGGCCCATACGGCGCGCGTTCTCGCCGAGGTGACTGGCGTGACGGATGAGACGATTGCCGAGCTGACGACAGCCAACTTCTACCGGCTCTTCGCCAAGGCGGCGGCTGCGGACGCCGCATACAGGCAGGCGCTCGCATCATGACGCTGCGCCTGACGATCCTCGGCTGCGGATCCTCGGCCGGTGTCCCGCGCGTGGGCGTCGGCTGGGGCGCCTGCGATCCGGCAAACCCGAAGAACCGACGCCGGCGCTGTTCCGTGCTGGTGGAGCGGATCGGCCCGGATAGAGCTGTCACGACCGTGCTGGTCGATACAGGTCCCGACGTGCGCGATCAGCTGCTCGGGGCCGATGTCCGCCGCCTGGATGCGGTTCTCTACACCCATGAGCACGCCGACCACATTCATGGGATCGACGACCTGCGCCCGCTCGCTATCGTCCAGCGCCAGCGCATTCCGGTCTATGCCGACCGGATGACAAGCGAGCTGCTGATGATGCGCTTCGGCTACTGCTTCGAGACCCCGGCCGGGAGCAGCTATCCGCCCATTCTGAAGATGAACCATCTGAAGCCTGGGGTCTTGACCTCGGTGCCCGGACCGGGCGGCGCTGTCGAGGCAATGCCGTTCAGAATGGTCCATGGGGACATCGACACCTTAGGCTTCCGGTTTGGCAATATCGCTTATGCTCCGGACGTAAGCGAGATGCCTGAAGAGAGCCTGCGGTATCTGGAGGGCCTCGATGTCCTGATCCTCGATGCTTTGCGCTACACGCCGCACCCGACGCATTTCTCTGTGTCAGAAGCCCTGGACTTTATCGCAAAGGTCAGACCCAAACGGGCGATCCTGACGAACCTGCACACGGATCTCGATTACGAGACGCTGCGGAGCGAACTGCCGCCGCATATCGAGCCGGCCTATGATGGGCTTCAGATCGGAGCGCCATGACAGGGCGACGGATCGATCAGTACCCGCACACACCGGATGGTCGCTATTTCGTGGTTCGCGGTCGGTTGTGGCGCCTAAGCAATCCGGATCTTGAGCCGGAAGAGCGCAAACGCCTCGTCCACGAGTTGATGTCAGCGCGCCGGGCAGTCCGCAGCGTCAAGGACGATCCGGAGGCTTTAACCAGAGTTCGTGCTCGGGTCGACGCGGCGAAGCGAGCCCTCGGCGAACGTGGTCCGGTGTGGTGGAGCGATGGTGCGCCGGATTATAATCTGTAGCCAGTCAGCGACACGCCGTATGCAGAATGGTTTCTCTCGGTCAACGCGACACCTTGAACCCGGATAGAAGGTGGCTGAGTGAATTCTCCATTTAGGTTCCATAATATATCTTATGCGAATTGCGCATGTAGATCCATCAGCCTCTCCCCTCTAACTTGAGGCGATCTGTTTACGGTCTTCTGATGAGAATTCCCGGTTGGCGATGATCGACGGATCAATGCCGATCATCGTGTGGCGTCAGCCCGGTTATGGTCACTGGCACAGAGACTGGGTTCAGGACGATCCAGTCTCGGAGCTAGGATGCAGCCGCCGGCTCTTCCGCTGCGTCCAGGGCTGTCCAGCTATGAGTGATCTCGGCCACGGCACCCAGCATGATTGAGGCCGAGCAGTATTTCTCCTTGGACAGCTGGATCGCCCGCTCCACCTTCGCCGGCGCCAGACCCTTGCCCATGACGCGATATTCAAGATGGATCTTAGTGAACACCTTGGGATCGGTCTCGGCACGCTCGGCCGTCACTTCGACCTCGCAATCGGACACGTGCTCCCGGCCCTTTCTGAGGATCTGCACCACGTCGAAAGCCGTGCAGCCGCCCAGGCCGATCAGAAGCATTTCCATGGGCCGGATCCCCAGATTGCGCCCACCATATTCAGGTGCGCCATCCATCACGACCGCATGTCCGCTGCCGGATTCGCCCACGAACATCATGCCATCAACCAGTTTGATCCGCGCTTTCATCGTGCTCTTCCTCAACAAATCTCAAGAAGTTTGGCCAAGTTCATACACCGCTACGCCATTAGCATGGTGCAAATCCTGCTAGCGGCGGGTTTTGTCCTCAGGCTATGAGACAGACATAGCGAGCGGAAATTAACCATGAAGCCTTCGACCGACATCACACGCCTCCTGGAGATCATGGCAGCCCTGCGCACGCCCGGAACAGGCTGTCCATGGGACCTCGAGCAGGATTTCGCCTCGATCACGCCTTACACGCTTGAAGAGGCCTACGAGGTCGTGGATGCCATCGAGCGGGGCGATCTGGCGGACCTGCGGGACGAGCTCGGCGACTTGCTGCTTCAGGTGGTTTTCCATGCCCGCATGGCCGAGGAGCAGGGTGCCTTCGCCTTCGGCGATGTGGTCGAGGCGATCACCAAAAAGCTTATCCGGCGGCACCCGCACGTCTTCGGGAGCACCAAGGACCTGTCGCCCGAGGAGGTAAAAAGCCTCTGGGATTCGATCAAAGCTGGGGAGAAGGCGGCACGGAAGGCAGAGCGCGCCACGATGGGCTTGTCGCCGGAGGCCCATGAGGCTGGCTTTCTTGGCGGCATCCCAACGGCCCTGCCCGCCCTGACACGGGCCCAGAAGCTGACAGCCAAAGCCGCCAAGGTCGGCTTCGACTGGCCTGATGCTGCTCAGGTAATCGACAAGATTCACGAGGAACTGGATGAGGTTAAGGAAGCTTCTTCATCTGGAGACAGAGACAAGATCGAGGATGAAATCGGCGATCTGCTCTTTTCCGTGACCAATCTCGCCCGTCACTTCGGCATCGATCCGGAGCGGGCTCTGAGACGGACGAACGCCAAGTTCGAGCGTCGCTTCAGGGCCGTCGAACAGGCGCTCGGGGAGCAGGACCGGAGCCTCGACGAGGCATCGCTCGAGGAGATGGAACGGCACTGGGTCGCTGCGAAGATGGCCGAGCGCGAGCCCGGCGCGTCCTCATAGGACGCGGGCTTCAGGAAACCGGTTAAGAAAGCGGGGCTCCTTGCCGGCGACGAGGCGCACCTGAAGCACCGTGTGCCCGTTCTCCTTTGTCTGGCGGTCGAGGATCTCCGTGTTCTCGTGGAGCCATGCGAGCCCCTGCCCGTCCTCGGCCGCGACGTCCACCTCATAGGTCACCCGCCCCAATGCCAGATGCTGCTCGATGGTGGCGAGCAGTTCGGGGATGCCGTCCCCCGTCAGAGCCGAGATCAGGATCGGCCGCCTCTCCTCACCGGTTCGCTGCGAGGTGGTGGCGAGTCGTTCCCTATCATCCGCCGAGAGAAGGTCGGCCTTGTTCCAGACCTCGATGATGCGCCGGGTATCGTCAGGGTCGATCCCGAGCTCGCGCAGCACCACGGCCACGTCGCCGGCCTGGGCCTCCGTCTCCCCATGGGAGACGTCACGGACGTGCAGCAGCACATCCGCCTCGACGACATCCTCCAGAGTGGCTCGGAAGGCAGCGACCAGCATGGTCGGCAGATCCGAGATGAAGCCGACGGTATCCGACAGGATGGCCTTCTCGCCGTGGGGCAACTCGATAGCCCGCGAGGTTGGATCGAGCGTCGCAAACAGCATGTTCTCGGCCAAGACGTCGGCCTGAGTCATGCGGTTGAAGAGCGTGGATTTGCCTGCGTTGGTATAGCCGACGAGCGCGATGATCGGATATGGCACCCGGCGGCGGCTCGTCCGGTGCAGGGAGCGTGTTTTGACCACGCCCTCGAGATCCCGCTCGATCCGGTTCATCCGTTCCTGGATCATGCGCCGGTCGGCTTCGATCTGCGTTTCGCCGGGGCCGCCGAGGAAGCCGAAGCCACCGCGCTGACGCTCCAGGTGGGTCCAGGAGCGGACCAGCCGGCCCTTCTGATAGGACAGGTGCGCCAGTTCGACCTGGAGGGTGCCCTCCTTGGTGCGGGCGCGACGCCCAAAGATTTCGAGAATCAGGCCTGTCCGGTCGATGACCTTGGCGCCCCAGGCCTTTTCAAGATTGCGCTGCTGCACGGGGCTCAGAGCGCAGTCCATCACGACGAGCCCGATCTCCTCAGCCCGGATGAACCCCGCCAGTTCCTCGACCTTGCCGCTCCCAATGAAGGTGGCGGGGCGGGGGGAGGAAAGGGGCGCTATGAGCGAGCGAACGATGGTCAGATCGATGGCCAGAGCGAGACCGGCGATCTCATCGAGACGCGCCTCGGGAGGGCGCGGATTACCCCCCTCGCCTTCAGCATCCGCGGAAACGCGCCGCTTGCGCGTCAGGTATGGCCCGACAACGAGCGTCCTTGTCCCCGCCGCAACCTCTTTCTCAGGTTCGGCAAGCTGTACTAGACGTTCTTCCCCGGGCGTCCGTGGTTCCGTCACCTCAAGCCTTCTCGCCAGCCTCGTCGATCTGATCGAACAACTGAACGGGCTGTCCCGGCATAATGGTGGAAATGGCGTGTTTGTAAACCAGCTGGGAGTGACCATCCCTGCGCAGCAGAACGCAGAAATTGTCGAACCAGGTGACGACCCCCTGGAGCTTCACTCCATTCACCAGAAAGATCGTCAGGGGTATTTTCTGCTTCCGGACATAGTTGAGGAAGGTGTCCTGAAGGTTCTGCGCGCGATCGCCCGCCATTGAAGTTGCCTCGCCAGCCCATCGCCGCCGGTCTTGGCTATGGGGCCGCCTGAATATGATTGTCCGCTTTCGTGCGGTCGGTGACCGGCGTTCTTATTACAGGGCGAACAGCCCCGTTCGGCAAGGGGGACGCAACGGTTCTACCCCCTCGGAGCGCATTTTTCCCGTGGATGGATAGGTTTTAGTTCCGACTCCGCGAAGGCGTCAGGCTCGTGAGGCCCAACGAAGGCGGATGTCAGCCGCCGATGCCTAAGGATTTCAGCTTCCGGTGAAGGGCCGAGCGCTCCATGCCGATGAATTCCGCGGTCCTGGAGATGTTGCCGCTGAAACGGGCGATCTGCGCCAGGAGGTATTCCCGCTCGAAGATCTCGCGGGCGTCGCGAAGCGGCAGGCTCATGAGCTTCTCGCCCCCTGCCCCGCCCGGCGTGCTCGGAACGAGCGCACCAATCTCGGACGGCAGCATGTCGGCCGTGACCTCAGCATCAGGCTCACCAGAGGTGAGGATCATCAAGCGCTCGACGTTGTTCCTCAACTGGCGCACGTTCCCGGGCCAGTCATGCGACTGCAGCACCGCCATGGCGTCCTCGGCGATGCGCCGCTTCGGCAAGCCTGTGGTCGACGAGATCTGCTCCATGAAGAACTCGATGAGTTCCGGCACGTCCTCCCGGCGCTCGGCCAGGGACGGCACCCGAATCGGAATGACGCCAAGGCGGTGAAACAGGTCCTCGCGGAACCGTCCGGCAGCGATTTCAGCAGGTAGATCGCGGCTCGATGACGAGACGATGCGGACATCCACATGGACCCGGGTCGTTCCACCGACGCGCTGGAAGTTCTGATCCACGAGAACGCGCAAGATACGGTTCTGCGTCTCCCGGGGCATGTCGGCAATCTCGTCGATGTAAAGGGTGCCGCCATGGGCCTCCTCGAGAGCACCGACGCGACGTCCCCCGCCCGCCCCGCCTTCCGTGCCGAAGAGCTCGGCCTCCATGGTATCCGGCGTGATGGTCGCGGCCGAGAGCACCACGAAGGGGCCGTTGGCGCGGGTGGAGAGGCCGTGAAGGGTCCTGGCCGTCAGTTCCTTGCCCGAACCGGGCGCGCCAGTGATCAGGATGCGGGCATTGGTAGGCGCCGCCCGTTCGACGGCTTGACGCAGTTGGTTGACCACGATGGACTTGCCGGCGATGCGGCTCGCCTGAACGGAACGGGAGCGCAGGTCGCGCACCTCGCGTTTCAACCGCGACGCCTCGAGGGCTCGCTCGGCGACGAGCACGAGCCGGTCCGCCTTGAAAGGCTTCTCGATGAAATCATAAGCGCCGGCCTTGATGGCCGAGACGGCGGTCTCGATGTTGCCGTGGCCCGAGATCATCACCACGGGCAGGTCGGGATGCTGGCTCTTGATGATCTCAAGCACCTGGAGGCCATCGAGCCGGCTTCCCTGCAGCCAGATGTCCAGGAAGACGAGGTGGGGACGCCGCGTCTCGATAGCCGCCAGGGCATCATCGGACGTTCCTGCCGTGCGTGTACGGTGGCCCTCATCCTCAAGAATGCCGGCCACGAGTTCGCGAATGTCGACTTCGTCGTCGACGACGAGAATATCAGCGCTCATAGGCTTGCCCTGCGAGAATCGTTTCGATTGGAAGCGGCCGCTGGCTCTTCCGATGAAATCTGTTTCGTCTTGGGGATCCACATGCGGACCTGCCCACCCCGCCCGGCGGGATTGTCGGCGAGTTCCATGCCACCCCCATGGTCTTCCAAGATCTTTGCGACGATCGGCAGCCCTAAGCCGGTTCCACCCTCGCGGGTCGTCATGTAGGGCTCCAGAAGGCGCTGCCGCCCTTCGACAGGGAAGCCCTTGCCGTTGTCGGTCACGGCCAGGATCAGATAATCCGGATGCGTGTCGTCCAGAAGGACGGAGATCTGCCCCTGCCCTCTTTCTTCGTCCGGTACCGCCGCAATGGCTTCCGTGGCATTCTTGACGATGTTGGTCACGGCCTGAGACACAAGCCGGCGGTCGAACGGCGCCACGAGCGATCCTTGCGGCACCTGATCGACAAACGCGATCTCGGGATGGGCAATCTTCATCATGAAGACGACCTGACGGATCGTCTCAGCCAGATCCTCATTGCCGATGGTCGGCTTGGGCATGCGGGCGAAGGATGCGAACTCGTCCACCATCCGCTTGATGTCGTCGACCTGGCGCACGATGGTGTCCGTGCATTGATCGAACACCTCCCGGTCGGTGGTGATCACCTTGCCGTACTTCCGGCGAATGCGCTCGGCCGAAAGCTGGATCGGTGTCAGAGGGTTCTTGATCTCGTGCGCGATCCGGCGCGCCACGTCCGCCCAGGCGGAGGTCCGCTGCGCCAGGACGAGATCCGTGATGTCGTCGAGGGTAATCACGAGATCCCGCTTTTCGCTGCGAGTCTGCTCGCTGGTGACGCGGACGTTGATCGTGCGTTCCTTGCCCTTGCGTGCAATATGGATCTGCTGCTGCATCAGCCGCTGGCGCCCATGGCTCATCTCTTCCATCAGGGCAGTGACCTCCGGCAGGATCATGGTGATCGGCTTGCCGAGCAGTTCCTCCCTTGAGGCTCCAAGAAGGGCTTCGGTCGAAGGATTGACGATGGTGATCACCCCCCGGGCATTCACGCCGATCACGCCGGCCGAGACCCCGGCGAGAACCGCTTCGGTGAACCGACGCCGGCGATCCATGAGCTCGCTGGCCGTAGTGAGGCCGTCATGCTGGCGCCGCAGCTCCGACGTCATCTTATTGAAGGTCTCGCCCAGATGGCCGAGATCACCCTCGCCCCGCTTGACGGGAACCTGGACGTAGAAATTGCCGGTCGCCACCTGGTCCGTCGCATGGATGAGGCGCCTGATCGGTGCCACAAGGCGGTTCGCGAAATTCAACCCGAACCAGACTGCCGAGAGCAGCACAATCAGGGCGATGAGCGTGAACATGGACGCGAAGGCGATCTGGATGCCCGCCTTCTTCTGGTCGAGAGCCTCATAGAAAGCCACCCCGGTCTCAGCAACCTGGGGGAACTCGATGGCGCGCGGATCCACTTCCCGCGCCACGTACAAGACCCGCCCGCCATGGGCGTCGAGCCTCAGGGCGGAACGGAAGATGTTTCCGCTGGCCCGGGTGAAGAGGCAGAGAGCCTCCTGGGAACTCGCCTCCTGAAGATCCACCTGCGAAGGCTGAGGAATGTTCTCGACCTTCTTCACCTCGATCCGCTCGACCACCGTGCCGTCCGGATCGACGATCATGGCCAGCGGGAAGCCGAGGAAGACCGCACGGGAGTTCATGAACTCCCGAAACAGGTTGCGGTCCGCGTCGAAGAGAACCTTCGCACGGTTGAGGTCCGCCGCCATCAGCTGGGTCTCGCGCGCGAGCGTCCGGCACTGCATCTCCCGATAGGAGCGCGCGATGGACACCGTGTTGTTCATGAGGTCCTTGAGCGCGCCCGTGAACCAGGGATCAAGGCCGCGCTCCAGCGTCACGGTCGCAACGCCGGCGACGAGAATGGCCGGCAGGACAGCCACCAGGCTGAAGAGCCCGACAATCCGCACGTGGAGACCTGCCGCCGCCGCCCCTGCCCTGCGCTCCCGCACGAGCTTGCGCGTTTGCCACGCCACGATGCCGAGAAGGACCGCGATGAGAATGCCGTTCAGCGTGAACACCCACACAACAACGTTGTGGGTCGGCAGGATGGGCGTGGCACCGGCCAGAATCAGGAACGTGGCAAGGGCCGAGGCCAGTGCCGACAGAACGGCTCCGTAGCCCAGCCAGCCGAGGCCGGTCTGGGACGGCTCGGCCGCCTGCCGCTGTGCAATGGTGTCCTGGTTGATCAAGACTGACGCCCCGCGAGATCGGGTGCCCTGGAAACGGCACCCTGTCGTGGGGTGATGCACCAACACAACACTGTGGTCAAATTATTACAGCCGAGGCCGGTCAGGCTCGGTTCGAGCGCACGACCATGAGATCCAGGTCCCGAACCTTCTTGCGCAGGGTGTTTCGATTGACGCCGAGGAGCTCCGCCGCCCGGATCTGATTGCCCCTTGTCGCCGCCAGGGCAGCCCCGATGAGAGGCCCTTCGATCTCGCGCAGGATCCGGTGGTAGAGCCCGGGCGGCGGAAGCGAATCCCTGAACCCGGAGAAGTACTCGTTCAGGTGACGCTCGACCGCATCCGACAGGCCTTCCGAGGCCTGCAACGCAGGCTGGCTGGATTTTCCAGCAGGCTGCTGCGGCAGGAGCGGCTGAGAATCGAGTTCCGCATCGACGATAGCTCCGGTAATGGTGTCCTGAGGGTAGAGTGCAGCCAAGCGCCGCACCAGATTCTCCAGTTCGCGGACATTGCCCGGCCAGCGGTAGCGTTTCAGCCGGTCCATGGCCTCCACGTCGAGCTGCTTGCGGCCGAGCCCCTCCTTCTCCACCAGCACGAAGAAATGGCGGACAAGGTCCGGAATGTCCTCGACGCGTTCGCGAAGCGGGGGAAGCCGCAGCGGAACCACGTTCAGCCGGAAATACAGGTCCTCGCGGAAAAGACCCTGCTGGATCAGGACGCGCAGATCCTTGTTCGTGGCGGCCACGATACGGACATGGGTCTTGATCGGCACACGCCCGCCGACGGTTGTGTACTCGCCCTGCTGGAGAACCCGCAGAAGGCGGGTCTGCGCCTCCATGGGCATGTCGCCGATCTCGTCGAGGAAGAGCGTTCCTCCTTCGGCCTGCTCGAACCGGCCCGTGCTGCGGGCGGTCGCGCCTGTGAAGGCCCCTTTCTCATGGCCGAACAGTTCGGATTCGATGAGCTCCCGCGGGATCGCCGCCATGTTGACGGCCACGAACGGACCCTGCCGGCGCTTGCCGTAATCGTGGAGCGCCTTGGCGACCAGCTCCTTGCCCGTGCC
This sequence comes from Microvirga arabica, assembly GCF_016811235.1. Classification (GTDB taxonomy): domain Bacteria; phylum Pseudomonadota; class Alphaproteobacteria; order Rhizobiales; family Beijerinckiaceae; genus Microvirga; species Microvirga arabica. Next base: position 18,427 of record NZ_JAFBID010000024.1, read on the forward strand.
GGACTCGCCCGTAATCATCACGGTGAGATCGGTGGGCATGAGGCGGGCCAGCGCCCGGTAGATTTCCTGCATCGCCTGCGAGCGTCCGACGAGCGGGATATCCTCGTTTTCCGGCGCCGGATGGGCGCCGGTCGGCACGCTGCGCGGGCGGGAGAGCGCCCGGCCGACGACGGCCACCAGCTCCTTCAGGTCGAAGGGCTTGGGCAGATACTCGTAGGCGCCGCGCTCCGAGGCCTTGATGGCCGTCATGAACGTGTTCTGCGCGCTCATGACGATGATCGGAAGATCCGGCCGGATCTTCTTGATGCGGGGCAGGAGATCGAAGGCGTTCTCGTCGGGCATCATCACATCGGTGATGACGAGATCGCCCTCCCCTTGGGACACCCAGCGCCAGAGGGTGGCGGCATTGCTCGACGAACGGACCTCGTAGCCCGCCCGCGAGAGGGCCTGATTCAGGACGGTCCGGATGGCCGCATCGTCATCGGCAAGAAGAATCTGTCCGCTCGGCATAGGTCAGCCTTATAAATCGGCCCCGCGACCGTCGCCGGCGCGGTGCATGGGGAGAAGAATCCGGAAGGTGGTCCGCCGGGGCGCCGGCTCGCATTCGACGATCCCGCCATGATCGCCCACGATCTTGGCGACGAGCGCGAGCCCAAGACCGCTGCCCTGAACCTTTGTGGTCACGAAAGGATCGAAGAGATCGCTCATCAGCTCGGGCGGGATGCCGGGGCCATTGTCCATGACGCTCAGCTCGATGGGCAGGCTCACGCGTTCCTGCGAGCCGGGCACCTGAAGCCTGACCCCAGTGCGGAAGGCCGTGGACAGGATGATCTCACCGTCCGGCGCATCAATGCCGATGGCCTCGGCGGCGTTCTTGACGAGGTTCAGGATGACCTGGATCAGCTGGTCCCGGTTGCCGAGCACGGGCGGGAGCGACGGATCGTAGTTTTCAGAAAAGCGGATGTGTCGGGCGAACCCCGACTGCGCCAGTCGCTTCACGTGGTCGAGCACGCCATGGATGTTGACGGGCCCCCGTTCCACGGGCCGCTCCTCACCGAACACCTCCATTCGCTCGACGAGCTTCACGATGCGGTCGGTCTCGTCGCAGATCAGCCGCGTCAGCAGCCGGTCGTCCTCGTTCGCCGATTGCTCGAGCAGCTGGGCGGCGCCGCGGATGCCGGAGAGCGGATTTTTGATCTCATGGGCCAGCAGCGCACCCAACGCCGTAATGGACCGGGCGGCACCGCGATGGGTGAGCTGACGGTTCATCTTGTCCGCGATCGTCCGCTCCTGGAGCATGACGATCACGTTGTCGCCGTCGTCGCCAAGGGGGCATGCCGAGACATCGACGATGCGCTCGGCCCCGAGGCGCGGACTGCCGATATCGACTCGGTGCTCGCTGACGCTGGAACCTCGCTGGCGAACGTCCTCGACCAGCGCCATCACCGGCGAGCCGAAGGGCAGCAGGTCGCTCAGCTTCTGGCGCTGCATCATGCGCAGGCTCATCTCGAAAAACGACTCGGCCGCCGCGTTGGCGTGCGCGATGCGATGCTCCGGCCCGACCGTGAGGACCGGGATCGGCAGGGCGTTCATGATCAGGTCATTGATGGGAAGAGCCGTCATGCAGCATCCCGCTCCAAGCGGCTGTAAAGCGAGCGCAGCAACGCAATCACGGTTCCCGGCTCCTCCGATGTGACAAGCCCCGTGCGGATGCCTGGAGCCACCTGGAACCCAGAAGCCATCGCCATATCCGCGTAGGCCGCCAGGTGCTTGCGGGCATGGCGGATGCCGGTCCTTTCCCCATACAGGGAGAGCAGCCCCTCATAGTGCTCGACGGCGATGGCGGTCATTTCCTCAGGCGACGGGTCGGGGATGGTGCACCCCTGCAGGGCCGCGCCGATCTGGCCGACGAGCCAGGGGCGTCCTACGGCCGTGCGTCCGATCATCACGGCAGCGGCTCCAGAGGCGGCCAGACAGCGCCGCGCCTCCTCCAGGGAGCCGATATCGCCGTTGGCTATCACCGGAATGCCCACCGCCTCCACAACAGACGCGATGGCATTCCAGTCGGCCTGTCCCTTGTAGAACTGCTGGCGGGTGCGGCCGTGGACCGTCACCGCCTTGACGCCCAGCGCCTCGGCTCTTCGAGCAAGATCCTGCGCGTTTATGCTCTGGTGGTCCCAGCCGAGCCGCATCTTCACCGTGACAGGGACGCTGGCCGCCTGCACCGTCGCGTCGATCAGGCGAGCCGCATGGTCCAGGTCGCGCATGAGCGCCGATCCGGCAAAGCCGCCGATGACGCGCTTGGCCGGACATCCCATGTTGATGTCGATGATACGGGCCCCTGCCCCTTCGGCCATGCGAGCGGCTTCCGCCATCCAGCGGGGTTCGCAGCCGGCGAGCTGGACGACGTGCGGCTCGATTCCCGCACCCTCGGCGCGCAGCTGCGCTTCCTCGGATCCTTGCACGAGTTCGTCGGAGGCGACCATCTCGGAAACTACGAGGCCGGCCCCCAATCTCTTGGCAATGCGCCGGAACGCGACATCCGTCACGCCGGACAGCGGGGCGAGCACGGCATTGCGTTCGACCTGCACGGGCCCGATACCGAAGCCGGAGCAGCCTATTTTTTGATCAAGTTTCATCTTGCCTATTTAATAGCCATATCGTGCTGGGGTGCAAGCTCTCTCAGGCCGGTCTTTGCCTTCTTTCAACGGCACGTTAAGGAGAACGCCTGTTGCGGAGAGCCTTCTCGATGTCAGTTGCCGCCCTCATCGTTGCCGCCGGCCGTGGATCGCGGGCAGGAGACGGGATTCCGAAGCAGTACCGGGACCTCCAGGGGCGACCGGTCCTGGCACGGACCCTTGCGGGCTTTCTCTCGCATCCCGGAGTCGATCGTATCCTTGTGGTGATCCACCCCGACGACCGGGATCTCTACGAAGCAAGCATCGCGGCCGTTGCACCCCTCCAATCGGCACTTCTGCCATGCATTCATGGCGGCGATACGCGGCAGGATTCCGTGCGGAACGGCTTGGAAGCTTTGGGCGCTTCGGCCCCCGAAATCGTCCTCGTCCATGACGCGGCCCGTCCCTTCGCAAGCCCGGAACTCATCGACAGAGCAATCGAGGCTGGCCGGCGCCGGGATGCGGCCGTTCCCGGAACCCTCGTGACCGACACCATCAAGGTGATCGGCAGCCATTCGGAGGTTGTCTCGACCCCTGACAGAGCGAGCCTCAGAGCCGTGCAGACCCCGCAGGCCTACCGATTCCCCTCGCTGCTCGATGCCCACCGTAAGGCGGCAGCCGCAAGGCTTCATGCCTTCACGGACGATGGCGCTCTTGCGGAATGGGCCGGGCTACCGGTCCATGTGTTCGAGGGCGAGAGCAGCAACATCAAGCTCACCCATCCGGCCGACTTCGTGGAAGCCGAGCGGCGATTGAGAGGTTCATCCATGACGCATATCACCAGGCTCGGCACCGGCTTCGACGTCCACGCCTTCGGCGACGGCGACCATGTCCGGCTCGGCGGAATCAAGGTGCCCCATGACCAGGGCGTGATCGCTCATTCGGACGGCGACGTGATCCTGCATGCCCTCACCGACGCCATCCTGGGGGCTCTGGCCGACGGCGATATTGGCACGCATTTTCCGCCGAGCGATCCGCAATGGCGCGGCGCCTCCTCGGACCGGTTCCTGGCTCATGCGGTCGGCCTGGTGCGGGAGCGCGGCGGCATCGTCGACCATCTCGACACCACGCTCCTCTGCGAGACGCCGCGGCTTGGGCCTTATCGCGAGGCCATGCGGCAGCGGATCGCCGAAATTGCCGGGCTTCGCCTCGATCAGGTCTCGCTCAAGGCGACCACCACCGAGAAGCTCGGTTTCACCGGCCGCCGCGAGGGCATCGCCGCCCAGGCGGCCGCAACCATCCGCATGCCGGAGGTGAATCCATGATTCCGGACCTGAGAGACCGCGCCGCCGGGCTTCTCGATGCATATCGCCGGAAGGGACTGAAGCTCGCCACGGCCGAATCCTGTACCGGCGGGCTAGTGGCCGCCCTGCTGACCGAGATATCAGGCTCGTCGGCGGTGGTGGAGCGTGGCTTCGTCACCTATTCGAACGAGGCGAAGACGGAGTTGATCGGCGTGCCCGCCAACTTGATCGCCACCCAAGGGGCGGTGAGCGAGCCGGTTGCCCGAGCCATGGCCGAGGGTGCGCTCGCCTATTCGCGAGCCGACGTGGCGGTGGGAATCACCGGGGTTGCAGGCCCGACCGGAGGAACGGCCACGAAGCCTGTCGGCCTCGTCCATTTCGGCCTAGCGCGAAAAGGAGCCTCCACGATCCACCTGGAGCGCCGCTACGGCGATCTCGGGCGGGAAAATGTCCGCCGCCGGGCGGTGGAGGATGCGCTTTCGCTTCTGGAGCAGGCGCTCCGCTGATCAGGCCCGGGCCCGGGAGGGCATGCCGTAGATCTCGTCCGCCCGCTCCTCGAACGCCTCGGTGAACTTGCGGAAGGCCTTGTCGAAGACGCTGCCCATGAGCAGCCCGAGGGCGAAGCTCTTGAACTCGTAGTTGATGTAGAACTCCACCTCGCAGCCGCCGGGAGCATCGCGGAAGGTCCAGCGGTTCTCAAGATACTTGAACGGTCCGTCCACGTATTCGACCGTGATCTTCCGGCGGGGATCATCCAAGGTCACGCGGGTGGTGAAGCTCTCGTTGATGGCCTTATAGCCCACCGCCATGGTGGCCACGAGTGTCTCGATGCCCTCCCCGCTCTGGACCCGACGCATGACCCGCAGATCCTCGCACAGGGGCAGGAACTCCGGGTAGCGCTCCACATCGGCCACGAGGGCGAACATCTGAGCGGGCGTATGCTTCACGGTCCGGGTGGTGCGGAAGGTCGGCATGCTCAGGCGGCCTCTCTGAAGGTTGCAAGCTCGGCCTCCAGGGCCGGAATGTCGGATCGGGAGCGCAGGATGTAAACGCGCTGGTCCGGGCGCAGGCGCTCCAGCATGTGGGCGGTCTTCGGTCGCATCTTGTTCGGATAGGACCAGATCCAACGCATGAAAGACCAATCGAAACGTTCCGGTCCGGTAGAACCAAGGTCGGGCCGCGTTCTCCCATAATGTCTGGCCACTCGCCAGAGCACGCTCAGCATGCATTGCCAGCGCGGCAGATCGAGCCAGACAATAGCGGAAGCGCGGGGCACGCGGATGTCGAAGGTGCTGGCGTAGTTTCCATCCATCACCCAGGCCGGCCGTGCAGTGAGTATCTTCACGCGCTCGCGCCATTCCGGCTTCGTCGGCGTGGTCCAGCCTGGCCCGAAATATTCCCGGTCGAGGTGGATCAAAGGCAAACCGAGGCGCTCGGCAAGACGGCTCGCCAGGGTGCTCTTGCCCGCGCCTGGGGAACCAATCACCAAGATGCGCTCACTGCCGTTCCAACGGGTCATGCTGAGGCCGCCAGAACACATTGATAGTCACGGCTCAGAAAATCTGCGACCTCACGCGGTGTTCGCAGGACGACTTTCTGATCACTTCGCAGCTTCTTCAGGAGCGCCTTGTTCTTCGGCCTGCTATGTTTGGAGAAGGTCCAGGTGTATCGCAAAAATTCAAGGTTCAGGCGCTCGGGGCATTCCTCCGCCATGTCCGGACGGACTCTTCCCCGGTAAGCGAGCACCCGCTTGATGATGCGGGCCATACACAACCAGCGCGGCAGGTCGAGCCAGATGACGGTTGTTGCACGGTCGAGCCGAATATGCAGCGTGTTGGCGTAGTTACCGTCTATGATCCAGCTTGGGCGCGCGGCCAGTTCCGCAACCCTGGCGGCCCATACGTCGTTCGGCAGGGAGATCCAGCCCGCAGACCAATGCTCCCGGTCCAGATGGATGAGGGGTAAGCCAAGCTGATCGCTGAGGCTCCTCGCCAGCGTGCTCTTGCCGGCGCCCGGGCTGCCGATGACCAGAATGCGCTGCATGCCTCGTCCGGTTCGTTAGCCGAGCTTCGCGAGACGGGCCGCTTTCAGCTTGGCAAAATCCTCACCTGCGTGATGCGAGGAACGCGTCAGCGGGGTCGAGGAGACCAGGAGGAAACCCTTGGCATAGGCTGTGGTTTCATAGGCCTTGAATTCATCCGGCGTCACGAAGCGGATCACCGGGTGGTGCTTCTTCGTCGGCTGGAGGTACTGGCCGATGGTCATGAAATCCACATCCGCCGAACGCAAGTCGTCCATGAGCTGGAGCACCTCGTTCCGCTCCTCGCCGAGACCCACCATGATGCCGGACTTCGTGAAGATGGTCGGGTCCAGTTCCTTCACCTGCTGCAGCAGGCGGATGGAGTGGAAGTACCGGGCGCCGGGACGGACTTTCAGGTACTTCGACGGAACCGTTTCGAGGTTGTGGTTGAAAACGTCGGGCTTGGCCGCCACGACGATCTCCAGCGCGCCCGGCTTCCTCAGGAAGTCGGGGGTGAGGATCTCGATGGTGGTCTTCGGCGAGCGGGCCCGGATGGCATGGATCACGTCGGCGAAATGCTGCGCGCCGCCGTCCGCCAAATCGTCGCGATCCACCGAGGTGATGACCACGTGCTCCAGGCCGAGCTTTTCCACGGCCTTGGCGACGCTTTCCGGCTCGTTTGGATCGAGCGCCTGCGGCAGCCCGGTCTTCACGTTGCAGAAGGCGCAAGCCCGGGTGCAGGTGTCGCCCATGATCATGAAGGTGGCGTGCTTCTTCTCCCAGCACTCGCCGATATTGGGGCAGCCGGCCTCCTCGCAGACCGTCACAAGCTTGTTCTCGCGCACGATGCGGTTGGTCTCGGCCCATTTGGGCGAGCCCGGCGCCTTCACGCGGATCCATTCGGGCTTGCGCTGCTGAACCGGCTGGTCCGGCCGATGCGCCTTTTCAGGGTGGCGAGGGCGCTGATCCTTGTTCAGAAGGTCGAGAACGACGGCCATGAAGCTAAACCTTTGGGGCGAAGGGATCCCGCCCCTTCCGACGTGAGCCTGATTTAAGGCTTTCAAGGCCTAATCGCAAATGCTCAGATTGCGGGGCAGGCTTTCCTTCCATGGTTTCTGCCTGCTCAAGGGTGGCTCGACCCAAGACAAAGTGCATGGCACCGAGCCTGACCTCGCGACCGGCAACTTCTGGTTGTTCGCCTGAACCGAAGCCCTCGTTGGCCGTTACTAGCCTATTCATTCCAAGGTGTTGAGACACAGGCCTATGAACCAGACGTCGAAGCGGAACGGGGTCGTGGCGATTCCGCCTGCCGAACAGGTTCTGGATGCGATGGCCGGTCCGATAGCCGTGCTTGATTGGTCCGGCACCATCATTGCCGTCAACCGGGCTTGGCGCGAGTTCGGTTGCGCCAACAGCGGCAAGAGTACTCGGCATGTGGGAACGAACTATCTCGACATCTGCGACCGTGCCGTCGGGGTCGAAGCGGCCTGCGCCAAGGCGGCCGCCGCCGGAATCCGGTCCGTGCTGGCAGGGGAGCCGGTCTTCTCGCTCGAGTATCCATGCCATTCCCCTACGCGGAAGCGGTGGTTCCAGCTTCATGCATCCTGTCTTCACCACGACGGCCACGCCTACGCTGTCGTGGCTCACCACGACATCACCGACCGCATATTGGTCGAGCAGGAGCGGCAAGGCCTTCTGGCAAGGGCCCACCGGCACCAGGAGCAGCTCAAGGCGCTGACGGCCGTGTCGACGAGGATTGCCGCCGGGGACAGTCCTGAAGCCATCTTCCGCGACATCACCGAACAGGCGCGGCTGATCGTCGGCGCCCATTGGGCCGCCACCCACACGCTTCCCTATGCCCTGTGGCCCAGCGAACCCGTCATTGTCTCCGTTTCGGACAAGTATGGCGGCTTTCCCGCATCCGCTCTGGCTCGGAGCGGTGCGGGCCTATACTCCCATGTGCTCCAGCTCGCCTCCCCGCTCCGACTGACCGCGACCGAGCTCAGCGCCTACCCGCATCTGCAGGATACCTATCTCGCGGAGACCGCCTCCCCGGCGATGCCGGGCGTGCTCGCCGCCCCAATAATCAGCCCGCAGGGTGGCACGTTGGGCGTGCTCATGCTGCTCGACAAGCAGCATGGCGAGTTCACCGCCGACGACGAGGCCATCCTCACCCAGCTTGCCCAGATCGCATCGGTGTCCGTCGAGAACGCCGTTCAGACAAGAGCCGAACGGGAAAGCCGCGAGCGGCTCTGGGCGACCCATGAGCATGCCGGCGTCGGCATGGCCGAAACCAATGCGACGGGTCAGTTTCTGACCGTCAACAGGGGGCTTTCCGTCATCACCGGCTATTCCCGGAGCGAGCTTCTGAACCTGAGCCTCTTCGATCTCGTGCATCCCGACGATTCCAGCGCCGAACATGCGCTCTACGACCGGCAGGTCGCAGGCGAGCTGAAAACCTACTCCCTGGAGAGACGCTCGATCCGCAAGGATGGCTCGAGCGTCTGGCTGAATGTCTCGTCGACCGCGGTTTTCAACGAGCAGGGTGAGTTTCGGTACAGCGTCCGGGTTATCCAGGATATCCACCAGAAGAAGCGATTCGAGCAGCGCCAAGCTCTGCTGGTGAGGGAGCTGCATCACCGGGTGCGCAACAATCTGGCAGTCGTCCAGGCTCTCGCGAGCGCGACGGGCCGCACGTCAACCAGCATACGCGACTTCAACAGGTCCTTCTCGTCACGGATCGCAGCCCTCGCCAAAACCCAGACCCTTCTGACCGAGGATTACTGGCAGACGGCGCCCTTGCGGGAGATGCTGGAATGTGAGCTTCAGCCCTTCTGGGCGAGGAGACATGAACGCTTCCGGCTGGAGGGGCCGGACGTGAACCTCTCGGCTGATATCGCCATCCCGCTGAGCATGGCGTTGCATGAGCTGACGGCAAATGCGGCTCGGTACGGTGCGCTGTCCGTGCGCAAAGGATGCGTCGCCGTCAAGTGGGAGCTTGCCACTGCCGAAGGCAGCCGGGAACTCCATCTCAGCTGGGTGGAGCAGAACGGCCCACCTGTTGGGAGCCCGTCGCACAGCGGGTTCGGTACGTTCCTGCTCGAACGCGTCCTGCCGGCCCAGTGTCATGCGAAAGCGAATCTGAGATTCGACCCGGCGGGGCTGCAATGCGAGATCCATGTGCCCTTGGTCACGCACCGGCTTGTGCCCGAATACTGAAAATCTTCGATCCGTCCTCGCGCCGTTCAGCCAGAGGTTCGTGCAAACTCCTCAACCAGCTCGGCGTAGCGCTCCATCGGCGGGAACTTCTCGAAGCTGTGGACCGCCGAGGTCCTGGCCCACGGCAGCGCCTCGCTCGTGTAGGTCTCGATGAAAGGCCTGAATCCCCTCGCATCATTGAGCATCGTTGCACGGACGTTCACGAAATCGTCGAGCCCCTCCGGCCGCGTGAACAGCCAGCTCATGCAATGCGGGCAGAAGAAATGCCGGGTAGCGCCGTGAAGGCCGCCGATCACCGGCTCTCCCTCCGTCACTTCAAACTGGGAATTCGCATAGAGGGAACTCAGCGAGAAAGCGCTTGCGGTCATGCGCTGACAGCCCGTGCAATGGCATGCCATGTTGAGAATGGGTGCGCCACGAACCTGAAACCGCACCCGCCCGCACCTGCACTCGCCTTCGTGCACGTGATCCCGATCTTCCATCGCATCCTCCACAGCGGATTCTAGGAACGCTCTCGCGGGTCATCAGCCCTGTCAAGGCGCCACCCAGAACGTGTTCTATAGCTTGACGCCTCTGTCGAACCGAAGAGGTTCATCCGGCTTGTCCGACGCGGTGACGGGAACGACCTGGCCCCCGGCCGGGGCACCCTCGCCTGCGCTGTCGGGATCGATGACGATGCGCACCGCATCGTCTCCCGCCGCTTCGACGGAACGCGGGACAGGAAAGGCGTCAGCCGTGAGGATCGTGTAGCTCCACCAGGCATGAGGGCCGAGACGAAGCGTATAGACGCCCGCAGTCGTTGCGCCGCAGCCCCGGCGCTCGATGGACCAGACGAGATCGCGGCCTGGTATCCGCCCTTGGGCGGTGGTCTCCGACGAGCACATCATGGCATCGAAGGCGGCCACGAGGCCGAGCGGGACGCAGAGTGCGGCCAGCAGGAGGGCAAAAGATAAGCCCAGCCGGCGAGAAGGCCGGCTGAGCCTAAGAGAGACCAGCAATGCCGCAATGGTCAAACCGAGGCAGAGAAGAAAGAGACCGCCCCACATAGCCGATACGCGATCAGATGTGGATCACGCGCCCATACGCATCCATGACGCTCTCGTGCATGGTCTCGGAAAGGGTCGGATGCGGGAACACGGCGTGGATCAGTTCCTCTTCCGTGGTCTCCAGGTTCATGGCGATCACGTAGCCCTGGATCAGCTCGGTCACCTCCGCGCCGATCATGTGGGCACCGAGCAGCTGGCCGGTCTTCTTGTCGAAGATGGTCTTCACGAGGCCTTCCGGCTCACCGAGCGCAATCGCCTTGCCGTTGCCGATGAACGGAAACCGGCCGACGCGGACATCAAAACCCTGCTCCTTGGCCTTGGCTTCGGTGAGGCCGACGGAGGCTACCTGCGGATTGCAGTAGGTGCAGCCCGGGATCTTGGCCTTGTCCATGGCATGGGTGTGCATGCCCTTAATGGTCTCGACGCAGATCACGCCCTCGTGCTCGGCCTTGTGCGCCAGCATGGGCGGGCCCGCCACATCACCGATGGCGTAGATACCGGGCACGTTGGTGCGACCGAGACCGTCGGTGACGACGATGCCGCGCTCAATCTTCACGCCTACCTTCTCGAGGCCGAGATTCTCGATGTTGCCGACGACGCCGACGGCGGAGATCATCCGCTCGGCCGTGATCGTCTGCGTGGTCTTGCCGTCGTCAATGGTGGCCGTGATAGAGTTTGCGCCCTTCTCCACCTTCGTGACCTTCGCGCCGGTGAGGATCTTCATCCCCTGCTTCTCGAAGCGCTTGCGGGCCAATCCTGCGATCTCCGCATCCTCGACGGGCAGGATCTGCGGCATCACCTCGACCACCGTCACATCCACGCCCATGGTGCGGTAGAAGGAGGCGAACTCAATGCCGATGGCACCCGAGCCCATGACGATCAGCGACTTCGGCATGGCGGGCGGCACCATGGCTTCGAAATAGGTCCAGATCAGCTTGCCGTCCGGCTCAATGCCGGGCAGCGCACGAGGCCGCGCACCGGTCGCCACGATGATGTGCTTGGCCGCATAGGTGCCGGGCTCCAGCACGCCCTTGGGCACCGGGTTCTGCGGCTGCATGGCGGGCTTCTTCGGCGCCGTGACGACCACTTCGCCAGGCTTGGAGATCGCCGCCTCGCCCCAGATCACATCGACCTTGTTCTTCTTGAGCAGCATGCCGACGCCGCCGTTGAGACGGCCCGACACGCCGCGCGAGCGCTGCACGATGGCAGCCGCATCGAAGCCGATACCCTGCGCGGAGAGCCCGTAATCCTTGGCGTGCTCCATGTAGTGGTAGATCTCGGCCGAGCGCAGCAGCGCCTTGGTCGGAATGCAGCCCCAGTTGAGGCAGATGCCGCCGAGATGCTCGCGCTCCACGACCGCGGTCTTGAACCCGAGTTGCGCCGCGCGGATCGCCGCCACATAGCCCCCCGGCCCGCCGCCGATGACGATGATATCGTATTGATTTGCCATAGAAATCCCCCGTCATGCCCGGGCTTGGCCCGGGCATCCACGTCTTCGTGGAGCGGGCCGTTGAAGGACGTGGATGGCCGGCACGAGGCCGGCCATGACGATCAATTAAACGAGCATCCCCATCGGGCTCTCAATGAGCTGTTTGAACGCAGCCAGCAGTTCCGCGCCGAGGGCGCCGTCGACCACGCGGTGGTCGCAGGAGAGCGTCACTGTCATGGCCTGCACGACCGCGGGAGCGCCGTTCTTCACCACGACCCGCTGCTCGCCGGCGCCGACTGCCAAAATCGTGCCGTGGGGCGGGTTGATGACGGCCTGGAAGTCCTTGATGCCGTACATGCCGAGGTTCGACACAGCCGTCGAGCCGCCGGTATACTCCTCCGGCTTCAAGCGGCGGTTGCGGGCGCGGCCAGCCATGTCCTTCACCTCGGCCGAGATGGCCGTGAGCGTCTTCTGCTCCGCCTTGCGCACCACCGGCGTGAACAGGCCGCCCTCGATGGCGACTGCCACGCCCACATCCGAATGCTTCATCTTCAGGATGCGATCCTCGGCCCAGACCGCGTTGGCAGCGGGCACGCGCTGGAGCGCGATGGCGAGCGCCTTGATGACGAAGTCGTTGACCGAGAGCTTGTAGGCGGGCTTGCCGTCCTTGTCCTTGCCGGCGGCCGCGTTGATCTGCTCGCGCAAGGCCATGAGCGCATCGAGTTCGCAATCCAGCGACAGGTAGAAATGCGGCACCGTCTGCTTCGATTCGACGAGGCGCTTGGCGATGGTCTTGCGCATGCCGTCGAGCGGCACTTCCTCGTAGGAACCAGCCTCGAACATGGCCTTGACCTGATCGGCACCCATGCTCTGGGCCAGCTGCGGGGCAGCAGGTTTGCCAGCCGGAGCTGGTGTTGGTGCAGCGGTAGCCGGAGCGGCTGCAGGCTTCGTGCCGCCACCCTGGAGCGCTGCGCGCACATCCTTTTCGACGACGCGGCCATGGGGGCCGGAGCCTTGGATCGACGCGATGTCGACGCCAGCCTCGCGGGCAATGCGCTTGGCGAGCGGCGAGGCGAATACGCGGTTGCCGGAGGCCTGCGGCTGCCCTGCCCCATTGGGCTTTGCGGCCGTTGCAGGACCTTCGGGAGCCTGATCGACGCGGGCGTAGGACATGTGGGCGTTCGGATCACCCTGAACGGTGTTGGCCTGCGGCTGGGGCGCGGCTGCGGGAGCAGCCGGAGCCGCAGCGGCTTCAGCCTTCGGCGCAGGCGCTGCGGCACCGCCGCCAGATGCCGGAGCCGTGACGCTCTTCGGATCCTCGCCCTCGGCGGCGATCAGCGCGATGAGCTCGTTAACGGGAACGTCCGCCGTTCCTTCGGGCACCACGATCTTGGCGAGGATGCCTTCATCCACCGCCTCCACTTCCATGGTGGCCTTGTCGGTCTCGATCTCGGCAATCACATCGCCGGACTTCACCGAGTCGCCTTCCTTCTTCAGCCACTTGGCAAGGTTGCCCTTTTCCATAGTGGGAGACAGGGCGGGCATCAGGATATTGATGGGCATGGCGTTTTAGATCCTGACCTGATCTGGGATTCAGTTGATAGCCTGCGTCGAGCCGGGATCGCTCGGATCGTCCAGCTCGGCCTGGATGCCGGCGGCGATTTCGGCCAGAGCCTCCTCCTCGGAGAACTCCGTTTCCATGGCATAGACGCGCGCGGCGTGACGGGCGAGGTCCACTAGGAGCACGCCCCAAGTGAACGGATCGTCGAAGGCGCGGCGAAGCGCGATGCTCACCTCGCCATCGACCACCGAAGCCCTCAGGATCTCGATGCCGCCCTTTTCGAGGACGTCAGGCGGAACGTTGAGGGCTTCGAATTTCCGTTCTGTCATGAGGTCACCTGTAGCAAACGGCCTTCGCCGCCTGCACCACTTCGGCCACGTTCGGCAGCGCGAGCTTCTCAAGGTTGGCCGCGTACGGCATCGGAACGTCCTTGCCCGTGATGCGGATCACGGGCGCGTCGAGATAATCGAACGCGTTCTCCATGATGCGCATGGCGATTTCGGCGCCCACGCCCGATTGCGGGAATCCCTCTTCCACCGTGATGCAGCGGCCCGTCTTCATGACCGAGGCGACGATGGTCTCGGTATCCATCGGGCGGATCGTGCGAAGGTCGATGACCTCGGCGTCGATGCCTTCCTTCTCCAGTTCCTGCGCGGCCTTGAGCGCATAGGTCATGCCGATCGAGAAGGACACGATGGTGACATCCTTGCCCTCACGATGGATGCGTGCCTTGCCGATCGGCACCGTGAAGTCATCGAGCTTCGGCACAGGGAAAGACTGGCCGTAGAGGATCTCGTTCTCCAGGAAGACGATCGGGTTCGGATCGCGGATGGCACTCTTGAGGAGCCCCTTCGCGTCGGAGGCCGTGTAGGGCGCGATGACCTTGAGGCCCGGAACGTTCGAGTACCAGGCGGCATAGTCATGGCTGTGCTGCGCACCAACGCGTGCCGCCGCGCCGTTGGGGCCGCGGAACACGATGGGAGCGCCGAGCTGGCCGCCTGACATGTAGAGGGTCTTGGCCGCCGAGTTGATGATCTGGTCAATCGCCTGCATGGCGAAGTTGAAGGTCATGAACTCGACGATGGGGCGCAGCCCCGTGAAGGCCGCGCCGACGCCGACGCCGGCAAAACCGTGCTCGGTGATTGGCGTGTCGATGACGCGCTTGGCCCCGAACTCCTGCAGCAACCCTTGAGTGACCTTGTAGGCGCCCTGGTATTCGGCCACCTCTTCGCCCATGACAAAAACGGAGCTGTCCTTGCGCATCTCCTCGGCCATGGCATCGCGAAGGGCTTCGCGCACGGTCATGTTGACCAGCTCGGTGCCCTCTGGAATTTCCGCCATGGCGTTGTAGCTGGTGCGGTTCGTGATAACGGAGGGCGCTGCCGGAGTCGAAAGATCCGTCTGCTGCGGACGCTCGGATGGAGCCGGACGGTCGGCCAGTCCTTCAGCCTGCATATCAGGCGTCGGTGCTGGCTGGGCTTCCTGCGCCGGAGCCGCCGGCGCCTTTGCTGAAGAGGCAGCGGCGGACACGTCCTCACCTTCGCCCGCGAGGATCGCGATGGGGGTGTTCACGGCCACATTGTCGGTACCGTCGGATACGAGAATCTTGACGAGGACACCTTCGTCGATCGCCTCGACCTCCATGGTCGCCTTGTCGGTCTCGATCTCGGCCAGCACGTCGCCGGGCTTGACCTGATCGCCCTCTTTTTTCAGCCACTTGGCCAGTTTGCCCTGCTCCATGGTGGGCGAGAGGGCAGGCATGAGAATATCGATCGCCATTAAAAGACCTGTTTTGATTGTCGCAGCGGCGAGATTCAGGGAGAAGCGGCGCGAGTGCGCCGCTTAGAGAAGGATGTCCGTGTAGAGCTCGGACGGATCGGGCTCCGGATCGTGGGTGGCGAACTCGGCCGCCTCGTTGACGATCTCGCGCACCCGGCTGTCGATGGCTTTCAGCTCGTCTTCCGACAGCTTCCAGCTCTCCAGGAGACGGCGGCGCACCTGCTCGATCGGATCGTGCTCCTCGCGCATGCGGGTCACTTCATCCTTCGTGCGGTACTTGGCCGGATCGGACATGGAGTGGCCGCGGTAGCGATAGGTCTGCATCTCGAGGATGTAGGGACCCTTGCCCGAGCGGGCATGCTCGATGGCGCGCTGGCCAGCGGCGTAGACCGCGCGGATGTCCATGCCGTCCACCTGCTCGCCGGGAATGCCGAAGGACACGCCGCGCTTCGAGAAGTCGGTCTGGGCCGATGCGCGCGACACTGCCGTGCCCATGGCGTAGCGGTTGTTCTCGATCACGTAGACGACGGGCAGCTTCCAGAGCTGCGCCATGTTGAAGCTCTCGTAGACCTGGCCCTGGTTAGCGGCACCGTCACCGAAATAGGTCAGGCAGACATTGCCGTTCTCGCGGTACTGATTGGCGAAGGCGATGCCGGTGCCCAACGACACCTGCGCGCCCACGATGCCATGGCCGCCATAGAAATGCTTCTCCTTGGAGAACATGTGCATGGAGCCGCCCTTGCCTTTCGACAGGCCGCCGCGGCGTCCCGTCAGTTCGGCCATGACGCCCTTCGCGTCCATGCCGCAGGCGAGCATATGACCGTGATCACGATAGCCGGTGATCACCTGGTCGCCCTCCTTCGTCGCCATCTGCATGCCGACGACAACGGCTTCCTGGCCGATATAGAGGTGGCAGAAACCGCCGATTAGGCCCATGCCGTACATCTGTCCTGACTTCTCCTCGAAGCGCCGGATCAGAAGCATCTCGTTGTAGGCGGACAGGTCCTGGTTCTTGTCGAATTGTGGGGAATTGGGAGCAGCTCCGCGTGTGGAGCCTTTAGTGGAAGTGGTCTTGTTAGCCGCGCCTGCACCAGCACGGCCCGCCTTGCGGGCAGCAACAGCCATCGGGTCCTCCGAAGGGTTTCCTCGACGAAAGTTGTAGCGCAGACGGAGAGGGAAATCGAGTGGGCTAAAAGCCGTTTTGCGCTGCACAATGAAACGCGCAAGCTACTGTTATATAACGCCTTTACACGATTAACTTGAATTCAGTTAAGCAGAACTTTTGGGCTATGCTTAATCATGGGCCTGTGATGATGACGAGATCGTTCTTATGCACACGTCCTAACATTACGCGTGCTCTTTCCTCGAGCAGATCCCGGTCGATCTGATCGCTTCGCAGCAGGGCGATGCGGCGCTCCCAGTCGGAACGCTGAGTCCTCAAACCCGCAAGCTCACCGGAAAGTTCAGCCACCTGAGCTTCATATTTTTGTCGGGCCTCGATGCCGCGCGCACCGCTATGGGCGTGATGCACGAAATAGCCGGCCACAGCCGCCGAAATGCTATAAAGCACCAGCGGGATCAGAAATCGTCGTGCGCGCCTGCGGATTACCATAGCGCTGAGTCTTACAGCATCATGGTTAAAGAGGTGTTAGGGGCGCACCTTGCGTGTCATCGCCGGCCTTGTGCCGGTGATCCCGATTGTATGATGCACAGCGCTTTTTGAATCGAAATGGCCGGGACAGGCCCGGCCATGACGAGAAAGGGTGAGTGAAAACTCCGTCTATGGGATCAGGCTAGCGCCTTCAGCGCGGCACCTCCTGCGTACTGCGCCTGCGAGCCCAGTTCCTCCTCGATGCGGATGAGCTGGTTGTACTTCGCCAGTCTGTCCGACCGGGCCAGAGAGCCGGTCTTGATCTGTCCGCAGTTCGTAGCCACCGCGAGGTCCGCGATGGTGGAGTCCTCCGTCTCGCCCGAGCGGTGGGACATCACAGCGGTGTAGCCGGCGCGGTGGGCCATGTCGACGGCGGCCAAAGTCTCGGTGAGCGAGCCGATCTGGTTCACCTTCACGAGCAGTGAGTTGGCGACACCCTGCTTGATGCCCTGCGAGAGACGGTTCACGTTGGTGACGAAGAGATCGTCGCCCACGAGTTGGCACTTGGAGCCGATCAGGTCAGTCACAGCCTTCCAGCCCTCCCAATCGTCCTCGGACATGCCGTCCTCGATAGAAGCGATAGGATAAGCGGAGACGAGCTTAGCGAGATACTCGGCCTGCTGCTGCGGGCTCAGCGTCTGGCCCGTGCCCTCATAATGATAGGCGCCGCTCTTGAAGAACTCGGTGGCCGCGCAGTCGAGGCCGATCACCATGTCTTTGCCGGGCTTGTAGCCGGCCTGCTCGATGGACTTCATGATGAAGTCGAGGGCGGCTTCCGCGGAGGGCAGGTTCGGGGCGAAGCCGCCCTCGTCGCCCACATTGGTGTTGTGGCCGGCATCCTTCAGGGCTTTTTTAAGGGTGTGGAACACCTCGGCGCCCATGCGCACGGCCTCCGCCAGGGTCGGCGCGCCGACCGGCATGATCATGAACTCCTGGAAGTCGATGGGATTGTCCGCATGAGCGCCGCCGTTGATGATGTTCATCATCGGCACGGGAAGAACGCGGGCCTGCGTGCCGCCGACATAACGGTAGAGCGGCAAGGTCGAAGCTTCCGCTGCAGCCTTGGCGACCGCCAGCGAGACGCCGAGAATCGCGTTGGCGCCGAGGCGAGCCTTGTTCGGGGTGCCGTCGAGCTCGATCATCGCCTCGTCGATGGCGACCTGCTCTTCGGCGTCCATGCCGCCGATGGCGTCCAGGATTTCATTGTTGACCGCATCGACGGCCTTGAGCACGCCCTTGCCGAGATAGACCTTCTTGTCGCCGTCGCGCAGCTCGACCGCCTCGTGAGCGCCGGTAGAGGCGCCGGAGGGCACGGCAGCACGGCCCATGGAGCCGTCTTCGAGGGTGACATCCACCTCGACGGTGGGGTTGCCTCGGCTATCGAGGATCTGGCGGGCAAAGACGTCGATGATCGCTGTCATAAGGCAGGCTCCTGCTGGCTGAAGTGCGGCCGGGGCAGCCCGGGAAGCGGGTGCGGCCTCAAGTCATGGATTGGCTTATTGACCGAAATACCCAGGTGGGCAAGGACGGCAAGAGCCTCTCCCTCCTCGATCCAAGGCGAAATCGCATGACCGAAACCCATCTCCAGCTCGGCCAGTCAAGCCACCTCCCCGATTCTCCTGAGTCAGCGCAGCTCGACCGGGTACCGAACCCGCACCCCGACACCGACTATCTGGCGCGTTTCACCGTGCCGGAATTCACCTCGCTCTGCCCGGTGACGGGCCAGCCGGATTTCGCGATTATCGTAATCGACTACGCGCCTGGGCCTTGGCTGGTCGAGTCGAAGTCGCTGAAGCTCTACATGCACAGCTTCCGCAACCACGGCGCCTTCCATGAGGATTGTACGGTCGCCATCGGCAAGCGCCTCGCGGACCTGCTGGAGCCCCGGTATCTGCGCATCGGCGGCTACTGGTATCCGCGCGGCGGCATCCCGATCGACGTGTTCTGGCAGACCGGCGAGTTGCCGAAGAACCTCTGGCTGCCCGACCAGGGCGTTGCCCCTTACCGGGCCCGCTGAGCGGCCGGCCGCGTCAGGAAGAAGGATGCGGTGAGGCCAACCCCGAGGATGATCAGGGCGGCAACGGATGTCGTCCCGGTCAGCCCGATGTTGCGCAGGCCGAAGCCCATCAGCACGACGCCGAGCGCCTGACCGCAGAAGAACGAGAACGCATGGAGCGCCACCGCCGAGGCGCGGGCGCCCGGCGCCACCTCCGTCACCTGGGCTTGGAAGGTGTTGTGAAGCATGTAGAAGCCGAGCCCCAGGAAGAGCATGGCGGCGGCATCAAGTTTCCAGTCGCCGCCCAGTCCGAGAAGGATGAGCGCGACGCCTGCAGAGAAACCGCCGCCCATGAGGATGGGCCCGATGCCGAGCCGCTTCAGCATCCAGGCGACGAGCGCAGAATAAACGAGCCCGCCAATGGCGAATCCGCCAAGGGCAAAGCCGGCCTCGGTGGCCCCGCCCCCGCCTCGCTCCTCGAGTAGGGGCGCCACATAGGGGAAGATGCCGAAAATGGCGATGGCCTCAACGAAGACGAGGCTGAAGAGGGTCAGCGCGCGCGGATTGGACAGGATGTCCCGGTAGCGCAGGAGCGCACCTCTCAGATCGAACCGCCCTCCCGGCAGCGCTCCCCTGAAGCCGATGACGGTTGCGGCAAGGGCCAGGGCGACCATGAGAGTGGAGAGGGAGAAAACGCCTCGCCAGCCGATCCACTCGGCGAGCAGCCCCGCAAAGGACGAGCCCGCCAGCTGGCCGATGATCACGGCAATGAAGTATCGGCTCAGGGCCACCTGGCGCTGCCCCATGTCCACCCGGTCGCCGATCAGCGCAATGGAGAGCGGAATAGACCCGCCGGCAGCGGCACCGGCAATGATGCGAAGCGTGAAAAGTGTCGAAGGATCGGGCGCAAAGATGGAGCAGGCGAGCGCCAGGAAAAGCACCGCCAGAGCCACCTTCATCACGCGCTCCTTGCCGAGTGCGTCGCCGACCGGACCCAGCACGGGCTGGATGAAGGCATAGGGCAGCGCGAAGGCGGCCGAGAGCAGGGCAATGGTCTGCGGCGTTGAGCTCAGGTCCCGGGCGATCACGCCAACCATCGGTTCGACGGCACGGCCGGAGAAGGTGCTGGCAAAGCCGCTGGCGGCGAGGATCAGGATCAGGTTGCGGGAGGACATGGGCGCCTGACGGAGGAACCGTGGAGAAAGCCTCTGCGTCCTATCACGACCACTCCGTTACGCGAGCGGCAGGAATGCAGACCTGCCCTCGCTATGGTACATGGAACGGATCAAGCCTCAAGCCTGCCGGTTCTTCGCCAGCGCATCGAAGGCCTTGAGCTGGGCGAGCAGCGCCTCGAGTTCCTTAAGCGGCACCATGTTGGGCCCGTCCGAGGGCGCCTTGTCAGGATCCTGGTGCGTCTCGATGAAGACACCCGCGACACCCACCGCAACGGCCGCACGGGAGAGAACCGGAACGTATTCCCGCTGACCGCCCGAGGTGGAACCCTTTCCGCCGGGCTGCTGCACGGAATGCGTGGCGTCGAAAATCACCGGAGCGCCCGTCTCAGCCATGATCGGCAGGCTGCGCATGTCGGACACGAGGGTGTTGTAGCCGAAGGAGGCGCCGCGCTCGGTAAGCATGACGTTCGGGTTGCCGGCCGCCTTCACCTTCTCGGCAACATTGGCCATGTCCCAGGGAGCCAGGAACTGGCCCTTCTTCACGTTGACGACGCGTCCGGTCTTGGCGGCTGCGACCAGGAGATCCGTCTGGCGGCAGAGGAAGGCCGGTATCTGGAGAACGTCGACGACCTCCGCAACGGCGGCGCACTGGTCGTTCTCGTGCACGTCGGTGAGCACGGGCAGACCGTAACGCTCCTTAACCTCGGCAAAGATGGCGAGCGCCTTGTCAATCCCAATTCCGCGGGCGCTAGAGATCGAGGTGCGGTTCGCCTTGTCGAATGACGACTTGTAGACGAGGCCCAGGCCCAACTTTCCGGCCATCTCACTGAGAGCCGCTGCCATCTCCAGTGCGTGGTCGCGGCTTTCCATAGCGCAGGGCCCGGCAATGATGCTGAGCGGAAGATGGTTACCGAAGCGGACGGAGCCGATCTGGACGGTGTTCTGGAGCTGGTTGGTGTCAGTCATGGGCTGTCACTAGCCTTTTCGTTCCCAAAGGCAAAGCGGCGAAATGCCGTGGAAGCATCAAACCCAAAGGGCGCACCGGGAAGAACCGGTGATTCTACCGGGAAGCATCTGTTTTCTGCTCCAATCGGCACAATCAGTAAGCTTCCCTTAGGTAATTAGGTAAAGAGTATTGAAGTCACTGCAAACACTAAGAAAATTTACCGATAGCGCTTGGGGGCGCTCTCATGTCAGAACAGGACAAGATGCAGGAACTCGTTGCAATTCGAACCGCCCTTGGCTTCACCCAGAGCAGGATGGCGCATGAGATCGATATGAACCTGCGGGACTATCAGGCTTTCGAGTGGGGCGAGGCGGAGATTCCAGACATCTATCTCAGAGCGATCGAGCGGATCGCCATGCTCCACGCAGTTCGTCACCGAAATCCGATGATGGTGCCGCCCGCAATGCGGGCAGAAGCTCTGCAATTCGCCAGGCTTGTGGAGATGCAGGCCTGAACGGCCGCTCCTCTTCCGATCCGGTCTGACCCTAAAATGTCATTGCAGCGGCGTTGATGATGCCGGCCGACAGCGATGAGGCGCCGAGAAACAAGGCGGCGGCCATCTCTCCGGCGGCGATGCGCTGCGAGAGGTTTGGCATGACAATCCGCACGAGCCAGTAGACGACGATCTGCACGGCCAGGGCAACAAGGCCCCAGACCAGACAATCGACGATGGTCTGGGCATGCACGATGGCGCTGGCGAGCGGCAAGGCGAACCCGACGAGACTGAAGCCCAAAGCTGTGGCCGCCGAGATCACATTCTCCCGGATCAGGGCGAACTCATTGTGCATGGTCGCGAGGGTGTAGATGGCCAGATACAGCCCCACCAGCGCGACAGCGAGCACGAAGAAGATCAGGAAGTCGGGCAAGCCCGCGAGAGAATTAGCCACAGGTTGAGCCCCCACCGGTTGATTATCGTTCAACCGGTTAAGGGAACATGGTTAACATTACGTTGGTTCGAATGCGATCGCGACGCCAAAGGCGGCACTGGCCGGGACGATGAGCCTGCTGCCGATGTGCTGGTAGGGGATCTCCGCCGCGTCGAGCCACCTCGCCTGCCGCTGGATGTCCTCGACACGAATGGCGAAGGCCACGAAGGACGGCTGGTCGAGCTCAGCCTCGATGGAGCCGTAGATCTCCGCGGCATCGTCAGGCGTCAGAACATCGATGTGGCTCTCAACCAACCGGAAGGACAGGTCGTCTCCGTCGGGACTTCCGGGCTGCACGCCGGTAAAAGCGCTCAGAAAATCACGCAGCTGCTCCGGCTCAGGAGCGGCCAGGGTGACGGACGAGATCCGGGTCGCCTGATTGTCGTGGCGCTGGAACTCCGGGTTCCAGAAATTTTCAGGATAGTGCTGCTGACAGACGAAGAAGCCTGCCTTGGGAGAACGCTCGGCCGATGTGAATGCCAACGTAAAGGCAACCTTGGTCTCGCTGCCATCGGGCCGGCGTCCGGCACGCTCGAAGTGAAAGGGCTCGAAGGAGCCGATGCCTTTCTCGGCGAAGAGAGAGGCGTCGGCCTTGGCATCCTGGCTGTCGAGCACAAGCATGGCCAGACCTTCACGGAACCGCAGATAGTCCTGCACGAAGCCGCCGAAGCTGAAGGCGCTTGCCTGATGGGGCGCAATGGCGGCACCCTCGCCCACGGCGATCAGCTCGATGAAGGAGCCGGAAAACTGGATAATCCGATTCTCGGTGCCCCAAGGATGCCGGTTGCGGGAGCCGACCTGGAAGCCGAGGCGCTGATAGAAGTGTCCGGCTTGATCGAGGTCCTGGACGGCAACAACGAGATGGTCGATCCGGCGGGTCATTATGGTCTTTCCTGCTGGTCGCGCCCGTAGGATTTCGGGCGCGACGGTTCAGGTTAACATCAAACCAGCCGGCTTTGCTCCACGGCCGCGTGGATGAAGCTCTTGAAGAGCGGGTGCGGCTCGAACGGGCGCGACTTCAGCTCGGGGTGGTATTGCACGCCGATAAACCAGGGATGATCCTCGTACTCGACGATCTCAGGCAGGATCCCGTCCGGCGAGACGCCGGAGAAGCGCAGGCCTTTCGTTTCCAGCTGGTCGCGGTAGGACATGTTCACCTCATAGCGGTGCCGGTGGCGCTCAGAAATTTCCGTGCCGCCATATATCTCCGCAACCTTGCTGCCCGGCTTGAGGCTCGCCTGATAGGCGCCAAGCCGCATGGTGCCGCCGAGATCGCCGCTGGCCGTACGCTTTTCGAGCTCGTTGCCGCGCAGCCACTCGGTCATGAGGCCGACCACCGGCTGCGAGGTTGGACCGAACTCGGTGGAGCTGGCATCCTGGATGCCGGCAAGGGAGCGGGCCGCCTCGATCACGGCCATCTGCATGCCGAAGCAGATGCCGAAATACGGCACCTTGCGCTCGCGGGCGAAGCGGGCCGCCCGGATCTTGCCCTCGGCGCCGCGCTGGCCGAAGCCTCCGGGCACCATGATGCCGTGGATACCTTCCAGAAATGGAGCCGGATCCTCGCTCTCGAAGACCTCGCTCTCGATCCACTCGAGATTCACCTTCACCTGGTTGGCGATGCCGCCATGGTGAAGCGCCTCGATGAGCGACTTATAGGCGTCCTTGAGGCCGGTATACTTGCCGACGACGGCAATGGTGACCTCGCCCTCAGGGTTGTGGACGCGCTCGGAAATGGTGGTCCAACGAGACAGATTCGGGGTCTTGGCCGTATCGAGGCCGAAGGCCGCCAGAACTTCGCTGTCGAGACCCGCCTCATGATAGGCCAATGGCACGTCGTAGATCGAGCGGGCGTCACGCGCCTCGATCACGGCCGTCTCGCGCACGTTGCAGAACAGGGCCAGCTTGCGGCGCTCGTCCTTCGGGATCTCGCGATCCGTGCGGCAGAGAAGGATGTCGGGCTGGATGCCGATGGAGCGCAGCTCTGCCACCGAGTGCTGAGTGGGTTTGGTCTTCAGCTCGCCGGCGGACGGGATGAACGGCAGCAGCGTGAGGTGGACATAGATCGCCTGCCCCCGCTCGAGGTCGTTGCCGAGCTGGCGGATCGCCTCGAAGAACGGCAGTCCCTCGATGTCGCCCACCGTGCCGCCGATCTCGACCAGGACGAAATCGAAGCCTTCGTTGCCCGTAAGCACAAAGTCCTTGATGGCGTTGGTGACGTGCGGAATCACCTGGATGGTCGCACCAAGATAATCGCCGCGGCGCTCCTTGGTGATGATGTCGAGGTAGATGCGCCCCGTCGTGATGTTGTCGGCCTTCGTGGCCGGCACGCCGGTGAAACGCTCGTAATGGCCGAGATCCAGATCGGTTTCAGCGCCGTCGTCGGTCACGAAGACCTCGCCGTGCTGGTAGGGACTCATCGTCCCCGGATCGACGTTGAGATATGGGTCGAGCTTGCGAAGCCGAACCTTGTAACCGCGTGCTTGGAGAAGCGCTCCCAGAGCCGCCGAAGCCAGACCCTTGCCGAGCGAAGACACCACGCCGCCGGTGATGAATACGTACCGCGTCATGGACCCCTATCCATAAACATCGGGCGCCGATTCGCAATCGCAAACCCGACCACCCGAAAGCCATCCACAAAAAGAGAGGGCCGGAAGCACCGGCCCTGGGTTCGTTTTACTGCTGAGGCGCTGCGGGCGCCGGCGCCGGAGTGCCGGGAGCAGGAGCCGCCGGCTGATCGCCCTGGAGGCGCTGCAGCTGCTCAAGCACGTTGCCGCCCTGCGGAGCCCCCGGAGCCTGCTGGCCCGGAGCGGCCGGCGCGGCGCCGTCGAGAATCGAGCGCGGAGCCCGTGTCGAGGTCGCCATGACGGTAAGCGCAATGCTCGTCACGAAGAACAGGCCTGCCAAAATCGCCGTCGCACGGGTGAGCGCATTGGCCTGGCCGCGGCCGGTCATGAAACCAGACACACCGCCGCCGCCTCCGCCACCGCCGAGACCCATGCCGCCGCCCTCGGAGCGCTGCAGGAGAACCACGCCGATCAGGGCGAGCACGATGATCAGGTGAATGATGATGAGAACTGTTTGCATCGTTTTCAAAAACCTCAAGCGGCTGCGCACAGGGCGACAGCCGCTCGCAATCCGTTCGTTGCGGCGGCCTGTAGCATAGGTGGGCTCAGGATCAAAGGCCCGCAAGCGGCCTTTTCGCACTTACCCCAGATAAGCTCCTGCAATGCCCAGGAAATCCGCCGCCACGAGACTGGCCCCGCCAACCAGGGCACCGTTGACGTTCTCAACAGCCATCAGCTCGGCAGCATTTGTGGGTTTCACGGAGCCGCCATAAAGGATACGGACCTTAGGCGCATCGGCCTTGCCGACGAGGCGCTTCAGCTCCTCGCGGATGGCGGCATGGACCTCCGCCACATCGGCGGCCGTCGGGGTCAGGCCCGTGCCGATGGCCCAGACCGGCTCATACGCAACAACGAGGTTGTGGCTGTTCGAATCGACCGGGACCGAGCCGCGCAGTTGCTTCTTGACCACGGCGAGGGCCTTCCCGGCTTCACGCTCTTCCCTGGTTTCGCCGACGCACACGATGGCCGTGAGGCCGGCCCGGTGAGCCGCCACGGCCTTGGCGCAGACATCCTGGTCCTTTTCCTTGTGGTACTGGCGGCGCTCCGAATGGCCGACGATCACATAGGTTGCCCCAGCATCGGCCAGCATCTCGGCGGAAAGATCACCCGTGAAGGCGCCCGATTCCTTGGCATGGCAAT
Organism: Microvirga arabica; assembly: GCF_016811235.1. Lineage (GTDB taxonomy): Bacteria > Pseudomonadota > Alphaproteobacteria > Rhizobiales > Beijerinckiaceae > Microvirga > Microvirga arabica. The sequence continues at coordinate 43,924 of NZ_JAFBID010000024.1, forward strand.
CCTGCCCGCCGATGGCGACCCGGGAGCCGACCGAGAGCTGTGCGGCATGGCCGATCAGGGTCGCGGGCGGACAGACGGCAAGCTCCACCTTGGCCCTGAGGCCGGGAGTGTAGCCCGCGTGGATCTCCTCCAGCACCCTCGCCGAGGCCCTCAACCCGTTCATCTTCCAGTTGCCCGCAACCAGCGGGCGCGGCCTATCGACGCTCATGTAAGGCACTCCTGTGACGCTTGATAACTTGGCACTAGCAGAGGCTTAGACCCTCTTTCAACCAGACTTGCCCTTTTCGTAGAGCCCCTGATCGTTTATCGGCAAGTTTAACGAGTTTTTGGAAAACGGGTTCACGATGCTTCGGAACATGCGCAAGGCTGGGCAGACAATCGTCGGCAAAGCCATCGCCACCATCTTTTTCGGCGCCCTGATCGTCAGCTTCGCCATTTGGGGCATCGGCGACATCTTCCGCGCAACGCCCGCTTCCACGGTGGCCGAGGTCGGGGACACGACGATCACGGTCGACCAGACCCGCAACGCCTATACCAACGAGCTGCAGCGGCTCGGGCGCCAGTTCCGCACGGTCATCAGCCCTGAGCAGGCCCGCGCCTTTGGCCTCGACCAGCAGGTGATCAATAACCTGGTGACCGATGCCGTCCTGGCCGAGAAGGCCAGGGAGATGGGCCTGTCGGTCTCCGATCAGCTTGTCGCCGCCTCGATCGTCAACAATCCTGCGTTCAAAGGTGCGGACGGCCAGTTCAACCGTGCCCTGTTCGATCAGGCGCTTCGCAACATCAATCTTTCCGAGGCCGGCTTTGTGCAGGAGCAGCGCTCCGCCATGGCGCGCCTTCATCTCGCCGAGGCCATCGCCGGGGACATCAATGTCCCCCTGGCCGCCAGGGAGGCTCTGAATCGCTACGCCACTGAGCGCCGCGCGAGTGCCTACTTTCTCCTGACGGCAACGATGGCGGGCGATATCCCTGCCCCTACGGCGGAACAGCTCCAGAGCTTCTTCAATGAGCGCAAAAGCACGTTCCGGGCTCCTGAATACCGCGCTGTGACGGCAATGGCTCTCGATGCTGCTGCCCTGGCCAAGCCCGACACTGTGTCGGAGGCCGATGCCCGCGCACGTTACGAGCAGCAGAAGGCAAGATACGGCAGCCCCGAGCGTCGGACGATCCAGCAGATCACCTTCCCGTCCCAGGCTGAGGCCGATGCCGCCGCTGCGAAGATCAGGGAAGGCGCGACCTTTGAATCCATCGCAGCGGAGCGCAACGTGTCCCCGCAGGACCTGGAGCTCGGCACTTTCACCAAGGCCGAGATGCTCGACCAAGCGGTGGCGGACGCCGCCTTCAGCCTGGAGCAAGGCGCTACAAGCGCTCCGGTCGCCGGCCGCTTCGGCCCCGTACTCCTGCGGGTCACGCAGATCCAGCCGGAAGCCGTGCGGCCGTTCGAAGAGGTTGCCGGGGAACTCCGGCAGGAAGTCGCAACGGAGCGGGCCCAGGGGCAGATCGAGCGAATCCATGACGAGATCGAGGATCTGCGCGCCGGCGCCAAGCCGCTGGCGGACATCGCCAGGGAAAAGGGCTTGACCCTGGTTCAGATCCCGGCGGTGGATGCCAACGGCCTCGACAAGGCCGGCAACCCGGTCGACATCCCGGCGAAGGATGCGGTCGTGAAGGCGGCCTTCGCGTCGGATATCGGCGTCGACAACGAAGCCCTGCGCACCGGCACCGGCTATGTGTGGTACGACGTGACCGGCATCGAGCCCTCCCGCGAGAAGAACCTCGATGAGGTCCGCGATCAGGTCGCCGCCCAGTGGCGCGAGGATCAGGTCGCCCAGCGTCTCTCCGAGAGAGCCCGCGGGCTGACGGAGCGCCTGGAAAAGGGCGAAGCCATCGAGGCTGTCGCCCAGGAGATTGGCGCAACGGTGCAAACCGCCACCGACCTCGCCCGAAATGCCGCAAAGGACGATCTGACCGCCGAGGCCGTGAACCGCATCTTCGCCGTTCCGGTCGGAAAGGCGGGCCATGCTGCCAATGGCGCGGATGGGCGGGCGGTCTTCAAGGTCACCTCCGCCACAGTTGCGCCCCTGGTCACCTCAACGCAACAGGCACAGAACACCGAGAACCAGCTTCGCACCGGCATCAGCGACGACCTGATCAGTCAGTATATCGCCCAGGTTCGGCAGGATCTCGGCGTGACCATCAACCAGCAGGCGCTGCGTCAGGCTACCGGCGGCGAATTGTAGGCCATGACGCTCGCGCCCGACTTCGACACCTTCGCCACGGCCTATGAGGCTGGCGAGGCTGGCGTTCTGCGCACCACTCTGGTGGGCGATCTGCTCACCCCGGTCGCGGCTTTCCTGAAACTGCGTCATGGGCGAAAGGGCCCGGCCTTCCTGCTGGAATCGGTCGAAGGCGGCGCGACCCGCGGCCGCTTCTCCATGATCGGGCTTGACCCCGATCTCATCTGGCGCTGCCAGGATGGGGTTGCGTCCATCGACCGTCAGGCGCTGAGCCGCATGCAGGAATTCAGCGTGGACGAGCGTCCGCCCCTGGAAAGCCTGCGGGCTCTGATCAAGGAAAGCGCCCTGCCCCTCGCCGACGATCTTCCGCCTATGGCGGCCGGGCTCTTCGGCTATCTGGGCTACGACATGGTGCGTCTTATGGAGCGACTGCCCGAGCCCAACCCCGATGTGCTGAAGGTGCCGGATGCCATCCTGATCCGTCCCACCGTGATGGTGGTGTTCGATGGGGTCAGGGATGAGATCTCGCTGATCACGCCGGTGCGCCCCCAACCGGGCATTTCCGCCAAGATCGCTTATGAAACGGCGCTGGCGCGCCTCGACGAGGTGACGGTGGCCCTGGAGCGCCCGCTGCCCATGGACGACCGGACCGACCCCACGCAGATTCATTTCGAGCCGCCGGTGTCCAACACCACACCGGACGAGTTTGAGGCGATGGTCGCCAGGGCGAAGGACTACATCCGTGCGGGCGACATCTTCCAGGTGGTGCTGTCCCAGCGCTTCGAATCCGCCTTCCCTCTGCCCGCTTTCGCGCTCTACCGCTCCCTGCGCCGGGTCAACCCAGCGCCGTTCCTCTGCTACCTCGACTTCGAGGATTTCCAGATCGTCTGCTCTTCGCCTGAGATCCTGGTGCGGGTCCGCGACGGCAAGGTTACGATCCGCCCCATCGCCGGCACCCGCCCGCGCGGTGCAACTGCCGCCGAGGACCGGGCTCATGCGGAGAGCCTGCTGGCCGACCAGAAGGAGCGCGCCGAGCACCTGATGCTGCTCGATCTCGGCCGCAACGATGTGGGCCGGGTGGCCGAAATGGGCTCCGTGCAGGTCACGGATTCCTTCTTCCTCGAATATTACAGCCAGGTGATGCACATCGTGTCGAACGTGGAAGGGCGGCTCGATCCGAGCTTCGACGCCCTCGATGCGCTCATCGCCGGTTTCCCAGCCGGCACGGTCTCAGGAGCGCCGAAGGTGCGCGCCATGCAGATCATCGACGAGTTGGAGAAGGATAAGCGCGGACCTTACGCCGGGTGCATCGGCTATTTCGGCGCCAACGGCGAGATGGACACCTGCATCGTGCTGCGCACGGCCGTGGTGAAGGACGGGCGCATGGCGGTCCAGGCGGGCGCCGGCATCGTGTACGATTCCGATCCAGCCTCCGAGCAGCAGGAATGTATCAACAAGTCGAAGGCCCTGTTCCGGGCCGCCGAAGAGGCCATGCGCTTCGCCAGCCAGGCAAGGGTCGGGCAATGAGCGTCATGCCAATCGTTCCCTTGACCGGGGGCGTCTCATACGCGAACGTCGGCGCGCCATGACCCGTGTTCTCGTCATCGACAATTACGACAGCTTCACCTGGAATCTGGTGCATCTGCTCGGCCCGCTTGCTACCTCGGTCGATGTGGTGCGTAACGACGCCATTACCGCCGACGAGGTGCTTAGCCATCGACCGGACGCCATCGTGCTGTCTCCCGGGCCCTGCACCCCGAATGAAGCCGGGGTCTGCCTTGATCTCGTGAAGCGCGCCTCGCCCGAGATCCCAACGTTCGGCGTTTGCCTCGGCCTGCAGACCATCGGCCAGGTCTTCGGCGGCACCGTCTCGCGGGCGCCGCTGCCGATGCACGGCAAGGTCTCCGATGTGGAGCACAACGGGCAGGCGGTTTTCCGCGGCATCAACGGCTCGTTCAAAGCCACCCGTTACCATTCCCTGATCGTGGATCGCGAGACCTGCCCGGACGACCTTCTCGTCACGGCAGAAACGGCAGACGGCCTCGTGATGGGCCTGTCTCACCGGTCGTTGCCGGTCCATGGCGTGCAGTTCCACCCCGAAAGCATCCTGTCGGAGCACGGGGTGACGATCATGCGCAACTTCTTCGAACTCGCGGCGGATTGGAATGCCAAGCACCGCGCGACCGGCGCCGCAGCCGCACCAGCAGGGCACTGAAACCAATGGAATCCTTCAAATCATACCTTGCGAAGGTCGCTACCGGTGCATCGCTGACGCGGGACGAGGCGCGGGATGCCTTCGACGATCTGCTCTCCGGCGAGGTTACGCCGGCCCAGGGCGGCGCCTTCCTGATGGCCCTGAGGGTTCGGGGCGAAGCACTCGACGAGATCGTCGGTGCCGTCACGGCCATGCGCGGGCGCATGCTCAAGGTCAACGCACCGGACAAGGCTATCGACATCGTCGGCACCGGCGGCGACCACAAAGGCAGCTACAACATCTCGACGTTGGCTTCGATCATCGTCGCCTCCTGCGGTATTCCCGTCGCGAAGCACGGCAACCGTGCGGCCTCGTCCAAGTCGGGTACTGCGGACGTGCTCTCGGCGCTTGGGGTGAAGCTCGGCCTCGCTCCAGAAGGCCTGGAGCGCTGCCTGTCCGAGACGAAGCTCTGTTTCATGTTCGCTCAAACCCACCACGCCGCCATGCGCCACGTGGCACCGACGCGTGTGGAGCTTGGCACGCGCACGATCTTCAATCTGCTTGGCCCCCTCGCCAACCCGGCAGGCGCCAAGCGCCAGCTTCTGGGTGTCTTCTCAGAGGCTTGGCTCGAGCCCCTCACCCAGGTTCTGAAAGAGCTCGGCTCACAGAAGGTCTGGACCGTGCACGGTTCGGACGGGCTCGACGAAATGACAACGACGGGCCCAAGCTTCGTAGTAGCGCTCGAAAACGGCGCAATCCGCCGCTTCACCGTCACTCCGGAAGAGGTTGGCCTGCCGACGGCATCGCTCGATGATCTGCGTGGTGGCGATCCCGAGCACAACGCGGCCCAACTGCGTGCCGTCCTCGACGGCGCCCGCACACCCTATCGCGACGTTGCTCTGCTGAATGCCGCCGCTTCACTCGTAGTGGCAGACGAAGCCGCCAACCTGCGCGATGGTCTTGAGCGCGCGTCTCGCGCCCTCGACAGCGGTGCGTCCAAAGCTACCCTCGAGCGCCTTGTCCAAGTCTCAAACGGTTGAGTGGGGGGCCATGAGCGACGTTCTCAGCCGGATTGAAGCCTACAAGCGCCAGGAGATCGCAGCCGCGAAGGCTGCCGTGCCACAGGCCAAAATCGAACGCCGCGCCCGCGAGGCCTCACCGCCGCGCGGCTTTGCAAAGGCCATCGAGCGCCATCTCGCCGAAGGACGGCCCGCGCTGATCGCTGAGGTGAAGAAGGCAAGCCCCTCCAAGGGCTTGATCCGTGCCGATTTCGACCCACCAAGCATTGCCCAAGCTTATGCGGAGGGCGGCGCCACCTGCCTGTCGGTGCTCACCGACGAGCCCTCCTTCCAGGGCAAGCCTGAATACCTCGCCCAAGCCCGCGAGGCCTCCGGGCTTCCTGCCCTTCGCAAGGATTTCCTGTTCGAACCCTATCAGGTCTACGAGGCCCGCGCCTGGGGTGCCGACTGCATCCTCGTGATCATGGCAAGCGTTACGGACGAAGAGGCACGCGCCCTGATCGATACAGCCCATGATCTCGGGATGGATGTGCTCGTGGAAGTGCACGACCGGCCCGAACTGGAGCGTGCCCTGCCGCTCGGCACCAAACTGGTCGGCATCAACAACCGCAATCTTCGCACTTTTGAAGTCTCGCTCGAAGTCAGTGAGGAACTGGCGCCCCTGATCCCATCCGACCGCATCGTCGTCGGCGAGAGCGGCATCTTCACGCTGCAGGATATCGAGCGCCTGACGGAGGTGAATATCTCCACCTTCCTCGTCGGCGAGAGCCTGATGCGGCAGGCGGACGTGGCGGCTGCAACCCGCAGGCTCCTTTTCGGCGAGGCCGCATGACCGGGCTGACGCATCTCGATGCGGCGGGGGAGGCCAACATGGTCGACGTCTCGGACAAGGACGTCACGAGCCGCACCGCGATCGCCGAGGGTCGCGTGGTCATGCAGCCGGAAACGGTGGCCCTGATCCGCCAGGGTGACGCCAAGAAAGGTGACGTGCTGGGCACGGCCCGCTTGGCCGGCATCATGGCCTCGAAGCGAACACATGAGTTGATCCCCCTCTGCCACCCTCTCCTAATTTCCAAGGTGAAGGTGGACTGCGCCCTCGACGAGAGCCTTCCCGGCGTGCGCGTGAGCGCCGAAGTGAAGGTGTCGGGCCAAACAGGCGTCGAGATGGAGGCGCTCACCGCCGTTTCCGTCGCCTGCCTGACGATCTACGACATGGTGAAGGCAGCCGATAAGGGCATGCGGATCGAAAGCATCCGCCTGCGCCGGAAGAGCGGCGGACGATCGGGAGATTACGAGGCGCCATGAGCCTGATTTCCGTCGAGGATGCCCTGTCTCGGGTGCTGGCGAGCGTAGGCGAACCGCTTGAGACCGAGTATGTGCCCCTCGCCTCCTGCGCCGGGCGCACCCTTGCCGAGGATCTCAGCGCCCTGCGTGATCAGCCCCCCTTCCCGGCCTCCGCTATGGATGGCTACGCGGTGCGCAGCATCGATTGCGCCCAGGTTCCTGCCAGCCTCCAGGTGATCGGAACGAGCGCCGCAGGGGCTCGCTTTACTGGAACCATCGGCCCCATGAAGGCGGTACGGATCTTCACCGGCGCACCCATTCCCGACGGCGCGGACGCAGTGGTGCTGCAGGAAGATGCGGACCCCTCCGGCGATCGGGTGACCGTGAAGGAGGCGCCCCGCTCCAGCCGCCACATTCGCGCGGCCGGCCTCGATTTCCGCGCTGGCGATGTGCTTCTGCAGGCGGGCCTGCGCCTAGACTCCCGCCACATCGCTCTTGCCGCCGCCATGGGGCACGGGACCCTGCCCGTGCATCGCAGGCCCAAAGTGGCCATTCTCGCCACCGGCGACGAACTGGTACGGGCGGGTGAACCCGTCGGGCCCGACCAGATCACCGCCTCGAGCCTCCCTGCCACGATCCTGATGGTAGAAAGGGCCGGAGCCGAGGCGATCGATCTCGGCATCGCCCGCGACGATCTTGCATCGCTCGATGAGCGGATCCAGACAGCGCGTGACATCGGTGCCGACATCCTCGTGACCCTGGGCGGGGCCTCGGTGGGCGAGCACGACCTCGTGCAGGAGGCCTTGAGCCGCCAGGGCATGGATCTCGGCTTCTGGCGCGTAGCCTTGCGGCCGGGAAAGCCCCTGATGCATGGACGCCTCGGCTCGACCCTACTCCTCGGGCTCCCCGGCAACCCGGTCTCCTCGCTGGTCTGCGCCGTCCTGTTTCTGGTGCCCGCCATCCGCGCTCTCCTGGGCGACCAGCGGGCTGCGGACGACCCAACGGAGGACGCCATCCTCGGGGCGGACCTTCCGCCGAACCGGGAGCGGCAGGATTACATGCGCGCCTCTCTTGCGCTTCAGGATGTCCCCTTGACCCTCACTCAAGGACAGGACCGGCTGATGCTCTGCGTCGCGACGCCGCACCTGCTGCAGGATTCATCCATGCTGAGCATCCTCGAGCGCTCTGATGCCCTACTGGTCCGTCCGCCGCATGCCCCGGAGGCCACGGCGGGCGAGCCGTGCCGGATCATTCGGCTGGAGCGGTTTTGTTAGAATCCAGATAGCAGCTTTTGGCTCCAAATCCTCGGATATGGCGGAGACTTGTGAATTTGATGAGTTTTGGCTCCTCAAACAGGTTCTCATTAAAACAGCAACATATGTGCAATTGAGAACAATGTTCGTTGCAGAGTTAGAACTTTTGCGACACTTTATAACGTTCAATAAACTCAGCCTTTATAGGCAAAGGGGCAAACATGGCAGATGTAATTATCACTGATAACGAACACATTAATTGGTTTGATGTTGTCGCTCTTGCCGCGGGTCAAGATAGCCTGATCTACAATGGACTGGACGGCGACGACGTCTTCAATGTTTACGCAGGCGTGTCCAAGACGAGCATCTATGGCACCAATGGTGCCGGTGATTTTGCGGACTTGCAATTCGATACCATCGAACTCTTTGGTTCCGCTCACCTGAATTCTATTGTCGGGATCGACGTTCTAAGATTTGCGTCTCCGATCCCAGCCACAACAACTCTCAGCTACAACGCCAACAGTTCGTTCGGAGTATCGAAGATTGGATTGTGGGAGTCCTGAGCAAAGCTTCAAGCAGATGTGACGCGGCAGTCTGCTCAGGGAAGTTTGATATGTGGATCATCATCTTCATCCAGTGCGGCCGGATGGCACAGCGTCGACCGAGACACCATCAAGGCTGGAGAACAAACCATCGCGCTGAATCTTAACCACAGACTTGCAGAACACAGCGAGAACGGCTACCTTGTTCCTGATTTGTTTCAGAATCGCCTTTTGAAGGCAGTAAGGGCCAGCCATGCTGACGCGCAAACAGCACGAATTGCTCCGCTTCATTCATGAGCGGCTGCGTGAAACCGGGGTTCCGCCGTCCTTCGACGAGATGAAGGACGCACTCGACCTCAAGTCCAAGTCCGGCATTCACCGCCTGATCACGGCGCTGGAGGAGCGCGGCTTCATCCGGCGCCTGCCCAACCGGGCCCGGGCGCTGGAGGTGATCCGCCTGCCGGAGAGCACCAGCGGGGCAGGCAGCCAGCGGCGCTTCACGCCGAGCGTGGTCGAGGGCGGTCTCGCCGGAAAGGCGAAGGCTGCTCCCCAGCCGGCCTCCGATCCGCGCGATCGCGAGATGTCGATCCCGGTCATGGGCCGGATTGCCGCCGGTACGCCGATCTCGGCGATCCAGACCCGCAGCCACTCCATCACCCTCTCGGGCGACTTCCTGGCCCAGGGCGACCACTTCGCTCTCGAAGTGCGTGGGGACTCGATGGTGGAAGCAGGCATCCTCGACGGCGACCTTGTGGTCATCCGCCGGCAGGACAATGCCAATACGGGCGACATCATCGTGGCCCTGATCGACGAGGAGGAGGCGACCCTCAAGCGCTTCCGCCGCCGCGGCTCGTCCATCGCCCTTGAGGCCGCCAACCAAGCCTATGAGACCCGGGTGCTCGGCCCTGATCGGGTCAAGATCCAAGGCAAGCTCGTCAGTCTGGTTCGCCGGTACTGATCTCGTCTTCAGGAAGATCCTGCTCAGGGACAGGCCTTACAGGTCTCTGCCTCCCCTGAGCAGGCGCTACTTCAGCCTCGCCTGAGCGGCCATCGGGCCAAGCTCTCATCTCTCGGCCTTTCCTGACTGATGTCACCTCAATCGCATCGGGACCGAGGCGCAGAGCCGTGGCTCCGCGTTCCTTCAGCGCCTCACCGTCAAGAACGAAAGGCTGCCTGCATGCCGGCGGGGCTTGCAGCCGTGTGAAAATCACGTTCGCCCGACGGCAATCCTCTTCGAATGCCGCATAGTCCTGGACAAAGGCAATCCGCCGCCCGTCCGTGGCAGTCACCACGCAACCAGCGCTGTCGCAGCGTGCCTCACGCCTGAGGCTGGCATCATCTGCAGTCCTGGCATCGCCGTCGGCGCGCAGCCACTGCTCGGTCACGAAGTCCGATGGTCGCCCGACGAGAGCAAGCTGTCCTCGGGTCCCGCGAATAGCCGCCCCTGCCCCCTCGCGGTCGATGAAAATGTCGTAGCGATCCGGAGCAGCCGTGAAGGCAAGCCCTATCGCTGCCGGCACAAGGGCCATCCATCGCAACGACGACGCTGGGATGGTCAGAATGAGCAGGCCCAGGCTCAGCAATGCCAGGGCACCGATGCTCAGCGCCGGCACCACCACGGTCGAACCGCTGAAAGACCCGACCCAGGCCGACACCGCAAGCACCTGCTCGACGGCCGCTCCCATCACCTGCCAGACAGGACGATCAAGATCCAAGGGATACGCGAGCACACCCAGAACGGCGGACGGCATGACCACGACCGAGACGAGCGGCAGGGCAAGCGCATTGCCGATGAGACCGTATGGGTTGAGCGACTGGAAGTGATAAGTCGCGAAGGGCGCCGTGGCGATGCTGGTCACAAGAGTCGTGGTCACGAGCCCGAGCATCGCCCGGCCGATCCAGCGAAGACTCCGTTCGAGAACGGTAGCCGGTGTTCCGTCGGCCTGTTTCCGCTCCATCAGCGGCACCAACGCCATCATGGCGGCCACCGCTCCAAGCGACATCTGAAAGCTTGGTCCGAGCAGCGCCTCGGGGTCCCGTGCAAGAACGATGAGAGCGGCAATCGAAAGATTGCGGATGCTCAGCGCAGGACGGTCCACTAACACCGCGCCGAACATCACAAGGGTCATGATGAGCGAGCGCTCGGTGGCGACATCGGAGCCCGAGAAGATGCAGTAGATCGTCGCCCCGATCATCGCCACCACGGCGGCAATCTTCTTAACCGGCCAGAGCAGCGCGGCCATTGAGCTCAAGGACAGGAGCGCACGAACCAGCCAGAAGAAGGTGCCGGCGGCAAGAACCATGTGGAGGCCGGAGATCGACACAATATGTGGAGCGGTTAATCCCGTCCACAGGTTTGACCGCTCAAGCCTGCCGGCCGAGTTTGTCCGGAGGTGGCCAGCCTTCCAAAGGTCGGCTCACAGCCGATATGCCGAAGTTCTGTGTACTTCCGAGGAGTGCCAGGAGAGGCCATTCGCGTTCATTCGGACCTGCGGCCACTCTGAAAGATCAAGGCACTTTTCAAACGAGAAAGCCCAGGCTCCGGGGCGAACGGACAGGATGCCTTCGCATCGCTGCCTCGCACACTACGGGCCTGGGCTGATCGTGTACCAGTCGGGCGCTCGCATCGTCAGGCAAGCGCAGGAGCAGACCGGGCCGGATTACATCCGTCCTGACACGGCCTCATCGGGGCTGGCGGTGACGCCCGCCGCCTCGAAGTCCACATACGATGTCCGCTGGGGTAAACCTGATATGGGGATTGAAATACAATTCGCAAGGGCCACGGAGGCAGGGCAACCAGAATGACGACACTGATGCTCGTCGGAGCGACAGGCCTGGTCGGCGGGGCCGTCCTGCGGCAGGCGCAAAGCGATGCCCGCGTGGGTCGGATCGTCGCCCCGACCCGTCGGCAACTGCCGCCCCACCCGAAGCTCGAAAACCCGCTGGTTGATTTCGAGCACCTCCCGGCCGATGCGCCGTGGTGGGCCGTGGACGGCGTGATCTGCACCCTCGGCACCACGATCCGCAAGGCACGCTCGCAGGAGGCCTTCCGCCGGGTCGACCACGACTACCCGCCAGCCGTCGCGCAACTCGCCCGGCAGCATGGGGCGCGTGCCTTCGCGTTGAACTCCGCGACGGGAGCCGATGCACGCTCGCGCTTCTTCTACAATCGGGTCAAAGGCGAGGTGGAAGAGGCAATCGGAGGCGTCGGATACCCATCGCTGAGCATCGTGCGCCCTGCCCTGATCGGAGGCGACCGGGACGAGTTCCGGCCCGCGGAGTTCGTGGCCATGCGGGTCTTGCGACTGGCCGAGCGGCTTCTGCCCAGCCGCTATCGGATCGTGCCGCACGAGCGCATCGCCAGCGTTCTGTTGGAGGCGGCGGTCACCGCCCCGCCCGGGGAGCAGATCATCGAGTCTGACACATCGTGAAGGGGCGACGTAGACAACCATAGCCCTCGCTGACATCGCGGGATGCCCCCTCTCGGGGTAAGAGGCTGGGCACGTTTCACCGCCAATCAAAGATAGCCTGGGTGTTCAGCGGGCTTGCGTAGCCATAGGTCGCTGCAGCGCGTGGTGCCTCAGTGCGCTGCGGCTGATGGCCGGAATAACGTGCTCCGACTGGCGACCGCTCAGCCTGCCGGACTTTGGGCCGATCCCGCTTCACCGTCCGTGCGGAGGATTTCCTCGGCTCGTCTCCACGGATCACGATTCTCGTGTTCCGCATCCCCTCACTGCGGACCAGGGCAAACAGCTTCGCCGCGTTTGCCGGCGCAAGGCGGACGCAGCCATGCGAAGCGGTCCGCCCCAGGGTGCGGGTGGCGTTGCTGCCATGGATCGCATGGCCCCGGTGGGTGAAGAAGATCGAGTGCGGCATGGGTGAGTTGTCCCACTCCTTGGAGGCATGGTCCTTCACCAGACGGGATGGCCCGAAGGTGCCAACCGGCGTCTCATACCCGGCCTTGCCCGTCGACACCGACCAGGCATAGCGTGACTGGCCATCAACGGAGACCGACATGCGCTGGGTGGCCTTGTCGACGGTGATCAGGACATCGGCCCTCGCCCAACTGGCTCCAAGTGTGAGAGTGCCAAGCAAGGACACGGCAAGCAGACCGACAAGACGCATAGGGAAAAGTCCTTCAGGTAGGAATACAAGGCGACATTCCTACAGACGCCCGGTCAGTTCCTCGGTTCCGCCACCTGGTCCGACCTCACGGAACCGTGTGGACTTGCTCGACGCCGTGCGCCTGCCGAGCGCATGGCATGGTCATTCCCTCCCGAGCTGATCTCGGTGGGTGAAAGGAGCCCCGGCCATCGCTAAGGCCAAGGCTCCTCCGATCACACGACCTCTTCGGCGCCGCCCTTCATCTTGACCGGGATCATCAGGTAGCGGACGCCGTTCGCTTCCGCCGGCGGGAATTTCCCGGCCCTGATGTTGGTCTGGATCGAGGGCAGCAGCAGCCGGGGCGCCGCGAGCTTCGCGTCACGGGCGGTTCGCATCGCCACGAACTCCTCCTCGGTGACGCCCTCCTTCACATGCACGTTCCTCTCGCGCTGCTCCGCGACCGTGGTCTCCCAGGCATAGGTGTCGCGGCCCGGCGCCTTGTAGTCGTGGCACATGAACAGCCGCGTCTCGGGCGGCAGCGCGGTCAGGCGCCGGATCGAGCGGTACAGCTGGTGGGCATCGCCGCCGGGAAAGTCGGCACGGGCGGTGCCGTAATCGGGCATGAACATGGTGTCGCCCACGAACACCGCGTCCTCTACCTTGTAGGAGATGTCGGCTGGGGTGTGCCCGGGCGTGTGAAGCACCTCCACGTCGAGCTCGCCGATGGTGAAGCGCTCGCTGTCCTTGAACAGATGGTCGAAGTCGCTGCCGTCGGGGTTGAGATCGGTGGCGTTGAAGATCGGCCTGAAAATCTTCTGCACGTCCTTGATGTGCTCACCGATGCCGATCTTCGCGCCGGTCTTCGCCTTGATGTAGGGCGCACCCGACAGGTGGTCGGCATGGGCGTGGGTCTCCAGCGCCCATTCTACCGTGTAGCCCGCCTCCTCGGCCGCCTTGAGCATCATCTCGACCGAGCGCGTGTCCACCGTGCCCGAATTGTGATCGTAGTCGAAGACGGGGTCGATGATCGCCGCCTTTTTCGTTGCCGGATCCGCCACCAGGTAGCTGACGGTGTTGGTGGGCTCGTCGAAGAATGCTCGGATGATGGGTTGGCCTGACATGGTCTGGACCTCCTCAATGGTTCGTTTGCCGTTGTGGTTGACAATATATAAGCAATCTCTAAATAAGCAATATCTAATGCAATATGAGCCGCCTCGACGGCCGATCCCTATCCGGAGACCCACCATGTCGCTTCCCACTCTCAGCCCTACTGAGGCCAAGCGCCTGCTCGACCAGGGCGCCATCCTCGTCGACATCCGCGAGGCCGACGAACACGCCCGGGAGAACATCCCCGGCGCCCGCCTGGCGTCCCTGTCCCGGCTGGAGCAGGCGGACCTCGCCCTTCCCGAAGGCCAGCCGGTGATCTTCCATTGCAAGAGCGGAGCCCGGACCCAGGGCAACGCCGCCCGTCTTGCCGCCAAGGTTGGCAGCGCGAGTGAGGCCTTCGTCCTGGAGGGCGGCCTCGACGCCTGGAAGAAGGCCGGTCTGCCCGTCGCGGTCGACCGCCGCCAGCCCCTGGAGCTGCAGCGTCAGGTGCAGATCGGGGCCGGCAGCATGGTCTTCCTCGGCACGATTCTGGGCCTGTTCGTGTCGCCCTGGTTCTTTGCCATTCCGGCCTTTGTCGGCGCCGGCCTGACGGTGGCGGGGGTCACCGGGTTCTGCGGCATGGCCCGGATTCTGAAGAAGGCGCCCTGGAACCGCGCCGCCTTCGCCCGGCCCAAGCACGCCTAACGCATTCACCCCCTGTCACCGCCACAGCGGAAGACCATGATCACACTGTCCCTCACCCAGAGCGCTCTCGGTCTCGCTTCGGGCTCGCTCGTCGGCTTCACGCTCGGCCTCGTGGGCGGAGGCGGCTCGATCCTGGCGGTGCCGCTGCTCGTCTACCTGGTCGGCGTGACCAACCCGCACGTGGCCATCGGCACGAGCGCGATTGCGGTGGCGGCCAACGCCGCCGCCAATCTCGCCAACCACGCCCGCGCCAAGAACGTGAAGTGGCGCTGTGCCCTGGTCTTCACGGTCGCCGGCATCCTCGGTGCCTTCGGCGGCTCGACGCTCGGCAAGATGGTCGACGGCCAGAAGCTCCTCGCCCTGTTCGCCGTGCTGATGATGATCGTTGGAGCCCTCATGCTGCGAAAGCACTCCGGCGAGGGCGACAGAAACGTCCGTCTCGGCCGAGAGAACTTCCTCAAGCTGGTTGGGATCGGCTTGGCGACGGGAGCCTTGTCGGGCTTTTTCGGCATCGGCGGCGGCTTCCTGATCGTGCCGGGGCTGATCCTGGCGACCGGCATGCCGACCCTGTACGCCATCGGCTCCTCCCTCGTGGCCGTGACCGGCTTCGGTCTCACCACCGCGGCCAACTACGCCTCCTCGGGCTTGATCGATTGGACCCTGGCGGCGTTGTTCATCGGTGGCGGGGTGCTGGGCGGCCTGCTCGGCGCCCGCCTGGCCACGACGCTCGCCGGGAGGAAAGGCGCCCTCAACACGGTCTTTGCCGGCCTGATCTTCGTCGTGGCGATCTACATGCTGGTGCGCAGCCTCAACCTGCTCTGAGGCGCAAGGACAGGAGGTGGTCCATGTCGAAATCGTTTCATGTGGTCTGTCCCCGGTGCGATGCCGTCAACCGCGTTCCGCAGGATCGACCTGCATCGCAGGCGGTCTGCGGCAGCTGCAAGGCAAGGCTCTTCGACGGCCATCCCATCGAGCTCAATGGCCAGCGTTTCCAGCGCCACGCCGAGCGCAGCGACATTCCGGTGATTGCCGATTTCTGGGCGCCCTGGTGCGGCCCCTGCCGGGCGATGGCACCGATCTTCGAGCGGGCGGCGAAGGAGCTCGAACCCAAGGCCCGCTTCGTCAAGGTCAACGTGGACAGCGAGCCGGAACTGGCCGGGCAACTCGGCGTTCATGGCATTCCGGCCCTCTTCGTCCTCAAGTACGGATCAGTCGTTGCGCGGCAGGCTGGGCTGGCCAACCTGTCCACTCTCCACGACTGGGTTCGCCAGTTCTCAACCCCTTGAAGGGAGACGTCGCATGAAGGTCACCAAGCTGACGCCCAACATCTCGGTCGCCCATCAACTGACCGAACGGGATCTTGAGGAGGCTGCGGCCGCGGGCTTCAAGACCATCATCAACAACCGTCCCGACGGCGAGGCTCCGGATCAGCCCCCGAGCGAGGAGCTCGCAGCTGCCGCAGAGCGCCTGGGCCTCGCGTACCATCACATCCCGGCCGTTTCAGGCCAGATTGCAGACGCTCAGGTCGAGGCGTTCAGGACGGCCCTCGGCAGGGCGGAGAAGCCCGCCCTCGCCTTCTGCCGCACAGGGACGCGCTCGACCACCCTGTGGGCGTTGGCGGCCAGCGACCGCCTCTCAGTCAATGAGATCCTGCAGACGACCTCGGAAGCGGGCTACAATCTGGAGGCCTTGCGGCCGCAGCTGGGGGCCACCTCGAACAAGCGGTCTTCCAGCACCTGATCCTCTTGAGCCGGCTTGATCGATGCCCCTAAAGGTGCGGGCAGCTATGCCTGCCCCTCTCAGGCCTCCTAGCGCCAGAACAGGACGGCGGTGCCGAGAACCGTCACGAACGCGCCGCACCAGGCCTGCCACGCGAGCCTGGTGCCCGTGCGCAGCCACAGCATCGGCAGAATGGCAACCGGGGCCATCGAAGAGAGCGTTGAGGCGACCGCCACGCTGGTGCCGGTCAGGGCCACCATCAGCATCGACATCCCGACCACGTAACCGATGAAGACCCCGAGCGAGACACGGGCCAGGGTTTTCCGATCCGGGACGGAGATGCCGGCCTTCCACGTCCCCGGGAATGCCAGATGCCAAGCCCACAGGACAACGACAGCCACGAGCCCGCGGGCCGCCATCACCGCAAAAGGATCCGGGTTGTCGAGCATCACAGGCCGCATGGAGAGGATCCCGACGGCTTGGCCGAAGGCGGCGAGCACGGCCAGCAGTACGCCCGCGGCCGACAGCCGGACCTCGGCATGGATGGAGGCGTTCCGGTCCGAACCGGTGCCTGAAGCCGCCGGCTTGCGGCTGAAGCCGACAGCGAAGGCGATCCCTCCCGCCACCAGAGCGCAGCCGACCAACTGGCTCGGGCCGAGCGTCTCCCCGAGAACCAGGAACCCTAACCCTGCGGCGAAGGGCGCACTCAGCGAAAAGATCAGCCCCGTCCGCCGCGCCCCGATGAGGGCGATGCCCGCGTTCAGCGCCGGATCCGCCACCACGATGGCCACAAGGCTCGACAGCACGATCAGCGGGAGGTGGCTGGCTGACAGGCTGTCCCAACCTCCAACCGCGGTGGCGATGAGGGCCAGCATGAGAAAGCCGATGAGCATGCGCCAGCGCGACAGCGCCATGGGACCGCCGACCGCTTTCACCACCTCGGCGGAGATGAGCGTTGCCAGCGCGATGCAGAACGATGTGCCGAGGGCAAAGAGGGCCAAGGGAGTGTCCTCGCCGGGGTTGGTCTCCCCGGTTCTTGGATTAGGGCGGACCCTTCCTGTAGCAGATGCCAGTGAAACGGCTACAGGGATCGACCGGGATCAGCCACTCAGGTTCCGTCGTTTTGGACGGTGCTGGAGGCCCAGGCAGGTGTGGGCCCTGCCGGCGTGATCTTCGGTTCGGCCAGGGCTGTTTCCGGACGACTGACCTCCACCGACCCCGATGTCAGTGCCTGCAGCCGCACGGGTCCCGAGAGGCGCAGGATGTCCTGGAAAGACGGGTGCATCGACCCGTCGACATAGGTATAGGAGATGGCCGCCCGCCCCGAGGCAACGATCTCCCTGATCCGCGTTTCGTCGCTTGCCTGCTTGGCCGCAACCATCATGGCGGCGCCTGCCTCGACCGTGTACGCGGGGCAGGCCGACCCGGCGTCGAACCGAGCACCGGGATCGTTGGGGCTGGCGTTGAACACGTAGCGTCGGCCGCAGCTGGCGACCTTCGGCGGCCGGCGGGTCGTCTCAAAGTGGTCCGAGCCCTCCTTGAGGTTGCGCCAGAACGCGATGTGCGGGCTGGCCCGGTGCTCGGCCAGGTTCTCCGGCTTCATGCGGAAGGGAAAGGACTGAACGGGGAAGCCCTCCTGCCCGCCCCGGATGGCCTCCCGCGCCAGGGCGAAGAGCTCGCCGGCGCCGTCATCCGTCATGGCAAAGCAGCCCGAGGACGAGCAGGCACCGTGGATCATCAGTGCGGATCCCGTCCGGCCGAGGGCCCGATCCAGTTCGTTCGGGAAGCCGAGATCGAAGGACAGATAATAGGCCGAGTTCGGGTTCATCTGGCCCGCGCGCACAGTGTAGAACCCCTCAGGCATCTGCCGGTCGCCCTCCTTTATCTTCGGCCCGAGCTGCCCCGACCACCGGCAGACCGGGTAGGTCTTGAGAAGCGCGTACTGGCCTGATCTGTCGCGTTTCCAGACCTCCAACTCCGCCTCCTTTTTGAAGACGCGGATGAGGATGGGGTCGGAGACCGACATCGCCTTCGCCTGCATGCTGGCCACCAACTTCGGCGGCACCGGTTGGAGGTGTTTCTGATCACCAACCGTTACGCACCCCGCCAGGGCTGAAATAAGGATCACTCCGCTCAAAACGCCACGCGCTGAGTTCATCCGCATTCTACGAAGCTTTCGTTGTTGAAATTTGATCGGACGCGCCGCATCAGGCCGGGCAGACGACTTCCCCACATCGGTCGAGAGCGGCGACGATCCTGCCGATGGTCTTCGGACCGGGATAGCCGAGCACGCCGATCCCGCCCGCCACGAAGGACGGCGTCGCCGCCAGGCCGAGATTGGCCGCGAGCTGGATCTGTTCGCGCAGCATCCCGCCGACCTTCTCGCTGTCGGCCAAGGGCTCGATCTGGCTCCGCGGGACACCCAGATCCTCGGCGACTTTGAGCGCCCGTGTGCCGTCATTCGTTCCCGGCATGGCGAACAGGCGCCGGTGGAACTCGTAGGTCACGGCTGGTCCCTTCAGCAGGAAAAGCGCCAGTTCCACCTTGGCAGCCTGCATCGATCCGAGGGACAGGATGGCGTTGTTGATCAATCCGAGGCGCAGTTCCGGCCTCTTCTTCACCAGAAGGTTCAGGTCCTTCACCGCCACCCGGCAGTATGGGCAGTTATAGTCGTAGAACTCATAGAGCGTGACGGCGGTGCTCTTCGAGCCAACCCAGATCACGCCGGGCAGATGCTCGATCTCGTTGGTCAGCTCGACCGGCAGGCGCGCGTTGGGCACGGGCTTGCCATCGTCACCTTTCAGCGGATGCCAGCCCTCCCCACTCTCGGCCTGGGCAGCCTTGAAGGATGAAGGTGCCAAGAGGGCGAGCGCGGCGCCCTGGATGAGTTGGCGGCGGTCGAAATCCATGGTGTCATTCCAATCCAAGTTCACGGTGGCGAGATGCGGCGGTGTCTGTCACAGAACGACCACCTTGGCGCTGGCCGGGACGCGGCTGTAGAGGTCGATCACGTCCTGGTTCATCATGCGGATGCAGCCGGAGGACACGGCTTCGCCGATGGTCTCGGGCTCGTTTGTGCCGTGGATGCGATAGAGCGTGTCCTTGCCGTCCTTGAACAGATACAGGGCGCGGGCGCCAAGCGGATTGTCGGTGCCGCCCTCCATGCCACCGGCCCACTTCTTGTAACGCTCCGGCTCGCGCTTGATCATATCGGGGGTCGGGGTCCAGCGCGGCCACTGCGCCTTGCGCTGCACGGTCGCCGTGCCCTTGAACTCCAGCCCCTCCTTGCCGACGCCGACGCCGTAACGCAGCGCCTTGCCGCCCTCCTGCACGAGGTAGATGAAGCGGGCGTTGGTATCGACCACGATGGTGCCGGGCTTCTCGGTCGTCGCGTAGTCCACGAGCTGGCGCACGTTGCGCGGCTTGAGCGTGGTGGGATCGACACCGGGCACTGGGTGCTTGTCGGTGTTCACCGCGGCATAGCGCTCGGCCGTGACGGGATCGACAGCAGGTGCCACAGCCAAGGGCGGAGGCGGCGCGCTCGCAGTGGTGTTGCAGGCCGCCAAGGCCGCTGGCAGCATCAGGACGAGCGCGCGGAAAAGGCCGATGAGCCGTATGAACTTGAACATGGACTTCCTGTCAGGGAGGGAATGGGCGTCGGAGGAGGAACGGCGTCTCACTGCTTGCCTCGCGCGCGGGCGTCAGCGACCGCCTGCCGGAACTGCTCGTAGGTGAGCGCCCCGGAGGCCTTGAACGGGCCGATCAGGTAGACCGGCGTTCCCGACAGCCCCAGCGCGTCGGCCTGGTCGAGGTTGCGCTGAATCAGCGCCTGGATCTCGGGGCCGTGTTGCTTCAGGTCCTGGTTCAGGCGCTCCATGTCGACGCCGGACGTCTGGACGGCCTCGGTCATCTTCTCCTTGCTGATCCGCATGCCGGGGATGGCCATCAGGGCGTGGTGCACCTGCTCGTACTTGCCCTGGTGCTTGGCGGCCAAGGCGAGCTGGGCGCCATGGAAGGAGGCCGAGGTGAGGATGGGCCAATCCTTGTAGACCAGCCGGATCTTGCCGTCGGTCTTGACCAGCTTCTCCAGGTCGGGCGCCGACTTCTTGCAGAAGGGACAGTTGTAGTCGAGGAACGCCACGATGGTGACATCGCCCTTCGGGTTGCCGCCGCCGGGGGCCTGCAGATCGTTCAGGATCGAATCGACCGAGATGTCCCTGTCCTGAGCCGAGGCCGGGACAGGGAGCGCAACGAAGAATGACAGTGCCGTCATCAACGCGGCAAGCAAAGACTTGGTGAGGTAGGGCATCAGGTTACTTCCGTGAGCGAGGATTGGACGAAGCGCCAGGTCACAGCCCTGCGAGATTGATCGTGTCGAGGAACAGGTTGGCGTCGATGGACCCGACCAGACGGGTTCCGGGCATCTCCCGACCGTCCTTCGGATCGACGACAAACATCGTCGGCGGGCCTGGCACCCGAAGGTGTTCCATGAGCGCCCGGTTGCCCGCGTCGGCGGCGGTCACGTCCGCACGCACCAGGGCGATGTCCTCGAGCCGCGTCCTGATGACGGGATTGGAGAAGACGCGGGCGTCGATGCCCTTGCAGATCGAGCACCACTCCGCCGTGAAGTACGCCAGCATCGGCTTCTTTTGCGCACGGGCCCGCCTGACCGCCGCATCGAAGGCCTCCCGCGTGGTGACATGGGCGAAGGCCAGTTCCGCCGCCTGCGCCTGCACGCTCTGGGGCACGAGCGCCAAGCCCGGGAGAAGGGCTGCGTACGTCAGGATCGTCCGGCGCGAGCACGCGTCGGCCCGCGCGGAGGCACGGGAACGGGAGGAGCTGACAGCCATCACGCACCGGCCGCCGTTAGCTTCTGGAGGAAGCCATCCGCATCGATTGTGCCGATGGTCCGCACCGGGGTGATCTCCTGTCCTGTCTTCGGATCCAGGAACAGGATCGTCGGCGGCCCGATGACGCTGAAGCGCTGCATGAGGGTGCGGCTTGACTCGTTGTACTCCGTCACGTCCGCCTTGATGAACGCCACGTCCTTGAGCCTTTCCTGCACATCCGGATTGCCGAAGACGTCGCGCTCGATCTCCTTGCAGGTGACGCACCAATCCGCCGTGAAGTCGACGAGGATCGGCTTGCCTTGCTGCCGAGCCGTGCTCACCGCCGCATCGAACTGCTCGGGCGTGGTCACCTGGGTAGCTGCCAGCTCAGTCGTTGGCTCAGGTTGCGATCCGCGGGCCAGGAAGGCGAGCGGCTGGAGCGGATCGGTTGCTCCACCTGCCGTGCCAACGACCAGGGTGCCGCCATAGAGCACCGCCGCAATGCCCGCCGCCTTCGCGACCCGGCGGACCGGGGCGCTGGGCGTCGGATCGAAGGCACCGAGAAACACGCCGGCTCCGATGGCGAGCATGGCCCACAGGGCAAGTGTCACCTGGGCCGGAACGACGCGGGCGAGCATCCAGACGGCGACACCCAGGAAGACGACACCGAAAACCTGGTTGACGCGTACCAGCCAAGGCCCCGACTTCGGCAGGGCCTTGGCCCCGACGGTGCCGTACACGATCAGCGGCAGGCCCATGCCGAGGCCCAGCATGGACAGGGCTGCGGCCCCGCGGGCCGTGTCGCCGGTCTGGGACACGTAAAGCAGTGCCCCTGCCAGCGGCGGCGTCACGCAAGGGCCGACGATCAGGGCCGAGGTGAAACCCAGGGCCGCCGCGCCGGGAAGCGAGCCGCCCATCCCGGAGGTCCGGCCGGAGATGAAGCTGGTCAAGGAGCTGGGGAGTTGGAGCTCGAACAGGCCGAACATCGACAGCGCGAGGACCGCGAAGAGCACGCTCATGGCGCCCAGCGCCCATGGCGTCTGCAGGGCCGCCTGGAGGTTTTGCCCGGACCAAGCCGCGGCGATGCCGAGCAGGCCATAGGCCGCCGCCATGGCGAGCACGTACGTGGTCGAGAGCGCGAATCCCCGCCCCGCCGAGAGCTGGCCTCCGCTGCGGGCGAGCATGCCCGACAAGATCGGGATCATCGGCAGCACGCAGGGGGTGAAGGCGAGCAGGAGGCCGAAGCCGAGGAAGGTCGCCAGGACCGATGCCAAGCTGCCGCTCATCCAGGCATTGTCCTGTGGAGCGGCTTGCGAGGCCAATGGGGCGGCGTTGGTGGACGTGGTGGGTTCGACCGCCTGCAAGGGGCCAGTCGGCACTGTGCTCCAGGGTGGACCGCCATTCGAGGCCGCTGCACTCTGGTTCACCGCCGCTGGAAGCGTCGCGAGCTCTATGGCCTTCGTCTCGGGCGGATAGCAGATGCCGAGTTTTTCAGCGCAGCCCTGGTAGGTGACATGGATCGTCTGCGGCGAGCCGGCGGCGGCCAGCGAGCCGGCCGACACCGTCGCGCGGGCCGCGTCATGGTAGACCTCAGTTGTACCGAAGGTCGGATCGTCCTTCTTGATGCCGGGGCTGGTCTCGACCGGCATTGGCTGGGCGTCGCCGGGAGAGGCCGAGACGATCACTTTGTCGCGATAGAGATACATGTCCGGGGCAATCGCCCAATCGAGGATGACGCCTCCGTCGGCGCTCTTCGAGGCGCTGAGCCTGAACGCCTCGTCGGTGCTTGGGATGTTGAACTGCGCGTGCGCCCCGGCCGAGCTGAGAACAAGCGCAGCAAGCACGAACAAAATTCGGATAGGATTGTGGGACAAGCGAATCCTCGCGACTAGAACAACTTCCCCCCAAACTCCCGGCCAACCTTAAGGCAGCCTTAAGGGTAGCGGGTCACAGAACCCGCGGAGGTGCTCGATGCGTATTCTTGTGGTTGAAGACGATGCGATGCTGCTCGACGGGCTGAAGGTCGGCCTTGGCATTCACGGCTTCACGGTCGATGCGGTGGCGTCCTGCGGCGACGCCCGGGCCGCGCTCGCCACGGCCGAGTTCGATGCTCTTGTTCTTGACCTGATGCTGCCGGACGGCTCCGGGCTCGACATCCTGCGCGAGCTGCGCCGGCGCCAGGACGCGACGCC
The DNA here is from genome assembly GCF_016811235.1 of Microvirga arabica. GTDB lineage: Bacteria > Pseudomonadota > Alphaproteobacteria > Rhizobiales > Beijerinckiaceae > Microvirga > Microvirga arabica. The sequence continues at coordinate 67,088 of NZ_JAFBID010000024.1, forward strand.
GGTTCTGCTGCTGACCGCAAAAGACACCGTGGCCGACCGGATCGGCGGCCTCGACAGCGGCGCGGACGACTATCTCGGCAAGCCTTTCGACCTCGACGAGGTCGCCGCCCGGCTGCGCGCCATCTCCCGTCGGGCAGGCGGGCGGGCGACCCCGACCCTATCCTGGAACGGGATTGAACTCGATCCCGGTCGCCGAACCGTCGAGATCGACGGCAACCCGATTGGCCTCTCCCGCCGCGAGTTCTCGATCCTGGAAGCCCTCATCAAGCATCCGGGCACGGTGCTGTCGAAGGACCAGCTCGCCGACCGGCTCTACGGCTGGGAGGAGGACGTGGAGAGCAACGCGGTCGAGGTCCACGTCCATCATCTGCGGGTCAAGATCGGGCGCGATGCCATCGAGACCGTGCGCGGCCTCGGGTACCGCCTTCGGAGCGCCTGACATGAGCTCGATCCGCACCCGGCTGTTTGTCATTCTCATCGCCGCCACGACCCTGATCTGGCTGTTCGCGACGGCCTGGATCTATCTCGACACCAAGCGCCAGCTGCAGCACGTGCTCGACACGCGCCTCATGGAGGCCGCGCGCATGGTCGGCTCGCTCGTCACAAGCGGCGAGATCGCGTTGTCGGCCCGTGCGGACGGTGCTCTGGCGTCCATCCCCCTCCCCGAGCCGGCCCATGTCAGTTACGAGCGCCAACTCTCATGTCAGATCTGGTCGTTCGACGGCCGCCTGATCGGACGCTCCAGCGGCGCGCCGGAAGCCGAGCTGTCGGACGAGGCCAGCGGGTTCTCCGAACGGGAGGTCGGCGGCGAGCCGTGGCGGGTCTATGCCGTGGCCGATCGCGACAAGGGCATCCGGGTGCTGGTCGGTGATCGGCTCGGCCTGCGCGACCGCCTCGTGACGGACCTCGTCCGCGGCCTGCTCCTGCCGGCCGCCCTGATGGTCCCCCTGCTGGCCTTCCTGATCTGGGCCAGTGTTGGCCGCGGGCTCCGTCCCTTGCGCAGTCTGACGCAAGGCCTCAAGGCGCGCGGTGCCGAGGAGCTGTGCCCGATCAGCGTCGGCAACCCGCCGTCGGAGATCCGTCCTGTGATCGAGGCCCTGAACGGCCTCTTCGGCAAGGTCGCGGCGGCGCGCGAGCACGAGCGCAGCTTCACGGCCTTCGCCGCGCATGAGCTGCGAACCCCGCTGGCAGGGCTGCGCACCCAGGTCCAAGTGGCCCTGGCGGCGAAGGATGCGGAAACCCGAGAAGGAGCCTTGAGGCAAACGCTGGTGGCCGTCGACCGCACCAGCCGGCTCGTGCGCCAGTTGCTCGCCATGTCCGAGCTCGATGCCACCGCGGACGAGAGCGAGCCTCACGACATCCTCGTCGGCCCGGCCTTGGAGGAGGTCATCGCGAGCCTTGGCACGGGCACGACCAACACGCGGGTGGAGATCGACCCCGCGCTCCACCACACGACGATCCGGATGAACCGCGAGCTGTTCCACCTCGCCGTGCGCAACCTGCACGAGAACGCGGTGCAGCACTCGCCGAAGGGCGGCCTCGTGCGCTGGTTCCTTGATGGCAGCGCAAGACCACCGGTGATCGCGGTGGAGGACGAGGGTCCGGGTATCCCGGAGGACGAAATCGGACTCGTGACCGACCGGTTCTTCCGTGGACGTCACCGCAGCGCCGTGGGCAGTGGCCTCGGCCTCGCCATTGTCAACGCGGCGCTCAGGCGGGCAAAGGCGACCTTCGAGCTCCGCAACCGCCAAGATCGCCCTGGGCTGCGGGCGGAGTTCGGGATAGTCAACTCGAAAGCGTTCCTGCACCCGTTGGTGGACGCCTTGGTCAGCCACGGCTCCACACGCCAGTCCCGATCCGGTCCGGCAGGTGCGGATTCGCTTTCGAATTGAACAATGGCGTACCCTTCGGCAGGGCCTGCTCATAGTCTGCGAGCGCGCCAAACGCCCACCGCCCAAGAAGGAGAATTGCCGTCAGGTTGACCAGAGCCATCAGCCCCATGGCCACATCGGCCAGTCCCCACACAGTTGGCAGTTCGCCCAGGCAGCCGCCGGCCACGGCAAGAAGCACGATGACCTTGAACACCTGCATCATCGGAACAGAGGCCCCGAGATAGGTGAGGTTGCCGTCGGCATAGGCGTAATTGCCGAGGATCGACGAGAACGCGAACAGGAAGATCACCAGCGTCATGAACACCATGCCGGTGTCGCCGAACCAGGCGGCAACGGAGGCCTGCGTGAGCGTCGCGCCCGCGATCTCCGCCGGCCGGGCCGGATCGTAGACATCGGAGACCAGGATGATGAAGGCGGTCGCCGAGCAGATGATGATCGTGTCGACAAAGACGCCCAGAGCCTGAATGAAGCCCTGAGAAGCCGGATGGCTCACAGTGGCTGTGGCCGCCGCATTGGGAGCGCTGCCCATGCCCGCCTCGTTAGAGAACAGGCCGCGCTTGACGCCGTTTAGGAGAGCCGCCGCAATCCCGCCGAACGCGCCAGCGGCGGCCTGATCGAGCCCGAACGCCGACCTAACGATCAGGGAGAGCACCTCCGGCACCTTCTGAATATGGAGCCCGATGATCACCAGGGCGAGCGCGATGTAGGCCAAGGCCATGATAGGCAGCATCCACTCTGCCACGCGAGCGATGGCCCGCATCCCGCCGAACAGGACGGGAGCTGCCAGGATCACCAGGCCGATGGCAGTGGCCAGCGGTGGAATGCCATGCGCGGAGCTGAGGGTGTCGGCAATGGTGTTGGCCTGCACGGCGTTGAAGGTCAGCCCAAACGTGAAGATCAGCAGGATTGCGAAGATGCTGCCCCAGAATCGGGAGCCCAGCCCGCGCTCAATGTAGTAGGCCGGCCCGCCCCGGAACGTGCCATCGGGTTGCGGCACCTTGAAGAGCTGGGCCAACGTGGCCTCAATGAAGGCGGTCGCCATGCCCACGAGGGCGACTATCCACATCCAGAAGATTGCCCCCGGGCCGCCGAGAGTCAGCGCAATCGCAACGCCTGCGATGTTGCCGGTCCCAACCCGGGAGGCAAGGCCGATGCAAAAGGCTTGAAAGCCCGAGATCCCCTGCCCGGCTCCTTCGCGCGAGTGTGAGAGGGCGGACCAAAAGTGGCCGAAGCGCCGGAACTGCAGGAACCGGGTACGGATCGTGAAGTAGGCGCCAGCACCGAGCAGGACATAGATCAGCAGGTGATCCCAGATCAGCGTGTTGGCCCATTGGATCGCGGCATCAAGCATAGATGATCCTCTCTGACGAGGGATTCGCGGGAACGGCGGCTGCGATCAAGCAACGCGTCCCGCCTATCATCGTTCGACCATCAGGGGCCTGCACTGCCTCTTAAGGCTGCCTTAAGCTGGCTCTCGAACCAACTGGCTCATGCAAGTTGTCTCAATCGGTCCCCTCGTCTTCGCCGGTGATCGCCTCGCGGCCATCGCCGGCATCGGTGCCTTCATGATCGCGACGTCGATCCTGTCCTCCCGCCTGGATTCCCGCGTTGGCCGCTGGTCGACCTGGGCTCTACTCGGCGGTTTGATCATGGCCCGGCTGGGGCATGTCATCGAGCACGCCGCCAGCTTTGCGGTGGAGCCCTGGCGGGTCTTCGCGGTCTGGCAGGGCGGGTTCTCCTGGCTGTGGGGCGCCGCCGGAATCGCGCTGGTCTCCGCGGCCCTGGTGCGGACCCGCCGGGCCGCCATCGGCGCGGTGGCCAGCCTTGTTATTGGCCTGTTTGCCTGGAACGTGGTGTGGCAGCTGACCAGCGCCACGCCGTCCACACCGATGCCGGAGGTAGCCCTGGAGCGCGCGGAGGGAGGATCCGTCGTCCTGACCACCTTTGTTGGAAAGCCCGTTGTCGTAAACCTGTGGGCAAGCTGGTGTCCGCCATGCCGGCGCGAGATGCCGATGATGGCCGAGATGGCAGCGGCGAGAGACGACGTCACGTTCCTGTTCGTGAACCAGGGCGAGAAGCGCACGACGATTGAGGGCTACCTGAACACCGAGAAGATCACGCTTTCGAACGTGCTGCTCGATGTGCGCATGGACGTGCCTCGCCACTACGCCACGCCGGGTCTGCCGGTCACCCTCTTCATCGGCGCGAACGGGAAGCTCCGATCCGTCCACGTTGGCGAGATTTCCCGGGAGGCATTGACGGGCGCGCTCAACCGGTTGCTGTCGGAGTAGTCGAGTTGCGATGAAGGGCTGCCGGCGGCCCCTCATCGCTTGGGAAGCGCCTTCCGACGCGCCGCAGCCCTCCCTCCTCTGCCGCGCTGTCTTCACAGGCCAAGCTTGTTGTCCTACCATGCGGCAAACGACGCTGCGGCCACGAGCCCGGCGCGGCGGGGGCCTGCGGAGGAACGCCATGACACGCCAAACCGAGCGGTCGCCCCAAGACCCACCCATTGACGGTCAAAAGCCCCCGGAGCCGGGAGGGATCAGCCGCCGCGGGCTCCTAACCAGTGTCAGCCTGGCGGGCCTCGGAGCCGCCGTGGGCGCCAGCGTCCCTCTGTCCTCGAACCCAACCGGCACCATGCTCCCGTCGGCTCTGGCGCAGGGGGCTCCCACATCAGGTGCCGCTGCCCAGCCATCAGGCCCACAGCCCCTCGACTACCCAGGCAAGGAGAAGGGTCTCGTTGTCCTTGGCGAACGGCCGCTGGTGGCGGAGACGCCCGAGCATCTGCTCGATGACGAGACGACGCCGATCTCGAAGTTCTTCATCCGCAACAACGGACAGATCCCCGAGCCCGCCGCAAGTCCTGATGCCTGGAAGCTGACCGTCGACGGTGAGGTCAACAACCGGCTTGAACTGACGCTTGCCGAGCTGAAGTCTCGTTTCCAACCCAAAACCTACCGCATGGTGCTCGAATGCGGCGGCAACGGCCGCTCGTTCTTCCAGCCCCAAGCCCGCGGCAACCAGTGGACGAACGGTGGCGCGGGCTGCGCCGAATGGACCGGCATTCCATTGAGCGAAGTGTTGCAGGCCGCAGGGCTCAAGGATACGGCGAAGTACACCGCCCATTATGGTGCCGACCCGCACCTGTCGGGCGACACGACCAAGGAGTCGCTCTCGCGCGGCATGCCCATCGCCAAGGCTATGGAGCCGCACAGCCTGATCGTCTACCAGATGAATGGCGAGCCCCTGCCCACCATCCATGGCGGGCCGCTGCGGCTGGTGATCCCCGGATGGCCGGGCTCGCTGTCGCATAAGTGGCTGACGCGGATCACGATCCGCGACCGTGAGCATGATGGCCAGGGCATGACCGGCACCTCCTACCGGGTGCCGAACACGCCGATGGTGCCGGGCGGCACGGCGGACGAGAAGGACTTCCGCATCCTCGAATCCATGCCGGTGCGCAGCATCATCACCGCTCCGGCGAACGGCACGAGGCTGCCGGCCGGGACGCGGGCGGTGGCCCTGAGGGGTGCCGCCTGGGCCGGCGATCTCACGGTGAGCCGTGTGGATGTTTCGACGGATGCCGGCCAAACCTGGACGCAGGCGACGCTTGCCCCGACCCGCAACCGCTACGACTGGAACCGGTGGACTGCGGCCGTGCCGCTGCCGTCGGACGGCTACTACGAGATCTGGACGCGGGCCACGGACGCGAACGGCCGGATGCAGCCGCCCGTCGCCCATAACTGGAACCCGCAGGGGTACGGCGGCAACACCATGCACCGTGTAGCCGTCCTGGTGGGGTGAGGGTCGTTGATCGTGCGATGGTTTTACTGGCTGCCGATGCTCGCCCTGGCGGCATCGGCCTCTTCCGCCTCTGCGCAGACCCAGCAGGGGCCTGCGCCTGCCTTCACGCCCAAGGACGAGCGGATGGAGGATCTGCCGGAGGGACCTGGACGGGACGAGACCTTCGGCCTGTGCACGGCCTGCCACGGCTACAGGCTGGTGTCGAACCAGGGCCTGACTAGGGACAAGTGGGACGAGACGATGACCTGGATGACGGAGCGGCATGGCATGCCCGACATCCAGGGCGCCGACCGCGACCTGATCCTCAACTACCTCGCCACGCACCATCCACCCAAGGCGCCGGCGCGGGCGGGCGGGTTCAGGAACCCGTTCGCGCCGCAATAGGGAATTCCGTGACGCCCCTGAACTCGCGGGGGCGTCCGGGGTCGGAGCAAAGGGTTCTGGCCGGAGGTCAGGATGGCTTGCGCGCGACCAGATCCACGAGGGCCGACACGCCGTGGTGTCCGGTCCCCTCCTGGATGACGCTGTCGTGCTCCACCAGGCTGACAATCTCGAAATCGTGGAAGGCCTCGCGCAGCATGGACACCGTGTACATGTTCTCCGCATGCGGCGGGCCGCCGGTCCCGTATCCGACCTGCTCCGGCCGGTAGCCCTGCAGGAGGAGCAGGCCTCCGGGAGCAAGCGTGCGCCGGATGCCCCGGAAGATCGCCTCACGCAAGGTCGGATCGGCGAACTGGATGAAGATGGCGGCCACTACGTCGAAGCTGCTTTCCTGCCACTCCCAGCCTGCCAGGTCCGCCTGAACGAAGGAGACCTCGACGCCCCTGCTTTCCGCGAGTTGACGGGCCTTTGCGATGGCCACTGGGGAGAAGTCGGTCGCGGTGACACGCAGCCCCTGCTCGGCCAGCCACACGCCGTTGCGGCCTTCCCCGTCGGCCACAGCCAAAGCCCTCTGTCCGGGCGCGAGGAGGTGCCGTTGACTGGCCAGGAAGGCGTTCGGGCTGGTGCCAAACAGGTAATCCTCGCCGCTGTAGCGCGTGTTCCAGCGCTCCTGGTCCGATTGTTCGCTCATGAAGCCTCCTGCTATTTTTTTAGGGAGCCCCGCCCTTGCACATGAAGGTCAAAGGCCGTGCCCCGCTCCTGGGCGCAATGCAGATCGTTCGTTGCAAATCCAGCGCCCCGGGTGGGCGCGACGGGCCGGTTGAGGTGGCACCCACCTCCTTGTCAGGCAGACCCGCCGTCCTTCGCCTGCTTGCAGAACAGGCTGTAGAGGGTGGCGAACAGCTGCTCGATGCGCGGATCGGCGATGCGGTACCAGATCGTCTGGCTCTCGCGCCGGGTCGCGACGATGCCTTCGTCGCGCATCTTGGCCAGATGCTGCGACAGGGCGGATTGCGACAGGCCCACGGCTTTGGCCAGCGCGGTGACATTGGCCTCGCCCCATTCCACCAGCTTGCACAGGATCATCAGGCGGCGCTCGTTGGCGAGCGCCCGCAGGATGTCCGCGACCTCGGTCGCCTGCTTCTCAAAGGTCTCCAAGTCGAGGTCCAATCGGGGCATACGCATACCTACAATCTATAAGATTAGACTAATTTAGTATATGCTTATGTTTCCGCAAGAGGATCGGCACCCTGCATGGGGGCTGGCGAGCGGAATGCCCGTGAGGGCGCTGCGGGGCGACTTGGGCCCCGGCTCGCCTACCTTCGGAACACTAGGCTGAGATTGTTGGCGGGCATGGCGATGCGCTCGGCGAGGTCCAGCCCATGCGCCCTTGCGAGGTCAGTCACCTCTTCCAAGTCACGAACACCCCACTCTGGATTCCGGCGTCTGAGGTCCTGGTCGAAGGCCTCGTTGCTGGGGGCCGTGTGGGCGCCATTCTCCTTGTAGGCCCCGTAGAGAAAGAGCACGCCGCCAGGCGGGAGCACCCGCCCTGCCCCGGCCATGAGCCCCTGCGTCGCCCGCCAGGGAGAGATATGGACCATGTTGATTGCGACGAGAGCGTCAGCCTGCTCGACGGGCCAATCCGGGGCAGAGGCATCGAGCCTCAACGGCGCAAGAAGATTGGGCAGCCCTGACGCTGCGCGATGAGCGGCGATGCTGTTCAAGGCTTGCTCGTCCTGATCGGTGGGCTGCCACGTCAGGTGCGGCAGCGCGGCGGCGAAGTGATGGGCGTGCTCGCCGGTCCCGCTGGCAATCTCCAGAACCAGTCCGCTAGCTGGGAGCACCCGCTGCAGGACGGCCAGAATTGGATCCCGGTTCCGCGCCACCGATGGCGAGGTCAGCGCCGCATCCATGCTCGGTGAGTTCGTCATGATGATGGTTGATCTCCTGAGATACACGTCGGGCAGGCCGGGTCGTCACGTCGGATATAGGTTGCCATGATCCGGAAAAATCCGTCAGAGCTCTTTAGCGGAGCCGCTGGGTTCAGCACTGTAGCGTGAATTTTAGGGTTCTTTTATTGGCCATTCTCTATCGATCCCTACCGTTCGCGAACGTCTGCTCCGGGTGATTTAACTGCCCTCGGCTCAACTTCTCAGAAGTGCCAGCACCCGACCTTCGCAGGGTGTTCAAAACCACCCTGAAACTTGGATGCAAACCCTTAGGCCGGCTTAACCT